>DASYUV010000208.1:0-9057 GCA_036000865.1 Binatia bacterium | reverse complement strand
CGGCGCCGAGCCGATTATTGGACTGACGTTCGGTTCCGCCATCGTTAAGGACGCGCCACATCCCAACGCTGCACGTCTGCTCAGTGATTTCCTGCTTTCACGCGAGGGCCAGGAAGTGATCGCCGCGGCCGGCTACTTCTCGCCGCGTTCGGATGTCAGCTCGCCAATCCTCAAAGAAGCGCCGGCAAAAACCAAGATCGTTCCACTGCCGATGACATTGGCGTCACGTTACAATGAATATTTTCAGACGTACCGCAAAGTAATGGGACTGAAGTGAACATGAGACCGAAGTTGGGGAAGCGTTTCAACCTTGAATCAACAGATAGATGGAATGTACTGGCTGTCATCCTGAACGAAGTGAAGGATCTCGACCCAAAGCGAGATTCCTCGGCGCAGTTTATTCTGAGCGAGCCGAAGGGCCTCGGAATGACATACTAAGCAACGATAACTTGGGCATCCGAGGAGATCTGCATGATTTACGCAGCTGAAGTAGGAAATTTCACGATCGCATTGGCCGGCGACACCATGCTCACCCGCAAGCTAACGCCGTTCAATGAAGAACGGTTCTTGGCACTCCGAGAAATTTTGCGTGGCGCAGACGCCGCCTTCGCCAATCTCGAAGGCACCGTGCACACCTGGGACGAAGGTACCCCCGGCATTACGCAGGGCACGTTCATGACCACCGAGCCGAAGTTGCTCGAAGACTTGAAATGGTTCGGCATCAACATGGTCTCCTGCGCCAACAATCATGCCTTTGATTACGGCGAAGGCGGCGTGCTGGCGAATATCAAACATCTCGACGAGGCGGGCCTGGTTCACGCCGGCACGGGAAAAAATCTTGCGGAGGCGCGCGCTCCCGGTTATCTCGACACCCCAAATGGTCGCATAGCTCTAATCGCCACAACGGCAACCTTCAGACAATGGAATCAGGCCGGCGAGCAACGACCCGACCTACGCGGCCGCCCCGGAATCAATCCGCTGGGGTTTCAAACCGCTTACAGCGTCGACGCTGCGGCTTTCGCGCAGTTGCACCGGATTAGCCACGGGCTTGGTTTCGAGAAAAGCAATGAGCGCGCGCGCAAGCATTTCTACAGCGACAAGGAAATTCCTGATGCGAAGTCAGCGGAACTGAGCTTGCTCGGTAATCGCTATGTGGCCGGCGAGGGATTTTCGATCGCCACCGAAGCCAACGAACGCGATCTGCAAGATAACTTAAGATGGATTCGCGAAGCGCGCCGCCAGGCCGATTGGGTGGTTGTCAGCGTCCACTGCCACGAGTTCGGCGGCGCAAGTTTGCTCACCGCGGGCACCCGTGCGGAGTTGGAAGAACCCGCGGACTTTGTCATTGACTTCGCCCACAGAGCCATCGACGAGGGCGCGGACATTTTGGTTAGCCATGGACCGCATTTTCCTTTGGGAGTTGAAATCTACAAAGACCGCCCCATCCTTTACAGCGTCGGCAATTTAATTTTTCAAAACGAAACTGTCGGCTTCTTTCCCGCCGACGCCTATGAGCGCTTCGACTTGGATTTGAAAGCAACGCCGTCCGACTTCCTGGATGCCCGCACCAGCGGCGGCAAGAAAGGCCACCCGAGCGATCCCGCCTATTGGGAGAACATGTTCGTCGTCTGCAGATTCGACGCGAGGAAGCTCAAAGAAATAAATATCTATGCGATCGATCAGGGCTTCGGCCGGCCCCGCCCGCAGCGAGGAAGACCCGTGCTCGCGGAAGGGGATGTGGCTAAACGCGTCATCGAGCGAGTTGTGCGGCTTTCTCAGCGCTACGGCACCAGTATCCATGCTCGCGACGGTGTGTGCGTGATCGAACTCTGATAATCAGCCGATATCGATAATCTCCTAAAATTGTTTTCTCCGAAAATCGGCTCAGCCTGAGGCTGATCCGCCTCTGGCGGAAATCCACCAAAATCCAAAATTCTCTTCTGTCGCCTGACCACTCACTTCTCACGCCTCACTGCGCGAATTTAGGGCTCCATCGAGGTTGCCTTGCTGCGCGTTGAGGCTGAGTGCCTGTAATGGTAGAGTCCATCGCATGGGAATAACAGAAGTAACTGTAGAGGTTAGCAACCCACGCAACCAAACTCATTGGCAGAAGCTTGACCTTATTGCGGATACAGGCGCCATTTTCAGCGTGATTCCAAGGAGCACTCTCGATCAGCTTGGTATCACCCCATATGCAGAGGAGACTTTTCATCTTGCCGACGGTAGCGAGATCCGACGCCCGTTGGGCGATGTTTTTATCCGCATCGAAGGGAAGGCCCGGACAGTGCCGACCATATTTGGTGAACCCACCGACACGCCTTTGCTAGGAGTCACGGCCCTCGAAATACTCGGTTACGCGATCGATCCGCGCACCCGCAAGCTCGAACCAACCAAAATGCTCTTGCTTTAACTCCGGCGAACTGGCTACTTTTCCGCTTTGAAAAAATGTTGACTGTCGCGTTTACCTTTCGCTCGCCTCACTCCTCCCTGTTCACGTTTTTCTCCGCGAACACCTCACCCCTCACGCCTCTCGCCTCACGGCTATTTGGTTACTTTATCCGCTCTCGCTAGCACGTTCGGCGGAATCGTCAGGCCGATTTGCTTGGCGGCTTTCAAATTGATGATGAATTCGAATTTCGTCGGCTGCTCGACCGGGAGATCAGCGGGCTTGGCGCCTTTCAGGATTTTGTCGACATACGTAGCGGCACGCCGGGCCAAGTCGTTGAGGTTCACGCCGTAGCTCATAAGCCCCCCAGCTTCCACATGCTCTGGCCGTTCGCGCATCACTGGTAACCGGTTTTTAACCGCGAGTTCCGCTAGCTCTTTTAGGTACGCGCTGCGGATGGGGCCCGATATGATCTCAAGCACCGCGTCAGCCCGTCCCTTTACAGCCGTACGGAATGCGGGTTCGATGTCTTTGGTCGTTAACACGTCGAGGTGTTGAAGCTTCACGCCGAACGCCGCTGCGGCAAGATCGATCTCTTTCATCGTCTGCGCGTAATCCTGGCTGGTTGAAGTCTCGAACACGGCCACGCGGGAGAGTTTAGGGAGCACCTCCTTCAGAATCTCCAGTCGTTTGCCGTTCAACTCTGGGGAAAGCTGGGACAACCCAGTAATATTCCCACCAGGTCGTGCAAGGCTGGCGACGAATCCGGTGCCGACCGGATCATCAGAACTCGCCATGACAATGGCAATCGTAGAAGTTGCTGTCTTGGCGGCGCGGGTTGAAGCCGATCCAGCCGTGACAATGACGTCGACTTTGAGACGCACAAATTCCTCGGCCAGGGCGCTCCTCCGCTCTCGTATGTTGTCCGCGCCGCGCCATTCGATCAAAATATTTTTTCCCTCCACGTACCCGAGCTCACTCAAGCCTTGCCGGAATGCCTGCTGGCGGGCCGGCATGGAGGAAATGAGCCCGGAAGTTAGCCACCCAATCCTCTGAACTTTCGCCGTTTGCTGCGCCATCGCCACCTCCCCAAACATCGCGAATGTGGCAATGACAGCGACAATCCCCGCCCATTTTCGATTTTGGATTTTCGATTTTCGATTCATAACTCAACACTCCAAATTTAGAATTCAAAAATGTCATTTTATGACCCTGTCCGCTCTTGCCAGCACATTCGGCGGAATCGTGAGACCGATCTGCTTGGCGGCTTTCAGATTGATGATGAATTCGAACTTGGTGGCCTGCTCGACTGGTATCTCGGCCGGCTTCGCGCCTTTAAGGATTTTATCAACGTGAGTCGCGGCGCGGCGGTCCAAGTCCGGCAAGTTGACGCCGTAGGACATCAGTCCGCCGGCTTCCGCATGTTCTGGCCGTTCGCGCATCACCGGGAGCCGGTGCTTTACCGCGAGTTCGGCAAGCTCTTTTCGGTGTGCACTGCGGATGTTGCCCGCTATGATCTCAAGGACGGCGTCAGCCCGTCCCTTAACTGCCTCACGGAATGCGGGTTCGATATCTTTGGTAGTTAACACGTCGAGGTATTGAAGCTTCACGCCGAACGCCGCTGCTGCGCGCTCGATCTCTTTCATCACCTGCGGCTGACCCACGCTGGATGAAGTCCCGAAGACAGCTAGCCGGGAGAGCTTTGGGAGCACCTCCTTTAGGATTTCCAGTCGTTTGCCGCTCAACTCGGGAGAAAGCTGAGACAACCCAGTGATGTTTCCACCAGGTCGTGCGAGGCTGGCGACAAGTCCGTTGCCAACCGGATCATCAGAACTCGCCATGACAATGGGAATTGTCGAAGTCGCTTCCTTGGCAGTGCGGGTTTGTCCCTCACTGGCCGTGACAATGACGTCGACCTTGAGACGCACAAGTTCCTCGGCGAGGGCTCTGCTGCGCCCTGGTATGTTGTCCGCGCCGCACCATTCGATCAAAATATTCTTTCCCTCGACGTACCCAAGTTCACTCAAGCCTTGCCGGAATGCCTGCTGGCGGGCCGGGGTGGAGGAAAGAAACCCTCCAGTTAACCACCCAATCCGCGGGATTTTCGTTGGCTGCTGCGCCTGAGCCACAGCCCCAGCCGCCACGAGCACGAAAGCAATTACCGAAAGCCCCGCCGATTTTCGATTGTCGGATCGAAACCAAAGGATTGCCGTTGGAAATGTCCTAGTCATGTCTTGGGCTCCAATCTAGAATCCAAAACTTGTCCTGAACGAATGTGAAGGATCTCGCCCACGCCTCACCCCTCACGCATCTCGCCTCACGGCTATTTGATTACTTTATCCGCTCTCGCCAGCACATTCGGCGGGATCGTCACGCCGATTTGCTTTGCGGTTTTCAGATTGATCACGAACTCAAACTTCGCCGGTCGCTCGATCGGTAAATCAGCCGGCTTCGTTCCTTTGAGAATTTTATCCACGTAGGTGGCGGCGCGGCGGTACTGAAAGTTGAGATCTGAGCCGTATGACATGAGGCCTCCGGCATCCACCCAGCTTTTGTTGATAGAGATAGATGGTAGACGACTACTCGCTGTCAACTCCGCTACCCGTTTGTAATGGGACGAAAAGATAGATGGCTGGAGACGCATGAGGAGTCCGTTAGCGCGTTCTTTGGTGATCGTTCGAAATGCGCCCTCGATGTCGTCCGGGCCCTGAAGCCTCACCCGGATAAGCTGTACTCCCATCGCTTGAGCGGGAACCTGCGTCTCTTTTGCAAAGACCTCATCCGATCCTGATGCGCTCCCATACGTCGCTAGAATAGCCACACGAGCGAGGGTCGGCGTGATCTCTTTGAGCAGTTCCAAAAGCTTTCCCCCCAACTCTCCGCCAACGTTGGTTAGCCCCGTTACATTCCCGCCAGGCCGAGCAAGACTGGCGACGAGTCCGGTCCCTACGGGATCGGTGCTGCTTGTCATCACGATAGGGATCGTGTTGGTGGCTTTCTTGAGAGCCGTGGCAGCGCTCGTGACATCTGTCACAATGACGTCCACTTTCAGGCGCACTAGCTCGGCGGTGATATCCGGGTACCGCTCTCGTCTCCCCTCCGCCGTCCGATAGACAAAAGCGATGTTCTTGCCTTCGAGGTAGCCGAGATCCCGCATCCCCTGTACAAATGCTTGATTGGGCGCTGAGCCCGAGCCGGCGAGATAACCGATCCAACGGATTTTCTTTTCCTCCTGCGCCCCGCTGATTGAGGCAGGTATCAACAAGAAAATTGCCAGTAGGCACCAAGAAATTTTCGTCTCCATCATCTTTGCCTCATTGTTGCCTCTTGGCCGTGCCGCGTGCTTTGTTCACCGAATGATTTTGGTCGCCCGCGCTAACAGGTCGGGCGGAATCGTCAATCCGATTTGCTTGGCGGTCTTGAGATTGATCACGAACTCAAACGTCGTCGGCTGTTCCACCGGGAGATCGGCAGGCTTGGCGCCCTTCAAGATTCTGTCCACGTAGCTGGCGACCCGCCGGTGGCTGTCCGCGAGGTTCGCGCTGTAGGACATAAGGCCACCGGCATCTACGGATTCTTTTCTGCTGTACATCGATGGTAAGCGGCCCTTTAATAACGCAAATTCCGTGATCCGCTTTACGTTAGCACGCATGAGCGAGCCGCCGCCGGGCACATAGAGTCCATCCGGGCGATCCTTGTTTAGCGCAGCGAATACCCTGTCGAAATCCTCCACAGCGCGTAGCTCCCAAGTCCGCATAGTCAACCCCAGCGCGCGCGCCGCAACTGGGAGATGCTCTTTCACCTCACCTCCAGTACCAGGAAGCCCCGAACCGTAGAGAACCGCGACACGGGCAAGCTTTGGAATCGCTTCTTTGAGCAGCTCCAGCCGCTTACCGCCTAGTTCGTTGGTAAGGGACGTAAAGCCGGTGACGTTGCCGCCGGGACGGGCAAGGCTTTGAACGAAGCCTGCCCTAACAGGATCAGACCCCTGACCCATCATAACGATGGGAATCGTCTTGGTCGCATTCGTGGCCGCCCGGATCCACGGGTCCCCTGCTGATACCACGATGAGATCGACCTTGAGATGCACCAGCTCGGCCACAAGCTCCGAGGCCCGATCGCGCTTGCCCCCTGCGTGCCGGTACTCGAAGACGATGTTCTTTCCTTCTATGTAACCAAGCTCACGCAAAGCAAGCCTAATTCCCTCGGCAAGGGGGGAGTCAGTCGCCGGGTCGGTCCCCGATAGATACCCAATTCGGAAAACTTTATTCGGCTGCTGCGCCTGGGCGGCAGGAACAATAGACAGTAGAGCAGTAGTCAGTAGACCGAGAATAATTTTCCTTTTCACGTTTTTCTCCGCAAACACCTCACGCCGAAGCCTGCCCTGAGCAATTGTCGAAGGGCCTCACCACTCACGCCTATCGAATCACTTTGTCCGCTCTCGCCACACATTCGGCGGAATCGTCAGGCCGATTTGCTAGGACGGAAGCATCCTCGTATGTGCATCGTTACGGTGATCTGTCAAGCGCGCTTATAGTTTCGGGACTGAGGTTTCTAGTCTTGGGCATACACAAGACCTGAGGCTTCAAACTAAACTCGAAAGCGTTATGTTTCTCAGCAACCATATGGCACATCCCGTGCCAATTGTATGGGGAGGGGAGTCAGCACGAAACACGCTGTGATAAAAGTGAAAATCGGGAAATCGGAACTGCGTAAAGCACGGGAAGACAATGCGAGGTGTAGTTAATTTGATTCTTCCCGTATCAAATTTGATTCACGTCTTCTTTTTTGGTGGATTGTCGAAGGTGAGAATTTAGCTCTAACAAATCGTAGTGACAAAGAATGTTATCGCGCGAGAAAGAAAATCCGAAATCCGAATACCGAAATCCGAAACAAACTGGCAACCCAGTAAGTTCAAAATTAGAGAAATTCTCAAACCCGGAAGCTGATCTCGGTTTGTTTTAGATTTTTTGTGTTTCGATCATTTGAATTTGTTTCGAATTTCGGATTTCGTGCTTCGAATTTACCGAAAGGGCTCGTCCCATAGTTGCCGAGCAGCACAATCCGTGAAGATACCCACGAACTCTGTTAATTTCGGATCGCTGCAACGGATCAATGCTTGATTATCATATGACTTTGCCAGCAGCTTTTAAGGAAATTACGATTCCGCCAGAATTTCCTTTATTCGTTTGATGACCTCCGGAGGTTGAGTGATTGTAGAGATCATCTTTTTTTGCAGCTGCTCGCCGCTCAGATAAGTCGTGCCGTCCCAGTCCAGGAGCTTTTTCGCCTCGGTAGCAAACTCGCCGTCTTTTAACATTCGTTCGAAACTATCACGCAGAATCTGCACTCGCTCTTTTGGCATGCCCGGTGGAGCAGCAAAAGGGCGATCAAATTCAGTGTAAGCAAGCATGACGTTCATTAAAGTGAGATACGGTTTAGCTTCGGGGCGCGCGAGCTCAGCGACTGTGGGAACCGGCGGCAAAAGAACGCTCTTTTCCGGTCCTTGTTGGACAACAAACGTAACGTAATTCTCTTTCACCCAATGGTTCCACGGCGCGCGAATTACAGTGATGTCAGACGTGGCCCGGCAATCCACCTCGCCCCGCTCCATTCCCAAGTCGGTTTCGCGGCCTGATTGAAAACCCGTGACGTTTCTTATTTTAAGATCGAGAATTCTCTCGATCAAATTGGCGAACACGTAGCTGATGCTTCCGGTGCCGGATTGGCCGAAACGCGGCGGAGTTTTTGCCGCGCGAATCGCGGCAATACTTTTGTATTCCGTATCCGAGCGGCAAGCGACCATCATCGGCGCCTTGTTGAAGCTGCCGATCCAATTGAATTTGCGAAAATCGGCCTTGACCTCGGGCCGGCCGACCATTTGTTCGATGTAATTCGCCCGGCTTATCGCCGCTATCGTCAGGCCGTCCGGTTTGGCAACATTAAACAGGTAATTTGCGGCAACCAGGCCGCCTCCTCCCGACATATTTTGCACGACGACGCCCGGGTTTCCCGGTATATGTTTTCCCAAGTAACGACCGACGAGACGCGCGCTGACATCCGTAGTTCCGCCGGGACCACTAGCGACGAGCAATTGGATGGCTTTGCCCGCGTAAAATGCTTTGTCTTCCTGAGCCTCAGCGCTCTCTTTCGAGCTGATCAGCGCCAGCAGGAATAGGCAAACAAATGCTGCCGGTCGCTTTCGCCGAGCGCTGTCTTTCCGCACTAGCATGTGGGCCTCATTACAAGGCGATGGGTATCGGCGCGTTATCGCGCCTCCACCCATCCTACATATCTAGATCTAAAGCCCCATCGCCGCCGCGTTTCGCCCAGCCAACCGTGAGAACACCACGTTGCGCGTTTGTCCCGTGCAGGACGGGTAGTTGTGGAAAAATAATCCGACGATATCGCCGGACGCAAACAAGCCTCGGATCGGATTGTTGGAGGTGTTCAGTACCTGCGCTTGGGTGTTGATCTGTAATCCGCCGAAGGTGAACGTGATGCCGCCGGTGACGGCGTACGCCCAATAGGGCGGTTTGTCGATCGTATCGGCCCAGTGGGACTTCTTCGGCGTGATCCCCTCCGTGCATCTGCCGTCTAACTTGGTTGCGTCGAACGGGATGTCCTTGCGGACGGCATTATTGAATTCACGAATCGTGTGATTCAGCACG
>DASYUV010000207.1:0-17677 GCA_036000865.1 Binatia bacterium | reverse complement strand
AGCGGGTCGTTGTCGCCGCGTGTTTTTATGTAGTCGAGAGCGTCGTTGACAGCAGTGAGCGGGAAGTAGCGCGTCGTAATATGGCGGGTATCGATGACGCCGCGCTGCACGAGTTGCAATAATTCCGCGACGTCCATGGCGAAGCGCCCGGTGACGCTGGTGAATTCGATGGAGCGAATCATCAGATAGCGCAGCGGCAGATTGAGCGGCTCCGGGTTGGGCGCGATCAATGCGACCCGCCCGCCGGGCTCCAAATTTTTGATGCATTCGATGGTTGTTTCAATGCCGCCGGGAGCCAATTCCGCGAGCACGCTGGCGCCTTGGCCGTTGGTCAGTTCTTTCACTCTGTTGGTGATCGATTCGCCGCGCGCCAGCGCGATAGTTGCGATCCTCTTGGGATCGATGGCGCGGATCCGCCTCAGGCGGACCGGATTGCGGGCGACCGCGATGACTTGTGGCGCGCCCATCGCTAAGGCGGATAGCACGGTGCCGATGCCGGTGATCCCGGAAGCGCCGTTGATCAGGACGGTTTCTCCGCTATGCAGACGGGCCCGTTTGAGGGCGCGGTAACCGACGTTGATCTGCGAGACTTTGCACATTTCGTTGATGTCGGCATCGCGCGGGAGAGGAACCAGGTTGCCGGCGGGCACGCGGCAATACTCGGCCCACAGTCCATCTTTGTAGCGACGAAGATAGGCCGGTCCTTCGCCCCACTTGGTGAGAAACCCCATGGTCTTCTTGGTTTGACAGAGGTGCTGCCTTTCAGTCCGGCAGAATTTGCAAAAACTACAGGTGATCGAACAGATCACGACGACGCGGTCGCCGACGCGAACGTTCTCGACATCCGGGCCGACTTCGACGACCTCGCCCAGTCCGTCATGGCCGATGGTCATCGGCAGATCGGGAACCGTCTTCACCTTCGGGCTGTACTGCACGGCATCTTCGCGCATGTGCAGGTCGCCGTGATTGAGGCCGGCGCGCAGCACGCGAATCAGCACCTCGCCGGCGCCAATATCCGGAATCGGCACGTCGTCGACGCGGACAACTTCGCTCGAGCCATGGGTGCTCTCGAAGCCGTGCAGACGGGCAGCTTTCATTGTACCGTGCATGGTTAAGAATGGGATGATGGAGTGATTGAGTATTGGAGTGTTGGGGCTAATTCAGACTCATTACTCCATTACTCCAATTTTCTTCTTCACGCGCTGGCTCTTTCCTTCTGCGTACACCAGCGAACCATCGAGCCCATGTGGCAAGGCGCGCCGGCTTTCGCCAGGGCCGCCTCGAAGATCTGATGAATTTTTGGATCCTCGTCTTCGTATTCGATCTGATTTCCACCTTGCTTCACGTCCACCTCGATGGGCTTCTCGTCGGTGAGCGCGACAAATCGGTAGCGCCAACTATTCCACCTCAGGGCTAGGTAGCGAGCGGGCTCGGCGCCGGAATTGAAATGCTGATGAAACCATTGGTTCGGCGGCACGACCACGCACCCCGGTTGCCAGTCGACACGAACCATTTCGCCGTCGTTGAGGGGCCAAAGCAGCGAATAGCCCTGACCGCCTAGGATAATGACGTGGGCGCCCGGGCCGTGGCGATGGGCTTTCTTGTAGCGGCCCACCGGGAACTCCGAGATATGCGAGCCCATGACGTTGCCGGCCAGTTCGAAGTTTACGTTCCTGCCGCCGGCGCCGCGCTCTTTCCAGTCATACAGTTGAATATCGCGCACGTTGGGCACGAAGTTGACTTCCAGTTTGCGGCCCCAGAGCTTTCCTTTGCCGCTGAAATATTCCTCTTCCTCGGGCGGAAAACGGTCGGCGAAAGTGAACTCGTCGCCAAAGATGAAATCCAGGTTGTGAAACAGGTTCATCATGAACGGCGCATTGGTCACGGCAAAATACCTGGCGGGTGCCTGGCCCTGGCCGTTGAAGTGCTGGTAGTGAGCGTTGAGCGGAATCGCGAACAGACTTCCCGGATGCCATTCGAAGGTGTGCTTCTTGCCGTCTTTTTGCCAGATGGAAGTCGCCCCATGTCCTTCGAGAACGTAGACCATCTCCTCGTAAAGATGCTTTTGCTCTTTTAATTGTTTTCCCGGCGGTATCTCGCACACGTAGCCGTCATTGGTGCCGCCGGCGCCGTCGAGATTGACGAATGCTCCGAGGCCGCCCTTCTGCTCCCAGGGCGCGACCTCGACCTTTGTTAAGTCTCCGATAAAAAAACCCCGGTTGATGGGGATATTCTGCGCCAGTTGCCAGTTGCTGTAAGTGTCGATTCGGTCATCGTGGCTGTATCTCATTGTGCTTTAGTCTCCTTCTCACCAGGTGATTGATATTCTCTGTGTCATGATCCGGCGCGTTTATCCGCCGCCTTGGTCGCTTCGCCGGCGGCAACGCCGACCGGAAATTCATTGCCGCAATAGGGACAATGACAGTAAGCTTGCGGCAAACGAAAAAATTCCTCGCCCGCCATAAACTTCTCATGACACTTCGGGCACGCGACATATTCAAAATCAGCCATGCTTCGCTCCAGTATTCGGATTGGAGTGTTGGAGTAATGGAGTATTGGAGTAATGGTCAAAACAAGAGCCCAACACTCCAGTACTCCATTACTCCATTCCCCCGTTCTTCCTCATCCCCAAGGTTCGACCGGGATCCGTTCCCATCTTTTCTCGCCGATAATTTTCACCGGATCGATGCGCACGAGCACTTCGTCCGAGATCGCCAGCCGTTCGGCAAACGGTTTACCCACCGGTTTAGTGCAGTCGAAGCCGGCCTTGGCCGTTACGTTGCGCTCGGGCGCGCTCGGATCGAGCGGCGATCCGTTCATTCCCGGCAGCAGTACCAAGCCGCGATCCGCCTGGAAACGAGTGGCTAGGGCCAAAAGCACTTCGCGGTCATCGAATATGTCCACGTCCTCGTCAAATACGAAGGCATGTTTGATATCGAAGAAGCCGCTGAGCGCCGCCGCCGCGGCGGTCTTTCCCTGTCCCTCGACGGTCTTGCGCATCTGTATATAGACGTGCGACACGCCGCACCCGGACATCGGCACGTGCACTGCCGTGATGTTTGGGACACTATGCTTCACCAATTCGAGAACCGCGCCTTCTTTGGTCAAGCTGCTGATCCAATGGGTATGGCCGACCATGACGTCGTCCCAATAGGCGGTCTTTCTATAGGTCACCGCGGTTACTTTGAGCAATGGACACCAACGCTGCGGCCCGACGTGGCGCGTATATTCGCCGAAGGGTCCCTCGGGTTTGCGCTGCCCGTTCGGCACAACCCCTTCGATCACCACTTCGGCATCCGCGGGAACTAAAAATTTATCTCCCAAAGTTTCCGATGGCACCAGGCGCAGCGGCGCGCCTAAAGTTCCGCCCGCCGTCTCATAGTGGCTTTCGTCCGGCCCGACATGCGTCGCCGCGCCCAACAGCACGAGCGGATGATGGCCGACCCAGTACGCCGCCGGCATGTCCTCGCCGCTTTCCTCGTACTGCCGCAAGTTGTGCGCGTTGTGCGTGCTGGGACCGAGGAAGACGCGTATTTCATCTTTGCCAGCGAGCCAACCGCGCTGCAACGCCGAGTTGTCCAAACCGTTATTGCGATTGAACGTAAGAAAGTGACCTTCGGTGACATAACGTCCCGGATCCATGCGGTGATGCAGCGGCGCGGGAAAACGGCGCACATCGATGTCCGCGCCTTTTTCCACGACCTGTTTCACCGGGGCGTGCTCCCGGGACACAACTATGGGCTTCACGCGCTTTTGTACGCGCTCATAACAGGCAACTCCGGCCCTACGAACATCTACGCCAAATGTGCGCGCCAAGCGGAGCCGGCTCGCCATCAAGAAAGTCACCAGAGGCAACTCGGCGCGCTTGCCGTCGACGATAACGTTATGACAAACGAGAATGGGAAAGCGCTGCGCCTTTTCGAGCTTCATCGCCAGCGCGGTAATCTCCCACTCCGCGCGCAGCGGCGCTTCTATGTGAATCACTTCCTCCGGATACGCGCGCTCGTATTGTTCTAAGAAACTATGCAGGTCGGAGCCAAAGGGGGCAGTTGATAGCTCTGTCGTCGTCGCCATTGATCGCGCCATAATCACTACGCCTTTTTGTTACTAGCCCGGTCTTGGCCTGTCAAGCTGCGCTTTCGCAGTTTCGAGTTTTGACCCGTTCGACAACCCGGAAACCCGACACCCGAAACCAGAAAACTTGTGAGCCGCCTTAGGAGCGTTGTCGCCAGGCGTTAAATATTTTCTCGGCCGTGATTGGCGCGTCTTTGATTCGGACTCCGGTTGCGTCGGCCACGGCATTGGCGATGGCCGGGGCCACTAAACTGATCCCGGCTTCCCCGACAGCTTTTGCCCCGAACGGTCCAGGGCCTTCATTGGCTTTGACAATGGCAGTGCTTAATTGTGGAATGTCTCGTATCGTGGGGATTTTGTAGTCACCTAAACTCAGAGCGGCGACGTGGCCCTCTTCGGTTACCAGATGCTCGGTGAGAGAAAAACCGAGTCCCTGGATCACACCTCCATGAATGTGTCCGTAGTAAATGAGCGGATTAATGATTTTAGTGACGTCGATGACATAGTAGAGTTTCTCAATTTTGACTTCGCCCGTCGTTTTATCCACTGCGATGTCCGCCACGACGCTCTGATAGGTATACGTCTCCGGCCGTGCGGGCTTGCTATGGCCGCGAGCTTTCAGAGATCCGTCAACAGCATTTTGTGCGATGGTTTTGAGATCGAGATTTTTTTTTGATCCCACGAGACGCGCCCGGCCGCGATGCCATCGCACTTTCTCCAATTCCACGTTCCATTGGCCTGCGGCCTGCCGGCGCAAGACATCTATCAATAACGTCGCGGCAGCAAAAACTGCGAGGCCTTCGACGTGGGTGCCGCGCTGTGCCTTTACTCCCTCGTCGTACGGACCGTCCGTTCCGGTCACATCGATCCGTATGAGTTCAGGGTCGACCCCGAGCACCTCGGCCGCGACTTGCCGGTGCATGGTGTAGGCGCCAACGCCGACGTCGCGAACGGAAGTAGCCAACCTGAGGGAGCCGTCCGCTTCTACGAAGATCTCGGCCTCGGATTCTCCTATGCCGATGTGACGATCGGCGAACGCGATTCCCCGGCCACGGACGAATCCTTCACTGTCATTCGTTGCTTTCCGTTTGCCTCTGCGCCACTGGGAAAGGCGGCCAATACGCTTCAACACGTCGAGCGCGTGCGGATCACGCATGGGTTCTCCGTTAGGTTTCGTATCACCTTCCCGGAGAGCGTTCCGCAGCCGAAATTCTAGAGGGTCGATACCGAGGGACCGCGCCATTTCGTCCATGTGGCTCTCTGCGGCAAAAAGCGTCTGTACCTCGCCGGGCGCGCGAAAATAACCGGACGGCACCTGGTTGGTATAGACAATCAAGCCTGTCATGCGGACGTGCGGAGTGCGGTAGCCACCGGCGAGCATGAACGTTCCGTTCATACGGTTCTGGGGCGTGCGCGCGCCATAAGCTCCGCCGTTGTAGACCACCTTGGCGTCCCAAGCCCAGAGCCTGCCGTCTCTCTTCACTCCCGTGCGCAGTGTAATCGCCGCCGCATGACGCGGTTGGCCATCCTGCAACTCTTCCTGGTAGCTCTCGACAAATTTTACCGGCTGTCGCGCGGCACGCGCCAAGTAGTACGTCACGATGCTGTCTTCCGAACCCTGCTTGCCGCCGAACGAGCCACCGGTGGACGTCGGGTGAACCACGATCATTTCTTCCGGCATGTCGGCGTGCTCGGCGAGCCAGCGGCGTATCGCGAAAGGCGACTGGTGACATTGCCAAATGCCGACTCGCCCTTGGCTATCGATCTCAACCATTCCCGCTCTCGGTTCGATGAAGCCCTGGTGGACCATCTGAGTGCTGAAAGTATTCTCAAAAATCTCATCCGATTCAGAGAATCCTTGCTCCACGTCTCCCTTGGAAGACTGCACTAACGAGCGCACATTTCTGAGTCCCTCGGTTTTGTGCTGCCCCTGATAGCTTGGATAGTCGGGATGCAAAAGCGGCGCATCGGGTTTCATCGCTGCCATAGGATCAAACACCGCGGGCAGCTCCTCGTACTCCACGTCGATGAGTTCCAAGGCCTCCTGGACAACGTCTTTATCGACGGCTGCTACTGCGGCGACCTTTTCGCCGATGTAGCGCACGCGATCCTGCGCTAACACGGGCTTGTCTAGCAACGTAACGCCTTCGAGACGTGGCGAGACGTCTTTTCCGGTAATGACGGCTTTGACGCCGGAGAGTCTTTGGGCCCGACTGGAGTCGATCTTCACGATCCGGGCATGGGCGAATGGGCTGCGCAGAAACCCAGCCCAAAGCGCGTCGGGGCGCATGATGTCGGCTGAATAGATGCAGCTACCCGAAACTTTGCTTTCTCCCTCGACCCGATGCAGCACGCGACCAATAACACTGGCTTTCATCACCTGTTCGCTCCTCCGAGTACCAGCGATTAACACGCGAAAGAATTTGCCGTCAACCGCTTCATATCTTGTTGGGGTTAGCAATTGACAAAGGCGCCGGCTTAGAAGTGCTGAATCTGATCGGTGCGAAGTGAGGTCCGACCGCCCGCCGGTCTCGAACATTGCCTGCGTAGGTGGAGATGACCCGGATCACAACGAGGAAGGACTGTCTGCACAAGGTAAAGTGGGCAATTTATGACGAGATTAATCACTGTTCCGGTGACTAATGTACTTCGAATCGCTAGTGATTGACAGACATCTGAATTCATGAAGATGCTACGTCGGCAATATTCGACAGTGAAAAGAAACACAGGGATTTGAGTCTTAGAAACATCAAACAGCTCACTCTCTTAGTCGAGGCCGTACAGAGCTTTAGAGCTGAAGGTTGTACTCGACAGACTTGAAGGAAGGAGTCGCCTCTTGGAATTCTTAGCGTGGCCTGGCGTTGTGCTCATTCTGGGTATCATCGCCATCTTTGTTTTCAAGCAGCCGTTTACGCGATTTCTTGACTGGGCGCAGACGATCGGCAAAAGCGGAATAGAGACGACGATAGTTGCTCAAGGAAGTGATGTCGAAGTTAAGCCCTCACCTGCTGATGAACTGCTCAAAGCTTTTGATAATGCTCTCCTTCTTCAACGAGAAAATTTCATTCAAACTGAACTTGAAAGACTTCAGATTAATTCAGGTCCAGATCGAGAACGTATTCTGATTCGTCTTTTGGCTGGACTTGCTGTAGTGCAAGAGTTTGAGCGCACGTACACACTGATTTGGGGAAGTCAAATTTTCGCGCTTCAATTTCTGAATTCGGCGGGTAATATCCTGCTGCATGAAGGTGAAGGCTCTACGCTGGAATACAGGGCAAAAGGAACGATATATGAAAGCTGAAAAAAAGATCTTGAGTGAGGAGATCCTTCAGAAAATCGTACGGCGGGTCGTGGAAGTCGCCAAACCGGAGAAGATCATTGTTTTTGGTTCTGCAGCACGTGGGGAGATGGGACCGAATAGCGATGTGGATTTGCTGGTTGTGAAGAAAGGCAAATATAACCGAAGCCGTCTTGCAGGGAATATCTACATGAATCTTCATGGCGTGGGTCAGGCTGTGGATGTAATCGTGGTTACGCCGGAGGACGTCGAGCGTTACCGTGACACGCACTGCCTCATCATTAAGCCCGCCTTGCAAGAAGGAAGAGAAGTTTACCATGCCTAGACGCTACCCTCCTGATGATCCCAGAGAGTGGCTTAACCGAGCTCGAAGCAATGTCGCCCGGGCGAAGGCAAAACGGAAAGGTGTCTACTTAGAGGATCTTTGTTTCGACGCGCAGCAGGCTGCGGAAAAAGCCATAAAGGCGCTCTTAATTAAGCTCAATGTGAACTTTCCTTATGTTCACGACCTTGCAGAGCTTTTAACGTTGGTTGAGAAAGCCGGTCAGGCAGTCCCCGAGCCCATAAAGCAGGCGAGAGAACTTAGTCGTTTCGCGGTTTTCACCCGATACCCAGGTATTGGACCATCTATCAAGGAAAAGGAATACAGAGAGACCGTTGAGATTGCAGCGCGGGTCGTCAAATGGGCAGAAAATATTATCTCGCCCAAGCGGCGGAAATAGCCATGTCTGTTAGCCTCGCATCTGAAAGAGCTACGGTTCAAAACCGGCTGATCTGATCACCTATGCGGTTGAGATCGGCTGGATGTATCTGTCGCCTGAAGAGGCGTTGACTCTGCGGCGTGGAGAGAGTGGCACACTTCTTTATCCGATCCTGAGAGATAAACTCATATCGCTAAATCCGGGAATCGTGACTGTCGACAATGTCGATCCAATCATAAATAGAATCGAAAGCGTTCGTAACAATATCGAAGGGAATGCGGAGGTTCTCTCTTGGAGGCGAGGGCGAAAGGGCGTGTGGTGCGGATGTGTGGGTACAAATAAACCCCCCTCAAACGGTGCCAGCTTGTTGATCGAAGTTCTTTTGAGGCCTCCGGCTAATTTCTGACCTCCTGTGTATTGCAGATCTTTCCCTCGCGAGAAATCCGGTCTTCCATTTTCTTCGACTTCGGAGAAGCGCACAGAGTGTTTGTATTCGGCTGATTCGGCCCTTTGAGTTGCTTGACATCGGAGCGGGGAAAATTTATACGCTGCCTCGCCTAGGTTTCATGCGGGTTCGAGGCAAAGACGTATAGTCGGGAATTTCGCTTATGACGAAACTATTCGCCATGTTGGCCGTCATTGCGTTCGCGCTTTTAAGCTTCGTCCGACTTGGCGGCGCGCAGTCTCAGTGGAATGAAATTGTCGAAGCGGCTAAACGCGAGGGCAGCGTTGTCGTGGTTGGGCCGCAAGGTAACGAAACGCGTGACGCCCTCACCCAAGGATTTCAGCGCAAATATCCGGAAATCAAAGTGGAGCATAGCTCCGCCGCGGGAGCCCAGTTGCCGCCCAAGCTGCTCGCCGAGCAGAAAGCCGAGCGCTATGGCGTTGACGTGCTCGTCCAGGGCACGACGACGGTGATCAACGGTTTGATGCCGGTCAAGGCGGTGATCCCGATCCAGCCCTATCTGGTCGGCCCCAACAGCCGTGATCCCGCTCCATGGTTTAACAAAAAATTCAGCTTCGCTGACGAAGCAGCGCAATATAACTTGGTAATGAGCGTCTATATTTTGCCCTCTTTCGTTTTTAATCCGAAGCTGGTCGCGGCCAAAGAGATCAACGCGTGGAAAGACTTGCTGGCGCCCAAGTGGAAGGGCAAATTGGTGATGCGCGATCCGCGCTTGGCGGGCGGCGGACTGGCGATCGCGACTTTGTGGTACGCTAACCCGAAGTTGGGTAAGGAGTTCATTCAAAAAATCTTTACGGCGCAAGAACTCGCGCTGAGCCGCGATGACCGCCAGCTTCTCGACTTCGTCGGCCAGGCGAAGTATCCCATCGCCATCGGTCCGAGCGAAGTGTTGGCGAAGGAATGGATCGGCAAAGGCTTGCCGGTACGGCAAATGAATCCCGAAGCGCTGCAAGAGGGCGCCTTGACCACGGCGGGAAACGGCGCTCTTTCAATCCCCAAAAATCCGCCGCATCCGAACGCGCTGAAGGTTTACCTCGATTATCTCCTCTCCAAAGAAGGTCAGACCGAGTGGAGCAAAGCGATCGGCTTCGCCAGTCTGAGACAAGATGTGCCGCGCGATCACGTGGCGAAGTATCTGATCCCGAAAGAAGGCGTGCAGTACCTGGAGAGCCATCTCGAACGCTACGTCAATCTCAGGACCGAGGTGGTTGCGTTGATTAACACGATTGCGCGCTAGCTCACCGCCTAGGCGCGGAGGGCGCGGAGTAAAGAATTCTTGATTATGAAATTCTCCGAACTCTGCAAACTCTGTACTACTATGCTTAAGATTTTTCGCAGCTTGCGCAAATTTTTTGAGCCAGGTCCGTCGTTGCCCTTTCGTCATTCCGGCGAAAGCCGGAATCCAGGTTGGGTGGCGGTGCGGGAGACCGGTTCGGCATAAGCTTTTACCAGCGCGAAGGAGGCGGGGATGGATACCGGCTTCCGCCGGTATGACGGAAAATTAACCGGCTTTTCAGGCTTAGTTGCGGCTCTGCCACGCTAGGCCTCTGTGGTGAATGCTTCTTCACGGGAAACCCGCAACAACCTTTTTTATTCGCCGAACGCAGCACAGCGCCGCCTGCGCTTTGCTCCGTCGAATCGATATCGCGGCGGTCGTCGATTAATTCTTGATGAGTAAGAAAAGACTCCCGACCTTTTTTTTGGATCTGAAGAGGCGTTGACTCTGCGGCGTGGAGAGAGTGGCACACTTCTTTATCCGATCCTGAATCAAGATCTTGCACTGGTCCGACCCGGTGGTTGCACCAAGGCTCTATGGTACAACGCGCGGGTTTCTGAGAAATTAACGAAAGATTTTTCCTTGGATACCCACGGAACAGCAGTACATGCGCTAGTATCAAAATTGCCTCTGGCTCAACGGCCGTAGATCGATGAGAAAAAATAAGATGACAAGGCGCGAATTTCTCACAAGGACAAGCCTCGCGCTGCTTACGGCAAAGGTATCATCAGGCACACTTGCCAGCGCCGCCGAGATCAATGCCGCTGCTGAAGTTTATCCTGTCGGACCTCTAGGACCCGTCCCCGCTATCCGGCAGCGACCGGAATGGACGCGTTTCATCATCCTGGTTTGGCAATGGCAAAACGATGTGCGCCAAGACGGGCGTTTATACGATCTCGCGGGGTTGCACGGTTTTCACATTGATTGGGGAGCAACGAAGGATGACCTTGTCCGTCTTTCAAAGCAGCGCCGCTTCCCTTATTACGTTGACCATGCCGCAGGCAAGGGCATCTTGCATCTTACCGACGATGTTAGGTCGAGTGTCATCGGCAAGGAATCACTGTTGGTTCGGCCTTACAGCTTCGCCGATCCCCGCACGATCGAGACTCTCAAGTCCCTGCTGCGCCTTAATGTGGCCACGACAAAAAAGGGACTGGTTTACGGCTACGCGTTTGACGACGAGATCTCGCTGGGATCATTCAATAATCCGGCGGAAGTCGACATCCATCCGCTTTCGCTGGCTTGGTATCGCCGGTGGTTGAGCCATCGCTACGGCACGATCCAAAATCTCAACAGCGCTTGGGACGCGTCTTACGCTGTCTTTGATGAAGTGGAACCCGTTGGGTTCGAAGAGTTGCGCAAGTCAACATCGGATTTCTCCTTTAGTAAATGGAACCTTTCCCGATGGATGGAATGGCGCCACTTTATGGACTACCAATTCGCGCAGGTGTTGGCCGACCTGACGCGATACACGAACAAGATCGATCCGCTTACTCCCGCCGGTTTTGTGGGCGGACAGCAGCCATCAGCCTATGGCGGCTACGACTATGCTTTTCTGTGCCGGGCGGTCCAATGGATGGAGGCCTACGATGATGGCGGCACAAACGAAATCCTACGCTCGTTTTGGAATCGGCCGCGCCGCATTCACGCCCAGACTTATGGAGCGTTCGCGGGATACAGAACTAATGTTTGGCTGTTGTGGCACCGGCTCGCCCATGGCAATCAGCTAACCATCGCCTGGCCTGAAGGATGGATGCTCAGCAATTCCTCCGGGGAACGCGCGCTTGCGCCGAAGATTCAGCAGCTGGCGGCCACCTTCCGGGAAATTCAGGGAGCCGCAGGCGAATTTATCGTCAATCCGAACTCCTATCTCGAAGCCGACCCTATCGGGCTTTACTATTCTCACCCCAGCATTCGTGTCGGCTGGGCTATGGACAGCGCGACCCATGGAGCAGGCTGGCCCAAGCGTTCCTCCGGAATGGACGGCGAGAATTTATCTTCGGGGCGCCTGCGGGTTTCGTGGTGCAAGATTTTGGAAGATCTGGGCTATCAATACGACTTCATCAGCTACCTCGATGTGATGGAGCGACGTATCGATCTATCGAAACGCTTCAAGGTGATTATTTTGCCCCAGGTCCTTTGTCTCTCCGAACGGGAAGCGTCGGCTTTGAGCGACTTCGTGAAATCCGGAGGGAAGCTCATCGCGGACGCGCTTTGCGGCCTACTCACTGAAACCGGACGCGGGCGCGCGTCGGGCGCGTTAGATGCCCTGTTCGGAATCAAGAGGGACGAATCGAGAGGCTACCTCGATGGCAGAGGAATCACGGAAATCGACGCCGAATATGCCAGCAAGCCTTTTCCCGAGCGACTTCGCGCGTACGACGGGGCGTTTCGTTACCGATCCATGGTGGTCTTCGAGCGCGGCACGCGAGCGGCATCGGGATCCGCGGGCGGAGCTTCCGAAACCGCAGAAGTGCTCATTCGGAAGCAAACCGGGAGCGGGCAGAGTCTATACTTGAATCTGACGCCCCTCGCATATGAGTATTTTCCTTACAGGTCGGGGGAGATCGGCCGGGCGTGGCGCGAGCTAATAAGCCAGGCGCATAACGAAGTCGGCTTGCGACCACGCGTGGAAATATTAGGAGAGAATGGAAATGAACCTTGGATGGAAACCCTGCTCTGGCGCAACGGCAATCGTTACTGCCTCGCGGTTCTCAAGAATGTGTCGCCCTCAGGAGATGGCCCAGCTTTGCTCGGGGACCAAAAAAGACTCACGGTTCGGATTAACCTACCGGTCAGGAGCCTCCGAAACCGTCGAACCGGAAAAGTCTTTGGCGATGTGACGTCGTTTACAGATGAGTTCAATGCTTGGGAGGCAAACCTGTACGAGTTCGCGCTCAGCAAATAGCTACCTCGAACCAATCCGGTGGGCAAACAAGAGCGCCGTCGCCTACGCAAAAACACTTTCTGACGAGCATTGCCGCGACTCGTCACGTGATAAACGGCCCCGGCGAAGTGTAATCTTAGTGGTCGCGCCATGGCCGCCTCTTTACTGCAAGAAATATTGCATTTGCATGGTAGACCCCGCAGTGACCCCTTTGGTTCATTGACCCCTTCTGGTTGATCCTTGAACGTCTTGAACGGAGCGAAGCGATTGAACTGCTGGAACAGTCTTGAACCCAGCAAAGCAGTGAAACGTCTGGAACCGGCTTACGTTTCAAACGTCTTGAACGGAGCGCCTGTCCTGAGCGAGTCGATGGAAAGCGGTTGAACCCCTTGAACGGCTTGAACTACTCATCGACGGCTGAGGAAAATGACCCGAACAGGATTGCTAAAACCGCAACGTAACTTGGTGATCACTGTCGAGATTATCTTCAAGCACGGCATTGAGACAACACTGCGGAACATCGGCAGCGGTCAGACTTGGGCCGGGAGCCAGCAATGCTAACCGTTCCATTGCGTCGCGTAGCTCACGCACATTGCCCGGCCACGAATGGGCGAGCAGCGCCGCCACAAAGTCAGAAGCCCAGGGCATGATCGGCCGCTGGTATTTTTCGCCGAATGACTCCAGGTAATAACGAGCCAATAGCGGAATATCATCGCCCCGTTCTCGGAGCGGTGGAAGCGCCAAATGAAAGCGATTCAAGCGGTAAAAAAGATCCCGTGTGAGTTTTCCTTCTTTGACGGCGCTAGCAGGCAGGCGGTTCGTGGCAGCGACGACACGGACTGCGACGGGAATACTCGCAGTGGCTCCGATCCGACGCACCTGTCTTTCTTCCAGGACTCGCAGAAACTTTGCCTGAACCTCCGCCGCCATCTCGGTGATCTCGTCGAGGAAAAGGGTCCCGCCGTCAGCTTGCTCGAAGCAGCCCGGGTGCCGCTCTAAAACATTCGCGAATGCCCCCTTTTCGTAACCGAAGAGTTCGCTCTCCATCAACGTAGGTGCCATGGCGGCACAATTCAGCGCCAAAAAAGGTCCCGCACGCCTCGGAGAAAGATCGTGAAGAGTGCGCGCGACAAGCTCCTTGCCAGTGCCGCTTTCACCACTCACCAGTACAGCGGCATCCGTAGGGGCTATTTGGCTCAGTCGTTGGTAGACCTGGCGCATGGTTGCCGACTTGCCGATGAGTTCACCATAGGAGCCCAAAGGGGACTCCAACTTCTGACGCAGCACGTTCGCCTCACGGGCGAATCCTACTTGCTTGAGTCCCTTCTCAAGTACCGCACGCAGCTTCGGCGCCTCCAACGGTTTCGGCAAATAGTCATAGGCGCCGAGCTTGATGGCTTGCACTGCGGTTTCGATTGTCGCTTGGCCTGTTAGCATTATAATCGCCACCTGGTGCACGCGTTCATGTAAGGCCTCGATAAACTGAAACCCGGTCATGCCAGGCATCATGAGGTCGCTTACAATCGCGTGAGGCAGATCCTGGTTGCAACTTTGCAGCGCAGCCTCACCGTTGGATACAGCCGAGGCGTGATAGCCCCAGCTTTCCAGCAGCGCAGTCAAGCCATCGCGCGTAGCGGCATCATCATCTACGACTAGAACGTTCGGACGGGGTCGAGCCATAATCAATTTCCCTCCAGAGGCCGCATTAGGCGGATGCCTCCTTGCGTAAACTGTTTTACGCACCCGCAACGCTAATGCCAAGGTATTTCATCCGAGGTTTGGTAACTTCACGGTCTTTTAGGTAATGTTCCGTACCAACGTCTTGAATGATAGGAGGTGATTCTCGCCGGATACCGCTTCGCCGATCTTCTAAGGCGAGGGAATCAGAAAGGGGACAGGCTACTTTTCTTCTCGCTGCGCGGCCGGCCATGCGGGCGCAATGTGCTTCCAAGTCCGAACATCGCCGCCATTTCAGCCTGCCAGTCTGTCTTTCCAAATGGTCGTTGTCGATTCAAACATTCACGAACGGTGGCTAATTGATCTTCGCGCATGAAGTCGCCGTAACGAGAAATGTCGGATCCCTCGCATACGCGCTCGGGATGAACAACCTGATGCGCTGCGACATTACGACGGACGGATTAGATCAGCAATTTTGCGCACAAACGCGTCACGGCAGTGGTTCAGTTTGGGAAAGATCCCTCACTTTGTTCGAGATGACACATGGCTTATGTAGTTGTCATTCCGAGCAAAGCGAGAAATCTTTCCCGATTTTAAGAGTCACGGTGGGTTGAAAAATGAACCACTACCCGCGTCGAGCGTAACTTGACCATTCGGTGGAACGTAGATATATCTTGCCTGATTTTCAGAGCTGATAGGCAAACGAAATCAGAGTGATCGTGAAAGGCCACACCATTTTCAAGGCAAAGATTTTTGCGATCGCGCTGCTAGTTCTTGCGATCGACGTACTGAGCGCCAGCGCGGACTGGCAGTCGGATTGGGACAATACTCTCGCGGCCGCAAAGAAAGAAAACGTAGTGACGGTAATCACCGACGTGACGGCATCGATGCGCGACGCCCTGACGATGAGTTTTCAATCGAAGTATGGTCTGCAAGTAGACTTGTTCGGCGCTTTGGGCCGAGAAATTCCGCCCCGAGTGCTCGCCGAACGAAAAGCCGGACGTTATCTGTGGGATGTTTTCGTCCATGGCACGACCACGGGACTCGAATCAATGATACCCGCAGGAGCGTTCGATCCTCTGGAGCCGGCGCTGATTTTCCCTGACATTAAAGATCCAAAAACGTGGCGCGGCGGGGGATTGGAATTTCTCGATCCAAACAAAACACTGATGGTTATGACCCCTTTCCAGCGCGGCATCATTTTCCACAACCCCAAGCTCGTCAACGCCAAGGAGTTCAAGTCGTACAAGGATCTGCTCGATCCGAAATGGAAGGGCAAATTGATCATGGACGATCCGCGCAGAGCGGGGCCGGGACAAGCGACATTTACTTTTTTTTATCTTCACCCGGAGCTCGGCGTGGATTTCATCCGCGCTTTGGGCAAGCAACAGATAACTATTCTCAAGGATTATGCGCAGGAGGTCGACGCCATCGGACAGGGCCGTTATCCGGTGCTGATCGGCACGGCTGATTTTGTCGCGGTGGCGCGCGCCAAACAAGGTATCCCCATCGCGATCGTCGACGCCCGGCAGCTAAAAGAAGGTGCCGACGTGAGTCCGGCGAATGGAGCGCTTGCGCTTTTCAACAAAGCGCCCCATCCCAACGCGGCCAAGGTTTATATCAATTGGCTGCTGTCGAAAGAAGGACAAACGGTCTTCGCGCGTGCCAACGGTTATGTAAGCGCGCGTTTGGATGTGCCCACCGATCATGCGGAACCTTGGCGGGTGCCGCAGCCCGGCGCCATCAAGACTTATACGAAGGCCGCCCAGCAGGCGAAGGACAATCTGATGCCGTTGCTAATCGAGGTCTTCGGCAATCCATGAGCCAGACTTTTCTCGAAGTAAGAAATCTCGTCAAAATATTCGGCAAGCTGACCGCCGTCGATAACGTTTCGTTCAAAGTCGAGCAAGGCGAAGTCGTTACGCTGCTCGGACCGAGCGGCTGCGGCAAGACGACGACCTTGCGCATGGTGGCGGGCTTCGAAAAGCCCAATGCCGGAGAGGTGGAGATCGCGGGCCGCGTGGTGGTCGCGACCAATCGGCGCATCAATGTGCCGCCGGAAAAACGCGACATCGGCATGGTGTTTCAGTCCTACGCGATCTGGCCGCACATGACTGTTTTTGAAAACGTCGCGTTCCCGCTCAACGTGCGGCGCGCCAATCGTCAGGAAATCAAGCGGCGTGTCGAAGAAACGCTCGAACTGGTTGGCCTGGCAAATTTCTCGGATCGTCCGGCGATACTCTTGAGCGGCGGACAGCAGCAACGAGTGTCGTTGGCGCGCGCACTGGTCTACTCGCCGAGCATTCTTCTCCTCGACGAGCCGCTCAGCAATTTAGACGCCAAGCTGCGCGAGCAGATGCGCATCGAGATCAAGCGATTGCAGCAGCAACTCGGATTCACCGTGCTGTTCGTCACCCATGATCAGATCGAAGCCATGTCGCTTTCGACGCGGCTGGCGCTGATGAACCAGGGCCGCATCGAGCAGATCGGCGCGCCGCAAGACGTCTATGAGCATCCGCAAACGCCTTTCGTCGAGGATTTTTTGGGGCGCATTTTGCGCTTCCGAGGAAAAATCATCGAAAAGCGGCACGGCTTCGACATCGTCGAACTTGACGGACTGAAGAATGTGCAAGTCCGAATACATGAGTCCCTCGACAGCGCCGGCATCGGCAAGAGAGTTTTGGTTGCGATACGCCCCGAAGACACGCGAATTGAAAGCAATGACAGCGATAACCGGGATAACGTCATTCCGTGCGACGTGGAAAGTATTCTTCATCTTGGGCGCGATCTCGAACTCGTGCTCCGCGTCGGTGGTCGGGTTTGCACGCTCACGGTGCCGCGCGAGCGTGGCACGGAACTGTGCCGCTCCATCGGACTCTATTTACCGACGGAACATCTGCGAGTTTGGGTGACGGACTCGGCATTACAAGACAGCGAAATCGAGACCGGCCTTCAGTTAAACTCTATTCCCGAACATCACTAGCTCACAGCGCGGCTGAGCCGCAACCAAAAAAAAATACAAATTTCACCACGAAGGACACGAAGAGCACGAAGTTTATAATCAAAAATATCCGGAGCCTTTGTGGCCTTCGTGATCTTCGTGGTGAGAATATCTTTCGTGAAGTACTGCATCTATGATGACTAGCGATCAGAAAATTTGCGCCAGCTGCGAAAACTATCGAGCATAGTAGTACGGACAGCTCGCGCAATATAATCGAATCAGGATTATGGCCAAAGTTTCAACCGCCGACGCAATTTCTCAGCCCAGATTGCTCGGGATTGAGCCGGCGACGATTTG
>DASYUV010000206.1:0-15848 GCA_036000865.1 Binatia bacterium | reverse complement strand
GCGCGCCCGGTGTTAGTCGATTGCGAATCGGATACGTTGAATATCGATGCCGAGCAAGTCGAAAAGCAACTTACAGCCAAAACGAAAGCGATTATGCCGGTCCATTTCGGTGGACAGCCTTGCGCCATGAAGCGCATCAAGGAAATCGCGCACCAACACAATCTTAGAATCATCGAGGATGCCGCCCATTCCTTGCCCGCCCGTTATGATGGAGAAATGGTTGGGACGATTGGTGATATTACTTGTTTCTCTTTCTATGTAACCAAGACAATGACTACGGGAGAGGGCGGAATGGCGACCACGGATAATCCGGAGTGGGCGGACCGGATGCGCGTCATGAGCCTGCACGGGATCAGCAAGGATGCATGGCAGAGATACAGTACCGAAGGCTCCTGGTACTACGAGGTTCTTTCCCCTGGTTTCAAATACAATCTAACCGATATTGCCGCCGCTTTGGGAATCGAACAGCTGAAGAAGTGCGATCGCTTCCGACAGGCGCGGCAGCGGATCGCGACGATCTATAGTGAGGGTTTTTCGGATTTACCCGAAGTGACGCCCCTCGCCGTGCGATCCGAAGTCGAGCACGCATGGCATCTCTATGTGATCCAACTGGATTTGGCGCGCCTACGTATTGATCGCAAGGAATTTATCGAGCGCCTCAAAAGCAAGAATATAGGAACCAGCGTGCATTTTATTCCCTTACATTTGCACCCGTTTTACAAAGACCGATTTGGTTACATTCCGCAGGATTTTCCCGCGGCGAGTGCTATATTCGAGAGAATTGTATCACTCCCCATCTATCCGGGTATGACGAGTGAGCACGTTCAGTACGTCATTTCTTCCGTTCGCAACATCATTGAAAGCAATCGGCGATGATCAAAAGGGCCTTCGACTTTCTTGTGGCCTTGGCCGCGTTAGGGCTTCTGCTGCCAGTGATGCTTCTCATCGCGCTGGCGATCAAGATTGACTCCCCCGGTTCTATTCTTTTCAAGCAGGAACGCATCGGTAGAGGTTTCCGACGATTTACGATTTTGAAATTTCGCACCATGGTTCAGAATGCGCCCTCTTTGGGAGGACCGCTGACCGCCGGTCGCGATCCAAGAATCACCAGAGTCGGCAACATTCTGCGTATCATGAAGCTCGACGAGTTGCCTCAACTGGGGAATGTACTGATCGGCAATATGAGCTTGGTCGGGCCAAGACCCGAAGTCCAGCGTTATGTCGAGGCGTTTCGCGCGGATTACGAGGAAATTCTCCGGGTGCGACCGGGTATCACGGATTTGGCCTCGCTCAAGTATAGCGATGAAGCGACACTGTTAGCGCGTTTCTCGGATCCCGAAGAGGATTACTTGCGGTGGCTCCTGCCGGACAAGATCCGTTTGGCGAAGGAGTATGTCCAACGTGCCTCATTTTCGTTCGATCTCGGGGTTATTCTAAAGACGTTGTTGAAGGTGTCGCGCCTTGACCGTCTTTCAGAGTCTCTGGTTCGACTCTGGTAGCGATAGGGTTTTAGGTTCGATTCGACTGGAAAGGAAGCGATTATATCCGTGAGTAATGTTGTTATCCGTACTGAAAATCTGAGCAAGTTGTACCAAATCGGCAAATTGCAAGAGCGCAGAAATCTGCGCGGCACGATTCAGCATGCTTTTACGACCCCTGTGCGCTCAGCGCAAAGGCTCTGGTCAAAACCGAGTAACGGTGATCTCGCTGATGAGACGATCTGGGCGGTTAAAGATGTCAACTTGGAAGTCAAACGAGGCGAAGTATTAGGCGTCGTAGGTCGCAATGGCGCAGGTAAAAGTACGCTACTGAAGATTCTCTCTCGAATCACCTTTCCGACGTCGGGAAGCGCGGAGATCAATGGGCGCTTGGGATCACTGCTGGAGGTTGGAACCGGATTCCAGCCGGAGTTGAGCGGTAGAGATAACGTTTACTTAAATGGCGCTATTCTTGGGATGAGAAAGGCGGAGATTGACCGAAAGCTCGACGAGATCGTTGCCTTTGCCGAGGTAGAAAAATTCATCGACACTCCGGTCAAACAGTATTCGAGCGGCATGTATGTGCGCTTGGCCTTCTCGGTGGCAGCCCATCTCGAGCCCGATATTCTTCTGGTGGACGAGGTGCTCGCCGTCGGAGACGCCCGATTCTATTCCAAATCGATCAACAAAATGCGCGCATTGAATGCCCAGGGAATGACGATCGTATTGGTGACCCATCATGTCTGGCTTGTCCAGACGGTTTGCTCACGCGCGATTTGTCTCGAGAAGGGAAGCATCGTTTGCGACGGAGAGCCCGTGAAAGTTATCGCGTTGTACAGCGGCATAACGCAAGAGTCCGGCAATGGGGTCAAGACGCCATCTCTTGATTTAGAGGACGCGCGAATTCATTCCTTTCAAATATGCCCTCAGGAAAATGGAACTGGCGTGATGAAACGCTTGTCGGAAGGCGGGTTGAACATGACCGAGGCCTCACCTTACTCCGGAATGAAAACTGAGCTGGAAGTCGAAGTGTTCGGCTTTCCCAGGATCAAGTTCTTTGTGCGGGTCACGAGCCCTGACGGACTTCCTTATTTCACGGTCTACAGCGATCTTGTCAAGATGCCCGAATGCGGGAGAATCAAATGCGAGGCCAGCATTCCGCATCTCATGCTCATGCCGGGCGACTACAGTATATGGAGCGGCGTGTGTTCAGAAGAGGGTGAGAAAAGAATCCTGACGGAAAAGTACCTTCCCTTCGTCGTCCGTGGCGAGGCGCAGGCTGAAAGCCGCTACAGTTTCTTTTGGAACCGGGCCGACTGGCAAATCCAAGACAAAGACTAGAGGCATCTATCCCTTGAAGATTCTAATATTGTCCAGCCGCTATTCCTCGGAGACCCACGTGGACGGGATCGCCTCTTATGTGGCTTGCATTGCGCCGGCTCTTGTTGCGCGGAGTCATGAAGTACACGTTCTTTCATGTCTTCCGGGTCAGCAGCGAAGCGATCTTATCGTGGACGGAGTTCGCGTTCATTATCGTCCTGTGGCGTATTTCCGGGGACTTGGACGGATCAAACATCTCCTCGGTGTGCAGGGAACCATTGGACGCGTTCAGATGGGGCTTTCGACTTTCCGGGAGTACCGTCGTCTCGGTATTAATTTTGATGTGATCGAGTACCCAGACAACGAAGCCCAGGGGTGGGTGTTTGCGTTGCTGCACCAGCTGCCTTTGGTGGCTCATCTCCATTCTTTTTATCCGTTCTTAATTCACCATCGAGAGCTTCCTCTCATCCGCGACATCCTTTGCGACGGCGGCATTCCGATAAGCGCTGATACTCTCCGGGCGTGCTCCATGGAGGGATTTCCCATGCGGCGCGCGGATATTATTACCTCCCCATCCCAAATGCTGGTGGAGAAACTTAAAGAGATTGGGTGGCTGAACGGTAACCAGACTCGCGTGCTACCTCATCCAATCGACTGGGCCAGATGGGAAAGGATACCGCCTGCTTCAAGTTCTCCGCCCGTCGTTCTTTATGTTGGACGCGTGGAGCGACACAAAGCTCCCGAAGTGCTCGCGGAGGCAATTTCCATAATCCGAAAGAAGGTGCCAAAGGCGGAGTCGCATTTTGTTGGAGTAAGCAATGGCAAACGTGAGGGACTTCCATACGTGGATTGGATGAAGAAGACATTCGGTACTCTGAACGGAAATGGATATCAATTCATCGGCCAGGTGCCCCGGAGTCAACTTCCGAACATTTACGCCCGAGGCAGGGTGTTGGCAGTGACTTCATGTTACGAGGCCTACTCCATGAGCGGGGTCGAAGCGATGGCTGCGGGACGGCCTGTCGTGGTGACTTCAACAACCGGCGTAGCGGAGCTGATCAGGGAAGCTCGAGCAGGTCAGGTAATCTCACCCGGAGACCCGAGGGCACTCGCGGAAGCGCTGCTGCCTTTTCTGATCGATCCTGATTACGCCGCGCGCATGGGAGAAAAGGCCAGAGCGCACATCAGAGAGAACCATGATCCCGCGAGCGCTGCGGCCAAGCGCGAGAAGGTCTTCGAAGAAGCTATAGCGACATTTCGGCGTCACTAAGCATTCTTTCCTTTCGCAGGATCTTTCAGTGATTCTGCGCCCGTTAACTCAAGATCACGAGGAGGATTTGGAACGATGAAAGCAATTATTCTGGCTGGCGGAATGGGTTCACGTCTCTCGGAAGAGACGGTCCTTAAGCCGAAGCCCATGGTAGAGATCGGCGGTAGACCCATTCTGTGGCATATCATGAACATCTTTGGTGCCAACGGCGTCGATGAGTTCATTATTGCTCTAGGTTACAAGGCGGAGGTGATCAGAGAATACTTTCTTAACTTCTACGCTTTGAACAATGATATCTCCATCGATCTGCGGAGCGGCAAGACCGTGATTCATGGCGGCAATCAACCTAACTGGCGGATTCACCTTGTCGACACCGGGCTGCGGACGCAAACCGGTGGCCGTTTGGGGCGACTGCGCCGGTGGTTAGATGAAGATGAAACCTTCATGTTTACCTATGGCGATGGCGTGGCGGACCTGGACATGCGGGCGCTGCTCAAGTTTCACCAATCGCACGGTAAACTCGCTACCGTGACCACGGTGCGGTCGCCGGAACGGTTTGGTCGCATAGCGTTTGAAGGTAACAAGGTCGTCGATTTTTATGAGAAACCTGAGAACAGCGAAGGTTGGATCAATGGAGGCTACTTCGTGCTCAATGCCAAAGTTCTCGACTATGTTGACGACGATGAGACGATCTGGGAACGGGAGCCCATCGAGGCATTGGCTCGTGACGGTCAACTCATGGGCTATCGTCATAAAGGATTTTGGTCTTGCATGGATACCTTGAAAGAAAAGAATAATTTGGAAGAGCTGTGGCAGACCGGAAAAGCCAAATGGAGGATTTGGGACAGGTGTACGATGCCAAAGAAACGGCAGGCTGGGGATGAGGTCGTAACGCCATTGGAGATGTTGGGGTAATGAAACTACTTGTTACCGGCTGTGATGGTTACATTGGCTCGGTTCTCGGTCCATTTCTGATGGCACGCGGCCACCAAGTGGTTGGACTGGACACGGGTTTCTATCGCGACGGCTGTCTTTACGAAACCCGCTCTCCGCTGCAGCGGACAATCAGCCGGGATATTCGCCAAGTCACGGAAGAGGACCTGAAGAGCTACGACGCAGTAGTACATTTGGCCGAGCTGTCGAACGATCCATTGGGCCAGCATAGTCCCGACGTGACCTACGAGATCAATCATCTCGGCACCGTGGCGCTCGCGCGCCGCTGCAAGGAAGTCGGCGTGCAGCGCTTCGTCTACACATCTTCGTGCAGCGTCTATGGAGTGGCGTCGGGCGGATTTAAAACCGAGACCTCCGAAACCAACCCACAGACAGCTTATGCCCGCTGCAAAGTGCTAGTGGAAAAAGATCTCTTAGCAATGGCCGATGAACGGTTTTCGCCGACCTTTTTGCGTAACGCAACGGCCTATGGTCCTTCGCCGCGAATTCGCTTCGATATCGTACTCAATAATTTAGCCGGGCTCGCCTGGACCACGAACGAGATTAAAATGACCAGCGATGGCACTCCTTACCGTCCGTTGGTGCACATAGAGGATATTTGCCGCGCCATCGCTTGCTCGTTGGAAGCGGATCGTCAGATCGTCCATAAACAGGTTTTCAACGTCGGCGCGAACAAAGAAAATTATCAGGTGCGAGACATCGCAAGTATGGTCGGGGAAGTATTTCCCAACTGCACAGTCACGTTTGGCACGAGTAACGGCGACAACCGCAGCTACCAGGTATCGTTCGAAAAGATCCACACCCGTCTGCCGGGATTCCGCTGCGAAAAGAGCCTTCGTGATGGGACGCGTGAGCTTCTGGATCTGTTTCGGGCTATTGATATGACGTCCGAAGTCTTCGAATTCCGCGCCTTCACGCGATTGAAGCAGCTCCAATATTTGATCGACACCGGGCAAATCAATTCGCATTTTTTTTGGTCTGGCAAACCACAGGCAGCCGAAGCGGCGGCCAGTTAGTTCCGCAGTCAACGATCTCTGGTTATGACATCAAAAGAAAAACACTGTCGATTTTGTCGCGCGAAACTGCAACATGTGTTCGCGGATCTCGGGATGTCGCCGCTGGCGAATTCCTATGTGAGTAAGGACCGACTTGCTGAACGCGAATCCTTCTTCCCGCTTTGCGCTTATGTATGCGGCGAATGTTTACTGGTCCAGTTGGAAGAATTTGAGAGTCCTAGAGAGATTTTCAGTGATTACGCTTATTTCTCCTCATACTCGGACTCATGGCTAAAACACGCTAAGGAATTCGCTGACGACGCGGCGGCGCGCTTCCATTTGTCTGAGTCGAGTCAAGTGGTCGAAGTCGCAAGCAACGACGGCTATCTGCTACAGTATTTCGCTTCAAAGGGCATTCGCGTACTGGGAATTGATCCGGCGGAAAACGTTGCCGCTGTGGCTGAGCAGAAGGGCGTGCCGACGCTGGTTAAATTTTTCGGCGCCGCAACTGCCCGCGAGCTAGCGACCCGGGGTCTACTGGCGGATCTTCTCATTGGAAATAATGTGCTAGCACATGTGCCGGATTTGAATGATTTCGTCAAAGGATTGCGCACCTTGCTCCACCCAACGGGCGTCATCACGATGGAGTTTCCCCACCTGATGCGATTGATCGTGGAAAATCAGTTCGACACGATCTACCATGAGCATTTTTCTTATTTCTCATTCCATACGGTCGAAAAAATTTTTAGCGCGCATGGTCTCAAGGTGTACGATGTCGAGAAGCTGCAAACTCATGGAGGCTCTCTGAGGATCTTCGCTTGCCTGGCCGGTCACTCGGCGCGGCCCGAAACGCCCGCGGTGACCTGTCTCAAAAAACGCGAGCAGGACACCGGTCTGACTGAACTGCGCACTTATTTAAAGTTTGGCGAACGGGTCAAAAAATGCAAGCGGGAGCTGCTGAACTTTCTTATCCATGCGAAACAGCAAAATAGGACCGTCGTCGGCTATGGCGCCCCAGCAAAGGGAAATACACTGCTCAACTATTGCGGCATTCGAGCCGATTTTCTCGACTATACCGTCGATGTGAGTCCCCACAAACAGGGACTCTATTTACCCGGCACCAGGCTGCCGATTTACGCCCCCGAAAAACTTCGGGAAACACGCCCGGATTATGTCCTTGTTCTGCCTTGGAATCTGATTGATGAGATTACCGAACAGCACGCCTATATAAAGGAATGGGGTGGGAGGTTTGTTATCCCCGTTCCCAGGCCTAGAGTCTGCTGATGAATTTCTACAAGACTTCGCTCATGGGAGCTCTCATCATCGAACCGGAGGAACTGCACGATGAGCGCGGGTTCTTTGCGCGCACCTTTTGCCAAGGAGAATTCGCGACGCAAGGCATCGATCCCAAAGTTGTGCAGTGTAATATTTCATTCAATCGCATGCGCGGCACATTGCGCGGCATGCATCTTCAAAAGTTTCCTTATGGCGAAGCTCGCCTCATCCGATGCACCAAGGGTGCCGTCTATGATGTGATCATCGACCTCCGGCCGGATTCGCCAACATTTACACATTGGTTTGCCATCGATCTTAGCGCGGCCAATCACAAAATGGTCTATGTTCCAGATGGCTGCGCTCATGGCTTTCAAACCCTGGAGGATAACAGCGAAGTTTTTTATCAGATGTCGCAGTTTTATCATGCTGAATCGGCTTGGGGCGTGCGCTGGGATGATCCCCGCTTCGGTGTCGATTGGCCACTCGGCCCGACGACATTGTCTAAACGGGACAGGAGTTATCCTGATTTTCGCTAGAGATTAATCGATGTTGGAGCAACTCATTTCGCGACTCGATATCGTAGCGACGGGACAACAATTGCACCGGCTGGTCTCCGATCTTTACCCAATCTGTCGCAGTATTAGCGGTGACGGCGTGCGCCAGACCTTGGATCGTCTTCGCCAGGAGATACCACTTGAGATTCAAGAAATTCCCTCGGGCACAGACGTGTTCGATTGGAAAATTCCCCGCGAATGGAACATTAACGATGCGTATATCAAAGACTCCCGCGGTGTCCGAATCGTCGATTTCAACCGCTCGAATCTTCACGTAGTGAGCTACAGCGTGCCGGTGCGCAAAAAAGTAAGCTTGGAAGAACTCAAGTCTCATTTGTTCACGATTCCGGACCAACCCGATTGGATCCCCTATCGGACATCCTACTACAACGAGACGTGGGGCTTCTGTATCACCCATAATCAACTGCGCTCCATGACCGACCGGGAATACGAGGTTTGCATAGATTCTACGCTGGAGGACGGTCATCTGACCTATGGCGAATGCTTTTTCCCGGGTGAAACGCGCGACGAGATTTTGATTTCGAATCACATTTGCCATCCGTCGTTGGCCAACGATAATTTGGCGGGGATCGCGATCTCGTCATTATTGGCGCAAATGCTCGCCAGCGCACCGCGCCGTTATTCTTACCGTTTCCTGTTCGTGCCGGGCACCATCGGCTCAATCACTTGGCTCTGCTTGCATGAGGCCCAGGTCGCAAACATTCGCCATGGGATCGTCCTCGCGTGCGCGGGTGACGCGGGATGTCCGACCTATAAAAGAAGCCGACAAGGCAACGCTGAAATCGATCGCGCCATGATCCAGATTCTGAAAGAGTCCGGCGGCAGCCATGAGATTCTCGATTTTTCCCCCTATGGCTACGACGAACGGCAATACTGTTCGCCGGGGTTCGACTTGCCGGTCGGATGTTTCATGAGAACGCCCCACAGTCAATATCCCGAATATCACACCTCGGCTGATGACTTGAGTTTCGTCAAAGCCGCATCGTTAGGCGACTCTCTTGCCAAGTGTTTGTCAGCCATTGCGATTTTGGAAGGCAATCGCACTTATCTTAATCAGAATCCGAAATGTGAACCCCAGTTGGGAAAACGTGGGCTCTATAGCTCCTTCGGCGGCGCCACCGATCGCAAACAGCGGGAAATGGCGATGTTATGGGTGTTAAACTATTCCGATGGCAAGAACTCACTGCTTGATATCTGTGAAAAATCGCGTTTGCCATTTGCCCGGGTCCGAGAAGCTGCAGTCGCGCTCGAAGAGCATGGGTTGTTAAAGGAAGCGTCTGCGGCCGATTAAGCCGTAGTCGAATCGGACTGAGTAAAATATGGAACGGAGCGGCATGGCCTGGGCGGTTCGATTCGCCAACCTGATTTTGATGGGAGCGGCGTCAATTCTGTTTTTGGCTTCGCTCCATACTGGATACAGCTATGTCTGGACGCATTCGAAACATTTCACCCACCCGCAGGCTATCCTTCTTTATGTCGGAGCGCCGGCGGCGGCCGGAATTGTGCTGTTTTTGTGTCTGCGTTTACAGCCGCTGCGCAAATTGAAGTTTGTCTTGTCGCTGGCATCTAGTGTTTTCGCTATTTACGGCGCGGAATACTTCCTGGCTCGAATCGCGACGCATCTGGATTCGCTTACCGCCGAACGGGTGGAGAGAGCAAGAACGCTCGGAGTGAGGTTCGATAGCCGCAGCCGAATCGAAGTCATTGAGGAATTTGAGAAACGTAAAGTCGCTGCAGTCCCGGCAGTAACGCCGTTCCTGTTGCTCAACAGAGCGCCGGGCGGGGAGTTGCGCTCCGCAGTTGGCCATCAGGAGACAGAATTGCTGCCGCTTGGCGGCATCTCGCAGCGGCCGACGGTGTTTTGCAACGAACTCGGCGAATACGTCGTTTACAAGAGCGATGAGCATGGCTTCAATAATCCTCTTTCCATATGGTCATCGGATCGCCTAGATGTGGCGATCGTGGGCGATTCCAATGCGCACGGAGCCTGCGTGGAACCCGAGCGCTCTTTTGTCGGACTCATAAGAAATCAAATCACGAAAACTCTCACGTTGGGCGGCAATGGCAATGGCCCTCTTCTTATGCTGGCAAGTCTTAGGGAATACCTGCCCCGGCTGAGCCCGAAATATGTGTTGTGGTTCCACTGCGAAGGTAACGATCTCGGTGATCTCATTCGCGAAAAAAACAGCCCACTGTTGATACGATATTTGCGGACTGAGTTCACCCAGGGACTTCGGGGCCGGCAAGATGCCATCGATCGCGTTCTCCAAGACTTTGTCGATCGCGAGAGGCGCGCCGTGAAAGGAGGGTTAAGCTTAAGCGAGACATTGAAACTCACGCGCCTGCGTCAGTCAATGGGGTTGGTCTATGGCAGTGCTCGGAATGCGCCGGCACCGATACAACCGAACCCCGGCGACTTTGACCTCTTCAGAGAAATATTGCTTCGCGCGGACAGGACAGCGAGCAGCTGGAAGGGCAAGCTGATGTTTGTCTACTTGCCGGCCTGGGATCGCTATAATAGTCACGACGCACAGTCCACAAAGGACCGTGAGAAGGTCTTAAATATTGTACGCCAATTGCAGATCCCGATCATCGACATCCACGAGGCTTTTCAAAATTCGAAAGATCCTTTGGCGTTTTTTCCTTTTCGTTACAATGGTCACTATAACCATGCGGGCCAAGAGCTGGTGGCGAATCGAGTCCTCGAGTCGATTAATGCGGGCGCGGCCTTCTAGCGTGTTTGCAATGAGGATCAATGCAGTTTCCCTGAGCGCGGAGAGATCGTGATGGATCATCGCGCAGGGTGCGGTTTCCCAGCAGGAGGCGTTGCCGTGGTCACGGGCGCCAGCAGCGGCGTAGGCCGGGCTATTGCGCTCGAGCTGGCAAGACAAGGTGCCATGCTCCTTCTGCTTGGGCGAAAACGCGTGGCGTTGGAAACCGTCGCCGGTGAAGTCCGGCACAAGGCGCGGGTCGTGGAGATCCACAATTTCGACTTGACGGTACGAGAAGATATTCAGAAATTCGTCGGCGCGGTGACGAAAACGCAGGGTCGTGTGGACGCGCTGATTCACAGCGCCGGAGTAATCGCGTTGGGAACTCTGGAGAGTTCTCCAGTCGAAGATCTGGAATGGCAATTGAACACCAACGTTATCGCGCCCTATGCGTTGACAAGAGCGCTTCTACCTCTTCTCAAGTCGGGCAAGGGACAGGTAGTTTGCATCAATTCCACCGCCGGTATTCAGGCTGACGCGGGAGTGGCACAGTATGCCGCCACAAAACATGCGCTGCGTGCTTTCACAAACAGTCTGAGGCAGGAAGTCAACGCGGATAGTGTGCGGGTTTTGAGCGTGTTTCTCGGCCGTACCGCAACACCAATGCAGCAGGCGATCCATGCGCAAGAAGGCAAGCCCTATCACTCCGAGCGCTTGATTCAACCCGAGGATGTCGCGGCTGTAGTGGTCAACGCTTTGAGTTTGCCTCGGACCGCAGAGGTTACCGAGATCCATATGCGCCCTTTTCTGAAACCACTTTGAATTCTCTCCAATCTCCTCGGTAGAGCCAATCTATCATAAAATGCCGACCTCTCTGCGAAAAATTGCCAGCCGGACCATCCGCCAGATCTTACCCGGTCATGGGCGTATCAACATGGAATTGCCTGCGAAACAATGGTCCATTGGAATTTACCAAGGCAAGAATCCGTTCCATTTTCTACCGGCGGCGAAAATCAACAACCCGGTGCTGACCAGGCAGGACGTATCTGATGTGCCCGCGGCATTTGTCGCTGATCCTTTTATGATTAAAGCCGGCGATACGTGGTACATGTTTTTTGAAGTCATGAACCGCCATAGTTGCAAAGGTGAAATCGGCCTGGCGCGTAGCGTGGACGGGATTCACTGGAAATACGAAAAAATCGTTTTGATCAAGCCTTTTCATTTGTCATACCCGTACGTTTTTGAGTTTCAGAATAAATACTATCTGATGCCTGAATGTGGCCGCACAAAGAGCATTCATTTGTACCGCGCGACGAGATTTCCCGAGGAATGGCGTCTGGACAGCATCCTCTTGCAAGGCGCGGTTTATACCGATTCATCGCTCTTTTGTTACCACGATCGTTGGTGGATATTCACGGACACACTAGAAAATGAAAACCAGGACACGTTGCGGTTGTATCACGCCGACGCCTTGCATGGACCGTGGAGCGAGCATCCCCAAAGTCCCATCATCCGTAATGGTCGCCCAATGGCCCGCCCCGGCGGCCGGGTTGTGATAGTGGATGGGCAGATCGTTCGATACGCGCAGGACAATATTCCTTCCTACGGCACCCGAATTCACGCGCTGGTGATTACGGAGCTAACCCCGACTATTTATCGGGAGGAAGCTTGGGACCACAATGTCGTCCTCGATGCTAGTGGCGCCGGTTGGAATGGCTCCGGCATGCATCACATCGATCCCCATCAGCTCGAAGACGGGTCTTTTATTGCGTGTGTTGACGGTCGCTCCGCCGCCAGCGACGCTGATATTTCCACAGGAATTGGGACGGACGCCTGATATGTTTCATACTTTGAAACGTCGATTGCGAACACACCCGTGGTACATCTCTGCCTGGGAGGTTAAACGCTGCTTTAAGAATACCGTCACGAATTTTCGTAAAAACCTCGCGGACATTGGTAGCCCAGACCGGAAGGTCGTGTCACTGAAACCCGTTGGGCCATCGTGTGGCAACGCGCTTCTCTCTCATGTGATCCAGCCATTCTTATTGAAGCCAGGAGAGCCCATCTCAAATTCGCACACGAATCACTGGGAAACGTTTTTGATGGCGAGGAGTTTGTTGGACCTTGGCTACTCGGTGGACGTGATCAACTGGACCAATAATTCGTTCACGCCGGACAAGGAATATTCACTTTTTATTGATGTTCGCTGGAACCTGCAAAGACTATCGCCGTTTCTCAATAAAGACTGCGTCAAGATTATGTACGTCGATGTCTGTCACATTACTTTTCAAAATGCGGCGGAAACGGGCCGTTTGCTTGATCTTCAACGACGCCGCGGATTTACGCTGCGGCCTCGACGATATGAACCGCCCAATCGTGGCATCGAATACGCCGACTGCGCGATCCTTCTGGGAAATGAATTCACTCAGAATACGTTTCGCTTTGCCAACAAGCCCATTTATCCGATCCCGGTACTGTCGTTGGGAAACTATCCATTCCCGGAAAGCAAGGATTTCGAGAGCTGCCGCAAGAACTTTGTTTGGTTTGGTTCCGGCGGGCTCGTGCGAAAGGGCTTGGACCTGGTTCTGGATGCCTTCGCGGAGATGCCTGACTTGAACCTAACGGTTTGCGGTCCCGTTGAAGCCGAAGATGATTTTTTTCACGCCTACCGCAAGGAACTCTGTGAAATTCCCAATATTCAGACCGTTGGTTGGGTTGACGTCGCAAGTAGGAAATTTCTTGAGATCTGCAATCAAAACGTTGCGCTTATTTATCCCTCTTGCTCCGAAGGCCAATCCGGCGGTGTCGTGACTTGTCTGCAGGCGGGCCTGATCCCACTGGTCAGCTATGAAACGGGACTCGACGTAAGCGCGGACATAGGCGCGATTCTTAAGTCCTCTTCCATTGCCGAAATCAAAGACACGGTGCGGTCGTTTGCGGCTTTGCCCGCTGAACGGTTGAAAACCATGGCGCAGAACGCCTGGAACTACGCGCGAGCCCATCATACCCGAGATAGTTATACGGAAGCTTTTAAGAAAGCGGTCATCGATATTGTCGACCGGCATAGCAGAGAGCGAGGAATCGTGACTGTTCCCATGCGCGATCACCGAGTCGCCGGGTTGTCCGCGGCCTTTTGTGGAAAGCCTTATGACCGCTCCGGCAACTCAGGCGAAGCTGTTCTCATGCGAGATGCAAACCTTGAAGGCACTCGTGGAAAACTTACGTAAGCTGGTCCGAGCCATCATTGAGGAGTGGCGGTTTTACCAACGCGATTGGAGTCTGCCCGGTTTTCGTGTGATGGCGGTTTATCGATTTGGCGTGTGGCAACAGGACATCAAGCCGCGCGCGCTACAAGCGGTTCTCTTCTTCGTCTATCGCGCCCTGTTTCGTTACGTGCGCAACCACTACGGCATTGAGCTTTACTATACGACCAAGGTCGGTTGTCGGGTGACGATCGCTCATCAAGGCGGCATCGTTATTCACGAAAAAGCTGAAATTGGTGATTTTTGTATGATTCGTCACAACGTCACGATTGGTGCGCTCAGCGCCAGCCGCAGCTGGGAGGCACCAAAACTAGGCGTGGGCGTGCAGGTAGGCTGTGGCGCAGCGATTCTGGGAAACGTTGACGTCGGTGATCGCGCCCGCATCGGTCCCAACACCGTAGTCATTACCAATGTGCCGGCGGGGGCAAGTGTTTTCGTCGCCCCGCCAACTACGCACATCCGGAAATCCACGACAGGATAGCACGACGGCGTATGACATTCTCGGATGGGATTCGGTCGCGCACTTAAATCTGATGTTCAGTATTGAAGAACATTTCGGCGTGATGTTTTCCGGCAACGAGCTTGCTGAATTCAAGAATATTGACGAGCTAAAGCAATTTCTAACCCGCAACGGGTGTTAGTCGCATCGCAACGGCTCCATCGAACTAGAGCCTCGAAAGCATTGCAGACGACTCTCCAACCCGATATTCAACCACCAATTCTGCTGTTCTTACAGATCGGGAGGCGAAGCAAAAGACGGTATGTGGATCGAATCGCAACGTTCTGCGTCGGTTCGCTTTAGCGAAGACGACCTTAAGCTTTTCAGTTTGGCGAGCCACGACAGAAATCCGTTGCACGTATCGCAGGGTTATGCTCGGAAAACCCCCTACGGAAGACCAGTGGTTTTCGGTATTCTCGGCACCCTGGCGATGCTGGGCCATGTGCGCGATCGGGCAAGAGCGGGGGCTCGCTCGGGCGCGATTGGAATTTCGCAACCCACTTTTTACCGGCATAGATTATTTTATCCATGTCGATGAGAAATCAATCGAACAGTCGACGGTCAAACTCTATGATGGCGGGCGTCTCATGGCTACGGCCACATTCACGTTCCAACTCGGCCATGAAGATATCGTGGAAGAATCCAGCTTTCTGGATAGTCCCTGTTCTGAAGAGTCGGCACATTGGGATGCCGGAGATTTTCTCTCGGAGAGGACGGACAGTGGAATATATGCGCCATCTTCGATTTACCTGCGCGATTTGATAATACGTTGGGGCTTGTCCGACAAGGGAGTGTCGGCTGTTCGCCTAGAGGAGCTTTAACAACTCTCGTTGGAAAGGCTGTTCAACCTCCACTGCTATTACAGATCTCATATGAATGACGCTCAACTGACTTTCAGCGGAGCAAAAGTCCAGCGGTTCAGCAGCGATGCTGAACCTGGCCGCGAATTCGGCAGGGATCGCCGAAGTTTTGCGGCTTCGACTAGTCCGCGGTATTCACCGATGATGGTCTCAGAGCCGTGTACTTAAGCGGAACGCATACTTGGAACGTACTTCAAGATCGTGGTGAAGAGGTTGCCTCGCAGTTAAACTTTGCAGGTTTCTTGGATCTGTTCGACAAGCACTCGCACAATTTCACACGCCTGTGGGTGCCGATATCGTGCCGCCTGCGTTACTAATCGTGTAGCGAGCATTCTGACCGAAATGATCGACCCAATGGCCCCACTGGTATTGCGCGATCAGATTGAAGCGTTGGGCGAGTCGCCGGACAACCCGCCGGAGGCGAAGCTTGACGAGCTGATCAGCCTCGTGGGTCGCGAGATCTCCGACGGGAAGCTAAAGAGCAAGTTCGAGAAATCGATGTTCCAGGAAATCTCGAACTTCAAACGTTTCTAACGCCACCAACCGCCAACTCTCTGGAGGAATGACGATGCCTCAGGAAATCGCGTCTATGGAAAGTTCAAAATTTATCAAGCAGCTCAACATCGGCTGGCAGCGCGGCGGTCTCAA
>DASYUV010000205.1:0-4049 GCA_036000865.1 Binatia bacterium | reverse complement strand
TCAAATCGCTGCCGAACGGTGGGTGGTTCTGCTGATCTTCGACGAGTTCGCTTTTGGTGGTGAATGGTAAACTTCGAAGCTGCTCCGGCGAATCAAGCTGTTGAAGACCCATGCGCGCCAATTTACGGCCGTAAAATTTGTTCGCCGGCAAGATCGTCTGAAACATTTGGCGCAGTCGTTTGAATTGCTCCTGCTCAATCGCTTTGCGACTGCTTGATCCCATGAATTCCTTCGTCCCGCCGTTGCCCAGCATCGATGGTAACGCGCTTCTTCAAACAAAATGTATTATCCAGAGGAAAGAACTGCAAGGCGAAGTTTTCGATCCGGATTCCTGTCTCAGAAGTTCTTTTATGAACACCGACAGGAAGATTTGCTCTCACGACAAGCTCGAAAGTCTGTTATGGATAGCGTGGTTCTCGTCGTCGCTAAGCCTTGTCCTCGTCAGTCTCCATGTTATAATCCGCGCCTCTTTAGCGGGGGATGACAAGTCCATGCCGGGAGTAACGAAGATTGAGATTCGCGATGTGGAGCATGTATACCACAGCGATTTCTCATCCGTGTCGGCCCTCGGGAATGTGAATCTCACCGTGCATGATGGCGAGTTTGTCGCTCTCTTGGGTCCGAGTGGGTGCGGCAAGTCTTCGCTTCTCCGGGTTGTCGCGGAGTTACTCCGTCCCACAGCGGGCTCAGTCGTGATCCACTCTTCGTCCGAGAAGGAAAACGGCCGCCCGAAAACTGCGCTGGTCTTTCAAGAGTATGCGCTTTTTCCTTGGCGCACAGTTCTCGATAATGTTGCCTTTCCGCTGGAAATGCGCGGCGTGCCGCATCACGAAGGCCTTACTCGGGCGCGCGACGTGCTTGCGCGCGTAGGACTCCAGCCGTTCGCCCGTGCTTACCCGCACCAGCTCTCGGGCGGCATGCGTCAACGAGTCGGAATCGCCCGGGCGTTGGCTGCCGAACCCGAGGTGCTGCTCATGGATGAACCGTTCGGCGCGCTGGATGCGCAGACCCGGACGGTGCTCCAGGAAGAACTACTCCGGGTCTGGGAAAGCGAGCGCAAGACCGTCCTTTATGTTACCCACAGCATCGACGAAGCCGTCTATCTGGCCGACCGAATCGTGCTCCTGACCGCGAGGCCTGGCCGAATAAAGGCGGAGTATTCGGTGGACCTACCGCGTCCGCGCAATATGGAAATGCGCGGTTGGAATTCTTACACCAAGCTGTCGTTGGAAATCTGGGATGCACTGCGCAATGAAGTGGAAACTGCGATGGCAAACGAGTAACTGATTTCTATTAAGGGACACGTTCAAATCGTTCACAACGTTCCAGTCGTTCAAGCCGTTCAAATCGATGATGGCGATATGACTCAAATGTCATTCCGGGCAAGCTGGCGATAGCTAGCGCGACCCGGAATCCAGGAGGAGGGGAGTCTGGATTCCCGCTTTCGCGGGAATGACGATCTAGAAGAGAACACTGAAGTTACGAACTTTACCACAATTGGCGCTAATCAAATGCTTTCTCGAATTCTTTGCCGAGAAATAACTATTCCGCTGACGACTTCACTGGTCATGCTCGCCGCTTGGGAAGCCCTGGTCCATACCGGCATGCTGCGCGCCGCCTTCTTTCCAGCGCCGACGGACATCGCTCGCACGCTGTCGAGCTTAGCTCTTAGCGGCGAGTTGTGGCTCCATGTGACGACAACCTTGGGACGTCTGATCGCGTCCTTCCTCATCGCAGTGATACCCGGGACGGCGATCGGGCTGGCGATGGGTTGGTGGATTGAGATGCGCATGGCGGCTGATCCACTCGTGAGACTTTTGTTTCCCATCCCGAGCATCGCTTTTTTCCCGTTGGTCATTTTCTATCTCGGTCTCAGCGAATGGGGATTGCTTTTGACGGCAGCGATTACGCCGTTTCTCGTCATCGTGGTGCAGGCTCAAGCCGCCGTTGCAGCTTTAGAGCAGACGCTATTGGAGGCCGGCCGGAATTATGGCGCGACCGGACTGCGATTGTTCCTACGGGTGATACTCCCCGCGGCGCTGCCGCATCTCTTCATCGGGTATCGCCTCGCTTTGGGAGTCGGATTCATCGTTACTGTGGCCGTCGAAATGGTTGCCGCCAAACATGGGCTTGGCGGTTTCCTCTGGCACTCGTGGCAGATCCTGCGCATCGAGGAAATGTATGTCGGACTTGTGCTCATCGGATTTCTCGGAATTCTCGTGACCTATGGGCTGGAAGCGCTCGCCGATCGCTTGATGCCCTGGCAAGTAGATTTGTTGCGAGCGAAGGGACAGCGCTAATGGCGCGACGTCGCGGCTCTTGGCGTGCATTTATTTCTCCCGTGATTGCCATCCTCGTGTGGGAGTTGTTGGCGGCAGCAGGAATCCTTCGGCCTAACTATGTACCTCCGCCCAGCCAACTGGGACCTCATCTCGTCGGGCTTCTGGCAAGTGGTGAGCTGTGGCGCCATCTCTCCGTGACCGTGTATAGACTCTCCCTGAGCTTTTTATTTGCACTTATACCTGCCGTGCTCCTCGGCCTGAGCTTGGGGATGTCCCGAAGCATGAGGTTGGCCGTCGAACCGATCCTCAACTCGCTCTACGCGATTCCGAAAATCGCCCTGTTGCCGTTGGTCATGTTGGTATTGGGGGTCAACGAGCGCACGCTGATTTTCACGTCCACGCTGACGAGTTTCGTGCAGATGACGGTAAGCACATCGGCCGGCGTGTTGGCCGTCGATCGCGGCATCTTGGAAGCGGGCAAGAACTACGGTGCGACGGGCTGGCGTTTGTTCCGCTATGTGCTTTTTCCCTCGGCCTTGCCTGATATCTTCACGGGAATGCGTATCGGACTAGGTCTGACGTTGGTTCTGGTAATCGCCGTTGAGCTGACCGCGGCGCAGGAAGGTCTCGGAGCGTTTCTTTGGACGGCGGGTCAGACCTTTGCGGCGAAAAATTTGTTCTCGGCTTTTGTCGTGATCGGCGCCCTTGGCTGGGTTCTCACTTACGGGCTAGAGCGCGTAGGACATTGGCTCATGCCTTGGCAGCAGCGGTCAAGCGCTGCTATGTTCTCGTCACGTTGAACAGCGGACGAGTAATGGATCATTCCATGCTCTCGGTTGTCATCCTGAGCTTTAGCGAAGGATCTCGCCGAATTAACTGCGAGATTCTTCAGAATGACACAAAGAGACCTCCAAGATAACATTCTTGTTACGTTCGAGGGGGACCTATGAAGAAAAAAAAAGTTGGGCAAAAGTTTGGAATGGCTTTCTTCGTTTTAGTTTTACTCGGCTGCATCGACTCGCTTTCCGCTCAATCTGTCGTGAAAATAGGTTTTGTTCCTTCCGAATCGTTTGCGCCGCTTTTTGTGGCGCACGAACGGGGTCATTTCAAGGCGCAGGGTTTGACCACCGAGCTCGTCCGCTTGCCCAGCGGCGCGGCGATACTTACCCAGGTTTCCACCGGAGACTTGCAGGTGGGCGGCGGCGCCCTAGGCGCGGCGGCATTTAACGCGGCGCATCAAAAACTTCCCGTCGCCTTCGTCGCCCCCATGCACTTTGCCTACAACGAGGACTACCTGGTGGTTCGAAAAGCGGAGATAGATGCGGGCCGATTCAAGGCTGTCGCTGACTTGCGTGGCAAGGCCTGCGCCATCAATGCCAAAGGCGTGGCGACGGAATGGGTACTGGACGAAGTGTTGAAACCGGGCGGACTCAGGATCGACAACGTCGACGTTAAGACACTGCCGTTTCCCGAAATGCTGCCTGCCCTCGACAACGGCGCCATTCACTGCGGCATCATCACGGAGCCCTTCGCCACTCAGGCAGAGGAAAAGGGCATCGGCGTACGGCCGCTCAAAGCAAAAGCAGGAGCCAAGCCGGTGCCGATAACGGTCGCCTTCTGGAACAGTGACTGGGCGAAAAAAAACGACAGTGCTGCCAAGGCGTTCATGAACGGCTACCTGCGCGCGGTGCGAGATTTGAGTGAGCCCAACGCCTGGAGAGTGCCGGTGCACACGGAGATCATCAGTAAGCACACCGGCGTTGCCGC
>DASYUV010000204.1:0-32650 GCA_036000865.1 Binatia bacterium | reverse complement strand
AGACCAAACACTCTCTGTAAACAGCAAACTGGAGACCGCCTATCGCAAAGCTGATGACTCCATTCAAAAAATCGTCGACCTTCTGGCGGCATGAATATGTTAGAAACAAATTCTCAGACTGTACCGAGTAAGAAACTAATTTCATGGAGATTTTGGACATAGAATCGTAGTCTCACCATACCCTTTTGGCCGGACACCCGACTTTTCTTAAATTCAGATCACCTCCGCTCAATCTCTCGATCAAAGTTTACGAAGTGCTCATTCGTTGTTTCCCATCGATCGACTCCTTGCGCCGGTCCATATTACCCGCTGGTTGAGCCGATCATATCTCCCTCAAATTCTCAGCTTTTCTCTCCTGTCAATGGGGCGCAGTCCATCGCATGCCTCCGCTTAAATCGTTCGATACCGTATCGGATCTTTCGCAAAGCGTCGCGCTGATAGGGTTCTTACTTTCGGATAAACTGGTTCGTGTAAACACCGGCGGCTGGGACTTTTTCCCGTCCACGTCGAAGAACTCATTTACCCCACCGCTTTGATCGCCGCTCTACTTCGCTGCTCAGGCGTGGCTCATTCGCTGGGAAGATTCTTAGCTTTCGTGATCCTGGAAAGCTCGTTGAGGTATCGCTCGGAGCGTCCGACCTGCTTGATGCGCTCGTAGATAACGTATGCTGGTTTCTTGGCTTTAACAGTCGTTTTCATTAAATGAGTTATAGTGCTAACGACGCTAGCGGGCTTCATCAAAGATAGTTTTTTTCTCACCCCGCCGCGCGAACAACAGGCCCCGGACAAAATTCTGCAAGCGTTCTCTCTCGGTTTTTTGAAATTTCAAAAACTCCAATCCGACGCGATCAAGCTGAACGTTTCGCACCCTCGCCGCATCTATCTTGATGGTCGAGACAGCATCCTCGATGCCGAGTGACAGTTGAAAGATCGCTCCCAGCGCCATCTGTGCGTCAGTTTGAACCGTACAGCCGCCCATCGAAATGTCGCCGACTCGGCCTTTACCGGTGACTTCATCGTTCGCGAAAGCAATCGGGAAGTTTACCGGAGACCTTTGGTACATGCGCTGTTCTTCATCGATTCTCACGTATCTCACTCGGCGTTGAAAAAAGCTGAAACGCTCTCCACAGAGCTGGCAAGAGAAGGGATAAACATAGAATACGCCGAGCAGACGATCTCCGATTCCCTCACGTCGAACCCGTCTGACGTATTCGGAACAACATTCGGGGCAAACAGGATTCGTCATTAAACTACTCCATTCTTTGGTGCCCAAGGGATAACCGCAAAATCGTACTCAGCGCCTAATTCGCATGAATTCATTTTTGCTCCTCTGAGACTCAGAAATATCTTTGGCATAATTCCTACTCCGTTGCCGCTTGAACTATCGATCTCATTGAGCCAAGACCATGCCGCGCGTTTAATTCCCCGCGGCGGACGAAAGTGCTGAGGATTCTGTTTCATGAGCGCTCCCGGTTGCCATAATCTGGCACATTGCCCGAGCGCGGCATTTGGCTCGCGCGAAAAGCACTTGATTTTATTACAACCGGTTCCGGGCATATGCGTTGCTCTAGGGAAAAGCGATCAAATCACTCACAGGTGAATTATGAAAAAGATTACTCTTCTTGTGATCGCACTTGTCCTAGGCTGGCTCGGCGTGGCTCAGGCTCAGGTTTGGGTCGAACCGGACACGCGCAGCGATGGAACGTATGTCGGTGGGCACTATCGAAGTAACTCGGACGGGAACCTGTATAATAACTGGTCTTACCCGGGGAACGTGAACCCGCACACCGGAAAACAAGCTACGGGTGATCCTAACCGCTACCTAGAGCAGTACCAAAATAAAAATAACCGGCAAAATCAGTATCAGTTCAATCCGTATCAGTTCCGCTGGTAGCTGAATCACACGAGATAGCGGTAGAACCAGTCGTGCAATCAAAACGGTTTATAAGCAGTGCTATTGATGAGGCGGTGAACACAGAGAATTACAAAGGAGCAAACATGGAAGTGCGCGAGGAAGAACATACGAACGTGGAAATTAAGAATTTAATCGTCAAAGGCGTCGCCGAACGGTTTCTATGGCATGTCGGTACTGCTGTGGTAATAGGGTGCCTAGCGGCCGTTTTATGGGGCTTATCCGGCCTACCCGCGCCCGATTCTGCCCGCCGTGGTGATATTGCTGGAGCTAAGATTCTCGAAGACTGCGCGGCGAAGAAAATTCCGGGCTGTTAATTTACTTTTCCCCCTTGCTGTGAGCCTTCTACAAATCCACGATTCGGAAGGAAAACGATGCGCAAAATTGTAAAGGAGCCCTTCGGTCCAAAGAGACGGCATATACTCAATGGTGAGTCTCGCGTTGGATGGTGGCACGCGCTGTTTGCCGTCGTTTCTCTGATGTTGAAAGGCCAATTCTAGTGCAATCCGAGAGAGACTCTCCCGTCACGATCCGGTTATTTCGATTTGCTGAGCCAACGCTTGCGTCCTAATCCCCGCTCAGAGTCACGATTCCCGCGAATCACAATCCAAGCGAGCCGATACCCGCACCCAAAGCATTGAGTATTGACAGCCTGGAGCGGAGTGTTGCGTCCCAACTCGTGCAAGACGATGCCGATGTAGCCGTTACACCGTGGGAAGCAAAGGGGGGTGAGCAAAGAGCGACCTAGAACTATCAACAAAGGACTTGATGATAGGCGGTTCTCACTTTCGGATAAACTGATTCGTGTAAACACCGGCCGCTGGGACCTTCCCCGCCACGTCGAAGAACTCATTTGTGATTTTCACGGTCTTTTCCATGACGTCAGGCTTCATGTAGCCATATCCGGACGCCACCGATTCTGCCGGAATGAAGACTTCCTCCACGCCGTTCTTGATTTGAATTCTTGTTAGCTCCCTATCCAGCTCAGGTTTGAGTTTCAATAAGATTCCGAGTGCTTCTTCCTGATGGTCACGAGTGTATCTTAAACCTTCCATTGTTCCCTCGACATAGGCGCGAATCATTTCCGGACGGCGTTTGATATCCTCTTCCTTGGCTATAAGGGCGCTGCCGTAGATATCGAGTCCGGCATCCCGCATGTGGATTCGCTTTATTCGAATGCCTTGTTTAGCTGCAGCCATATCCGCGACCTCATCGTTCGAGGCACGAAACATAGTAATGAAGTCGGCCTTCTTAGCAAGCAAAGCCGCCGGCTGAAGCGGCGGCGCGGTCTCCTGAATCTTAATGGATGCGAAATCCACGTTGTTGATCTTTGCAAGAGCGGGAAGCAGAAACCATTGCGCCTGTCCGGGGCTGATAGCCCACGACTTGCCTTCGAGGTCTTTGAGAGTCTTGATGTCAGTCTCCTCGCGCCAGAGGACCGTGACGGCTATGTAACCGAGTTGAGCAACCGAGACGATGGGCGTTCCCCTGGATCGGCCGACTACTGCGGTTGAGACATTGGCGAAACCTACATCAGCTCCTCCCGAAGCGATGGTGCGGATCGTATCCGCTGAACCTGTCCCAGGCTGGATGGTGACATTCAGTCCCCGCTTGGCGTAGAAGCCTTTCTCCGAGGCGACAAACCACGGCGCATGATTTCCTCCGACGATGAAATCCAGCCGGATCGTAACCGGAGTCTCTTTGGCCTTCTCAGCGGCTCTCAGATCGGCGGGAGAAAAACTCAGGCTGCCGACGACGCTAAGCACGGCTAACAGAGATGCTGTCTTTGACCGCGTCAGACCCGTGAGTTGCATGATTGTCTCCTCCCTTGTTGTTGCGCGCTTAAGCGGATTCATAGATGATCATGCCCATCGGCGTGGGCTTGAAACCGTTGCATGGGTTGCGCTCCTGCGGGCAGTTAGACACTGCCACAAGCAGGTCCATTTCCGCCTTCAGATCGTAGAAGTCGCCCGCACGACTTGTCGGCTCTTTAATCTCCATGGACCCGTCGGGCCCGACCTCCACCCGCATGAACGGAACAAAGGCGTTGGGAATTTGTCGCTGGTTGAAGCCGTGTGGAGCCAGCGCCATGGCGAAGTTGTCACGGCAGTTGCGCGTACCGGACACCCCGTAACGGATACGATTCAGCTCCTCGCTGCACATGGGGCCGTAGGCATAGCTTTCATCGTTGGAGTAGCCGATGATGACCATCATCGGATTACAGATGACGGAGTAAAGCACGTCTCCCTGGCGTAGCTCGCGCCGCTTGTTCAGAAGCAGACTGTTGCCCATGTTGAGGTGTTCCGTCAGATCACGCTCGTTGAAGCAAACCAGATCCGGTACCTGCTTGCCTTCCATGTCCACGAACCGCAGCGTCTGCCCCCGTCGGATCGTGAAAGCAGAATACTCCTTAGCCGGGATGATCCATTCTTTCACAATCGCGCCCGGTACGGGATAACACCGCATCGCTAGATCGTTTGCCATTCTCCAAAACCTCTTATTGCAGTTTCTTGAAGCATAGAGAACAGAATACTAGAAGAGTCAAGGCTCTAAACTTTCCTGTCCTTACCCGTATCGAAGTTGAAATGACGGCAGCTTATCGGCTAGTCTCCCGCTCAACATCGTTTGGAGTAAGGCCTGAACTAAAATGGCATCAGGAGGATCGGACGGTGAACAGGAAAACAAATTTTCGTGTCATCGCGGTGCTAAACATTGGACTCCTGTTGTGCTTGCCCATTCTCGATAACCCAATGACTCGGGAAAGAACAAAATTCTCATCGCAGGTCAGCGCGGCAGAGGGCCGAAGGTTCCGACCTGAGGAAGCAACCATCGCCGATGTCCAGCGAGCGATCAGGACAAAGCAAATCACCGCCACGCAGCTGGTGAGCTTCTACCTCAGACGCATTAAAGCCTATAGCGGAACTTGCGTGCAGGGCGATGCTGATCCTGCTTCCGGATTGCAGCTGGGCGATATCACGCCGATACCAAACGCCGGCCAAGTTAACGCCTTCATCACTGTGAACCTAAAAGAAGATAAACGGATTGCGCTGGGCCTCCCCGACAGGATGAAGCGCACCCACACCGGTCCCGATGATCCAAAGATTCCGGATGCTCTCGACCGCGCTCGGGAACTCGACGCCGAGTTTGCCCGCACCGGCAAACCGGTCGGACCTCTTCACGGTATTCCGTTCGCCATAAAAGATCTTTTTGACACCTTCGACATGCGCACGACGGCCGGCGCTGCCGCCGCATACGCGAATGATAAACCGGCACGCGACGCAACCGTGATTGCGAAACTTCGGATGGCGGGAGCGATCATCCTCGGAAAGACGAACTTGGACGAATACGCGCCGGCGGGCATCGGCCGCAGCACATTCGGCGGCCAGACCTGTAATCCGTATGACACGACGCGAATTCCGGGAGGCTCGAGCGGAGGCTCCGCGGCAGCCGTGGCGGCGAATCTGGCTATGTGCGCATTGGGAACGGACACCTCGGGGTCGGTTCGAAATCCAGCTGCCTACAACAATATCGTTGGGATCGTTGCGACTCAGGGCTTGGTTAGCCGTGACGGTATTTTTCCGCTGACGTTCACAAGAGATCGAGCCGGTCCTCTTTGCCGCACGGTGCAAGACGTCGCGGTCGTCCTGGAGACGCTCGCGGGGCACGACCCCAGGGATGCTGTAACGGCGGCCGCTACCGAGCCCAGGGTGTCCTACCGGCGCTTCGCAAACGAGAAGAGCCTTGCCGGCAAAAGACTGGGCGTCCTGCGCGATTTAATGATCGAAGTCAGTCTCGCCGATCGAGACTCTATTCGTCTCGCCAACGAAGCCATCGCCGACATGAAGAAGGCGGGCGCAACGATTATCGATCCGGTCAATGTTCAGGACGCGATCGCAGAGCTGGTTCCTTATCTCGAGCCGAGCTTGCTCGCTAAGAATTTTCCGTCGGTTTTCCCCAAGGCTCCTCCCGAGCCCATCGATCATATCGTCACGATGTTCTTCGATCACAAACTGTTTCCATCCGGACTCCGCGGCGCCAACCTGCGTATGCTCGCGGCGCAGCGCCGCGGCGAAGAGGGCAGATACTCAATGAACCGCTACTTACAAGCGCGGGGTGATGTAAAGTTCAAGAACACCGCGGATATGTTCACTACCCCGACCTTTGCGGGTCACATGGGCGTTTTGAAGGCGACCTTTGGCGAGACCGCCAAGACTCTGGACACGCCGACTCAGACGGATCATCTTTTGAGAATGCAAACCCTGCGACAGGTTCTGCTTAAGGTAATGGCAGACAACGAGCTCGATGCCCTGGTTTTCGTGAACACGACGATACCTCCCCCGGTTGTCTTACCAAGTCGACTGCCGGCGGTGTATGACACACGGACGGAGCCAAGAGTGCTCAAGGCTGGGACCGCTTTGTCAGACCCGACGCTGCTCCCGGGTGAGCCGGTTCTGAAAACCGATTTGGATGTATTCCGGGGCGCCGGCGGGAGTTGGGGCGTCAACCTGAGCCCGGAAAGCGGATTTCCTTCCATTGTTGTTCCCGCCGGATTTACCAGAGTCGTTTATGATCGGATAGCAGATCCGACCGACCCCAACGGCAGCAAGCTCGTCGGTCCCACACCGGCACAACTGCCGGTCGGTATGGAGTTCGTCGGCCGCCCGTTTGCGGAGGCGAGGCTCTTCGAAATCGCATCCGCGTACGAAAGATTCACACATCATCGCCGCCCACCGGCAAGCTTTGGACCTTTGCCGGGAGAACGGTGAAATGTGAGCCATTCAGCGAAAGCAAAGATGAGATCCGAAATTTTTCTTCGATCGATGGAAAAGCCTGAGTGCAAGCTTCGCGGGTCAAGCTTCGACTGTCTTTGATAACTTGACTATCTTTGTTGACTTATCTGACCCTGTCGAGGATCGTCAAAATGGCCGCGTGAGCACTGTTAGTGATGTCGCTCCGTTGCACCAGCGTAGCGCTCCAAGACGTGCTGGATCATGCTGCGGGCGAGCTCGTGCTCGCCGAAAAAAACTGTTCCGGCATTTTCCTTTTCCAGCAGCGCGGCCTCTTCCTCGCTGTGTGTGCGCACGATGATTTCAACTCGGGGATTGACCGCGCGCGCGGTTTCAATCATGCGCCGCACATTAAGTGTGTCCGGCGTGGCAATCACCAGCATGCGCGCGCGTTGGATATGCGCCTGGATGAGCACGACAGGGTCGGAGGCGTCGCCGGAGACCGCCGGTATGTCTTTTGCGCGCAGTTTCTCAACAATCTCGCGATTCTCCTCGGCCACGACAAAGGGTATACCCTGCGAGGTCAAAGCTTCCCCAATGCGCCCGCCCACTCGGCCGTAGCCGACCAAGACAACTTGCCCGGTAAGCCGCTTGAGATCGACGGTCATCGGCAGCGCCGCAAGCGGATCGTCGGAACGCTCCAGCGATTGGGCCAGCGTCGAGCGCTTGCGAATCCAGTTTTGTGCGGGCTCGACGGCGCGAAACACCAGTGGATTGACGGCGATTGAGATGATCGCGCCCGCGAGAATCAGGCTCTGACCTTCAGCCGGCATAAGGCCGAGGGAAATTCCCAGCCCGGCGAGGATGAAAGAAAACTCGCCGATCTGGGCCAAGCTCGCCGAGACGGTGAGCGCCGTGTTGAGCGGATAACGAAAAAGCAGGACGAGAAAAAAAGCCGCCAAGGATTTGCCGACGATGATGATCGCAATGACCACGAGCACGTGGAGCGGCTCCCGGATTAACACCTGCGGTTCGAAGAGCATGCCTACCGAAACGAAAAACAGCACTGAAAAAGCGTCTCTTAGAGGCAACGATTCTTCGGCAGCCCGATAGCTCAAGGGCGACTCGCGCATGACCATACCAGCAAAAAAAGCGCCGAGCGCGAAGGATACACCGAACAACGCGGCCGAGCCGTAGGCGATGCCGACAGCGGCAGCGACGACGCACAGCGTAAACAGCTCGCGGGAACCCGTGCCGGCAACCTGCCAGAGCAACCACGGGAAAACGCGTCGGCCGACAACCAGCATGAGGCCAATAAAGACCGTGACTTGGCCGAGCGTGAGCGCAAGAGTCGTCAGTAGACTCCGATCGCTGGCTCCCGCGGCGGGTACCGGCGCGTTCCCCCCGAGCCATGTCGAAAGCGGCGGCAGTAGCACCAGCACCAGGACCATGGCCAAGTCCTCGACCACAAGCCAGCCGACGGCGATACGGCCATTGAGCGTTTCTAAAATGCCGCGACTTTCCAGCGCCCGGAGAAGCACGACTGTGCTCGCGACCGAAAGACCCAGGCCGAAAACGATGCTTCCGGCAAAGCTCCAGCCCCACGTCGAGGCGACGGCGGTGCCGAGTAAAGTTGCAACGGCGATCTGGACGACGGCGCCCGGCAACGCGATGCGGCGCACAGCTAAAAGATCTTCCACCGAAAAATGCAAGCCGACGCCGAACATCAACAGCATCACGCCGATTTCGGCGAGCTGGTGCGAGAGGTCGACATCGGCGACAAAGCCGGGTGTGGCGGGACCAATGATGATGCCGGCGATCAAATAGCCAACCAACGGCGGCAATTTCAGGCGAGCAGCGATAAAACCCAGGATCAAAGCGAGCCCCAAGGCGGCGGCGATCGTCGTGATCAGGTTTACGCTATGTGGCACGCGCTATTCTCCCATTTGAAACCTGAATTGAAGAACCGCCGCGATTCCACACCTCGGCCGTTCCGGTTGTGCACCGAGCAATCTACTTGGCGGCAGCATATACGTTTACTCATTCACTCATTCAAGCCTGATCCCTTCCGACTGACCACCATCGGGAAGCTGGCGCTCAATCCGCGATTGCCGGGCAAGGCGCACGTCTATGACGAGTGCGGCGCCGTGCATGCAGGCGCGAAATCGGGCGAAGAAAAGATTTAATCACCCTCCCAGCTAAGCTCTTTGTTGATTTTCTGAGCTACGTATCCAAGGTCGATATGCCATAAAAACAAATGGCGATCGGGAGGCGCAACGAACGCAAGCCGGCCATTCCCCGAGTCCCAGACCGGCACCACTGTGCCCGTCAAGCCAGCGGCATTGGCATGTAACTGGAGTTTCGATACGACTGCGTTTTGCTCGTGTGCGGTTTTAAAGCCGAAATTTGCATGCATCGGGACGATTATAAAGTTAACTCCGTTTTCTGTTATGTGCGCAACATCAAAGGTAGCCATCGTAATTCCTCATGTATAAAGTTCAATTGGTTTGTTTTGGTTGCATTCGTCATCTTAGTCATTTCCTGTTGACCCAAATAATGAACCAGATCGCGGCAATCAATAAAAACCCAAGGATGAGAGTATCCATGTGCTTCGACAATTCGTTCAGCATCGTTTACCTCTGAATAAATAACCGCGCCCATCGAATGGCTATCGATGGCAACCAGGCCTGCGTTTGATCGCAACCGGTTTAGCGCGAAATTCGGTTCGATGATTACAGAGCGATCCCGGAATAGTCTTTAAGTATTCGGCTAAACACTGCAGCTGTGAGGGGGAGAGCGGATAAAAAGACACGCAACAACAATATTTCGGTGAGGTCTCTGACTGTAATCTGTATTGAGGAATGAAGCAGATCGAACGACAGCATCATCCAAAACTCCGATTATCAAGAATGCGGGGGAATTCTGGCCTTTGTCGCTTCTGAACGCCCGGCTTAGGGCACTCTGCACGAAATCTTTAGGTGCAAGGATTGTATTTCGCTTAATGGGAAGAGAATCTGCAGTTGGAGCGGAAATTTTGGGGTGCGAGGCACAAAGGAACAAGCCCAGAACAAACGATATAATAAATGAGAAGTGCCGTCCCTTTCTGGCCCTCCAAAAGAACATCGAGGCACCTTCTATGCCAGCCATGATGCAATGTCAACCAAGCTTCCGCGCTGAAGTTGCAACAACAGCGCCTTATCCGCTAGTGTCGATTTCAAGAATAGAGAAAGATTCCTCGTTCCACTCGGAATGACAATACACTGAAACGTCATGCCGAACGCGTCGATTAGGACTCCCAGGATTTCGTGAGAGATCTTAATGAAGTCACGGTGGCCATTTGTGATATCCGGACCGCAAGTTTCAAAAAGAAGATGCCTATTGCACCTTTTCGCCTTCGTTGCGATGTTGCTCGGCCTGAACCTAGTACTAGCAAATTACCAGCGCGCTCTCGCTCAAAACTTTTACAAAGACAAAACCATTCGATTCATCGTCGGCCAGGCGGCCGGCGGCGGTTACGACACCTACACGCGCACCATCGCCCGCTACATGGGCAAATATATTCCCGGCAGTCCGACCACGGTCGTCGACAACATGACCGGCGCTGGCAGCTTGGTCGCGGCGAATTATCTTTACAATAACGCCAAGCCCGACGGCTTGACGATCGGCAATTGGAACAGCGCGCTGGTGTTCAATCAGGCGATGGGTGATGTCAATGTAAAGTTCGACGCGCGCAAATTTGGCTGGATCGGCGCGCCAACCAAAAGCGTGCCGGTTTGCTTGATCATGGGATACGCCGGCGTCAAGACGCTCGACGAAATTGTCAAGTCAGGAAAGACGCTGCGCATGGGCGGCACCGGACCGGGCTCGCACAGCATCGACATGCCCTTAATGCTGAACAAGATGGTCGGCACGAAGTTCACCGTCGTTTCCGGTTACCAAGGCACGGCGCAGATCAGAATCGCCTTACAACGCCGCGAAGTCGATGGCCTCTGCACCAACTGGGATTCGGTGCTGGCGACACAGAAGGAACTGCTCGACGCTAAGGGCGACGAGCGCATGATTCCTTTCATTATCCATTCACGTATCGACGATCCTGATGCCAGGAATGTGACGCTGGTTAGCGAAGCGATCAAAGACGAAGCCAATCTGCGCGCCTATCGGGTCTACATGGCACAGATGGAATACTCGCGACCTTTAACCGTCGCTCCAGGCACACCAAAAGATCGGCTCGATATTCTTCGCCGGGCGTTTAAGACAACGTTGGCCGACAGCGATTTTCTAACCCAGGCCAACAAACTAAAACTCGACATCAACCATGTTTCAGGTGAGGAAAGCGAAAAATGGGTCGGCGAGGTTCTTTCGATTTCGCCCAAGATGAAAGAAGAGCTAAAGTACTTGTCACCCGTGCAATAAGCTCAGCGAGCACGAATTAAGGAGAAAAAGGATGGCCAAGAACGGATTTAAAGCGATGGATTCGGACATGCATGTTTTCGAGCCGGCGGATCTGTGGCAACGCTACATCGACCGCAAGTACGCCGACCGCGCGCCCAAGGGTCTCAATCGATCATTCAGAGATCTCGGCATCGAAGTCGAGGGAAAGACTCTGCCGATTCCGCGCAATCCGGAGAATCCCGCCTTGGCAAAATATCGCCAACAATTTTTCGAAGAGAAATATGGCGAAGCCGGCAAAAGAAATTTCGACGGCGTGTCACAATTGCAGGCCATGGACAAAGAAGGTCTCGACCTCGCTGTTTTGTTTCCGACGCGCGGCCTCACGGCACTTGGCATCGATGGCCTCGATCCGGATTTCGCCACGGCCATCGCTCGCGCTTACAACGACTGGCTACATGACTTCGCTCAGACTAATCCCGAGCGCATGTTCGGCGTTACCATGGTCGCGCCGCACAACATCAGCGGGTCGATCGAAGAGATCCGCCGCACGGTGAAAGAATACGGTTTTCGCGGCATCTTCATCCGTCCCAATCACGTCAATAATAAAAAATGGAGCGATCCGTACTACGATCCGCTGTGGCAGGAGTGCGAAAAATTGAATTTGCCCGTCGGCTTTCACGAAGCCGGTCGAGTCTACCTGCCGCAGCCGGCGTTTTTTCACATCTGCTCGACTTTTTCGATGTTCAACACCTTTGGCTTTCCCTTCGCCAACATGCTCGCCTGCGGCGACATGATCTTCGGCGGAGTTATGGAGCGCTTTCCGAAATTGAAGGTCGCGTTCCTCGAAGGAAACTGCTCTTGGGCGCCCTGGCTCCTCTGGCGCATGGGTGAGTACGCCGAGACAACGGGCCAAGCAGAATACCCGTATCTAAAGCTGACGCCGCTCGAATACTTTCAACGTCAGTGCTACGGCGCGGTGGAATGCGACGAGATCACGGCCAAGCATATCCCCGAATATGGACTCGAAGACAATGTGGTCTTCTCGACCGACTATCCGCACCTCGACGTGAAGTACCCTCACGCCATCGATACTTTTCTGAAGCTGCCGTTCTCCGACCAGACCAAAAGGAAGTATCTGTGGGACAACTGCGCGCGCCTGTATAATTTTGAATAAACGGAGAATTAACCACAAAGGGCACAAAGTTCACATAGAATAACCATGGAGGAGATCAAGAAATTATGTGACCTCATACGCCAGACTGCGTTCGAGATCCATCGGTATCACGCCCACGGTCATTTGGAGAAAGTTTATGAGAATGCCTTAACTCATCGGCTTCGCAAGCTTGGACTAGATGTAAAACAACAGAGTCCGCTTAATGTGTTTGATGAAGACGGCTCCCTCATAGGCGAGTATTTCGTGGATCTGCTAGTGAATAACATGCTAGTCGTCGAGCTTAAAACGGCAAGAGCGATAGCGCCCGAACACGAAGCTCAGGTTCTGGCATACCTGAAGGGTACCCATTTACAGCACGGGCTACTCATCAACTTCGGATCGCCAAAATTCGAAATCCGGAAATTCGCACTCTAGAACCGAACATCGCGCTTGAGCGAAGGGCTGCATCACTTTCGAGTTTCTTCTGTTATTTAGCTTGTGAACTTTGTGCCCTTTGTGGTTAATCATCTCCTCGGGATCATTTCTTGCCCGACTGGGCGAGCGCTTCGTCGACCAGCGCCAGGATCGACTTCATCGCCTGCCACTGCTCGGTATCGACATACTTCACACCGTCAACGCGCCGGCTTTTGGAATCGACGTCGTCTTTTGGGATGTCGATGCGCAGGGAATCCGGCGAGCCTTCATCGGCCTTGCCGAGCGCCTTTTGAAAATTGAGCTGACCGTTGCGGGACAGAAACCAATTGATAAAAACCCTCGCGGCGTTGGGATGGGGCGCCTGGTTGACCAGCGTGAGAATGGCCTGTCCCGCGCTCAACCCGGCCCCCTCCTTCATCCGTCCAAACATGTCAACCGGAAGCCCTTGGCTGTTGGCCTTCTCGACGCCTTCACACCAAAAGCAGATGGAATATTTGCCGGCCGCCAACCAATCCAGTCCCTGGCGCCGATCACGAAACAATGTGATGTCGGTCTCAGCAAACAGCTTGCGCACGAACCCCGGACCCATTTCCGGACTGAAGTAAAACAAGCGAATCGCGCTGCCACCGGTGCCCGGCAAGCGAATATCGCGCGCGAGGATTTTTCCCTTCCATTTCGGATTGAGGAAATCCCAGAACGACGCGAACTCCTTCCCTTGAACCAGCTGCGTGTTGTAAGAAATCTGACCGATCTGAGCGGACGCCACGTATCTGAAGAGATACTGCTTCTCCGGATCGCTGTAGTAGTGTTTCCCCTGCCACCATTTGGATTCGTCGACCACTTCAGGGAGAAGCAAAACCGGCTTGATGGGATCCAAATACTTGGCTTGTTTGAAGTCATTGCTCCGCAGCACGCCCACCATGAATACGTCAGCGAGATATTTTCCGGCGCGCCGCTCGGCGGTAAAGCGCCGCTCCAGGTCGTTTTCTACCCCGCTCACAACCGAAAGTTTGATGTCGGGAAAGGCTTTTTCAAAAGCGCCCGAAGTGAGCACCGGCGCGTAGGTGCTATGGATATAGACCGTGACCTGACCTTCCTTTTTGGCGCCTTGGATGATTTTCTCCCACTCCTGTTGCCAGATAGGTTTGGTTTCCGCGGCCTCTGCGCCGGCGATGAACAGCACGCAGAGCATAATGCTGATGAGCCAATCAACGATTACCGACATCTTATGGTGGTCCTGACTAACTGACATAGATAACGCTCGGCACATGATCTTTGATCTCGCCGATTTTCACCAACCGCTCGACAACATCAACATGGACCAAGCGGTTTTGCGCCGCATTGCGGATCAAGTTCGGCGGATCTTCGCCCCTCAGCACCATCTCTATGACACTCTTCCAAAGCTTTCGCACTTGAATGACGCCGCGATCCGAATGACCGAGATGTTCCCGAGTGCGGTCGACGATCGCGCCCTGGCTGACCTGCGTCGCGGAGTCCTGACCGTTGATCGTCGCCATGTCGTACTGCTTGCGCGTGCCGCGCATGAGCGGCGGTGGTTTGGGCCGCGTCTGTTTCTCTTCGTTGCCGCGCTTGCGCGCTCCCGTGGGGAAAAATTTCAACGTGAAAGTGGATGTCGTGTAATCGTCGATCGGCATGCGCCAAGCGACATCCACCATTTCCGCCAGCGACTCACCCGGCAAAGAACCGCCGTGATGCACCACCATAATCGGCGGAACGTACGCGACCTCGCGGTGCCACTCCGTGTCCGGCTCCGGACCTTTGCGGCGCGCCACATAATACGCCATGGTGTCGGTCGCGGTGACATTGAAATCCGGCGTTTCCATCCATTCCGGCGCGGCAGGAAAACCGTGCACCGGACGCCCGTGCAGGATTGTCGCGTGGACAGGATCCAGCGCGTTCTCCAATTGCTGCATGTAGTTGCACTCACGCACGTAGCCGGAAAAATGGCGCTCGCCATCGTCGCGCACAAGAAAATGATAGTTCGGCAACTCCGGGGGCTGCCCCGGTCCCATGTACGCCCAGATCATGCCGCCCAATTCACGCACCGGATACGCTTTCAGCGTAATCTTGTCTTTGAAACCGCTGCCGGACGGCTGACCGGGTTGCTCTAGACAGCGCCCATTCACGTCGAATACCCAGCCGTGATAGCAGCAGCGAATGCCGCCGGCTTCGATCCAGCCGTAATCGAGCGAAGCGCCGCGATGAGGGCAGGTGGGCTCGGTCAAACCGACGCGACCGAACTCATCGCGGAAAAGCAGCAACTCCTCGCCAAGCCAGCGGACGAGTTTCGGCGCGTCCGAGCTAATTTCACTCGATAATCCGACAGGCAGCCAATACTTCCGCAGCGTCTTCCCTGCCGCGGTTCCCGGTCCGACTCTGGCGATCAGATCATTTTCAGCGTGATCCATTTTTCTACCTCACTCGAATGGATTTCGAATATCGTGTTTAAGAAATTCTGTCAAAAGTGACTCACAGCGCTTAGCGCTCGAGCGTCTCTTTACCGACCACAGCCAACAGCGTGGCCGACAACAACAGCAGCGGCGCGTACACTAAAAACGGCACGCCCGGATTGAACGTGTTGGCCAAATAACCGCCGATCATTGGCGCGACGCTGCTGCCCAGCTCGGCGATCGTGCGGCGCAGCGCCTGCAGGCGCCCGCGCGCATGGGCCGGCACGACGTCATAGGTGGATGTCGCCAGAGAGCCGAGTGATAATCCTTGGGTAATACCCGTAATCCCGACGAGAATCGCCAGCTGCGTGAAGCTGTTCGTCATCGGGATCAGCAGAAAGAGTAATCCGGGAATGCCGGTGCTCGGCACGGTGCACCACTTCCGACCGACGCGGTCCATAAGGAATCCCGCCGGAATGATCATCACGAAAACGATCACGCCGGAAATGGTAAACAACATTCCCACCTGCGTCGGCGGCAGCTGCAAATAATAGCCCGCGTAGAGTGGCAACATGCTCTGCACAATCATTCTTTGTGATTGATTGACTAGAGTTGCGAACGTGATCGCGCAATACGTCGGTCTGAGCTCAGGACGAATTTCGCGATACAGTTCCTTGATTCCTCGAAGCCTGCGTTGAATCGCGGCGACGTGCCATCGTTTCGTGGCAGGCGGCGGGACCGGACCCGCTTGAGTCACCGCAAAGTTCGGCACGATAAAGCCGAGCGGCACCGACATGGCGCTGGCAATCGCATAGCCGACAAATGCGGCTTTGAAGCTGAACGATTCGGTGAGCCAGCCGCCGACGAACGGAGAAAAGGCCGCGCCGATCGTATTTACGCCATGCAAACCACTGATGACGCGGCCGCGCTGGCTACGATGGGCGAGATCGATCCCCGCCACCTCTCGCGCTATGGCCCATAAACTGTCAGCGGCGCCCATAATCAAAGCCAAGAACAGGATCAGAAAAAACCACGGTGCCCACATCACGAATAATGCGGCGACACTCGCCACCAACGGGCCGGCAACGAGAGCGACTCGCGTTCCCGTTCGGTCCAAAAGGACACCGGCGATCACCGTGCCGACAAACTTGCCGATCGCGAAAGCGGTGACGATCTGCGCGGCGCCACCGGCGGACACGCCGAATTGCCGCGCGAGCACGGGAATCGTTGGAATGATCATCGCCCATCCGCCGGAAAAGAACGTGCCGGTGTATAGTGCGCTGAGCCCGCGCACGGTGGGATTCGAGCGAAGAACGTTGATCATGGAAATCAGCGACTCTGGAGTTTTATTTTGGCACCGAGCGGTATCTAGAATTCAATTCCCGCAAAAACTCCTCGGCCGTTGCCACCGTGGCATGGCGTGGCAGCTCCTTCAAATCGTTGATGAGGGTTTTCAAATTTGGCGCGATCTCGGCGAGCGTGGCGATCCGGTCGAAATATCTGTAATAAACCAGATCGTGGCTGAGCTTCGCCTCCAACACGGTCGGGGCGTGCTGGCCACGAATTTGGCGTTCGAACTGGCGATAATAGGCGGGGAAACTCGGCAGCACCGCGAGAATCTTCTGCTTGGCCGCTTCGGCGTTTTCCGCGGCGAATATTTTCTCGGCTTCGTCCACGACCACGCTTAATTCGCGCGCCACTTTTCGCTCTTCACTCACCGAGGCGATAGCATTCTTCCAGTTCTTCTCATCGCTCTTGTAATGAAAATATTCGATGGCGGCGAGCGAACCGAGCGGTGTAACAATGCCTTCTTCAATCTCCCAAGGTAAAGCGAAGTTCGCGTCACCGTGAAGATCTTCGTGCAGGATGACTTTCACCCGACGCACGATCGGCTCATCGGCGAAACCAACAGTCGCCACGGCACGGGAGTCCGAGAACTCGTTACCTTGACGATAGTACACACTATAGCCATCGACTCGGTACACCTGCTCGATTTTCAATCGCTCGCTTTCAAGGTCAAAGCCAATCGCCATGCGCACGTCCACCGGCCCATGCACCGCCAACGTGCCGCTGTGTTGCATCCACAGCCAGAGCATCGAGAGCGCCGGCCCGTCCTGTGTCGTCCGGCTCAGCGCCGGCGTCGGCTCAATTCCAAGGGTCTTACCGAATACCTTGACTTCTTCGACCAGACTCGCCGTCTCACGCAGCCGCCCATCCGCACCCGGAATGATCGTGCATGCGCTAAAGATCGATGCTGTAACAATCCCGACGGTGAAATTAGTCCAAGGTCTAAGCCGCAATCGCCGCGCAATCAATGGAAAGCTTGTCGACAATGTTGATCCGATAGCGATGGACTCACGTCGCGAAGAGCGTTGCAATCGGCGCCTTGCGGGGAATTTGACCCACTTCGAAGAGCAAATCCATTTCGGCTTCGGCAAGCTGCTGCTCTTTCTCAGTGAAAGTGAATTCTATTCTCGGGTAACGCGCGGAAGCCAGTAACGCTTCCTTGTCACCGCCGTAGCGCGCGATGAAGGCGTCACCGATCTCATCCAGATGCGTTTCACTATAAGCGAACGATGCCCGGAAGGCAGTGAGTAAAGTGTCCTTGATGCCCGGCTGCTGCTGCAAGAGATCCTCGCGGGCCGCGACCATGTGCTTGATGATTTCGTCGAACCCGTGCAGTTTCTTCCATGCCTCACCATCGGTGTAGAGACAACGTACTCCGTGGGTCACCTCGCCCCGAAAAAAGAAATGATCGAGCAGCACGACGGCATCCGCTTGGCCGCTCTGGAGCACGTCCAATAACTTTTCCTGCGGATGCGTTCCCCAGCTAAGTTTATTGTCGTCGACGCCATAAACATGCCGCAGCAAGTACTGATGAATCGCGTGTTGCCCCTGATGGGTCTCGATCAACCGGCCTTCGAGATCTTTTGGTTCTTTAATCGGCCCGTCGGCGCACACGAAGACGCCATTTCCCTTTATCGTCGATTTCCATTCCGTGGCGAGACCGATGATCGGCGCGCCTTCCAGCTTGCGTCGCAAAAAATTGGGCAGATAAAGATTCGCCGCTTGCACCTCGCCGCGAATCAGCGCTTCCTCCTGTTCTTTGCTCGGCGGATCAGGAAGCTCGATGACTTTCATGTTGACGCCGTCGGGTTTGACCCTTCCCGTGGCGAGCGCGTAATACGTGCGAAACATGCAGAAGCGATTGCGATAGTGTGCGAAAGTAAGGTCCATATCGGCTCCCGACCAGAGGTCTTAGAACATCATCATCATCAAAATTTTCTTCAATTCGTAGGTGCACGGCATGCCGTGCCTGCCCGACAGACGCCCAACGGCTTCGACAGCCGTGCTGACATGAAATTACGATTTCGCCACCTCTTCCTTTTTTGTGTTGCAAATTTCCAGCGCCGCCATCGCATAAACCTTCGCGCAGTTAACCATATTTTCGATGCCGACGCCGCGGCGCACGCCGCTCGGCGTATCCCACTCCGCCGGCGCTTTGGTTTCCGTCGGATCAACTAGATGGGTTCCGAAACCGGGTCCGTAAGTGATCGCCGGCACGCCGTAGGCGGCGATGCGCGAGCCGTCGCTGGTGATGCCGTAGCGGATCGGCTGCGCATAAGGCACCGGTTTGCTGAACACCGTCTTGTGCGCTCGCTCCATCGCTTTCACCAGGGGTTCACTCTTGGAAATTTCATAGCCGGGCGTGGTTAGATAGAGATCGACTCTGATATCAAAAATATCCGACTCCCGCTTGCGCACTCGCTCGCAGACCTGTTCGAGCTCGCGCTTGATCGCCAGCGGCGGCGTGTTGGGCAGCATTTTGACGATGACGAAGATATCCGTCGTCGGGCGCGTCCCCGGCTTGAACGCGTTACCGCCGTCAATGGCGCCGATCTGCACCGTCGGTAGCATGAATTTGTGCTTATACTTGCGCTGATATTCTTTTTCCCAATCTTGAATCGCCTGCGCCACCTTGCACGCGGCAAGCACGAACCTGGTCGCCTTGCCGTCGACGCTCACTCGCGCCCACAGCAGGCCGGCATTGCCGATCTGCAGTTGAAGCCCCGTCGGCTCACCTATGATGCACATGTCGGCCATCACGCCATGGTCCATAAGGTAGCGCGCGCCGACGCCGGCGCCCCGGTAGCTCTTGCCGCGGAACCTGCCGATCTGCGCCTTTTCGATTTCACCGACGACACCGGCAATAATGATGTCGCCCTTGAGTTTCACCCCGGCTTTTTGAATCGCCGCCACCGCTTCGATGTAACAAGGAAAAGCCGCTTTCATGTTGACCAAACCGCGGCCGTAAACGCGCTCGTCCTCGACCACCGTTTCCTGCGGATTGTCGAAGTGATCCATATGCGCATTGAACATCAACGTGGCGCCGCCGCCGGTCCCTTTCAAAGTGCCGATCACGTTGGGCCGGTCCTCTTCGACCTCTTGATATTCGACCTGCATGCCCAACTTCTCGAACTCGCTACCGAGATACTCGGCAACTCCCTTCTCTTCGCCAGTGATGCTGACGATGTCGGCTAGGTTACACGCCAGCTCGACAATTCTGTCGCGATCCACCTGCTGCAGGATTTCCTCTTGCATGATGTTCTCCTTCAAATTCGGCATCAAAGTTGTGATTTGAAAATTTTTTGTAGCACAGAGCTGCGCGCAGTGACAACAATCCGTGTTGACGGAGCGGCCTAATTTGCCTAGATTGAGTTTTCCATGACACTGGGATTGGACATCGACGGTGTGTTGGCCGACTTCATCACGCCCTTCTTGCAGCTTCTACAAGAGCGAACCGGCGGCGGTCCCATCGATCCTGCATCGATCACCGATCCCAATTTCATGCACCACCCGTTTTTGACCCAAGAAATTATTTTCGCGTGCATGGAAGCGACTTCCTACGATCCGGAATTTTGGCGCGCTTTGGATCCACTGCTTTCTCCTGAGCAGTGGCAAGCCTTGGAGTACATCAGCCGCAATCACGAGCTCATGTTTATCACCCACCGCTGGGTACGCGACACCTACGACATCAAACGGGTGACATGCGACTGGTTACGTCGCCATGGTGTCAGCGATCCAGTGGTCCATTTTACCCAGGAGAAAAAGTCGGTGCTCGTACAGAAACAGCGAACTCTTTGTTGACGACCGTCACGAGAACTGCGAAGACGTTGCCACACAAACGAATGCCGTGGTGTTCATGCCGCACCGGCCATACAATCAAGCATTCAACCATCCAAAGGTTCGGCGCATTCAGGAACTCGACGAACTCTTCGCGCATCTCGCGAGCAAATAAATATTGGACCGGGCTAGATATGGGAGCAATCGATAACAAAGTAGCGATCGTCACCGGCGGCGGTGGCGGCATTGGGGACGCGATCGTTCAGCGCTTCGCGCGCGAGGGAGCCAAACTAGCCGTCGCCGACATCGACGCGGAAGCGGCCAAGGCGAGCGCGGCGAATGTCGCCGCTAAGGGAGCAGACGGCATGCCGATCGCAGCCGACGTGACGGATAAAAAATCCGTCGATGAGATGGTCCAATCGACCTTCGATCGGTGGGGGCGCATCGATATCCTGATCAATGTCGCCGGCGGAGCGGATCGAAAGCTCGTAGTCGACATGACCGCGGCGGACTGGGATCACATCGTCGACATGAATCTCAAATCAACGTTTCTCTGTTCACAAGCGGTACTGCCCACGATGCTAAAACAAAAGTACGGCAAGATCGTTAATACGTCGTCGATCTACGGCTTCACCGGTAACGCGACGCGCTCCAGTTACGCGGCGGCTAAAGCGGGGGTCGCGGCATTCACAAAATCGCTCGCCTTGGAAGTCGTGAAAGAGGGCATCAACGTCAATGCCGTCGCGCCGGGACGAGTTTCAACACCGCGGGTACGCAGCCACTATTCGGACCAAGCATGGGCGGGTGCAGTCGCGCAGATCCCAATGGGTCGCACAGGCACGCCGGAAGAGATCGCGAGCGCCGTGCTTTTCCTGGTCACGGACGAGAACAAGTACATCACCGGGCAAACGATTCACGTCAACGGCGCGTGGCTCAACTATTAACCGGTTCACACGATTGGAACGAATGAAACAGCTGGAACGGTTTGAACGCGCAGCTTCAATGAACTACCCGCAACCTGACGGGGTATCAGAAGATAGCAATGAGAAATTTTGTCCCAAAGGCGTCACCCCCGAATGTCTTAATCGGGGGTCCAGTTCCATCTCGCCTGGATTCCCGATAGAAGCATTCGGGAATGACGGACTAGGATTTACGCAGCAAACTGCGGTAATCAAACCCGCCGTGATTGAAGCCAAGGCGATAAGGTAGATCTGCCAAGGAGGAAGAAAGATGTACGGTTGGCGCGCAAAAATCGGTCACGTCGCTCCATCGCGCGGTGATACTTTGGTTTATGAATTCTATCGAATGTTCCCGGAAGGCTTCATGATTCTGAACAGCACCGGGACGATTCGACAATTGGTCGACGCCGATTTCGAGCGTCAACTGCAACGGATTGAAGAAGCTGCCGCGGACCTGGTCGACAACAAGTGCGATTCGATAATTGTTGGAGGATCGCCGCTTTTCACCAAGCTGGGTTACGGCAGCGACATCGAGATGGGCAAGAAGCTGACGGCGAAATTTGGTGTGCCGATTTCACCCGGGATTACCGGCGAGATCGCGGCACTAAAATCATTGGGGCTGCAGAAATTGGTCGTGGCCACGCCGCACGAGGATACGCTCAACGAGCGCATGAAAGCTTTTCTCGAAGCCTCGGGCTTTAAGGTGCTGAAAATTCAAGGGTACGGCGTTCGTAAGAATGCCGATTTGACCGACATGGACGTGCACGCGGCCTACAAGATCGCCAAGCGGCTCTATGAGCAGGCGCCCGAAGCGGACGGCGTCTTCGTTCCCTGCCCACGCTGGCCGACGATTACCGACGTCGATTTACTCGAAAAAGAGATCGGCAAGCCGGTCGTCACAAGTTGCCAGGCCTACATCTGGCACGCACTCAAGATGGCAAAAGTGAAACAGAACGTGACCGGTTTCGGTAGACTAATGGCCTCGCTGGCGAATTGACTCATTGAAACGAATAAGACGTTCGTCATGCCGGCGAAAGCCGGCATCCAGGGGTGGCGAACGGGAATGGCACAAACGCTGGATTCCGGCCGGAGTTTATCCTGAGGACACCGAAGGACCGGAATGACGACCGGGGAAGTAATTGTGAAGGATGTCAATCCACTGAGTTGCGACTACCTTCTACCGCCGAACACGTCCTTCAAGAGATCGGTGACGCGCGCCGCCGGATTCGTCCTGATTTTTTTCTCTTCTTGCCCGACCACGAAAAACAGTCCGTCCGTGGTTTTCTCCGTCACATACTGGTTCACATCGAAGCTAACGTGTTTCGAAAACGGTATGTCTTTGTAGCGCTCCATTAAATCGTTGTATTGCCGATTGACGCCTACCTGATTCATTACGTCTTTTACCGATGGCAAAAAGGCTGCTTGGAGTTTCTTCGACGTCTTCGCCTTGAAGTAGTCGGTTGCTGCTGTGTCACTGCCGTTGAGAATTTTCCGCGCATCGTCGAAGCTCATCTGCCCGATCGCGTCCCAAAAAATCTCCTTCGCAAAGGGTACCGCTTTCTCCGCGGCGCGGTTCATGCCAACGACGAACTCGTCGATTTGCGGACCGTAGCCGACAAACCGCAGAGGCGATTCGATCGCTTGCAACGATTTCGGCATAAAAATCTTGATCGCTTTGTTCTTCAGAAACCCATCGACCGTGCCGGTTTGACTGACCGCGTTTTCCGTGCCGACTTTCAAAGCCTCTTGTAATCCGGACCCGATCTTCGCATCGCTTTGCGCGCCGCCGGCGCTTGGCAGGTTGCCGACCTCCCTAAAAACTTTGTCGAGCTGCGCCGACGCTGGGGATGCGGTCACCAGAAAAATTATTATGCTTACCCAAATCATTGAATTGACTCCTGAAGAATATCTTTCAGAAGTCACGATACGAACACGGGAGGCGAGCTGCAAGTTAAAAGAAGTGAGGGAAATCGTCGCTGGAGCCCGATTACAGTGTGCTGTCAAATCGCGCCGGTGGCCTGCGGTCTTCGCCCAGCTTGAAATCATTCCAAGCGGCGGCGAACGTAGCGTCGAGAATAAGATCCATAATTTCTTCTTGCGCCTCTCGCGGGGATAGTCGAAACGCGGTTCGTAGCGGCTGGATTGCAGCGCGCCACTTGCTTTGGCTGATGTAGGTGCGCCCCAGATAGAAGTACGCTTCGGCGAAATCCGGATTTTGTCGCGTCGCCCGTTCAAAGTAAGGCTCCGCGGCAGCGAATCGCCCTTGGTTAAATAATGCGAGGCCCTGCTCGAAGCTATCATGTCCCGGACCGAATCGTCCCAACGTCGCACAGGAACTCGTAAAAACAATCGCAATGGCCAAGACTATCGTGGCGAGTCGGCTCTTCATGATTCTTTACCTACTTAGTCAGCCTATTAGACGAGCGGGCGCGCCGAATCTTAATAGGCGGTATTGCCTCATTCGGAAAAGGCGGTCTTCAACAACGGTTCGAGCTCGCCTCTTTCATGAAGCTCGTGGACGATATCGCACCCGCCGACGAACTTGCCGCCGATATAAATCTGCGGGATAGTCGGCCAGTTGGAGTAACGCTTGATTCCCTCTCTAAGCGCCGGGTCGGCCAAGACATCTTCGCTGGCGAATGGAATGCCATAGGACCTAAGAATTTCCACAGTATGGGCTGAAAAGCCGCACTGTGGAAAATCCGGCGTGCCCTTCATGTACAGCATGACCTTGTTGTTTTTCACCTTTTCCTCGATCTTCGTGAAAATATCGTCTGCCATAATCTCTTCTCCTTCTTTCCTGCGAACTCAACCTAGTTTTTCCCACTGCGCGGGTGTAAAAGTTCTCAGCGCCAGCGCGTGAATACGCTGATCGCCTATTTCGGCCTTGAGAGCTTCGTTAACCATTCGGTGTTGCTCCACAAGCCCTTTACCTTCGAAGGCGGGCGAAACGATAATGACCTGCCAGTGGTCGCCGCCACCGGTTAGGTCTTGCGTCTCAATTACCGATACCGGAAGCGCCTTTGATAGGGTTTCTTTGATCTCGTTCGGCGTGATCATGGAAAAAGCTTACCGATTCGGTGCGGCGCTTGCAACTGCCCTTTTTAGCCCGGCAGAAGGCCTAGCCGACCGGCCCCTCGAAATCCGGCCGGACTTTTCGCATCATCGCGCGCAAATCCATGCGCAGCTCATCTAATGTGGGGCGGCCGAGATACCAGTAACCACAGTAAAGATTATGGATAGTGAGGTCCGGCAAAAGGGAGAACGTGTACGGCATCGCCGTGACGCCTCGGCTCTTCGAGGTCTCCGTCATTTCTAGCATTTTTACGACTTTGCGGTCTCGATCGCTCAAGAATGTGAAATTGGCTCCCAAGCCGGTTCTCAAGGCGTCGTTCACTTCGGGGGAATCCACACTCACGACCGCGAGCTTGCAATAATTGATCGCGAGCTCTTCTTGAAGTTCCACGTAATGGCGCAACTGCACCTGGCACTTCCCTCACCAATAGCCACGGTAGAACGAAAGAATGAAGGGAAACTTGCCAACCAAATCTGAGAGCTTGCTTTGCTGGCCGTCTTGATCTGGCAATTCGATATCGGGAAAACGTCCTCCAATAACCATGTTCATCGTCGCACCTCTCCTTTCCAGGAAATCAAATTGGCAATGAGACAAAAAATAGTTACGGGTAGCGCTTTGCCATTTCGGCAAAGAAACCTTCTTTTTCCAACTGCTGCAGCAAAGAAAGATCGACAAACTGCTCCGGTTTGGCCGTCTTGGTGTTCGCCAACTTTGCCGCCACTTCGTCGAGCAAAAACTGAATTCCCTTCAGCGTCGGGTAAGGTTTTTTTGCTACCCCTTTCACGAAAGCTGTATAGGTTGCGTCGATCAGCTCCGGATCGGACGAGCGCAAGTACTTGGCGACGATTTTCTTGCTCTCGTCTCGGTTACGATAAATGAAATGGATCGCCTCGACGTAACCTTTCAAAGCGCTCAAAACCGTTTCCCGCTGGCTCTTGATAAACGACCGTGGCATCGATCCGGCCACCTTCGACCGCGCTGAGCCGGTCGCTGGTCGGCCCGGCAACAACCAGAGCCACATCTCGGTTCGGTTCTAAATTGAATCTCTTGAAGAAAATCAGCGAAGCGTTGTGCGATGCCGAGCCAAAGCCGCTTACGCCCAGCCGTTTTCCCTTGAGCTGTTCGACCGTGCTAATGCCTGGCCGGGCAACGACCGAATAGTGGTAAGCATTTTCTGACGAAGCGATGAGAACGACGTCGTGCCCCTGCAGACCCGCTTGCACCACTGTTCCGATGTTGACGATCGGCGGATCACCCGCTACCAGGGCCTGAGTCGCCATCAGCCCGCCGCGGAAAAAAATGACTTCGGTATCGAGCCCGTGTTTTCTAAACAGCCCCGCATCTTTAGCGACCCAAATATGAATCTGATTATAGGCAATTGCCGGATAACCGATTTTGATCTTTCTCAGTTCCTGCGCGTTCGTGGTTGGCGCGCCAGTTAATATGATAAAAGCAAAAATGACGGCTTTGATCATTGCGGACTTGCCAAGCAGTGGTCTGGAATATTTTCGGAACGATGATTTCCGGGATCAATAGGCCTTTGCGGTAGATTCACGTTCGCCGGCGGCGCCTTCGATGCCTAACTTGATTTCCAGCGCCTTCACTCGCTTCTCTAGCGTTCTGACCTCGGCTTGAGATTGACTAAGCTGGCGTTCCACGATCGTTACCACTGAGGCCGTATCACCCCACCAGGAATACCCGGCAAGGATTCCCACCAACAGTGAAGCGATACCTGCCACAATCCAGGAAAATCTATAACTTTGATGCGAACGTCTAACCCAGGGCATAATTTGACTTCTTGTATATGAATAGCGGTCATGGGTCAAATGTCCGCCTTTCCGAGCCAATCGCGCGCTTCTAGCGCTTGCCCAGTGACTCCGGCAGAGGCATCCGACGCCAGATAGACGAAAACCGGGGTAATTTCATCGGGTGTAGGTAAAACTAAGGAATCTTCCGCCGGATAAGCCTGTGCGCGCATTTGCGTCCTAGTGGCGGCTGGATTGACTGAATTCACTCTGATGCCTGCTTGGTCGACTTCATCAGCGAGCACCTGCGTGAGGCACTCTAGGCCGGCCTTCGAAACGGCGTAGGCGCCCCATCTCGCCTTACCTCGCCGTCCAACACCGGATGTCACGTTGATAATCGAACCGCTCTTGCGTTCTAACATGATCGGCAAAACCGCACGGGTTATTAAAAAAACTCCCGTCAGATTGATCTGGATCACTTCATCCCATGCAGCTAAAGGATAATTCGCGATCGGTTCGCGGGGTCCGAGTATGCTGGCATTGTTCACCAACACATCGATCGCGCCGAAGCGTTGGACCGTCTTGCCGACGATGCTCTCGACATCATGCGCTCTGCTAACGTCACCTACGGCCCCATCGATGACTCCCCCAGCATGTCGAATCTCACGCAGCGCAGCGCCGAGGTCATCGGCATTCCGACCGCATAGGAAAACACTCGCACCGTTTTGCGCGTAAGCAGCGGCGATCGCGCGGCCGATGCCGCGGCTACCGCCCGTCACCAGCGCGACTTTGCCAAGCAGTATTTTTCCGCCGCTGCTTGCCATCATAATTCGCGTATACCATAGTCATAAGTTCCATGAAATCACTTCAACCCCATCAACGCGTGATGATTTTTGTGCTGCTCGTCCTAGTGGTCGCTTGTCTCATAAGCCCGTGGATGGCGTTAGGCGCGGACTGGTTCGGCGCGCGCTGGCCGAACGTGCTGTCCAAGCGCGTTCCCTTTCCGCGGGTGTTTAACCGGGCATTCATGATTGGCGGGATCTTTCTGTTTATTATGGGACATCGTTTGTTGATCCCGGGTCACTTGAAACGCCTGCTCGGGGTCAGGTTTGCCGACGGCTGGCGAAGCTTGCTGGTCGGTTACGGGCTCGCGCTAAGTTCGATGGTGCTCCTAGTCGTGGTGATGACCGTCGCGGATGTTTACACGCCTTCTTTTCACCTGTCTCTGCAACAGACGTTGTCGCGCGTCGCCAGGGCGTTTGCTGCCGGTATGTTCACCGGTCTGTTCGAAGAAATTTTCTTTCGCGCGCTGCTGTTCCTGAGTTTGCGCGAGCAGGGCCGGCCGCTGGGCGCCTATATACTCGCCAACCTTTTTTATTCACTGCTTCACTTCGTAAAACCCGGGAAGAGGTATTATCTCGATCAAATTGACCCGCTCGCTGGCTTTCGCCACCTGTTCACAACCTTTGGAGCGTTTCTTGATCCGATACCGCTTCTACCGGGAATCTTTGGTCTTTTTCTGGTTGGGGTGGTGTTGAGCTACGCCCTTGCACGAACGGGTAAATTATATCTTTCGATTGGCTTGCATGCCGGGTGGATCACCAGTCTTCAGACGCTGCGCGTTTTCGACAAGACCACTCGAAGCGAGCTCGGGTGGGCATTTGGCTCCACCGATCCAAAGATCGTCAGCGGCGTGGTTGCTTGGATCGGCATTCTACTGGTCGGCGTCGTCGTCCACTGGTTTACGCGGCGAGAAGCGCGATCTTTAGCCGATCGGCCCGCTCGAGCAGCGGCTTGATTTTCTCGGCGATGCGATCCGCAATCAAACGATAGCCGGCGCCATTCGGATGGAGCGGGTCGCCCCTCAGGGCTGAATCAGAAAGAATCCCTTTCAATACCTGCGGAATATATAGCGCCCCTAACCGCCTGGCCGTGTCCTCGAACATCGCACTATATTCATCGGTAAACAGCCCCAATCTAAGACCGGCAATGGCGACCATCGCGCCGCGCGCTTGCACACGCTGGACGATTTCCTCGAGGTTCTTCCTGGTTTCCTGGCGCGGCCGCTGACGCAAAAAATCGTTCCCGCCCAACAGCAAGATCACCAATCTCGGGTTCTTGCTCAACACTGCATCGGAGAGCCGCTCCAATGCGTCGCCCGTGGTATCGCCGTGCCGTCCCGCATTGACGACCGGCGATGCCAATAGCCGCGACAAAACGGTCGGATAATCTTCGCCTTCGGCTGCGCCGACGCCTTCGGTCAGGCTGTCACCGAAACAGATGATCGTCTCTCCAGCGGATTCGATGTTACGGATCTTGTCGAAGTTCTCTCCACCGCAGGCAGAAATCAGCGTTACCGTTATGAGAAGATAAAATCCGAGAAATTGGCTACGCAAATTCACTTATCGTACCATCCTCCCCCTTTCACGAATGGAATATCCGAGTCTTCTTTTGGTGACGAACAAATCCGAGCAGATTGAAAAGATTGTTATAACAGGACCCAGACTTTCTAAAACTACCAACAAACGGCGCGACCCCCTTAGGTTCTCCCAAGCTCCTAACTGGCGACTAATTACGAAGACGACTATAATTTATGTTGTAAGTCGCAAGTTAGTCGCGGAAAATGGCTTTTATGACTACAACCATAGTCAACAGAAAGGACGCCGGGAGGACATATGGCCAACGTATATGATTCCCTGAAAGGGACTTTACAGCGGAGCATGGCCAATTCAATGGCCGTCGCTCGGGTAAAAGCTAGTGATGCTTCGAGTCTAGAGAATGAAATGGAGCAGCTTGAGAAGATTGTCGCGGATAGACTCGGTAGATTGCGCGCCGCTGTTAAAGAGGGTGAAGCCGTGGTCGCAGGCGAAAGCCAGCATGCCGAGCAGGTCATCGAGAGTCTCAGGACCGAGATCGCTGCGCAGGAAGCCCAGCTTAACGCCGCCCGTGGCAAAGAGCTTGCCACCCAAAAGATGGAACAAACTCTTACTGTCAAGATCCGCGATTTGCAAAATGACGTGAAGAAGAAAGAGGAAGCTCTGGAAAGCCGAGGTAAAGAGGTAAGCGATCTCAAGTCCAAAGTAGATGGTCTAGGGAAACAAATAACCCAATTGGAGTTGGCCATCCAGCAGGCCAAAGCAGAAACGGGTAGCGAAGCGAAGCGTGCCCAGCAGCTCGCTGAGAGTTCCAATGCCAAGATCGCGACGCTAGAAGCCCAGCTTAGAGATAGAGAGGCGATCGTTCGCGCCAAGGAGTCGACCCTCAAAGGTTTGGAACAAAGGCTTACTGCAAAAATCCAAGCCTTGGAAAGTCTGGTGAAAAGTAAAGAGAAGCTTCTGGCAGACCAGGATAAGCAGATAAAAGATCTCAATTCCCAGTTGGGAACTTTAGCAACTGGGATAAAGGGGATGTCTTCCTTTTTCAAGCAGGCAGAGGCTTTGACTGCCGTTGAAGCGCAAGATGTCGGCACGGTTGTCCCAGGCCAGGAATTGAAGAGAGAAAAAGAGAAACCAGCTAACTCTCAATTCAAAAGCGCTGCAGTTACGTCCAACGCAGCGGATGCCGCTCGAGAGGCAGTATCACCGGGCTTTTTTGACAGCGTGACCAAGGAACTTGCCGAGATCAACGGGCCCCTGGCGTCCATGATTATCAATGATCACGTGAAGGCCCTCGGCGAATCAATAGAGAAATTTCCCAAAAAGCGAGTTACAGAGCTCGTTAGGATTCTTAGCCAAGAGATAACGGACGAAAACGCGAAAATCGGTTTTTGCAAGCGCATAGCCGAGAAGTTATAGTCATTGGAGTAAGCCGCGTTGTATCGTGTCCCCGAGAGTCGCGTTGTCTGAGGAAGATCTTCTGCCCGTTATTGCCAGCGATGACATGTTAGAGCAGGCTTTCAGCGTGGAGTTATTAGACTTAGGCAAGTCTGACAAGGATTCGCGTGACAAGGATTCGCGGAAGTAAACAAGATTTTCGGTTGGAATCTCATTTGTCACCTCGCTCCCCTTCAGATTTCGACTTTGAAGGGTCTCTTCCAGACTCCTCCTCTTTCGAGGGGTTCGGGTGATAGCTTCGGCACCGTTGGCACCAATTCTTTTCTTCCCCATTCTCGACCATCAGGATCGTGTACGTTTTCGGGTCTTCTGGGCATCGCATGTGCTCTCCTATGATGGCCGCGATAACGAGACCGGCAGCGGAGAAGGGACATATCAGATATCTCTCCCTATTCAAGAGGAGAGGAGAGTACTCTTGGATCGTGAAAAAAACATCAGGCAGAGGCCGTTTCCCCGTGGCTCCTTGTGCGGGAAGGTCGGTCTAAGTTTCTTTGACGGTGTGTTTTAAAGTTTTGGAACGACCAAACTAATTATGCGACTCGCGATTGCCGCCAGTGCTGGCGCGCAGGACTCGATAGATCCGCAAGCGGAATATCCGCGAATCAACCATCCCAACCCTGAGACACGGCACAGCTCGAAAAATCCGCAGCTTACCTATCACAGAACCCCTAAGTGTTTTCTTTGGGACGCCTCACCGGCGGCAAATGAGGCACCACTGTTTCAGAAATGCGACTTGCGGAAAATCAGCTACTTAGGGTGGGCGACACGCAAGCACGCCACCAGGGCGATTCCCGCCCTCATCTTCGGATTACCGGGATCGATTATTTCGTTGACACTAATTGACGCGGAGTGATGCCATTGGCGACCGGCGATGCCAATAGCCGCGACAAACCCGTCGAATAATCTTCGCCTTCGGCCGCGCCGACGCCTTCGGTCAGGCTGTCACCGAAAACAGATGATCGTCTCTCCAGCCGAGTCGATGTTACAGATCTTATCGAAGTTCTCACCGCCGCAGGCAAAAACAACTGCGCTGATAACGCCAAACAAAAAAGCGCGAATGGTCCCAAAGAGACTCATTCGTCGCGCAGGAATAAGATCCGTTGGCGCAGAATCCTTCCCCACCAATCCTTCCCCTCCTGAGCCGGAGTTCCGCGTTGCGATTGTCGAAACGCCGGAAGAGACTTTTGATGGCTGCTGGGAGATACCGTCTTATACGTCAGGAGGGGAGCATTAAAACTCCCCTCCTGTTTTCGTGGATGGGCGATTACTTCTTTTCTTTGCTCGTCGGTTCTTTGCTCATGGGTTCCATCTTTTCTTTTTTCATGGCCTTCATCTCCTTATCCATGGGCGTAGCCATTTTGATTCCGAGCTTCTCGGCTGTCTGGTTATCCAATTGTCCGGTCGCCTTCAAGCCGTTGGCCTCTTGAAATGCCTTCAGCGCAGCCCGGGTTTTGGGACCCATTCTGCCGTCGATGGGTCCGGGATCGTTGCCCTTGGCCTTCAAAGCGTCTTGAACCTCTCTGTTGTCTTTCCTGCCCGTCGTCATCTTTCCCATCTCCGGCTTCTTCTCCATCTCCCCCATCTTCTCCGCTTTAGCCGGCGGCGCTTGCTTTTCCTCCGCCGCCCAAGCGGACACAGCCAGGGTCAAGAAAAGCGCGCTTGCGAATACGGTTCTCAAAATCGGAGTAAACATAGATTCGTCCTCCTTGTACGATCAACGTAATCTTACTCGGCAAGAGTTTGCTGTCTAATAGTGGACAGTGTTGAAAAGAATTTAACACTGAGGTGCCGATGCGGCACCTCAGTGTGATGTGGCTCTTTTGCTGAGTTCTAGTGGAAAATCTTCAGCGCGATACCGAGCGGCAATGGATTATCGCCGGTGCTAAAAGCCGTGCCTAATTTTTCGATCTCCCAGGATGAGACCTTTTCCCTTCTTTTGCGACCTCCAACTTGTCGGCTTGCGGCAGTTTGATGAGGTACTTTACGTTATTCCCGTCGGTCAGAGTCACGGACAGAACCAACTGTTTGCCTTCTTCCGTGGCCAACGTTTGCAGTCCGGCAATGCGAGTGGCAAGGCTGGTCTTATTCACGGTATCCGAATACAGCCAGATGAAAGCGCCGATAAACGTGATCAAGACCAACCAGGCATACTGGCCGATCCGTTTCTGCCGTTTTATCCTTGCTCAGCTATGGTCGGACTGACCGCCCAATCATTCTCCAATCATTCTACTCTCCTTGACACGGTGACACGCCGTGATTACCTTCCCGCTAGCTTAAAGAAAAGGTTTAAAAAGGAGAGCTAATTATGGAACTAGTAAGATGGGAACAAGTGGATGGTGTAAACAGAATTCAGTCCCGGATCAACGAGTTATTCGAAGACACGTTCGGTCGGACCCGGGCGCAACAGAGTGCTGCCACTGGAGTCTGGTATCCTCCCGTGGACATTCTTGAAAGTAAGGATTCGTATCTCATTCGCGCCGAGTTACCCGGAATGAGAATCGAGGACCTCAAAACGGAAGTGAACGAAGGGATATTGACACTCAGTGGCGAGAGAAAGTTTGACGAGCCGGCCAATGGGGTCGAGTACCACCGGGTCGAGCGGGTTACAGGTAAATTTTCTCGATCCTTCTACCTGCCGCAAACCGTGAAACACGATGACATCAAAGCAACCTATCGCGACGGAATACTTGAAGTAAGAGTTCCCAAAGCCGATGAGGCCAAGCCAAGACAGATCGCTATAAGCGTGAACTGATTCATCGCAAAGGGCCAAACAGCAAACCAGGGGGGAAGCCAAGCGCTTCCCCTTTTTACATTCTCCGTAACGCCGCCAAATGCACGAACCTTCGTTGTTGGCTGAACAGTACGAACAAAAACGGGACAGGC
>DASYUV010000203.1:0-3650 GCA_036000865.1 Binatia bacterium | reverse complement strand
GCGGTCTCGATATTGCCTTGATCCAGCGCCAACTGCCAATCTTGCAGCGTGGGAATCAGGAACGAGGCGCCCATCCCGCCGTGTCCCGCCTGCCGATGCCAGCCATGATGCGGCAGCAACGGAAAATACAGGACCGCCTCGCGTCGATTCTTGTAGTAGTCCGGCAAGTACTCAAAGACATCGCTCTCGACTTCGCGAATATGTCCATCCGCATCGATCATTTTCCAGTCTGTCATGGTTTTCTCCAATTTGTTTTCTGCCAATTCAATCAGGGCGCGATGAATCGCGCCCCTACGATATTTTGCGTTCCACTTCGATCCTCGACCCTCCATCTTCCATCATCGATCATTTCACCTCATCCGTCGGCGATCATCTCGCCGAATCTGCCGCAGAACTCGCCGATGCCACCGTGGTGCACGAAGTCAGCGATTTCGTCGAGCGGACCAGGCTCGCGGTTGATGATTGCCAATCGCGCGCCGTTGCGCTTGGCAACGACGGGAAATGACGCTGCCGGCTGCACCTGCAGCGACGATCCCATGACGACGAATACTTTAGCCTGCTCGGTCCACTCCTGTGCTTGGCGCATCGCTTCCTCGGGCATCGCTTGGCCGAAGGAAATCGTCGCGGATTTGAGAATGCCATCGCAGAGATTGCACTTGGGCGACGCAAAATCACCGATCAGCCGTTTGATGATCTCGTCGGGATCGTAAGTCTGGCTGCACTTAAGACAGACGACTTTGCGGTTGCTGCCATGGAGCTCGACAATTTTTTCATCCGGCAGACCTGCTTGACTGTGCAGTCCGTCGACGTTTTGCGTGATTAGTCCGATGAGTTTTCCCTTGACGTCCAGCGAGTGAACAAAATAATGACCGACATTCGGTTTGGCGTTCTTGTACTGCTCCCATCCATCCAGGCGCCGCTTCCACGCTTCGATGCGCGCCGCCTCGCTGCTCATATATTCCTGAAACGTGACCGGCCGGTAGCGCGTCCAGATACCGCCGGGACCGCGAAAGTCCGGGATGCCGGATTCGGTGCTGATCCCCCCGCCGGTGAACACGACGATTTCATTGTGCTCGCGGATTTTCTCTGCGAAGTCATTCACGGTCATCATGGCTCATTTTATAGAACAGCCTTGACGGCGAACACAACCAGCGCGTTACTTGGCGTCTTCGACCGGCTCAGGCAGCTTGAGCAGCAGCGCCAGCACGCCGCCGATAGCGATCAACGCGCCGGTAATGGTGAATCCTGTCGCAAAGGATCCGGCGTCGCCCATGGCGCCGATGAAGGTTGGAATCGCGCCGCCGCCGATCACAAAACCGAACGGGACCGAAAAAGCCACGGCTAGATTGCGCGCGTTGGGAGGCGTGATCATGGCAATTGCCGCGAACGCCGCTGGAAAAAACCACACAGCGAGTAGAGGTTGTAAGAGCACCACCAGGCTTAGCCAGGTATTCGAGGTTAGCCCAACGAGCAATGTCATCAAGCCGGTAATGCCGAGACTGATGACGATGGTTTGTTTTGCGCCGAGCTTATCAGAGGCCCAGCCGCCGAGGAGCCCAAAAATTGGACCATGGGATCGTGAGAAGGCGACGATCGTATTGGCCCAGCTCGGCTCCATGTGCCGTTCAGCGACAAGATACAGCGGCAGCATGACGTACACCCCAATGGTGGAGCTGACACCCAGGCCGAAGAGAATAACCATAACCCAGAAAGTGGGCGTACGGACAAGCGTCCCAAACGCGTTGGATACCGGCGATTCTCCCGGAAAGGCGCCGCCGCGGCCGAATTGACTAAAACTCACGCTTGCTAGAATCGACAGGACCCCAAGAACACTCAGCGCAGTACGCCAGCTAGACCCTTTCAAAAACAGTTCCGCGATAAACGGACTGATAAAGAATGCCAGGTTAGGCGCAATCTCGTGAACCGCGATCGCTTTGCCCCAATGTTGTCTGTCGACCAATGATGTGATCGTGGCTATTGCGGAAGGCAGATATAGCCCGGCGGCGAAACCGACACCGATCAACGCGCAACGCATTAGCAACAAGTTGGTCGCGGCAGCGATGGCCAACATCGCGACGCCGATCCCAGCGATGGAAACTACGATTGCCAATCTGTGCGTCGACCGCGACGTGAATAAGCCCGACGATAAAAGCCCAATCAAATAACCGGCGGAGCTTAAAAAGAAAAAGAACCCCGCTTGGCTGTGACTGATTCCAAGCTCTTTCTCGATCGTCGGCAATAGCGGAGAAAGAATAATTCTCGAGACGAAATTAAGCGAAAAAATGACGGTAAGAAAGAAAACCGGGCTGAGCTGGGCCCGCAAGGACCGGGCGTCAACCTTGTCGGCGCTGCGGTGTTCGTCTGACGCGCTTTTCTTAATCGCCACCTTTGATGTATCTTCGCGCTGCATGGGAGACCGCTCTTTGCGTCTCCCCTGTTTACACCGCAACAGGACGGGAAACCAACGAAGCAAGTAGCGTCCTTTATGAGAGTGCGACGACTAGAAGTCCCGATCGAGCGGCATCGTGCCGGCGGCAATCTCGCTTTTGACGCCATCCGACCTCTCGAGCACCGCGTTGCGCCAACCAGCCAGGAGGTATGAATGTTTCACAATAGCTTACGCATACTAGTGCTATCCGTCACCTTTGTCCTATCACCGGCGGTCGGTTTTTCCGCCTCGACAACGATCTCTATGCGTCTCCTCTACCCCAGCTTCGCCGGCTCCTGGGCGACCGCTTGGATCGCTAAGGAAGCAGGTTATTTTTCCAGTGAAGGACTCGACGTGGAGCTCATCCGCGTCGGCGGCAGCACGCGCATGGTTGCCGCCATGCTCGGCGGCAGCGCGCCGATCATTCAGGCAGGCGCTTCTGCAGCTTTAGCAGCCACCGCTGCCGGCAGTGATGTCGTGATCATCGGTGCCACGGGCACGGTGTCGCCATTTCGTTTAATGGCGCGACCTGAGATCAAACAACCGTCGGACTTAAAAGGCAAAAAGGCTGGGATTACCACTTTTGGCTCAACCTCCGACCAGGTTCTGCGCATCGCGCTCAAGCAGTTCAACTTAGAGCCCAACAAGGATGTCGCGATTCTCAGCCTGGGCGCGCAGCCCGAAGCGTTTGCCGCGCTGCTGAGCGGCGCCGTGCATGTGGTCGCCTTGAGTTACCCGCTCTATCCAAAGGCAGCCAAGATGGGGATGCGCGAGCTGGTGAATTTTGGCCAGCTCGGCGTCGAAGATATCAACGGCACGGTAATCACGACCCGATCCTTCATCGCGCAGCAGCGCGATACCGCCCTACGTTTTCTCCGGGCTTTCACGCGCGGCATGCACCGCTATCGCACGGATAAGGAATACAGCAAGAAAATCCTCGCGACGTACGGCAAAATCACCGACGAAGAAATCTTGGAAGGTACCTGGCAAGACTACGCGCCGACGCTGCAAAAGAGCCCGCGTCCGTCCTTAAAAGCAATTCAGTTTTTGATCGAGAATCAATTCCAAGGTAAAAGGCCGCTGCCCAAACCGGAGCAGTTTGTCGATACTTCGCTCGTCGATCAGTTAGAGAAAAGTGGCTTTATCGAATCCCTTAACAAGTAATCATCGTTGCGCCAGGAGGAGAATTTCCAATGATATGCTTGAATCGTCGCTATTTCTT
>DASYUV010000202.1:0-9845 GCA_036000865.1 Binatia bacterium | reverse complement strand
GTGCAAACGGCAGGAACATTCATCGGTCCTGTTCTCGCCGGCTTTCTCTATGACCTCACCAAGAGTTACATGATCGCATTCGGGATATTCGCCATCGCAAGTCTCGGCGCCACTTTGCTCATGTTTTTGGCCAAGGCGCCGGAAAGCAGGATCTAGTATCAACCGCAAAGAACCTAGCGCGGCCGAGCCGCAACCGAAGAGAAGAAGAGATTTAACCGCAAAGTACGCAAAAAGGAAACCGGAAGGCGAGTTTTTCAGCCGGCCTTCAACGACGTCTAGAAGATTTGCGCAAGCCGCGAAAACTTTCGACTATCGTAATGCGAAGAGCACGAAGTTTCTGATGTTTTGCGTCCCCCGCGATTAAACACTTCTGCAACTCTGATTGACAAGGTGGGCACGCCTTGTAATACGATCCGGCCATTTCCACCTTAAGGAGGCACCAGCGATGAAAGCTGCAGTTCTACACAAAGTACACGAAGCGATGAGCATCGAAGATTTTGAGATACCGGCGATCGCGCCGGATGAAGTGCTGATCAAAGTCAAAGCCTGCGGGGTCTGCCACACCGACTTCAAAGTCATCGAAGGACGCATCCCGAGCCGCATGCCGGCGATCATTGGCCACGAAGTTTCAGGAACGATCGAAGACATCGGCAGCAGCCAGCGCGGCGCATTTAAGGCGGGTGACGCGGTGATCGTCGGGACACGATATCGTTGCGGACACTGCCAGTATTGTATCTCCGGCAGGGAAAATCTCTGTCGCGCCCGGCCTGCGCCGGCGTCTTTGAAGCGAACCGATGGACAAGAAATATATCGCTGGAACGTCGGCGGCTTTGCGCAATATCTCGCCCTGCCGGGCTACATGGTTTTCAAGTTGCCGGAAGGCTTGTCTCTCGACGAGGCGAGCATCGTCGGCTGCCGTATGACCACGGCGTATAACGCGGTGAAAAATTCCGCTGAGATCAAGCCCGGCGACTCCGCCCTGGTGATCGGTTGCGGCGGCGTCGGGCTCAACACGATTCAGTTCCTGCGCACCTTCGGCGCTCATCCGATCATCGCCGTCGATATTATCGACGCTAAGCTCGAAGCAGCGAAAAAATTCGGCGCGAGCCACACGATCAATGGGTCAAAAGAAGATCCCGTCAAAGCAGTGCGCGATCTCACCGACGGCGGCGTGAACAAATCCTTCGAGGCGCTGGGCAACGTCAAAACTTCGGACCCAATCATTCAGGCCACGCGCCCCGGTGGAACGGCGACGATCATCGGCGGCCTTGGCAAAGTGCCGTTCACCATCAGCGACGGCAGCTTCACCATGCAAGAAATCAAGATCGCCGGCGTGGCGCTGCGCCGTCCGACGGATGTGATCGAAGTGTTGAACATGGTGCGTGACAAGCGAGTCGAGGTGTCGGGTTTGGTCTCCAAACGTTATCGCTTCGACGAGATCAACGCTGCGTTTGACGATCTTGAAGCCGGCAAAAATTTGATGGGCATCACGGTGTGGAATTAGTTAAGGAAAAGAAATCGGGATAAGAAATTAACCTGTCAAGAACGCAAAGGGCGTAAAAAAGAGTTAGGTTCAAGCTGCTCAAAACGTTCAAGTCGTTCAAAATGTTCCGCTTGAAGTCGTGATCAACCTTCCATCCGGAATAATGAGGGTGCCAACGATGAGTCCGGTCCAAAAAATTACCCATTCACTGATCGTGGTGCTTCTCTGCTCCTCGCCGCTAGCCGCACAAGAAAAAGTTTGGTTCCCCGTGGCCGCTTCGACGAAGACCGCCGGATACACCCCGCTGTGGGCAGCGTTGCGCCAAGGGCTGTTCGCGCAGCAGGGGCTGGACGTTCAGCCGATCGTGATCCGCGGTTCAGACAGGGCGATACAAGCGCTGGTCGGCGGGTCGGTCTATGCGTCGGTGCTGGCGCCGGACGCGCCGATGGTCGCTGCAGACCGGGGTTTGGATGCCTTCATCCTTGCCGGCAATACGCAGCGCCCGGCGCATTGGATCATGGGCGGTAAGAATTACAAGACTTTCGACGATTTGCGCGGCGCCACGCTGGGGACGATTAGTTTGACGGCCGGCACCGGCCTCGTCCTCCGGCATGTTCTCAAGGCCAAGGGATTGGAGTATCCGAGAGACTACAAGCTACTCGTCATCGGCGGCACGCCGCAACTTTTTACCGCACTGACAGCCAATCAGATCGCCGCCGCTCCGCTAGCATTGCCGCTGAATTTCGCCGCCGAGGAGCTGGGCTATCATCCCATCGGCAGCTTCATGGAAATGTTTCCAAACTTTCAGTTGACGGCGATCGCCGCGAGCCGATCGTGGGCGGAAAAAAATCGTCGCTTGACGGTACGTTTTTTGAAGGCCTACGTGCGGGGGATTCGCTGGTTGCTCGACAACGAGGAGGCGGCGATCGATTTCATGACCAAAGAATTTAGCTTCAAGCCCGGCCACGGCCGCAAAGCATGGCAGTATTATGCCGGGGCGCGGGCGTGGGATCATGACGGGCGGGTGAACCAAGAAGGAATGAAAATGGTCATCCAACTCGCCGCCGAGCAAAGTCAGTCCAAGGGACCGCTGCCGAGTCCGGCGAAATATATCGACGAAAGTTACTTGAATGAGGCGTTACGGGAATTGAAAGAGGGCAAGTAGCCGCCGGACCTGAGAAGAAGATTAAACCGCAAAGAACCTAGCGCGGCAAAGCCGCAACCAAAAAAGAAAAACGAAGATTTACCACGAAGGCGCGAAGAGCACGAAGTTCGGAGGAAAAGATGGATTTTAAAGTTATTGATGCCGACGGGCATGTGATCGAAGACGAGAGCTTGTTTGATTATCTCGACAGCTCGTATCGAGAGCGAGATCATCAGTTGAGCTGGGACCGTTTGTTTCCATCATTGGATTTTCATCATATCGGCGGGCACAGCACGCGTAACAAAAAATCCTTCGGTGGCGGCAAGCGCGTCGGGCCGAAGGAGTGGATGGAGTTCGTCGAGATGGCCGACATTGAATCTGCGGTGCTATTTCCCACCAAGGGACTGCGCATCGGTAACATCAGCCACCCCGACTGGGCGTGCTACGTGGCGCGGGCGTATAACAATTGGCTGCATGATCGATACCTGAAGCAGAGCTCACGGTTGAAAGGGATAGCGCTTCTGCCGATGCAGGATGTTGACGAAGCGGTCGTCGAGTTGCGCCGTGCGATCACAGAATTGGGCATGGTCGGCGCCATGTTGCCGTCGCGCGGCTTGCCGCTCGATCTCGGTCATAAAACCTATTGGCCCGTGTATGCCGAGGCGGAGCGTCTGGGCTGCGCGTTGGGAGTTCACGGCGGCGCGCACCACGGCATGGGCCTGGATACGTTCGAAACATTCATCCCGATTCACGGTCTTGGCCATCCGCTATCGCTGATCATCGCTTTCACCGGGATGGTTTATCACGGCGTCTTCGATCAGTTTCCGCGTCTGCGCATGGGTTTTCTCGAAGGAGGCGCCGGCTGGGTGACCTTCTGGATGGACCGCTTGGACCGCTCGCACGCGTATCACATCGAGCTCAACCTGCGTGGAAAGTATAAGGGGCCAACAGCGGATAAATGTCCGAGCGATTACATCAAGAAAGGACAAGTTTTCATCGGCTGCGAGGGAAATGAAGAGGGGTTGCCGTATCAGATCCAACGGGCGGGCAATCAGCATTTTCTATTCGCCAGCGATTTTCCCCACGAGATCGGCCCTGACGATATTTTGCGCGAGATCGAAGAAGTTGCCGGGGCGCCGATATCGGATCAAGACAAACGCGCGGTGCTGAGAGAAAACGCCAAGCGGTTTTATCAAATCTAGAGAGAGTTGGATTCGGATGATTAACCGCAAAGAAGCTAGCGCGGCAAAGCCGCAACCAAAGACGAAAGCAGGATTCACCGCAGAGGCACAGAGTTCTCAGAGTTTTTTTATTTTCAAACTCCTCCCTCCGCGTCCTCAGCGCCTCGGGGTGAACCATCCGACTCCTCCGATATGGCGCTCATGTCTTCGAGGTGAGATCATGTTTGCTTGTTGGATTGACAGCTTAGGATCGACGAAGCGCACGAAGCGAGCAATCCCCCCGGTTTGCGCTAAACTTTATCCGGGCTTCGGATTGGTTTACGGTTTGAGCGGCTTAAACGATTTGAACTGTTTGAACGAAAAGTTTTTGCGCCCTTTGCGGCTGGATCATTCCTCTCATTCAGCTTGACAATCACCGGCAAGACGATAAATAGGTAGCGGCCACGAATCCCGATTCGGGAGGGTGCTGATGAGACAGAATCGTTTCACTGTAATCGACGGCGACGGGCACATCACGGAGCGAAGCAAAGAGATTCTCGAATATCTCGGCGGCAACTATCGCGGCACGTCCAAAGATGAAAGCTGGGCCGATACTTTTTCGCCGTTTCCGTCTCTCGATGGTTGGTCGCGGCTCTCGGGCATGAGCTCGCCGGGACTGCGCGACTATCCCGACTGCGACACCTGGATTTCCTTTCTCGACGAGTGCGGCATTCAAACGACGGTCGTCTATCCCACCGCCGCGCTGGCGTTCGGCTTGATCCAAGATCCGGCATGGGCGGTGGATATCGCGCGGGCTTACAACTCTTGGCTGCACGCGGCCTATACAAAAAAATCCGCGCGCATTCTTGGCGCAGCGATTATTCCGGTGCACGATGTTGACGCCGCGATTCAAGAAATGCGCCGGGTGAAAAATGAATTGGGCATGCCGGGCGGTATGCTTCCCGCAGTCACTCGCTTACGCAAAGGTTACGGCCACGATAGTTTTTTTCCGCTCTACGAAGAAGCGTGCAAGCTTGACATGCCGCTGGCGATTCACGGCGCGCCGAGCCGCGGCTTGGGTTTCGATTTCTTCGAGACGTTTGTCGAAGTACACGCCCTCGAGCACCCGCTGCCGCTGATGATTCAATTGACCAACATGATTTTCCAGGGCGTCTTCGAGCTTTTTCCGCAATTGCGCGTCGCCTATCTCGAGGCCGGCGCCGGCTGGATTCCTTTTATGATGGACCGGCTCGACGAGGATTTCGAGCGGCGCGGCAAAAAGTGGGCGCCGCGGTTAAAAAAGATGCCGAGCGATTATATCAAAGGCGGACAGGTTTACGTTTCGCTCGAATCCGAAGAACGCACATTGCCCTACGTTCTGGAGCTGTTCGGCGACGAACATATCTTCTTCGCGTCCGATTATCCGCACGAGCGGCAGCGCGCGCAGTACCTGGAGGATATTCCCGGCATCGAAGCGCGCGAGGACATTTCCGATTCGGCCAAGCGAAAAATCTTTGCGGATAACGCCAAGCGGTTTTACCGGCTCAAGGATTGATGGCTGACGAAAAGGGAGGCGTGAAAATGAAAAGCACGATCTTCGCATTGCGCGTGCTGCTCATCTTGGTTTTTCTGCTGCTGCCGCATTCTAAATTTGTCGGCGTCCTTCTGGCGAAGGTCGACTGCGGCCCGGTGACAAACACGAGCAGCGATCTCCCCCGCACGGTCGCCATTGCATCTAACTTGCCTGGCACTGGAGCGCATTCGATGGCGTCCGGCTTGGCCGCGGTGGCAAGCAAAGTGACGCCGATCGCCGCGAAGGTACAGCCCTACAATGGCCCGAACGCTTGGATGCCGTTGCTCGAAAGCGGCGAGGTCGAATTCGGCTTCATCAATATTCTCGATGCACAAATGGCCGCGACGGGAACTGGAAATTATAAAAAGGCCTATCCGACGATTCGCATCGTGTCGGGCGGGGTTTTTCCGTTCACCGGCAGCATCATGGTGCGCGACAAGTCGGACATCAAGCGGCCGAGCGATCTCAAGGGCAAGCGCATGGCTTGGGACTTCGGCGGGCATGCGATCACGCAGACCTGGCAGAGCGCAGCGATGGAAGTGAGCGGACTCAAATCCACCGACGTTGTGCAAGTGCGTTTTTCGAACCTGAACGATGCGATCAGAGCGGTTCCTGAGGGCAAAGTGGATGCGACGTTTGCCGCCATCGGCATCGGCATCAACGAGGAAGCCAACGCCATGGAACCGATTCGGTTCTTGAGCCTGCCGGCGGGGGAGGCATCGAACAAGATTCTCGCCAAATATGGCGCCTCGATCGTTAAACAGGAGCCGGCCGCCGGCATCCGAGGTGATACCGACGTGATTGGTTACGCCCTCCATGTCGCATCTTCGACCAAAGTCAATGATCGCACCGTTTCCACATTGCTCAAAGCTTGGTGGGATAATTTGGCCGAGCTTCAGACGATTCATCCGCAATTCAAACGATGGACGAAGGACGTTCAAGCGATCACCAATTTCACCGTGCCGTATCATCCGGCCGCGATGAAATTCTACAAAGAAGTCGGCGTTTGGTCGGCCAAGCATGATGCCCGCACGAAGGAAGTCTGCGGCTAAACAACAATCCATGGACTAAAGGAGTGATGGAGTAATGGGAAGAAAAAGTTCGGTCATGAAAATTGGATCCAAACTCGCCATTGCGGTGCTGCTCATCGGACAAGCGCAAATCGCCGAGGCGAAGCTCGACTGCGGGCCGGCGACCAATAAGAGCGACGCTTTACCGCGCACCGCGGCCATCGGCACGAATCCCGCCGGGACCGGTGCCCACGCGATCGCTTCGGCGCTGGCCGCCGTCGCCAGCAAAGCCACGCCGATCGCGGGTAAAGTGCAGCCGTACAACGGGCCGAATGCCTGGATGCCGTTATTGGAAAACGGCGAGATCGAAATGGGCATCATCAACATTCTCGATTCTCATATGGCGGCGACCGGAACAGGCAATTATAAGTCGGCCTATCCGAGCGTGCGGGTCATTTCAGGCGGCGTATTCCCCTTTACGGCTGGGCTGATAATCCGAGATAAGTTAGACGTGAAGCAAATCAGCGATCTGAAGGGGAAACGGCTTGCCTGGGATTACGGCGGGCACGCGATTAATCAAACCTGGCAAAATGCCGTGATGGAAGCGGGCGGCTTGAAGCCGTCCGACGTCCAGCAAGTGCGGGTATCGAATCTCAATGACGGTGTCCGAGCCGTGCCGGAGGGGAAGGTCGATGCCGCTTTCACCGCTGTCGGCATCGGCGTGGTCGAGGAAGCCAACGCCATGGAGCCGATCCGCTTTGTCGGCATGCCCAATACTGATGGCGCCAACAAGATTCTCGGCCGATACGGCGCAGCGGTGGTGAAGTCCGATCCGGCCGCCGGGATTAAAGGCGACACTTATGTAATCGGTTATCCGCTGCAGTTGGTAAGTTCCTCCAAGGTGAGCGACAAAACGATCGGAACTTTGCTTAAAGCGTGGTGGGATAATCTGGCAGAGCTTCAAACGATCCATCCACTATTGAAACGCTGGACGAAGGACACACAGGCGCTGACAAATTTCACCGTGCCTTATCACTCAGGAGCCGTCAGGTTTTACAAAGAAGTCGGCATCTGGTCCGCGAAACACGATGCCCGAACGAAAGAGATTTGCAGTTAAAAAAGATAAGCATACGCTTCAAGAGCCGAGCGACGGGACGATGGACTATTAGATTAGTGGGGATGAGCTGATCCTGACGCAGTTTTTTAGGTCGTTTAATTCGTGCTAGCGATGGCAGTCCAGGAGGTGGATACGTGGAAATCGAAGAAAATGTGTGCGCGCGCGAGCTGAGCGGTTTTTTCAACATTCTCGGCAAGTGGCTGCTCATGGCGGTTCCTCTCGCCGGCATCTTTTTCTTGCTCAACGTGCCCCAAATGATTGGTTGGCTCGTTTTCAACGAACAGTACATGGGGCTGTTTCTTGGACTTGCGTTGTGCGCCACTTACCTGCTGATCCCAGCGAAACCCAGTCATGGCAGAAATCGTATTCCCTGGTATGACATGATCGCCGCCGTCGGCGGTTTGAGCATTGGTCTGTACGTTTTCATTTACTACCCGGCAATCGTAAACTCTTTGGGCGACATCTCGACGCCCCGGGTTGTGCTTGGCGCGATCACGATTCTTCTGCTTGCCGAGGCAACTCGTCGGTTGGTTGGGTGGCCGCTCGTCATCATTGCCGCTTGTTTTCTTTTCTACGCGCTCTTCGCTTACATATTTCCCGGCGATTTTTACGGCAAAGGTTGGTCGGTTAACCGGCTCGCGACCTATCTTTATCTCGATGCCAACGGCATCTTCGGTCAAGCGCTGCAAGTGGGCGCCAGTATCGTGGTTGTCTTCGTTATTTTCGGCGAGGTGCTCTACGTGGTCGGCGGTGCGGAGTTCCTGAGCGACTTCTCGCTCAGCCTGATGGGACGTTTTCGCGGCGGCCAAGCGAAGATCGCCATCGTGTCTTCCAGCTTATTCGGCAACATCAGCGGCAGCGCGGTGGCCAATGTGGTCGTCGATGGCGCCTTTACCATTCCCATGATGAAAAGGGCGGGTTATCCGCCGCCCGTCGCGGCCGCGGTCGAGGCAGTGGCGTCCACTGGCGGGCAGATCATGCCGCCAGTGATGGGCGCGGCGGCTTTTTTGATCGCGGAGTATCTACAGATGCCTTACGCCAAGGTCGCGCTGGCTGCGTTCGTGCCGGCGGTGCTTTATTACGTCGCACTATTCATTCAAGTCGATCTGTTGGCCGCGCGCAACGGCATTCGTGGCTTGCCACGCAATGAGGTGCCCAAGCTTCTGCCCGTGCTCAAGCGCTCGGCAAGCTTCGTCGGCCCGCTCGCAGTGCTGGTCGTGTGGATGTTTATTTTCAACCGCCGGCCGGAAGAGGCGGGACTGCTCGCCGCGTTGGCCGCTTTAATCATCGGCTTTCTCACGCCAGGTGTGAAGCTCGGCGGGCAAGAGATTGTTAAAATTCTCAGCAGCGCGGGACGCGGCATGCTCGAAATTGCGGCGATCACGGGACTCGCCGGCGTGGTGATTGGCGTGCTGCAGCTTACCGGTCTCGGTTTCACTTTGACATTAACCCTGCTCAACATCGGGCAGAGCAATGCGCTCTTGCTGTTAGTCCTCACGGCGATCGTCAGCATTATTCTCGGTATGGGCATGCCGACCACGGCGGTCTACGTCTTGCTCGCGGTGTTGGTCGCTCCCGGCCTCGCCAAATTGGGCATTTTGCCTATCGCTGCGCACCTGTTCATCTTTTATTTCGGCATGCTGAGCATGATTACGCCGCCGGTGTGTATGGCGAGTTACGCAGCCGCGTCCATCGGGAAAACCGATCCTGTAAAGACGGGCTGGGAAGCGATGCGTCTATGCGCGATCGCCTACGTCGTGCCGTTCTTATTCGTTTTCTCACCGTCACTTTTACTCATTGGCCACTGGTATGAAGTTGCGCTGTCGGTGATCACTGCCATCATCGGTGCGATCTTACTCGGCGTCGGCATCGTGGGTCACTTGTTCCGTCCGGTGAGCGCATTCAAAAGAGCGGGTTTTCTATTAGCCGCCACTGGTTTGTTGATTCCCGTCGTACACAGCGGCAATTATGCAGTGCTCACCTGGGCGACGAACGGCGCTGGGCTCGCCCTGGCTGTTATGCTGATCGCCGTCGAATGGATTGGCCGCTCGCCGCAGGCGAAGGCACGCGGGACCCTGATCCAATCTGACGCCAATATCTCATGACCGAGCTTGGCCAAGAGTCGCCAACGCGATTGAAGCGCGGATGAGATTGCCTTCATCTTGTTGGCTATAAAACTGACGTTGCTGAAAACTGCTAGCGGGGCTGCATCAAGCGGCTGAAAATTCTCCGGGGAGATATGCCTAACAATGAGCTCGGTTTCACGGCATTTGTTCTGGTCCGCCCAGAGCGCGCAAAAAATGGGCGAACAAATCAGCAGGAGCGAGAGGTTTCAAGAACGAAATCGTTGTGTTTCAA
>DASYUV010000201.1:0-55877 GCA_036000865.1 Binatia bacterium | reverse complement strand
GATTGCCGCAGGTAATGTACCCACATAGATTTCGTCGGCCCGCGTTGGATGGACTGCCATCGCCCAGATATCGCGAAAGTCGATGCCGCCGGAAGGGAGCCATTGCCAATTTTCGCCGGCGTCTTCGCTGACGTGAATCTCGGTCAACGTTGCCGCATATAATCGCTTCGGAGTGAACGGATCCGGTGCCACTTCGCGGACTGTCTCACCATCCATGGCGCTGTTGAGAATCTCGACGGTGTCCGTCCGTCTGTCCCAACGGCAGCGCACCAAGCCGTCCGCTTTAAGCAAGAATAATTGAAGATGTCCGTTAGTCGCCGCCATAAAACCTCCTGCCGATGAAAATTATGACCTTCCCTGGAAGCAAAATAGGGCATTCCGCAAATCAACGTCAAGCCAACTGCACTTTTTATTCCGCCGAGAAGGCTGCCAAAGACACTGGATATTTTGCCGAGAGTTGAACTAGATTAGTGAGCAAGATGCGCCCCGTTCAGCCGCCCAACCCAAACACCAGAAAACCAAAGCTCGTTGCTCCACCTGGAGCATGCGATACCCACCTTCATGTTTATGGACCCTTCGACCGCTACCCGCTCGTCGCGGAGAGAAACTACGATCCCGACCCCCACTCGACGCTCGACGACTACTTGAAAGTGCATCGCGCGCTCGGCTTGGAGCGCGCGGTGATCGTCACCGGCAGCGGCAACGGTACCAATAACCAGATCACACTCGACGCACTGCAGCAGATGAAAGGGAGTTTCAAAGGCCTCGCGCTGCTCGATCCGGCAATCACCGACGCTGAGCTAATGCAGCTGAAAATAGGCGGCTTCACCGGCTTTCGCATCAAAGCCAACGGCAGAGGCGGTTTGTCATTCGAAGATACGAAGCGAATGATTACGCGCACCGCCGGTTTCGGCTGGCATATTGAGTTTATGTCGCAGTCGATGGCGGAAGTGGTCGGTGCCGTGCCGTTCTTGAACTCACTCAACGTGCCCTACGCGTTCGATCACGTAGCCCACTCCGAGCCGCATCAAAACAAAAACGATCGTGAATTTCGCGAACTAATCGCGATTCTCAAAAACGAAAACCATGCCTGGATCAATCTCTACAGTTTCTATCAATTGTCTGAATCTAGTCCGCCTGATTATTCCGACATGGTTGATGTCGTTCGATTGATTATCGAAATCCGTCCCGACCGCGTGATATGGGGCAGTAACTGGCCACATGGCGGCATCGCGGTGCCCATGCCGAATGATGGTGACCTACTCGACTTCCTTTTAGCAGCCGCGCCGGACGATACGATCCGCAAGCAGATTCTCGTCGATAATCCGGCGAAGCTCTACGGCTGGCCGATATCTTAGCGGAAAAGGGCAGGATTATCGCCGGTTAATGGCAAGTTTGGGAGTTTAGGGGAAGATGGCTACGGAACCTAGTTGCCAATGGCCATTGTAGCGAGCGATAATTTCACTCGTCTAAAGCACAAAGGCTATCACAAGGAGGCAATTATGAATCGGCTCAAAGCATCTTTCTCGATGGGACTTTTGACCGTGCTGTTTGTGGCTCTTGCGCCGGAGGTCATGGCGGCGGATTACGGACGCGGTGGCTGTCGTCGTGGCGACAGGTTACAAATTCAAGACTTGGACATGTCCCCGGATCCCATGGTCGACGGCCAGCGGATTCGCTCCTGGAAAGTGCGCGTCCAGTTCGACGGCAACCGCGAATGCGAGACGGAAATCTCGGTTCGCGAAGGCGGCGATATCGTCGCCCAGGCGCGCCGCATCAATCTCCGCCCCGGCATGAATGAAATAGAGCTCCGTCCGGTGGAGAATTACCGCCTCCGTGGCCGTGAACATTGCTTCAAGGTCGAAGTCGACCTGGAAGGTTCGCGAAAAGAAGTCGATGCCGCGCGCCGCTTCTGCGCACAACAGAGGTCCGCCTGGTCGCTGCGCGAACCCGGTGACCGCGATCGCAGATAAAGTATTTCGAGTTTTATCCCGGCGGTTCCGAGTATCAGGTCACTCGTACCTGGTACTCGGAACTAAGCACTTAACAAAATTTCCTCAACCCATTTCAGCTCCACACTTTCGCCGCGGTCTCGAGCATCACATCCAACTTACGGAACTGTTCTTCTTCGGTCAGTAGATTTCCGCGAATGCTCGACGCAAAGCCGCACTGTGGGCTAATCGCAAGTTGTTCAAGTGGCAGGTAACGCGCCGCTTCATCAATCCGACGCCGGAGCTCATCGACCGTCTCGACTCGGCCGACTTTGGTCGTGATCAAACCGAGCACGACCATCTTCCCTTTCGGCACGAATCGAAGCGCCTCGAAAGTTCCGGCACGTTCCGTGTCGTACTCCAACAACAAGCGCTGGTGATCGAGACCGTTGAAGAGTTTTTCGGCAATCGCATCGTAGTGTCCTTCTCGATGCCACATGCTCTGCCGATTGCCGCGGCAGATATGAATTCCGAAGGTCACACCAGGACAATTATGGATGACCTCATTGTCGGCTCTAATCGAACGCTCCATGGTCGCCATCGGTTCCTCACCGCGCGACCGCATCGCCGCCAGCGAATCCGGGTCGATATAAGCCGTATAACCGGGGCCATCGATGCCGACGTAACAGCACCCTGCCTGCACGAGCTGTTCAATAATTTGTCGTTCAACGGCAACCACGTCATGCAAGAACTCATCGGTGCTCGCATACACCGAACACGAAGCCTCGCTGTCGTAGCACTGTTGAATTCGGTCCGGCCCGATCAAAGTCACTTTGACCGGACGATCGGTCAGACTTTGGGCAAATCGATAGTCGTCCAGCAGTGAGTTACGCAGCAATCTGAGACGCTGGGTCACGCGCTTGCGATTGACCAGAATGGGATCCTGACCCTTGTGCGTGATCGATTGACTGGCCTCTGTGCGCTTGAGAATTTCGTGATACGTCCTAACGCCCGCCTGCCATTCCTCCACCCCGGCGACCACGGCGAAGCTTTCCATGAAGCTCGTCCGGCGAAATTCGCCGTCGACGATAATCGGCAGGCTGTGCGCGACTTGTTTTGCGACGACATCCCGGATGGCTTCGTCCTGCGCGTCTTTCAGATCGACTTCACGAGCGCTTCCCTCACCATACTTGGCAAACGCATCTTTGAGGGTTTGCGGTCGCAGCAAACTGCCGACCAGATCGACGCGCATGGATCCGAGATCGACAGCCGACGTGGGATTCATCATTTATCTCCCTTCAAAAAGCTTATAGGAAAAATTATTTTGCAACGCACCGAGGGTTGCAAGTACTCTTTCGGCTCACTTGCCCTTTTGTTCGATCTCTTTCCTAACTTCGGCTACCCAGCGCAGGTCCAAGAATTTTTCCGCAGCGACGGGCGTGTCCATCTTCAAAGGCAGCCTTATTTCATACTCGAGAATGTTCTTGATCCCCTCCGCCGACGGCAAACCGGGAACCCCTGGCGGCAGAGCGCGAACATAGCGCTTGATCGCCTCGATCAGCATGGCTTTCGTGGCATTTCTGAGCTGGAGTTTTTTCATCGCGACATCGGCGGCCTCGTCGGGTCGCTCGCGCAAGAACATCAAGCCGCGAATCACGGCTCGCACCCAGCGTTTGAGCTGCGCGGAATTTTCAGCGATTTTCCTATCGGTGGTGACATATCCTTGAAACGGCAAGGGAAAGATATCGCCCAGAAAGGCAAAATTTCGTAAGCCTTCTCTCTCCGCGGCGACGGCGCCTGCCGGGTCGAGCACCACGGCTGCCACAGCGCCGCTCTTGATGCCAAGAATTTTGTCACCCGGGCTCGTCCCCAGAGTGATTTTTGTAACGTCCTTTGCCGACAGTCCGCCGCGTTCGACGAACAAAGTCGTAAAACGGTCCTCGCTGTCGCCAAGCAACGCGACGCCGATTTTTTTCCCTCTGAGATCTGAAACCTGTGAGATCGTTGGATGAACGATCAAATACCATGTCGGCCGCTCGGTTTGGTACATGATCGCTTTGAGTGGCGCTCCCTTGACCGCCGCTCTCAGCCCGCTTCCCCCCGCACCGCTGAAGTCAACATCACCACTGATCAATGCCGCGATCCCGGCGGGCCCACCGATGACAATCGTCTCATTTTCCAACCCTTCGTCTTTGAAGAATCCTTTGGCGTCCGCGGAAAAAATCGATAAGTAGTTCAAATTCAGACCAGGCACCGACGTGCGAATCTTTTCGGCCTCTGCCTCGGCGCCGAAAAGAAACGCCCATAGCGCCGCCAGGAGCAAGCGCCGGCAAAACATCGTCGACATTCTATTTTCTCCCTTTTGTCTCATCGCTCGCCCAACTCGCGAATCGCCTGCTGCAGATAACTCTGATCGATATATTTCACTGGATCGGGCAGCGGCCCTTTGATCTGTTCGGCATAGACTTGCATGGTGAATTTCAGGCCCTCGAGATTGATGTCCGCGTTCGGATGCCAGATTCGATTTGTTGTGTAGTACTCCCAACCTCGCCGCGCGAGTTCCGGCTTGAGCGGGATTTCCTTGGCGAGAAAATCGATCGCCGCCTCTTTGTTCGCGTATAGCCACCGATGCGCGCGCACGGCGCCCTTGAGGAATCGGATCAGCAGGCCGCGATTTTTCTCCGCCCAAGCCCGCTTCACCGCGAGGACTGACAGCTGATAGTTGGGAAAGTAGTCTTTGAAATAGCCCAGCACATTGAAGCCCTGCTGCTCGGCGCTGTAATCGAGCGGCACGACCAAATAAGTCGCGCCGAGCTGTCCCGAGATCAGCGCCGCGAGGTTGAAGCTGCCGCCGCCGACGGCGAGGAGCTTGTAATCCGCCGGATACTCCAAGCCATTTTGTTTGAGAATCTGCTTCAAAACATTGGTCGCGCCGGAAGTCAACACCTGCACGCCGATGGTCGCGCCACGCAGATCCTTTAGATTTTTGTAATTCTTTCCGCCGACGATCGCTTGAGTCAGACCGTTGACAACACCGCCTACGGCAACGAGGTCGGCGCCGGTCGCAGCCGCGCCGATCGTCGCGTCGGCCGAGCCGAGCGCAAGAAACAACGATTCGCTCACTAGCGCTTGCATCGTAATCGCAGTCCCGCGCAGCAGCACCGGCTGAACATCCAATCCAACGTCATCGAAAAAACCCTTTTTCGTCGCCAGCCAGAACATGTTAGTGCCAATCGTCTTGGTGCCGACGCCGACGGGAAACTTAATTTTTTCCTGCGCCTCAGGGGTGGCGCTCCACACCATCGCACTGAGCGCGGTGAAAACCGTTAGTGTTAGCGCCACGATTTGGCGTTTTTCCATACATGAACCCCGCTCTGTCGGTAACCGTTAAGTCGATCGCTAAGGTGCAACCGTAGAGCACGCACAACATAGGTTAGAAGCAAGATTAGCGTCAAGGTGAAAACACCATCCCAGGTACGTCGATCGATCGAGCCTCGGCCGCGTCCATCGCCTCACCATACATTGGGCATTTCGTTGGCGCTCAAGGAACCTTGACAGCGTCGTCGTCATCGTGATTTACCAGAAACCGTCCGAACCACTCCAAGGTGTTGAGGGTGCGACGCACTAAGCCACAGCTTGTCCTCGGTTTATCGGCGCTAGCGCTGTTCCTGTTTGTAAACGTGAGCGTGCTAAGTGCGCAAAAGCTGCGCGTCGCGTACACGGCATTTGCCGGAACTTTCACCATTCTTTGGGTCGGCAAAGACGCGGGCCTGTATCAAAAATACGGCGCCGACATGGAGCTGCTTTACATCGGTTCGAGTACTCGAGCGGTCCAGGCGCTGCTCGCCGGCGATATCGACATCGTCTACTCGGCCGCCGGCGCGGTGGTCGATGCCAATCTCGCCGGCGCCGACCTTACCATGGTCGGTTGCCAGTACGACACGGGACAATCGTCATTTTTCACCACCTCCCCCATTGCCAGTATCGGCGATCTCAGGGGGAAGGCCGTCGGCGTATCTCGCTTTGGCGCTTTCTCTGACTTCGTGGCGCGCCACGTGCTGAAGAAAAATCGTCTCCAGCCCATCAAGGACGTCGCGCTCATTCAGCTGGGCGGCACGCAAGAAATCATCGCGGCCATGCAAAAACATCTCGTCCAAGGCGGCTCGATTTCGCTGCCGCTCACGTTGCAGGCGAGAAAGTTGGGCTTTAGAGAACTGCTCACCACTGAAACCATCGCGCTACCATTTGATTATGGCTGCTTCATCGTTAAAAATGCCTATCTCAAAACCAAACGCGAAGAGCTCAAGAGAGTTCTGCGCGCCACGATCGCCGCCTATGATCTGGCGATTCAAGACCCGGCTTTCGCCAAACGATCCGTTGGCAAGTACACGCGAACCACAGACGGCGAAACGCTGGACGCGACCTACAAAGAGAATGTCAAAGATTACGCGCTGAGAATTCCGTATGTTTCGCTTGCCGGGCTCACATCCATCATCGACTTTCGCGCCGAAGCGAGCGCAGAAGTGAAAAAACTAGCGTTGGAGAAAATGTACGACAACTCGTTGCTTCAAGAGATTCAAAAAGAGCCTCCTGCAGTAAAATAGGGATTATCGCTATGAAACTCGGACTGTTCGATCACATGCAAAAGCATGACAACCCTGTGCGCTCCTACATCGACCTTTACAAGAGTCATCTGGATGTTCTGGAATTTGCCGATCAAGCCGGCATGGATTTCTACTTCGTCGCCGAGCACCACTTCGACATGGGTTTTTCCGAGTGCCCGAGCCCCGGCGCTTTTCTCGGCGCCGCTTCGCAGAGAACCAAAAATATTCGCCTTGGCCCGTTGGTTTACGTGTTGCCTCTGTGGAATCCCATTCGCGTCGCCGAAGAAGTCGCGTTGTTGGATAATCTTACCCAGGGCCGCCTGGAATGCGGCTTCGGCGCCGGCATCGGACCGTTCAGCTTCGCCGCCTACAACATTCCCTGGGAGCAAAAGCGCGAGATGACTCTGGAAGCGCTGCAAATCATTCGCGGTATCTGGACTCATGAAACGTTTACCTTCGAGGGCCGTTACTTCAAATGCAAAGACATCGACGCGTCCATACCGCTCGTACAAAAGCCCCATCCGCCGCTGTGGATGCCGACGCGCAGCAAAGACTCCATCGAGGAAGCCGCCTCTTCCGGCATCAGCACGATTCAATGGGTGCCCGCGGGAATGAAGGCGGCGCGTAAAGCATTCGACGAATATCGTTCGGTCTATCAACGTACCCGGCCGCCGGGGCCGAAACCGCACATCGGCTTGATGCGCGAAATCTACCTGACCGAAACTGATCGGCAAGCGCGTATAGATGGCGAATTTCACTGGAAGAATTTTTGGGAGCGGCGCGGCGGCGCGCGTACCTACGGCGCGCACGGTTCCACCGGTTTATCGACGATTCTCGACGGCGGCCGGCGCCAAGAGCTGATGGACATGGAGCACTCCATCGCCGAAGGCTCTTTCATTTGCGGCTCACCGGAAACCGTCGTCGGACAAATCAAGAAGATCGCCACCGACGCCGGAGCGGATACTTTTCTCGGCGAATTTACCTTCGGTGAGCTAACGCAGAAACAGTCCCTTAACTCGCTCCGATTGTTCACTGAACAAGTCATGCCCGAGCTCAGAAAACTCGACATCGATGCGCTGAATTTCCCGAGGGCCGAAGCCTGAGCATCACCACAAGATCTTAGACATCCGGAGCATTTGATTCTTCGCGGCCAGAGCTCTAGCGATGATTCCTTAGGGTTGTACCATTCGACGAAACAGTTTCTCACCACGAAGCAAGCGAAGGACACGAAGGTTTCGGATTTTATGTGTGATTGTAAACTTCGTGCTCTTCGTGGCCTCCTTCGAAATTGGACGCGAGTGGAGCGATGGTGATTCCCAACACGTCACCCCCAAATGTTTTAATCGGGGGTCCAGTTCCGGTCCTAGATTCCCGCTAAAAGCATGCGGGAATGACGGAATTCCTTGAAAATTGCTTTGACCATGAAGGGATACGTCTCAATTTTCATACTCTGTGGGCGAGTGTAAGCTCATGACACACTTCGTGGTAAAATGTTTTCTCTTGAATCTCTTTAACAGGAGGCGCCATGATTCACACGCGCATTTGCGATTTGCTTGGTATCGTTCACCCGATTATTTTGGGAGGCATGGGCACGGCCACCACTGCGCCATTGGTCGCTGCCGTCTCCAATGCCGGCGGCTTCGGCACCCTCGGCACTTCAGCATTCAACGCCGCGACGCTTGAGACCGAGATTGCCTCGATCCGCGAGCGCACCGATAAATCTTTCGGCATCAATCATCTATTGTTTCAGATCCAGGAAGACATGTTCGCGGTTACCCTGCGCGCTCGACCGACGGTCGCGGCCTTCGCATGGGCGAGAAAAGACCAAAACCTGCGTGACTATTTTCAGCGCGCGCACGATGCCGGCGCTAAAGTCATGCATATGGCCGGTGAAATTCCGGAAGCTCTGCGCGCCGCCCAAGCTGGCGCTGACGTCCTCGTGGCGCAGGGCACGGAAGCCGGCGGCCATGTGGGTTGGATGGCGTCCTTACCGCTGCTGCCGATGATGGTCAAAGCGGTGGCGCCGTTACCGGTTCTCTGCGCGGGCGGTATCGCCGACGGCCGCGGGCTTGCGGCGGCGCTCGCGCTCGGAGCCGAAGGTGTGTTGCTTGGCACTCGTTTCATGGTCACGCCGGAAGCGCCGATTCATGCGAATTTTAAACAAGCGATCGTTAAAAGCGACGGCCACGATACCGTGCTGACCGAAATCCCCGATCTCGCCAGCCAACGCGTCTGGCCCGGCGCGATGTCGCGGGCCCAACGCAATCAATTTATCGAACGCTGGTCGGGGCGCGAGTGGGCGCTGCGCCAAAACGTGTCCGAAGTCGGTAAGCAGACAGCAGCCGCGCGCGCCGCCGGTGATATCGACAATGCCTCGCTGTCGTTCGGTCAGGACGCCGGCTTGATCGATTCGATCAAGAGCGTCAGGGAAGTTGTCCAAGAAATAGTTGCGGAGGCGGAGGGTATCATCAAAGACCGTCTTCCAGGGCTGTTACGATAGTCGTGTGAATTGAGATCCGACGCGTTCGATGCCACAAACTGTGCGAATGAACGTGGGGTGAGCTATGGACGGACGTTGACCGAGTCCACTCCCCTTTCGACTCTCATTTGATCACCTTCTCCGCCCGCGCCAGCACATTCGGTGGAATCGTCAGGCCGATCTGCTTCGCTGCTTTCAGATTGATGATGAACTCGAACTTCTTCGGCTGCTCCACCGGGAGATCGGCAGGCTTGGCACCTTTCAAAATCTTGTCGACATACGTAGCAGCGCGCCGGGACAAGTCGGCGAAGTTTGTCCCATAGGACATGAGGCCACCATCGTCCACAAATTCTCGCCTGTCATATATCGCTGGCAGCCGGTTCTTTACCGCGAGTTCGACAATCTGTTTTCGCTGAGAATTGAGGACGGCGCTGTTCAGCGCGAGGACTGCGTCAGCACCCCCCTTGCTCGCGGCTCCGAATGCCGTCTCAATATCCTTGGGATCTAGTACGTCTAGGTATTGAAGCTGTGTTTTGAACGCCCCTGCGGCGAGTTCTATCTCTTTTAACGATTGTGCGTGGCCCGGTCGGGTCGACGTCCCGAGGACGGCCACGCGGGAGAGCTTAGGAATGATCTCTTTCAGAAGCTCCAGTTGTTTTCCGCTCATCTCCGGGTGAAGCGTTGACAATCCAGTGATGTTCCCGCCTGGTCGCGCAAGGCTGGCGACGAACCCCGAGCCAACAGGATCGGGATCCTGCGCCATGATAATGGGAATCGTAGTCGTCGCTTCCTTGACGGGGCGGGTTACTGCCGGCCCATTCGTGACGATGATGTCTACCTTGAGACGGACCAGCTCCGCCGCAAGGCCAGGGACCCGGTCAGTCTTACCCTCAGCAGATCGCCACTCAATGACAATGTTTTTCCCCTCCACGTACCCAAGCTCGCGCAGGCCCTGCCGTAACGCCTCGATGCGGGCCGAGTTAGCGGAAAGGGAGCTGGCAGCTAGGTATCCTATCCGGGGGATTTTTGTTGGCTGCTGCGCCTGAGCGAGAGAAACAGTTGCCAGAAAGACAGTTGCCAGTAGCCAGTTTAGGATTCGTCTGCTCATGGGTTTCCCTTCCGTTTCTGAACTGCCAACTGATCACTGCTAACTGCCTGCTGTTATTTGATCACGCTTCGGCCAGCTCTGTCACCGCTGGGATCGCCGGCGCTTCGCTGCCGGTGCGACGGATGGTCAAAGCCAAACAGGCTGCAACCAAACCCAAGCAACCGCCGATCAGAAAAGCATATTGGTAGTCGCCAAAGTACATGCGCACCCAGCCCCCACCGACGGCGGCGGATGCTCCACCGAGTTGATGAAAGACAAAAACCAATCCGAAAATCCGCCCCACTCTCTCAGTTCCGAAAATGCGCGCGATGATCGTCGTCGTGGCCGGTCCCGATGCGTACCAGTCGAGACCGTACATGACGGCGAAAACGAACAGGCCGATGGGTTCGGACACGTAAGGCAAGATAAACAGCGACGATCCGCGCAGCGCGTAGACTACCGAGAGGACTTTGCGCGGGTCGACGCGGTCGACCAACCAGCCCGAAAACGTCGTGCCGATAAAACTCGCGCCGCCCATGATCCCCACCGCCGCCGCCGCGGTCATTTGCGGAATGCCTCTCTCGATGGCGTGCGGGATCAAGTGCGTGCCGATAAGGCCGTTGGCGGTCACGCCGCAAATAAAAAAGCAGCCGCTCAAAATCCAGAAGGTCGAAGTCTTAAAAACTTCGGGAAGGGCTGAAATAGAAATGGGACGAATATCGCGACGCGCGTACGCACCGGATCGCTGGCGCAAATCACTTTCTGGACCCGACCGGTACGGCTCAAGGCCGACCTCAGTCGGATTATCGCGCATCCATAACCAGATAAACGGAATCAGCACTGCTGAAGCCGCCGCCATCGCCATGAGTGCGCTGCGCCAGCCGCTAAAGACGATGATCGCCATCAGCAGCGGCAGATAGACAACCTGCCCCGCCGCGTTGGCGTTGGTCATGATGCCGATTGCGAGACCACGCCGGCTCACGAACCAGCGGCTGGCGATGCTCGCGCCCAGCGCCGGAGTCACTCCCGTGGCAATACCCAAGACGATTCCCCATACGAAAATGAGCTGCCAAATCTCCTGAACGAACATTGCCGCGATCAGTCCCACCGCGATGGTTGTTAGACTGCCGAGAATGACGCGCCGGGGCCCAACGCGGTCGATCAGCCAGCCGCCGACCGGAGCGAACAATCCTAAGAGCAAAAGGTTGAGGCTGGCCGCCGAAGCGATCGCCGTTCGGCTCCAACCAAACTCCGCTTCCAGCGGATGGATCAGCACGGACGGCGCCGAACGAATCCCCGCCGCCGTCAGATTAGCGAGAAAACTCAACGCAACGACAAACCAACCATAAAAGAACGGCACGACAAGCGGCAGGCGTGCTTGTTTCGAAGTCGTCAGGTCGTCATCCATGATCATCGTCTAGCACAATTCTGCACGCCGTAGAATGAAATCATGTCGTAAATACGACGGAATCGCGCGCCGGCGAGTGAGACGGTGGAACTGGCACGCCATCGCGATTCAGCGCAACTCGACGATCACTCCTTCATCGGCGCGCAACTGAAGTTCGTCGCGCGAATATTCTTGGTCACGATCGAGATGGGTGGAGAGCAACAATGACGCTCTGGCCTCCAGGTCCGAGAGGTTGAAGCTGCGCGCTTCAGAGCCGAGATTGAGCACGATCACTAGTCGGCGCTCGCCTGCTTTGCGAACGTAGGCGATCAAGTCGTCGTCCGCCGGCAGTGGCGCGAACTCGCCCACCGACAGCGCAGCCTCGGAGCGGCGCAGCTTGATCAGACGATGATAGAGCGTGAGAATCGAAGCGGCTTGGTCGCGCAGCGCTGACACGTTAACGCTTTTGAAGTCGTCGGCAATCGGCAACCAAGGTTTTCCTGTCGTAAAGCCCGCCGACTCGCCGTTAGTCCATTGCATCGGCGTCCGTACCGGGTCGCGGCCCAAGCCCAAACCCGGCACGTTTTTCTCGAAGGGATCTTGGACCAGGTGGGCCGGAATCGGCATGTCGCGCATGCCGATCTCATCGCCGTAGTACAGCGTCGGCGTACCGCGCAGCGTCAGCAACAGCATCGCCGCCACTCGCGCCTGCGTCGCGCCAATGCGCGAGGCGGTGCGCGCCTTGTCGTGATTGCCTAGCACCCAGTTGGGCCAGGCATGAGACGGCAGCAGCGCCTCGTAACGCTCGATCGCCGCTGCAATCTCCTTTGCCTTCCAAGGCAGTCGGATCAACTGAAAATTGAACGGCAAATGGGCGCCCTTCCCGCTCGCGCCGTAATAGGCCATCAACCGCTCCACCGGCAGGTAGATTTCGCCGACCAGCATACGATCGTCGTACTCTTCGACCACGTTTCGCATCATCGCGACGATCTCTTGTACTTCGGGAAGATCGGCCGTGTAGGTTGTCATCAATTCCCGGTAGGGGGACATGCCAGGCCGAAAATTCGGATTGGGTGGATTGTCGCGGAACTCCTTGTCCTTGACTAAATGATGCATCACGCCGACGCGAAATCCATCAACGCCGCGGTCGAGCCAAAAGCGTAGCACGTCGAGCATCGCTTGCTGCACTTCCGGATTGCGCCAATTGAGGTCGGGCTGCTCTTTGAGAAATGCGTGATAGTAATACTGTTTTGTTTTCTCGTCCCATTCCCATGCGCCACCGCCGAAATTGGCGCGCCAATTATTGGGCGGTCCGCCCCCCGGCAAAGGATCGCGCCAGATATACCAGTCGCGCTTCGCGCTTTTGCGGGAGGAACGAGAATCCGCGAACCAGGGATGCCGATCGGAGGTGTGGTTGGGTACGTAATCGAGCAGCAGTTTCATGCCGCGGGCATGGACGTCGGCAAGCAAAGCGTCGCATTCCGCGAGCGTGCCGAACATCGGATCGATGTCTATATAATTGCTGACGTCGTAACCGAAGTCGGCCATCGGCGATGGAAAGATCGGCGAGATCCAGATCGCATCGACGCCGAGCCATTGAAGATAATCAAGTTTTTGCCGAATGCCGTTGAGATCCCCGATGCCGTCGCCGTTGCTGTCCAAAAACGAGCGCGGGTAGATCTGATAGATGATCCCCCGTTCCCACCAGCGAAAATTAGCAAGTTCTATGTTTGGCTGATTCGTGAGTTGGTTGTTCATCTGGATCGCCTTCCTCGCTCGTGTGCAGTGGCTGAGACCGACCGTAATCCTGGCAAGCGAACAACGAGAACGCCCGCTAACGAATTATAAACTGTTTCTCGATTTACGGGCAGATTAGGAAAGCAGCGCTAAGCGAAGGATGAGCAAGAAGCTTGGACGGGTGGGTGTGGAAACGACGGAAAGACGAAAATGTGTTGGGCGATCTATTAGTCGGAGACCTCGATCGCCAGTCGATAAGCCGGTAATCGATAGCCGTTCGCTAAGGCCGGAAAGTCGCGAGCGTAAGTTAAGAAGGGCGTCTGATAATTCCACGGCACCCGATCTCTGCCTTTGTAGATCGCCGGGTAGAGATCGATCAGATGAGTCCCCGGCTGGCCGGTGGCGACGAGATTGAGCGTGACATCGCCATTGCTGTTAAATCCGCAGGCGTAACCCAGGACGGCGTTGTCGTAGCTGACCGCCAAAGTGTTGTCCAGCTCGGTCCAGCCGACTCCCTTGACTTGTACTGTAAAAACGTCGCCGACCTTGACTCGCTTCGGTGTAACCGTCGCGAGACTTTGCTCGACATAAAAAGGCACTTCGGACAAGACGCGGTCACGCGTAACGATTTTCACCACGTGCCAACCGCCGAGGTCGTCGGGGATCTTGATGTTCGTCGCGAGTGATCCGTCCGGTTTCGTCGCAGCGGTCGCAAGCGGCACGCTATCAAGGTTCCATCCGCTCGGCGTCATGCGGTTGCCTCGCGCTGTAACGAAATGCACGCCGACTTCGTTATTCGGCGGCATGCCGGTAGCGCGCAGCGTCGTCTGTGAATTCACCGGCCCCGCTGCGGGTGTCAGTGTCGCCGAGCCCGACGCCGCCGGCTTCAAGCTCATCGTTGTGCGCGGCGTGTCTGGTTTAGTTTGCGCGACGCGGCTATGGTCCGGCCACTGGAGTTTATCCGGCGGCGGACCGGCATCTTTGGTGACGTTGAAGACAAAACGGAATTCTTGTCGATTGTCGATGTGAGAATAGATGTAGGCCTGTGGCGATTGCTGCGTGTTAAGATAGGCGCCCGGCGCGTAGGCTGTGCTGTTGTTGAGCTGAACGATATGTTTGCCCGGCGGGCCGGCGGCGCGGAACTGAAAAACCGCCGTGCCCTTTGTCGTCACTGCTGAAATTTCCCCCGCGTACTTGTTGTCATAACGCAACGCCATAATTTGTTCGAAGCCACGCCAACTGATGCCCTTGACCGTCACGGTAATCGGTGTCCCGAGCGGCCCCTCGGTCGGCGTGATTATCGCGCTGCGCAAGATCCGAAAGCCTCCGCGGGCGACATCCTGTCCATCGACGACCGCATGGAGATCATGGTCCTCGCCGTAATCTTCCGGCGCGACAAATCTTGCGCTCACCCGCCCCTGTTGATTGACCGATGCAGTCCCAAAATGGATTCGTTTCTCCTCGTACTTCCGTTCATGGTACTCGAGGTTATCCGACAAGACCTTGGTCAGATATTCGCCGTCAGCCGTGCTCCAAAAAAATTCCACGTTTTTCCCAGCCGGGAGCCCGTCACCGCTCACCGTGAAAGAGTCGCCGGCGTAACCCGTAACCGGTTCGACTTTTAGGAGCTTGATCGGCGCGGGGACACCGTTGGGCTGAGAGATCTGCGCGACCAGCGGCGGATTCGCTGCCGCGTCGGATGGATACGGAAGCGATTTTTTCGCGCCGTCCGCGGCAAGGAGCGAGCCCAACATTAGCAACGCCACCGCCAATCCCGAAATCGGCAATCCACGACGCATACGATTGAAAGTTTTTGGCATGTGGAACTCGTCAGTCGATGATCCTCACGCGGGTATCAGCGGTCTTGGCTTTCTGGATCGGCGGGGAGAAAGTCGCCGTGCGTCCGTCCTTCGCCGCGACAACGATGCGGTAGTCGAACGACCCCACTGGATAATCAGGTGGAATATCCCACGAAGTATCCCACATCCAGGCGGAGTCCGGCATCGCTGCCGCGCTCCCACGAATCGTCCACCGTCCAGGAATTTCTTCGCCATGCGGCAAGACCAATTTTATCGTCGCGCCGTCTTTATCCGTGACACGCTTGCCGGTGGACGTATCCAAAACCTCGAAACGAACAACCATCCTCATGCCGCGTTTGAAAACTCCGGTCTGAATACATGGCTGAGTTGGCGTGTAGCCGTATTTACTCGGCCCCGTGCTCGTCAAAGTTTCCACATAGAAAAAGAATGGACCCACCGGTTCATAGTACGACGCTGGGGTCGTCAACGTAGGTCGTGGTGCCCCTCCGGATGGAGGCGGAGGCGGCGGCTCGCCCTTTTTCACGCCGAGGACGAGCATGGTGTCGGCAGAGGCTTGTTTCTGGTCTGCCGAAGCAACTTGCTGCGTCGCGACCGAAGGAGCGCAAGCCGCGATGATCGACGAAATTAGCATTGCGGACGCAATGAAGAAAAAGTTTCGCTTCAACGTTTTGCGTACCATGCCTGACCTCCGTAATGCGAGCATCACTCGAAAAACGATCTCGATCTAAAACGTAAGACTGCTGTAAAATATGGGAGTGATCCGTCAACTGTCAAGCTGAAATCACGGCCCGCGTGGGGCGATCAGGCTGAATCGGCGGCTGGATAGGATGTCACTGCTAGCTGGAGACGAAGACTGACTGCGCGATCTGAAAGGCTTCGTCTTGAATGATTTTTAAATGCTCTTCCGAGCGCAGGCTTTCGGCGTAGATTTTACACAAATCTTCGGTGCCCGAAGGTCGCACCGCAAACCACCCGCTCCGCGCGGCGACCTTGAGGCCGCCGATGTCTGCGCCGTTGCCGGGCGCCCGAGTCAGCTTGGCGACGATCGGTTCGCCGGCGAGCTCTTTTGTCAGCAGCGATTCGGGACGCAGGACTTTCAGCGCTTTCTTCTGCGCTGCCGTCGCCGGCAGATCCATGCGCGCGTAATGAGGCCGGCCAAGGTCCTTGGTCAATTCTTCATACCATTCACCCGGATCACGCCCCGTTGTCGCGATGATTTCCGCCGCGAGCAAAGAAAGAATGATGCCGTCTTTGTCCGTTGTCCAGACCGTTCCGTCGCGGCAAAGAAAACTGGCGCCCGCGCTCTCTTCGCCGCCAAAGCAGATCGCGCCGTCGAACAGGCCTTGTGAAAACCATTTGAATCCGACGGGAACCTCGAAAAGTTTTCTGCCGAGCCGTTCGACGACTCGGTCGATGAGCGAGCTGCTGACCAACGTCTTGCCGACGGCCGCATCCTTGTTCCACTGCGGCCGGTGCGTGAGCAGATAGTTGATCGCCACCGCGAGGTAATGATTCGGATTCATCAATCCGGTTGCTGGCGTGACGATGCCATGACGGTCTGCGTCGGCATCATTACCCATCGCGACTTGAAAGCGTTCTTTGAGACTCACCAATCCGGCCATGGCATAAGGACTGGAGCAATCCATGCGGATCTTGCCGTCATGATCGAGTGTCATGAAGCGGAAAGTAGGATCGATCTTATCGTTGACAATTATCAGATCCAGGCCGTAGCGCTCGGCGATTTTTTGCCAGTACGGAAGCGCCGCGCCGCCGAGTGGATCGACACCGATCTTCACGCGCGCGGACCGAATTGCGTCCATGTCGATCACCGAGGTCAAATCTTCTACGTAAGGCCGAACCAAATCAGCTTCGTGCGTGGTGGAGGCTTTTAGCGCCGCTTCATAGGAAATTCGTTTCACCCCTCGGTTGCCGGCGCGCAGCAGGTCGTTGGCGCGTTGTTGGATCCAGTCGGTTATATCGGTATCAGCCGGACCGCCCTGCGGCGGGTTATATTTAAAACCACCATCGGCAGGCGGATTGTGCGACGGGGTCACGACGATGCCGTCGGCAAGCCGGTCTTTCTTGTCTCGGTTGTAGGCTAAGATCGCCCGTGAAATCGACGGCGTCGGCGTGAAGCCATCCCCGCGCTGGATGATCGTATCCACTCCGTTGGCAGCGAGCACTTCGAGAGCCGTCCTCTGCGCCGGGCCGGACACCGCATGCGTATCTTTACCCACGTAGAGCGGCCCTGAGACGTCTTTGCTCGCGCGGTAGTCGCAGATCGCCTGGGTGATTGCCAAAATATGCGCCTCGTTGAGCGTGCTCTCGAGCGGGCTGCCGCGATGGCCGCTGGTGCCGAAGCTCACTAACTCTTGGGGATTGTCCAGATTGGGCTTGCGCTCGTAATAGGCTTGCTCAAGCTGCACGACGTCGATCAAAATGTCACTGGGTGCCGGCTTTCCCGCAAGCGGATGAATCGCCATAGCCAATTCCTTTCTCAGAGCGGATCGCTTGTCTGGGCAAAAGTCGCGCCGATCGCCTTTATACAACTGCGCCGTAGCGAATTATAACACGTCGATTGAATAAAGTTTCGCGTCACTCGGAACAGTGAAATGCGGCACGAACTCTCGCGCTTTTATTCTATTACGATTTTCCCAGCGGCTATGGCAATTCTAGCCTTAATGCGAAAGAGAATACCCATCCCCAATAAGCCATCGACTGGACCACCGAATGGCAGCGTGTGAGCTACCACTAAAAAGCGAGAGAACTTTTTCCCCAAAGTATTGAAGCTTCGCACTCGAATTTTCGGGGCGATAATATAGCCACTCCCTGTTGCTATGCGTTCATGCTGTTCAGACTCAGCTGGACTGACGCCAATAGATTCCAGCACTTCGACCGGGAGGATCGTAAACGTGGAGCCGGTGTCGACGAGTAAATTGATTACTTTGGTGCCGGCGGCCCCCATAACGGCGGCCCTTGCGACAAGCAGATTGCCGGTGCGTATCAGCGTATAGCGTCGAGGCAAAACATCACCGCGAGGTCATCAGGCAACTTGCCGCAATATTCTATGGCTACGTTTTTGCCTTTGGTCTGAAGTAAGGCTTTATAAATGTCTTCTTTGCTGGAAGCGTGCGCTAGAACCTTGCCGTCTTTTACTCGTAGTTCCTTATCGAGTCTTGAATACTCGACGAGCATCCATTGATCGCGGTATTTTTTCCTAATTTCACTGAGCCGCACAGGCTTTGCCTTTGTGATGGATGAAACAATTGTATGCAATCAAGTCGTCACGAACAAGGATGCAAGACTACAAATCTGTCAGCGCCGGCATAACCCGCTCGGCGAACAGCCGAATACTCTTGAGCGCCATCTCCCACGGCATGCCGCCGAAGTGAAACGTACCGGAGAAAATCGTAATGCCGCCTTCTTCATGCCAGCGCCGGATCGTGTCGCTGCAGCGCTCGGGATCGCCAACGATAATGAACCCGCGCGCCATGTCGGAACCGATGTCCCGACTGGTAAGCTTTCGATTCGGATCAGCGGCCGCATGTAGATCGCTGTAGTTTTTCATGAACGGTGCCGCTTCACGCATGCCGCGCTCAAAGCTGTCCGAGACGTAGATGTGAAATTTTCCAAGCACTTCGCGTCGCACGAAATCATGTCCGGCGCGCGCCAACTCGTCACGATACATCTTTACAAGATCAAGCAATGCGTCTGTCGTCGGATGGACAAAGGGGATCGTCATCAAATCGAATCCCTGCTTGCCGGCCCAGCGAAATGTTTCTTCGCTCCGCGTCGCGCCGACCCAAATCGGCGGGTGCGGGCGCTGTACCGGCTTGGGCAGAATATTGACGTTCTCGCAATTGTAAAACTCGCCGGGGAAGTTGACCGGCTGATCGGACCAGGCTTGGCGAATGATATTGGCGCTTTCCATAAATCGCCGCGTCGCTTCATCACGGCTGGCGCCAAACTTTCGATATTCGACCGGTTCGCTGCCTTTGCCGATGCCGAAGTCGAGGCGGCCATTGGACATGACATCCGCCATGGCGTAGGACTCCGCAAGATCCAACGGATTGTGCAACGGCAGTACGGCGACAGCAACGCCGAGCCGGATGCGCGAAGTCATCTGCGCCACCGCGGCAAGAAAGGTCGGCGGGTGTGGCAAATTGCCGCCGTAACCGCTGAAGTGGTGTTCGGTCACCCACGCTTGGTCGAAGCCGAGTTTTTCCACCTCGATGATTTGCTCGTGCATGCATCGATAGAAATGCGGCAATGACCCGTCAAGCTCCGGCATATACGTGGGCAAGATATGCGTGGCGAATTTCATCGCGCTTCCCGGCGGCTCATTTAAATTCGACGAGTCAACATCGCAGGTCAGAAAAGAATCGCCTTGAGCTTTGCCAGTAAGCCGGGATCCAGCTTGAAAATTCCTTCGACCGTTTTTCTCATTTCATCCGCGCTGACCGGCGCGAGTCCGATCTTCGCTTTGTCTGCTTCGGCGATGAACTCGTGGTCTTTGACGGTTTCTTGTAAGGCTTTCTGCAAAATCTGCGCGCGATCGTTCGGCGTGCCAGGCGGAAGCGCAAGAGTTTTGGTAATCTTGCTCGGATAATGAATGCCGAATTCGATCAATTGTTTGGCCTCGGCCGTCTTCGCGAAATCGATAGCTAACGGAACACGGGGTAGATCTGGAAATGGTTTCGGTACCGTCTGCAGCACGACAACCACGGTGCCCGACTCGATCGCCTTTTGCCAGGTCCCTCGCATGGAGTCCCAGCCCCACGTCGAGCCGTCGATCTCGCCGCTCTCCGCCGCGAGGCGCATGTCGGCGGTGCCCTGTAGCCCGAAATAATTTGAATCGGCAGATTGAGGGCCGCTTTGACGACTTTGATCACGTTGTCCGTGCCAAACGCGCCCGGCCCCGTGGTGCCCAATTTAACCGGCGTCTTGGCTGCGAACTATTTTTCCATGCTGGTGATGCCGCTCGCTTTCGTCAATGCAATCGCGCTCTCGTCCCTAGCCACCGCGCCGACGAAGACAAACTTCTGCACATCGAATTCGATTCCCGGCTGGCCCATCACCTGACTGTACGCAAAACCGCCGCTGAAGTGACCCATTGTGAGACCGTCCGGTTTGGCCACTTTGAAAATATGATTTGCCGCGAGCAAGCTTCCCGCGCCGGTCATGTTCTCGACCAGAATCGTCGGATGGCCCGGAATATACTTGGGCATATGCCGAGAAAGCATCCGTGCCAACGCATCGTAGCCGCCACCTGGGGAGAATCCGACGATGATGCGAATGGTTTTGCCCTCGTAGAAATTGCTCTGACCGACAGAATTACGAGCAGCGAAGTGAGTCAAGGCAAAGATCACGGTCAAAATAAGAACAATTCTACTCATCGGCATGTCTCCTAGTGCATCAATGGTCCAAAGCTAGAGTTGAACGGACAGCAGGGCGTCAAGCACGGACAAACAGACCTGAGCTCTTTCGAGATCGGTCTGGCTGATTCTATCGCTTGTCATATCAAACTTGCCGTCATCCTACAGTTCACCGAGTCGGGTCTCGAATGAGTGTGTCGACATTAGCCAAGGTTCACCTGACCCTCCGTGAGATAGTCCTGCCAAAGATGCTGCGGTTTAAATCCGAGCATCCGCCGCGCCTTCGCCGAGTCGACGCAACTCCAGTGCGTGCCGGACACTTTTTTTATCTTTGCGCCACGTGGTAGATATTTCTTAATAAGCTCCATGGTCGGCTGAATCATGCAGTTTTTCGCCGCTGATGCGATGAAAACTTCGTGTCCTGTGAATTTCGCCTCGAGCGCCAGCCGGCAAGTCATCGCCGCGTCGCGCGCGTCGATATAGGTCCAGAACCCGCTCGTGCGCGACCGCGGATTGCGCCAGCGCTCTTTGAAACTTTCGTATGACAGATCGAAGTTGACGCCGGGGAAGCGCAGGCTGCTGACCGTCATGTCCTTATGCACCGTCACGATGGAATCGGCGATGTGCTCGCCGAGCACTTTGGAAAGTCCGTAAGAGTCCTGCGGTTTAGAAGGATGATCTTCGTCGAGCGGGAGATATTCGGGCGCCCAAAGATTGTTTGCATAAATGAAACCGAATGCGGCGGTGCTCGACGCGATAACAACTTGTTTCACTCTCAGATCAGCTGCAGCCCGTAGCACGTTATAAGTCGCCGATACATTGTTGCTGAGCGTTTCCGCATCCGGAGCAAGATTGGGCGCCTGGTACGCGCCGAGATGGATGACGCCGTACGATTCTCGCATCGCTTCGAAAAGATCGCCCGAGTCACGCAGATCGGCAAGCCAGCTGGTACACAACTTTTCCCGCGGCGGCGCTCGGTCGAGGCTGAGAACTTGGTAGCCATTCGCGAGCAGGTCGCGGATGACAAACTGTCCCAATCGCCCGCTGCCGCCGGTGACGATGATCTTCTTCATTTCTGAAGTTTTTCCATTTGAAATGGTTTTCCTTGGCGTTCTCGCCGTCTTGGCGCAGGCGCGCGAGGCAAAGATAAAACCATTCCTCGGCTACCGCTTCGGTATGAGAATTTCTTTCAATTTTGCGATGAGCGACGGGTTCAGTTCATACAAGCTTGCGAAAGTCTTCGCCGTCGTCGGTCCATCGATGGGCGCGACTTCCAAGTCGGCCTTCTTCGCTTCCGCCACGAGCTCAGGATCGCGTAGTGTCTTCACGAAAGCCTGTTGCAGCGCACGAAGGCGATCCGTCGGCGTTCCCGGCGCAACGGAATAGGGAAACTGGTAGACATGCACGTTATCCGCAACCCGTAGCAGGGTCTTGGCCTCCTCGGTTTTGGCGTAGTTGATCGCCAGGGGGACATTTTTCAGATCACGATGCGATTTCAGCGTGGCCTGAAGTACAACCCGAATTTTCCCCGACTCCATCTGATTGCGCCATGATACCTTGGTGGCTTGCCAGGAAGCACACAGGCCGTCGACCTCACCGCTTTCCACCGCGAGCCGCGCCTCGGCGCCGCCCTTGTATCCTTCAACCATTTCCAGTGGCAGGTTAAGGGCCGTTTTCAAGAGTTTTGGCACGTCGGACAGACTGGTGCCCGGTCCAATAGAAGCAATCTTCATAGGTCGCTTAGCAGCGACCCAGTCGTTCATCGAGCTAATCCCGCTCTCGCGATTGAAGTGACACGCGGTATCGTAAGGACCAGGGATGCCTACCCAACCCACTTTGCGACCGTCAAACTTTGTCGCCTCGTTTCCCATGATATGCTGCAGAATCAACGGCGAGGCCCAGGCGGCAATGGTAAGCCCATCCGGTTTCACGCGGTTGTAAAGGTGATTTGCGGCAATAATCCCACCGGCGCCAGGCATATTCTCGACGATCCTGGTCGGATTTCCTGAAATATGCTTGTTGATGTGTCGGGCAATCAACCGGGTGTATTGGTCATAGGTACCGCCAGGCGAATAGCCAACGATAAAAGTTAGCGTCTTGTCTTTGAAAAAATCCTGCGCCTGTGCCGAAGCGGTCAGGCCGACCACTAGCAAAGCCACCCAACCGAAGAAACTTAGTTTCGCCTTTTCAATCATGATGATCTCCCGAGTACAATGCTTGCCAACAACCAGCTACGGAGCCATTTCCGCGGATCTAATAAATTAAATCCACTTCACCGGCAAACGTCGGCAGGAATCTGCCTCCCGCAGAACGTACTATATCCAGTATTTGTCTTCTAGACGCGGCAAAGCTTCGTCGCTCGCCGGCTAGCGCTAAATTGTCTCGATTTCAGGCTGGCAACTCACTGGCTGGCTGCAGGGCACCGCGGACGCGGGGCAGGCTTTCGGAGAAATTTTTCTGCACACTGGAAGCGAAGTGCCAATATGGAATTCACCGGCCGTAACTTCTCTTTAATCTGCGCTTAACAGATCTGTAACTAAACCCCGCTATTTTCGCGGTACATTTCAACACGTCGTTAAGAGGTCAATCGATGCTCACTGTCGAATTCAAAATCAAAGGATGGGCGCCAATTGCAGCAGCCGTGTCGCTTGCATCCGTGTCCATGTTCATCGCACGGCCGGTTTTTGCGCAAAACAAAGTCATCGCCACGTTCACGTTTCCCGATACCCCGATCAGAGAGTTTCAGAACAAATCGTTTCCCGGCAGTGTCGCCAACGATCGCCAAGTTCTTTTGGGCTCCGTCGGCAGCGATTTATGGCACGGTCCTAAAGACGCGCGCGATGAGTTCTGGATGCTGACCGATCGAGGACCCAATGGGGCGATCAGGGTCGATGGGTCCAACCGTCGCACTTTTTGGGTTCCAGAATTCAACCCGACGATCCTTAGGGTTAAAACGGAGGAGAAGGCGATCCGGATTCTAGAAACGATCCCCATCGTCGGCCAGTCGAGTAAGCCGGTAACCGGTCTGCCCAATCTCAAGGGCATCGACGAGACCCCCTACAATTACTCGGCAAAGGAAATTTTGCCTTTTAATCCCAATGGCCTCGACACCGAGGGAATTGTCCGTGCCAGCGCTGGAGACTTCTGGATCGCGGAGGAATACAGTCCCTCGCTGGTCCATCTAGATCGAAACGGGAAAGTGCTCAAGCGCTATATTCCCAAAGGTCTCAACCTTGAAGGCACGGACTATCCGGTTGCGCAGGTCTTGCCGGCGATCTACGGCAAAAGAAAAATCAACCGCGGCTTCGAGGGAATAGCGCTCAGCGCAGACGAGAAAGTGCTCTATGTCGTTTTGCAAAGCCCGCTTTCGAATCCGGATCGAAAAACCGGTGACGTCTCGCGCAACACCAGACTGCTCGTCTTTGACATTGCCAGCGAAAGCGTGACCGCCGAGTATGCATACCGATTCGACGTGTCAAGGGAATTCGATCCCAATCCCAAAAACACTCCAGACGAGATGAAGCTTTCTGGCGTGGTCGCGCTCAGCCCAACGACACTTCTCGTTCTCGAGCGCACGGACTTGGTTGCTAAACTTTACAGGGTGGATATAAGCCAGGCGACGAACATTTTGAATACCAAGTGGGACGATCCGAAAACCGCTCCGGCCCTTGAAGCGCTTACCGATCCGGCGGCGGAAGTCCGTGCGCTGGCAAAAACTCTCGTGCGCGATTTGAGTTCCCTGGATCGAATGCCCGAGAAGATCGAAGGAGTCGCCTTGCTCGACCGCAATACCATTGCGGTCGCCAATGACAACGATTTCGACAGCGAAGAGAGCCAATACAATGCCGCGGGCAACAACATCGGCAAGGGGAAGAAAAGCCAGATTCTCATCATCTCTCTCGCCAAACCCTTGGCTCTGTCTTTGGAACGAGTCTCGGCCCGCTAACATTTTGTCAACGACCGACCGCCAAGCCACTGAGGGTCCGGCTTTGTTTGGCACCTGGAATTCGAAATTCGCAATTGCGCAGAGCCTTGCGCTGTTAGCGAGATGATCGCGGTCGCGGCTCAGCGCATTAAGCCGCCGCCGACTCCGTTCCGCTTGTGACATTCGGCAGAAATCCGCTGCGATACGGGAATTCTCGGCAGCTTGTGACCTTCGCTATCTCTGCACGCGCTGGTTTCGTCTGGTGCCGAGCTCATCAAGAATCGACAAGTCAACAACCCTGTTAGCACTAATCGACCCAAGTTTTTTGTCCATGTAGGCAGACATGCGGATCAGATTTTTTACCGCCTCATCCGGCGGGTAAAGCGTAGCCTCAGAGTTGGTGTGCAGATACTGGTAAGCAAACTCCACGACTTCCGGATCGTTGCTATTTAGCAATTGAATCAGCGGGCGCATCGTGCCTTCCTTGTTGTCGACAATAAAGCGCGTCGCATCAGCAAAGGCTTTGACAAACTTCTTAACGGTCGGTCGCTGACTCGCGAGATACGATCTTTTGACGGCTATCGGCGCACTCATAAACGGGGTCGTTTTCTCCCGCAAAATAAAAAAGCCGCGCTTCTTCATGATCGGCTCGAGTAGCGCATCGGCGAGGGTGGCATCGATGCCGCCTCTCATCAAAGCGGCCACCCGCTCCTGCGAGCCGCCTCCCATCTGCAACAAAGTTAGGTCTCTGACGGGGTCGATGCCGGCGTCCTGCAGAAGGACATGAATGATCAGCCAAGGTTTACTGCCAGCGCGATTGACGCCGATCTTTTTTCCTCTGAGGTCACGGACATCTGTGATTTTTTCCCGCGTCACCCAGACATAGGGCACCAGATTGTCCCAGCTGCCGAGGGCGACAACGTCCGCGCCTTGTGCATAGCTCGGAAGCAAGCCCGTTGGCGCGCCCGCGGCAGCATGCACGTCGCCGGAAATAAGCGCTTGGTATGTCGTCGGCGCGCTATTGATTCTGATCGGCTCAACGGTGAGCCCCTCTTTTTGGAAGAAGCCTCTGTCGTTGGCCACGAGCACCGGAAACGCTGCGGTCGGAAACAGAGGAATAGCTACGCGCATCGTCTCCTGCGCCGGCACGCTGCTCGCTGTCAGCCCGAGAACTAGAACGAGTATTATCCGGCCAAGCACAGGAGCGATTTTTCCGTTGGCCTGCCGCATTGACATGGCCAATACCCGATGACGATGTGGATCCTGGCCAACAAAAAAATAGTTTTTGATCATCTACTGCTTTTGCAACTGCTTTCGGGTCGGGCCGCTATTTTTGACGTTTACGTCTGATCTTTCGCCTTTTGATTCTCCGTCACGCGATTACTCCATTTCTCTCGCGCTGCTCACAGCGACAAAAATGAACTGCAAAACGGAAAAAATACACGCGCCGGTAGCGAGGACAATAGCGCAATCATTCGTACAATTTTGACGCCTGGTTCGTCACGTTCTGTCATCAAATCGTCGCCCGCTTCGCGCCATTTCTTATCTCAATCGCTGGTACGATTTATGCCCTTTATTCGCCTTATGAAAGTGTTCAAATGGATCCGACGTAGCTTCGTTATCTTGACACTCTACGGCATCGGTCTGCTGGAGGGATATTACCTCCCGCGCTACGGTATTGAATGGATGCTTGCTGCGATGGGGGCAACGGCCTTTCTGGCCGGCTACTGGATGCGAACTCATTGGGACGTTTGACGCACCGTTGGCTAAATCTTAGAGCCTGCCCTTTCACAATCAAGCAATTTACTTTCGCTGCCTGAGCTCAGCGCTCGACGCCGCCGGGAATCACTTGCGAACCCGAGCCCGCCGACGTTTCTTAATCGTCCTCATCGTGCGACTTGGCACCGTCGAACCGGGAAATTGAATGTTAATCGCGACGATCTGGTGCGCATATCGATCTGCGAGACGGCCGAGGAATGCGCTGAAAAATTGCCACTCGCGACCCGGCTTGCGCGGACTGATGACTTCGCAATTGATCATGCCATCAGCGACGGACCAGTTCATCCAACCCGGGTAAGACAGGTTCTTGTGTTGAATCCTCCGCCCGCGCCTGGTTGCCTCGAAGGTGCGCAGCTCGCCCGTCCGCATCGCGTCGATGAGTGTCTTGTGAAGATTTGCCCCAGCGAGTTCAAAAATCTGAAAGCGGATCATGCTTCGGCACCCCCGTCGGAGCTGCTATCTAACTCGTCAGTTTTTGCCAATGGGCTGACGTCTGGCGCGCGCTTGTATTGCCGGCGTTATCCCTTGGCAAGGCAAATTCACGGCGACAGACGTGGTAAAGCGTTCAAAGGAGCTGCCGATCTTGGTGGCACACGATTGTTTTCCGTTAACCGCCTTGAAGATGCTCGTCTCGCGGCCGCCACATATACCAGGTCGATGTGCCGATGAGTACTTCTTCGCGCTGGACGACGAAACCAAACTTTTTGTAAAACTCGACGTTCTCCGCGCGGTCGGTTTCGAGGTAGCCGGCAGATTCTTCCTGCTGGAGATAGTCGAGGTACCGATTCATCAACGCCGTGCCGACCCCCTGTCCCTGCATCGCGGGGGTGACACCGATCGGTCCGAGATGGACGTGGGGCGCTTCGGGATCGAGATGACACCATCGGGTAAACCACCTAATCACTTGTGGAAGCGCCTCTCCCAAAGGTTTCAACAGTGTCGCCACTATCTTGGGAAGCTCCTCCGGCGCCGGCAGACAATGCGGCGAAACATTGAAGTGCACGTAGCCAACCACGGCGCCATCAACCAGCGCAACGAAGGCCGCGCCGACGAACATGTGCCGCAGGCCAATACGAAAAAACAAGCGATTCTGATCGAGCCGTCCGCGACCGAACGCGGACCGGTGCAGAGGATTATCGACGAACGCGTTGGCCAGAACCGATACGCACTCGTCCAACCGATCCGCAGAAAATTTTTCGACGACGATCGCCATGTGCGTCTGCCGCATGCTTCTATGAGGTCCTGCGCTCGCCTAAATTTTTTCGCAGGACTTCAGCGAGACCGAGGACCGCGCCGGCGCCATCGCCTTGGAATGTAGAACCGTGCATGAGAGCTAGAGTTCGCGGTTTCAACGCAGCAAGTCTGCGCAGGGTCGCATCGGTGTACGGCGTGTAGGGCATGTCCTTGGCCAGCGGGCCTGAGAGATTCTGCACGATCGATTCGCGCGCACGCGCGAGCACGTCAGATTCCGTCAGCGGTTCGGGATTTCCTGGATGAAAAAAAAGATCGGAACAGAGAAGTGTTCGATCGACCTCTTCGAAGAACAGCCCCGCGTCCCAACAATGCGGGACGTGGGGCGTGGACAAAAATTGCAGGCGGTGGCGACCGGTGTGAAGTACCTCACCGTCGGCCAGCGGTCGCGCCGGACGATCGGCAAAGTCGTTCACCATCACCACCGCGCCGACGACGCTGCAGACCGCCTGTGCCGACGGCGCCAGCGTCAGCCATTCGTTGAGAGCGCCGCACTCATCGGATTCAAAGTGGCTGAATCCGATCCAGCGCAATTTTGCCGGGTCAAAGACGGACGCCACTGCTTCATACGTCATAGCAAACATTTTCTTCAGCCCCGTGTGCATCAGGAACGGTTCATCGTCCTTGATGAGAAATTGGTTGAACTGGATGCCGAACTCCGGATGAAAAGTGGAGATGCGGTAGATCTCCGGAGCGATCTCGGTCACCGTGCTTTGCATATCTTCCCTCCCTTCAACGAATGGCTGTTGCCGCTCGTAGGATCGCTGCTTTTATCTGATTGTCAATACTGTCCGGGGGCTTTTGATCCCAGGGTAGAGATGGACAATGATTGCGGGCTGGAGTAGAGAAGTTTTTTGGCAGACTGGTAAGCTCGAACGTCAACGTAACGACGCAAAGCTATGACCGCCACCGAGACTCGATCCCCGCTCGACGCTGCACGAAAGCTGGTCCCCATGATCCGATCGTGCGCCGATCAGATCGAGGCCGACCGGGAATTGCCGCGGCTGCTCTTCGAGGCGCTGGCCGACGCCGGCTTGTTCTTGCTGGCGCTTCCGCGCGCCTTGGGCGGCGCGGAGATCGATTTGCCGACCTACGTCCGGATGCTAGAGGAGATCGGCAAAGCCGACGCCAGCACCGGCTGGGTGGTCAATCAGTGCGCGATCTTCGCGACCTACGCCGCGCGGATGCCGCGCGATATCGCTCGCTCGATTTGGCTCGATACGCCCCGCAGTGTCGTTGCAAACACGCCCGTCCCGACGGCCCGGGCGGTGGTGGTGCCGGGCGGCTACCGGGTCACTGGTCGGCAGGGGTTCAGCTCCGGATGCCGGCATGCCGCCTGGTTGGCGGCGCGCGCCCTGATCTTCGAGGACGGCCAGCCCCGGCTTAAGGACGGTCAAACCGAAGAGCGATACCTGTTCGTGCCGGCAGCGGAAGCCGAGCTGTTGGACACTTGGCATGTCCGCGGCATGCGCGGCACGGGGACTCACGACTTCGCCGTGAGCGATGTATTCGTTCCCGCGGAACGTACAGTCCTTCAGGCCGGCGCTCCCCTGTTGGAGACCGGACCGCTTTATCAGATCCCGCGAAGCTTATTGTTCGCCTCGGCCGATGCCGCGGTGGCCATGGGAATGGCCCGCTCGTGCCTCGATGCATTCTTGGAGCTTGCCGGCGCCAAGACGCCGCGACTAATGCAGGCAACGCTCCGCGATCAGCCGATGGTTCAGGCTGCCGTCGGGCACTGCGAAGCCAAGCTCCGATCTGGCCGGGCGTTCCTCACCGAGGCAGTCAGCGAGATCTGGAGCGAAGCGACGTCGACGGAGGCAGTCACCCTGGATCGGCGCGCCGCTCTGCGCTTGGCTACGACACATGCGATTCGACTCGCCGTCGATGTCGTCGATACGGTCTACAATGCCGGTGGCGTGACGACGATCTACGAGGGCAATCTCATACAGCGCCACTTCCAGGACATTCACGTGATCAGTCAGCATCTGCAGGGGCGCCTCTCCCATTACGAGCTAATTGGAAAATACGCGCTAGGGCTGAAGATCGATCAGTCGAGGCTCTAACAGCAGGCAAACCGTCGTGCGTCTAGAAGGAAAAACTGCCATTGTCATCGGCGCCGGGCAGGGCCCGGGCGAGGGAATGGGCAATGGCCGAGCCACGGTGTTGCGATTCGCGCAGGAAGGTGCGCAGGTCATGGCTGTCGATCGTGACCTTCGATCCGCCGAGGAGACCGTATCGATGGTCAAACAGGGCGGTAGCGAATACGTCGCTTTCGAGGCCGACGTCACTAAGGAAGCGACGCTTGCCGCCGCCATAGCCGCAGCGCACAAGCGCTGGGGCCGCATCGACGTTCTGCATTACAATGTCGGCGTCAGCATCGCCGGTGGTGATGCGCCGCTGCTCGACTTCACCGAGGAGGCTTTCGACCGCATCAGCGCGATCAATCTGCGCGGCGCCATCATGGCTTGCAAGCACGTCATCCCGATCATGCGAGAGCAGCGCGCCGGCGCCATCACCATGATCTCCTCGCTTGCCGCAATGGAGAACTATCCTTATGTCGCATACAAGGCTACGAAGGCGGCGATGATCGCCTTCACCCAGCAGGTGGCGATCCAGAACGCCGAATATGGCATTCGCGCCAATGTGATTCTGCCCGGCCTGATCGACACGCCAATGGCGGTCGACACGCGCGCCCGGGTGAGCGGCAAGAGCCGCGCCCAGGTCGCGGCGGAGCGCGATGCCCGCGTGCCGCTGCGCCGCAAGATGGGCACCGCCTGGGACGTGGCCAATGCGGCACTGTTCCTCGCCTCCGACGAGGCCAATTTCATCACCGGCGTGGCGCTCCTCGTTGACGGCGGCGGCGCGCTCAATATCGGCTGAGCTGACGGCAATCGATTCCCGGAAGCAGTTGGGGATCAGATCTAGGAGCGCCTGAACTACTTTCCCAGCCGAGGCTTTTTACGAGGTAGATCAAGGTCCGGCTGAATTCATGCGGAGGCGATTATGAAAGCAATGATGGCTTGCAAGCTTATTGCTCTTGGCGTTGTCCTGATTTTTGCTTTTTCTGCTGTCTCTCAGGCACAGAAGCTTGTGGTGGGTTATTCCGGGATCACCGCGATTCAGGCCCCCTTCTGGATCATCAAGGACGCCGGCTACTTCAAGCAGGAAGGGTTGGATGCCAATCTCATCTATATCGCCGCCTCATCGACGATGGCGCAAGCGATGATGGCAGGAGAAGTAGCGATCTCCACCGCTAACAGCCAAGCCGTGGTGGACACCGGCCTTCAGGGAGGCGATCTCGTGGCGGTGGGCGCGATCGTCAATTTCGTCGCCCTTTATGTTATAGCAGCGCCGGAGATCAAGAGCGTTTCAGACTTAAAGGGCAAGCCGGTAGGGGTGACTCGCTTTGGCGCTACTACGGACTTTGCGATGCAAATGTTTCTCAAAAAATATGGTCTCGAGCCGGTCCGCGACGTGCCGATTATCCAGATCGGCGGACTGCCGGAGTTGGCCGCAGGCCTGTCGAATAAATCCATCTATGCCGCGGCGATGTCCTATCCCATGGGGCTGGTCGCTCAACAGGCCGGGATGAAGATGCTGGCCAATTTAGCCAAGGAGGGGATCCCATTTGTGCATCAGGGTCTCACGACAACGGGTAAATTCATGCGCGAGCACAGGGCCCAAGCCAAGGCCTTCGTGCGCGCTTACGGAAAAGCAGTTCATTTCATGCATACCCGCAAAGAGGAGTCGAAGGCGATTGTTTCTCGCTACACCAAGGTCACGGATCCGGGCATGCTCGAGGGCACCATGCAATACGCCTACGACTTCGTTGAGAAGATACCTCTGGTCAAGCGCGAGGCCTTTCAGGTGACCGTCGATGAGATCGGCAAGAAAAACCCCAAGGCCAAGCAAGCGAAGCTCGAGCAGTTCTACGACAACAGCTTGGTGCAGGAATTGATCAACGAGGGCTTTTTCGCCTCCCTATGGGGAAAATAATCAAGGGAACCGCGCCGATCTGAATCTTGAATTATTTTGGGGACGGCAAAGCTTGCGCGAACCAAACCCACTTGATGACACTACCTATTCCCCGAGGATTTTCTTGAGTCGCTCGACGACTTCCGCAGGTTGGGCGATCACTTCTCTGCCGATCGCTTCCAGTCCCTCGCCCGAGTTCGGGTCCCAGACAAGATTTTGCTTCTGCGCCTCGGCTTTGAATTCCGGATCGGCCGCGGTCTTCGCGAAGGCGTTGCGTAAAACCTTGAGACGCTCCGGCGCCAGCCCCGGCGGCGCCACAATCGGTCGGCCGATATCTCCCGCGGCAAGGATAACGGTGGCGAGCCGCTGGCTCCTTTGCGGCGTTTGGTATTGCTTCATAAGCTCGTAGATCGTCGGCACATCGGCAACATTCGCTTCGCGGTTCATTCCCGTCTGCAGGAGCACTCGCACGAATCCCTTTTTGCGCCATGTATGAAACGGCTCGCGGGCGAAAAACGCCGAGATGCTGAAAGCGCGGCACTGGATCTCACCCCGCTCGATCGCCAAGTCGACATCGCTGCCGCCTTGATAACCCGAGATAATGTTGAATTTCATCCCCAGCGTCTCCTCCAACATCAGCGGGATATAGTAGCCGGAGGATGCCGTTCCGGTGGCGCCGCATTTCGCCGGCTCGCTCGCTTTGCGGATGTCTTCGACGGTTTTGTACGGCGAGTCCGAGCGCACGAAGAGCAGCTCGTTTGACCGGGTTGGGCTGCCGATCCAGTTGAACTTGGACCAATCGAATTGCGCTTCTTTGCGCCCAATAAGTTGGTCGAAGTAAAGCGCCGGCGCAATGAAGCCGATGGTCAACCCATCGGGCTTTGCCACAGCATAGAGATGATTGGCGGCGATCATCGAGCTTGCGCCCGCCATGTTCTGCACTACCAGCGTAGGATTTCCAGCGAGATATTTACCTGCGTGACGCGCGAAGGTTCGCGCCCACTGGTCCGTGGTGGTTCCCGTGGCATAACCAACAACGACTCTGATCGTTTTTCCCGAATAAAAGTTATCCGGCTGCGCCGCCGCGCGCTCCGTCAGCAAAACGAGAACAGCTATGAAAGATAACATTATCCGGAATTTAATCTTACGCATTGATCCGCCTCGCAGGTTCACGCTTTCGGTTGATTGCCGCTTCCGTCCGTATCGATCAGAAATTTGCCGGACAGCGGCATTCTCCAGCTTGCCAAACTCCATAACTTTTTATCTGTTGAACGACCCAACTCTCAGCGCTCGATTCCTCAGTTCGTCGGCTTTTACTTCAGTCCCTTGAGCGCGAGGCGCGCAAAGCTCCAGTCCGCTACGTCTGCAATCGCCACATCTCGCGAAATCCCCAGGATCTCTTTGGCAATTGCAATCTCTTCCAACATGGAGGCATCGGAAGGAGTACCCGTATCTGAATAAAGCTTGACGCCATCATCGTAAACCATGTTGCTTATTTCGCTATCCTTGATTGCCAATTCCTTGCTCATCAGCTTTAAGGTCTCGTCCTTATTTCGTTTGATAAACTGGATGGCCCTCAATGTTATCCTGATAGCCCGTATAATCGAGTCAGGTTCGTTGTGAATTTTTCTCAGGCTGGTGGCTAAACCACCGCTCGGCACTCCCCTTAAATCTTTCATCAAGAACAGCTCGCGAAAGCCCATCTTGACGGCCGCCTTGTTATGCGGAGCCGACAGCAGAGTGCCATCGATTTTTCCGCCCTGAAGAGACGCCAGTCTGATACCGCTTCCACCCAGTGATACGATGGTTACGTCGACGTCCGGTACAAGCCCGGATTTATTCAGTAACAGGCGGACCGATACATCGCTGATGCTCCTGACGCCGGCCACCCCCAGGACTTTTCCTTTGAGGTCCTCCACGCGCCGAATTTCCGGGCGAACTACCAGAACCTGATCGGTCGCCGTGCTGCTCACCATCACATTGCGGATCGGCATGCCGCGCAACGCTGCGAGTGTTGCGACATTGCCGGTAGTCGCAAAATCAAGATCTCCGGCGATGACCGCCTGCACCGCTGGAATGCCGGACGATACGACAATCAGTTCGAGATCGAAGCCTTCTTGTTGATAGAAGCCCTGTCGCAATGCCACCATTTGCGGAAACGAGCTCATGCTCCGAGTGGGTATCCCGATCCGAAGCTTCTGCAGTTTCCTCGCCTCTTGCCCCGACGCCGGGCAGATGAATAGCATCCATCCCGCTAAGGTTAGCGACAAGGTCGTTCGTCTCATCTTCTCATTCATCTATCCGTCGATGAAAAAAACACCCGGTGGTTCCGCTTCGTTCGCGGTCGGTTTTTTTCGCACGACGCGAACTGATTCTGCCCGATCCCTTCACTTTTGATTGGTTTTAGCCATTCCAACCGTAAAGGGTATTGGCATTTTTCCCCAAAATTTTTTCTTTGGCGCTTTCTGAAATGTCCTTGCGGCCACGGATTGTCGAAACGACATGGGGAAACATCGCGTCCCAGTGGGGATAATCGGACGCGAAGACGATCCTGTCATCGCCAATCCTCTCGATCACGTAGGGAAGCATCCCTTCTTCCGGCTCGGTGGCAAAAAACCAGTTGCCATGGGTAATATACTCGCTGGGCTTTTGCTTACATAAAGGCGCTTCTACGTCGCCGCGTTTCTCCCACTCCTCGTCCATGCGTTCCATCCAGTAGGGAACCCAACCGGCCCCACATTCGAGAAACGCAACGCGAAGTTTGGGGAACTTTTCCGGGATGCCGGCATACATCAGACCGACACATTGAATCACGGTCTCCGTGGGACGGCCGATTGTATGCATATAGATGAAACTATCGAAGCGAGTTTCCCCCGCCGGCCCCTCGCGCCGGCCGTGAACACAAAAGGGAACATTGAGTCGCTGTATCTCTTCATAGATAGGCCAGAACGTTTGCGATCCCAGATGCTCCCTCATTCCCTGAGGGGCAACGGCCACGCCGACCAATCCCAGCTCGGTCACCGCGCGGTTCACTTCTTTGACAGCCGCATCCACGTCCTGAAACGGCAACAGAGCAACCGCTTTGATACGCGGACTCTCTTTACAGACCTCAGCGATGAAATCGTTGTACGCCCGCGCATAGGCAACCGCGTAGTCGCGCTCGAAGATCTTGCTCATGGCAAAGCTCGTGGTGGGAAACAGCACCGAGACATCGATGCCTTCGCGATCCATGTCTCTAAGACGCTTCGGCACGTCATGGCACTCGATGTCACTGAAGCGTCCTCCCAACCTTGCGTCCACTCCCAGAGAAGGCACCAGAGAGCCACCGCGACGGCGGTGGGCCTCAGGCAGATGGGCTCGGATGTCCTTTTCCTTGTCGAGAATATGACCGTCAGCATCGATGATTTTCATAACGACACGTGCCTCCTCTCAGAACTTTCAGGCGAAGTTTGTTGACCGTAAAATAGGGTAAACCGAAGAAGCGAGTCAAGTCTCGCTCCTTTCGATGCGAAGCGTCTCGCGATCTTGGCTGGTTTCAGTCTATTGGCGATAATTGCGGGCGACTGTGAATGTCGAAAAGAAAAACCTGGTCGGCTTCGAGCAAACCGCTCTGCTCAATTCGTCAGTGCCACGTTCATCTGCCCTTGCCGGCGCTCGCCAAAGCTTTTTTGATGATATCGCGGATCGGTTCGAGCTCGTCGATCCATGCGGGGTTCAACCAGAGGAATTTGGCTCCGTTAACGCGACGTGCGGCCTCGCTAACTTTTTCTTTGGAAATATCTTCCCTCAGGGAATCGTAAAGTCCGCCGGTCTTTTGATTGGCGTCGAGCCATGCCGTTTGTCCTTCGCGCGATAAAAGCCAATTAACGGCGACTTTCGCGGCGTTCGGATGAGGCGCACGGTTGAAGAAACTCAACGTGCCGTTGTAGGCGGTTACGGAGGATCCCTCTTTTAGCGATCCAGGCAGAAATTGATCAAGCGGCAGTCCCTGCATCATCGCTGTGTCGACGCCCCGGGCGCCGATGCCGAATGCGTACTTTCCAGCGCTGAGCCAGTCCATCAATTGTTCGTTGGAGCGTAAGATGGAAATATCCGTCTCGGCGTGAAGCCGCCGGAGAAATTCCGCCCCTAGATCGGGATGCTTATAGAAGAAAATATGCGCGGCGCTAATCGGACCGGAGACCAGCGGATCGACGGAGACAATCTTTCCCTTCCATTTTGGACTTAACAAATCCCAATAGGATTTGATCTCTGCCGGATTCACCAGTTTGGTATTGTAGGTGATCTCGCCGCTCCGCGGCGTGCCTTCGAAAACGAAGATGAATCGGTTTTCCGGATCGTCGTAATGATGTTTGGCTTCATACCAACCGGAGGTGTCGACGACTTCCGGCAAGAGCAGTAAGGGTTTGATCGGTTCCAAGATCTTCGCGCGGTGAAAAACTGTCAACGGAGATATATTTCCCGAGACATAGAGATCGACTGCAAACTTTTCCGCTCGGCGCTCGCTCATGACGCGCTGACTCAGCTCGGGACCTCGGCCCGTCACCATGGTCACTTTGATCTTCGGATATTTTTTCTGAAAGGTCTCGCGAAACACCGGTTCGAAGGCCTGAGTCATATAAATGACCAGCGCTCCTTCTTCCTCCGCCGCTTTAATCGTCTTGTTCCACTCCGCTTGCCATGCTGGCCGCGACTCGGCGGCGAAGGAAAGACTTGACGCCGACACTGCGATGCCGAATAGCAATATGTGAATCGATGCAATGACGAGCCGCATTGTTTTCAACATGGGACTCCTTCGTTCCGCGTAGTCGTCTCAATTTAACTCACTATTATTTCGTGTGTGGAACAGGGTCAACATAATGAGAGCCAGCGGCCAGCCGGTGGAAGTCAGCAAATATACCCGGATTTCTCATCCCGCCATCAAACGAGAGAGAGCGGCCGTGATCGTCTGTGCGATTCGTTCAGAGGTTAATGATGAAGGCAGCGGAATATGGAGAGCCGCATTGTCGCTTGAGGAGTCCTTTTTGATGAGCGGTGAAATAGCCGCTTCGATAGTTCGAGCAAGCTGTCCGAGTTCAGGGCCATCAGAGCGGGGTTCTCTGAATTTACCGCTGCCAGTGGAGGATAGACTTTCGAGAAACTTTAACCCTGCTTCCAAAAACATTCCCAGTGCATGACTGGCGCCATTAGCGCCATCGGCCACCGGCTTCGCTGATGACTCTCGTCCATCATGGCCGCTCAATTTGCCGTCCGTCTTTTGAATCTCCGGCTCAGTCGCCGGCGCCGCTGTTTCCGGGACCACTTCCTTCAACGCGTCCATCATGCTTCGTCGTCCAAGTCTTTCGAAGCTAACTTCCAAGCCGTCGCCGTCAAAGAGATCCCGGAATAGTTCCTTCTTGAGCCTAATCGTGTCCCAAACGCGCTCCTCGATACTGTTTTCCGTCAGCAAATGGATCGCGAGCACGGGCTTCACCTGTCCCATGCGGTGAACCCGGGCGATACGTTGTTCGAGACGCGCGGGATTCCACGGCGGCTCTATATTGATCACGGCCGAGGCGGCCTGAAGATTGATTCCAACGCCACCGGCGTCGGTGGAAAGGAAAACTCTGACCTCTGGCCGGTCGCGAAATCTGGCGATGAGTTGGCCCCGCCGCCGCGTCGGGATACCGCCGTGGAGGGAAACGTAGCCGATTTTCATCTTATCGAGCAGCGAGCCGACCTGAAGATTCATTTTTTCCCATTCGCTGAAGATCACTACTTTACGCTCTTCTTCGAAGACCAGCTCCTGGAGGATTTCTCGTAACTCCTCTAACTTGGGCGAAACCTCGGTTTCTTTATCGAAGAGAAAGGTCGAGTCACAGAGCATGCGCATGTTTTGGATCGCGCACAGCATGCGCTGCTGATCCACCGGTGACAACCACCCCTGTCGCTCCAATTTTCGCACGAGCGCTGCAACAATTTTTTGCTGATCACCGTAATACTCGGCTTGCTCGGGGCTCATGGGAACGCGAAAAATCTTATCGGTGCGAGGCGGAAGATCTTTCAGCACCTGATCGCGCCGCCGACGCAACAAGATCGGCGCCAGCTTCTCGCGCACTTGATCTAGATTGCGGTAACCGATGAGTTTCCCCTTCTCATTGATTTGCCGGTGCTCGCTTACAAAACGAAATGCCGGCCCAAGGCGCCTACCGTCCACAAATTGCACCACCGAATAGAGTTCTTCCAACTTGTTTTCTAACGGCGTCCCGGTGAGAACTAGGGCGTAGCGGCTGCGCAAGAGTTTAATCGTGCGAGCCGTGGCGGTTTCCCAGTTGCGAATCCGCTGGGCCTCGTCCAACACGATCAGGTCAGGCAAGAGCGCCGACACATTGTCGAGATCGCGGCGCACTAACTCGTAGTTTACGATTTTAAAGAAGACCTCTGAGTTATAGAGCGCGCGTCGTTGCGCAGGCGAACCGTCGATCACGACAGCGCTCCGATCGCTAAACCGCTTAATCTCGGTGAGCCACTGATGCTTCACCGACGCTGGACAAATCACCAGCGTCCGGCCGATGCCCTGGCGGCGGGCCAGGAGCTCCGCCGTGCCGATGGCTTGGATTGTTTTCCCAAGCCCCATATCATCGGCCAGAATAGTCCTGCCACGGCACGCAGCGAAAAGAACGCCGCGCATTTGAAAAGGATACAGTGGAACTTTCAGGAGATTATCCAGCGGCAACTTGCCCTGTTCCAGCAAGCGCAGCTCACGGGCTTCGAAAGCAAGACCTTCAGCCGCAGCGGTCTCGCGATCCACCCATTCAAGAGCATCGCCATAGATCACAACGTTTTCATCGAGAGCACGAAAGCGGGACAGGGCCTGAGCGACACGATCCATCCGATTCGCCTTGAGAAAACCTTCGGCATCGAAGTATTCTTCTCTCAGCGCGAGCAGTTCAGCCGATGCTTTCGCGGGGGAAACAATGCGAACCCTCGGCTGCTCGCGGTAGTCCAAGAAGATGGTGGTGTGTTTGCGTCGGTACCGGCTCTTCTCAAGTTTGCCGCCGAAGCGTGAACGTGCGTGCAATAGCACCGCCTCGATATGTTTGCACGTCCCTAAAGTATTCACCGCGTAGTCCGGACAAGCGCAATAATTGTCAAAGAGTCCGGCGCCACGAAGCGCCACGCGGTAAATGCGCTTGCTCGCCGGAGAAAAGACTTGGTAGTCCCCGAACATGGTTCGACTCTGGGGCTTGATTTTGAAAGCTTCCTTGCGCGCTCGTAAGCGCCGGTCGGCAATTTGTTCTTCAATAAGCATGATTGATGCGATCTCTCATTCGGGAAAAATTCTTTGCCCGCCCATACCTACTAACTTTCGGGGCGGCGGACAAGAAAAAAACCGCGTCAAAATTATTAACATGAAGTCTCAACTATTTTGGCGCACGCAATTTGGGACCGTCCCGATATCAAGCAGGTCGGTAGGTGGTTGAGAATCGCCGTCAGAAAAACCCTACTCCTTCGAAGTTGAGACTTTCAATGTTTAAATCTGCCAGCGTCCTACCCTTCAATTGTTAGCCCTTCAGGACTTCCAATCTGCAATCTGAGATTCGCCCTTTGAGATTCCTCGCCTTGCGAGGAGGAAAGCGACGTATAGGTACGCGCTGGAGGGTTTAACGGCCGAGTTCGGGAGAGGGATCGGCTGTATTAATCAGATATGGTCAGCGGTAAGACTGTACGTAGATTTGTATATGGAGATCAGCGGTAACCCCCCAAACGGACTGCGTAAGGCCGGGACGGAGAAAGCCGTTTTCTGTCTGGATCAACGACTAGGCCCAGTGCTTCCAATGCCTCGACACCGAGAATAGGCTCATCGACGTTTCCGACAAGGATCGTGGTGGGAGCCTCGCGACCGTCAATTTTGACCACCGCCAAATCCGCTCCCAGTCGAACGCGTCTTCCATCGGCAAGCGTGACGCTTACAAATCTTCGCGGCCGTTTGATTCCCAATGCACGGGCCAAACGTGGAGAGATGACCGAATAAGTTGCGCCCGTGTCCACCAGCATACGCACAGTAGCTGATTTCTCTCCCCGCAGTCGCACCTTTTGGTAAATGTGCCCCATAAGCGCCGGCTTATTCTTTGAGGGTACGCTAACAGAACGGCCACAACGGTGCAAAGTGATGGATTCGAACAAAACCCCCGTAGGTCCTGCTCTCGGATCTTAGGACGCTTTCTCCATCGCTTGCGCCATGCCGCCAAAATAGGCGCGGTGGATGTCCATCGATTCCTTCGCGGTCGTCAGGACATCCTGCTCCCGTCCCGGCACGACATATTTTTCCAGTATATCGATGAACATGTCGGAATGTTTCACGTCGGCCTTACTATGCGCCGTGAAGTTCGGCATCTGCGCGGCGCGGAAATTAGATCCCGCGACCAAATCTTGTAGAGCCGGCTGCAATTTCCTCCGCCTATGTCGCCTAAAAGCCGATCGTCATTGGTCCACTCGGCAATGGTCGACGCCGCGATGGCTTCCTGCCACGGACGAGTGCGGGCGATCCAGAACCACGCGTACATTGCCGCCTTGGTGGTGGGCAACGGCTCGGCGTTCAGTACATCATCGACACTCAACCCGACTTCCTTTCCTTGACGAACAATCAGGTCCATATGGTCGGTCTTTGAGTGCTCGTCTTCGACCAGCTCCTCATACTCGTGTGACAAAATTCGTTGTTTAACGTCGAACTCCGGACAATTAGCCGCCACCTGCGGCCAATTGTTGCGTCGCTGGCGAGCATAAAGGCCTAGCTGCAAAAGATATATTCGCGCCCGCTCCGGGGTCAGCTTGATCGAGTAAAAATGTTCCATCTCTGGCGTACGGAAGAAGTCCCTTACACACTCACCGACCGCCTATCGCCATTGTTGTGCTTTCATGGAAATACCTCCACTGAAACAAAATTCGAAATCCGAATATCGAAATCCGAAACAAGCTTAGAAACGCCGCGCGCCGCGGCCAAGACCACGCCGCTGATCCCGGGAGCGCTCACGTCAAGACTGCCACCGAGAAGCGCTTGGATATTCATCGCGCTGGAAGGGATATAGATGAGCTGCACGTCGAGACCGTATTTTTTGAACGTGCCGGTCTCATGGGCCATCCAGACACCTGCGACGGTGGGTCCGACGACGGAATAGGACAAGCGCAGAGGAGCCGCCAACACCTCGCCCACACAACAAAGCCAGAGCATCACAACTCGCGAAAGCAGCTTTTTCATACCGGCTAACTTAAGGGAACCTCACAAAACTCGACTCGACAGAGGAACGGGATAATCAAGTTCAATGAGCATGAATTTCTCTTTCGGCTCCCTGATAAGGAGATCCAATTTTAACGATGTTAAACTACGGCTGATGCAGTGAGACCGTCAAGAGACAAAAAACAACAAGCCCCCAACTCTTTCGAAGTTGGGGCAGCGTCCTACGGCGTCCACCGAGACTATGCTGAGACGCCGGGCTAGAGGCCCTTAGCGGCATCCCGCACCACTGATGTGTCGATCAGCGCGCTTGGAACGATGTTCCTAGCCTCGGGACTGCTCCTCGCCAGATCTTCGAGAATGGTCTTGATGCCGTCCTCCAACGGGTAAGGGATATCGGGCAGGATTTTTGCCTGGTGTTCGAGGGCCGTTCTTACGCTTTCTATATCTGACGTGCGCACGTATTTGGCGAGCACTTTTTCAGCGAATGGCTGGTCGTTTTTGATCCGTTTGATCGCCAGGATCGATGCTTTCATGAACTTGACCACCACTGAGCGATTCTTTTCCAAGAAGGTGCGGGTCGTCCCATGCCCCGTGAGCAAGTAGGGAACTTTGAGCTCTTCCAAATCGAGCAGGATGCGCATCCCGGCTTTCTTAACCACAGGCGTGATGATCGGCGAAAAAACTGACAAAGAGATATCTCCCCGTTGCATGGCGATCAGCCGGTCGCTCTCCAGGCCGATCTGAATCATCGTGACGTCGGTCTTTTTTAATCCCAGGTGCTTTAGCGCATACTCGGCAACGAAGTCGGAGGTCGAGCCGAAGCGGCTCACCGCCAATTTTTTTCCCTTGATGTCTTCCGGCTTTTGGATCTCGGGCTTCGCGCCCAGCGTATACGCCATCACGTTCTGCAGCCTGCTGATGACGACCACGTCTTTGTTTCCTTGCATGTACGCATAAGCGGCGGATGTGCCGCCGATCAGGCCGATAGGACTCTGGCCGGTCACCAGCAGCTGGACGGCGAGCGAGCCGCCGCGGATCAACAGCATGCGCACATCCAAACCTTGCTCGTCGAAGTAGCCGGCGTCCTTGGCAACCCAGAGGCTCAGCATATTCGCGTTGGTGGCCGAGTAGGTCACGGGCAATACGATCTTGTCCTGCGCGAGAGATTTCGAATAGCCGCAAAGAACCAAACTGACGACGAATAAAAGGATCGAGATTTTTTTCATGAGACGGCTCTCCTCGCGCCGAAAAGATACGAGCTTGCCGGAAGCTAATCCACTTCAAGTTCTTCTGTCAATCTGCGCAAAGCAGCCGGTAGTGGCTCAGTTAGAGTGCGCTACGAATGTTCAGGTCGAGAAAGATTCCTCGCTTCCGCTCGGAATGACAACAAACTAGTTGATCTGTCATCTCGAGCGAAGTGAGAGATCTTGAGCTAACTGAACTACTACCAAGCAACCATGCGAAATAGTATCCGAACCAACCGCACCAACGCTTGACAGTGTTCGCCAAGCGCGTGCTATAGGTCGACCTGATCATTGCAAATCTTTCAACGCGCGACAGCGAACAGGAGGCATGTCCTATGATTATCGACAAAGCCGGACGCAATCACTTCGTCATTGACCAACATGTGCATGTCGGGATGCGACCGGCGCGCTCGACCACGGCATCCAGTTCCTACTTACCGGACGAGTTGCTCGCCAACATGGACGCGAGCGGCGTCGATATGGTGGTGGGGTTTCCGAAGGCCAATCCACATACGGATTACCGCGTTGAAAACGAGCGGATTATCGCCGCGATGAAGCAGCATCCGACGCGCATCGTTGCCTTCGCGCGGATCAATCCTTACTTCGGCGCCAAGGCAGTCGCCGATGTCCACGACTACGCGTCGAAAGGCGCGCTCGGCCTGAAAATCCATCCGCTGCGGGACTTTTCCGGTAACCGCGTCAACGACCCCGAATTGATGTTTCCCATAGTCGAAGCGGCGCAAGCGGAGAATCTTTTGCTCCTGGTGCACAGTGGCAATTCATGGAACTGCGCGCCGACCTTGATCGCCGATCTCGCGCACAATTTTCCTAAGACGAATTTCGTGATCGCCCACTCGGCGGGTTTTGAGGGTCATCAAGAGGCGATCGTGGCGGCGCGCCATCAAGATAATTTGTATTTCGACACGGCGTCGAACGGCTATCCGGACATCACCACCAACGTCGTTCGCGCCCTCGGCCCCGAGCGGGTCGTGTATGGTTCCGATCACCCGACCTTGCCGTTTGGTTTCGAGCTCGGCAAGGTGGTCAAATATGCCGGACTCAATTCCGATCAGCTGGATCTGATCCTCGGCAAAAATCTCGCGCGCCTGCTGCGCATCGAGCCGAAACCGTCGGCGCCTAAAACCGTGGACATCATGCAAATCTGACGACGAATAAGGAGTAAAAAAGTTATGGCTTACAAACCGGGTCGAAAAGTTGACGTGCCGTATGAGCATTGGGATCGGTTGTATTCTCCTGTCGCCTGCGCGGTCATGATCACCACCGTCGACAAGGAAGGGCGCGTGAATGCGGCTTCATTCGCCACCTGTGTCAGGCAGAATCATGAACCGACGTGCATTTCGTTCACGGTGGAGATCGACAAGGACACGTATCACAACGTGCTTGCCACCGAAGAATTCGTCGTCAACATCCCGTCCTTCGACAGGGAGATTCTGGAAAAAGTAAGAGTGGTCGGATTGCCGTTTCCCCGCGGCGTCAACGAGTTGGAGAAAGCCGGCCTGACGGCTATTCCGGCGAGGGCTCTCAAACCGCCTCGCATAGCGGAATGCAAAGCGCACTATGAATGCAAAGTTATCTGGACCAAAGAGTGGCTGCATCGCCTGACGGTTATGGGACAAGTGGTCGCCGGCTCTGTCGACGAAGATTGCATCGACAAGGACGGCTACGCCATTCTCGAGAAACTTCGGCCGACGCATTATTGCGGCCGGGCTTTCGACAACAAATTTGTTGCCTCTTACGAAGTGATGGAGGTCGCTATGGTCTACAACGGGCCTGAGGCGCAACATAAGCCCAAGTAACAACGGTTCTCCATGAATATCCAAAAAGTCTTTTTCTCGATCATTTTCTTAGCGCTGTTGTTCTGGGATCCGGCCCGCGGGCAGGATAATTTTTTTTTCGGCAAGACGATCCGAATCGTGGTCGGGTCGAGCCCGGGCGGAGGTTACGATTACTGGGCGCGGCTCTTGGCCCGCCATATGTCGAAAACCATACGCGGCAATCCTGAGGTGGTCGTGCAGAATATGCCCGGCGGCGGATCGTTGGTGGCGACCAATTACGTTTACAGCGTGGCAAAACCCGACGGGTTGACCCTGGGCATGCCAAATCAGTTGGTCTACATGGCGCAAGTGGTCGGCGACAAAGAAGCGCGATTCGATGCGCAAAAGCTCAACTGGATCGGCTCGCCGGATCGCAACCCCACTGTTTTGTATATTCGCGCCGATACGCCGTACAAATCCATGGACGATGTCATCAAAGCCAAGACGCCTCCGAAATGTGGGGGTTCGGGAAGAGACAGCTCGAGTCTGATCTTTGCGCTGGAGGATTTGATCGGCGCCAAATTTGAAGTGGTGTTGGGCTATCAAGGAGGCAGTCAAACCGATCTGGCGGTTGAAAGAGGAGAGGTCGTCTGCCGGTCCATGGGCCTCGGCGCGCATTTCAGCAGACAACCTTTTACTCTTTGGCATGGCAAAGATTTCGATCGCCATCTGGTTCAATCCGGCCGCAAACGGGACGACCGGGCAACGGACACGCCGACTCTCTATGAACTGATGGATCGCTACAAGACGTCTGAGCTTGGACGCCAATTGGCGACCGTGCTCACTGCCGGAGAGGATTTCGGCCACCCGATGATCGCGCCGCCCGGCATACCGCCCGATCGAGTGAAGCTTCTGCGCGACGCCTACGCGAAAACTCTAAGAGATCCAGCACTTTTAGCCGACGTGAAAAAGCAGGAATACGATTTCGATCCGGTCTCGGGCGAAGAACTGCAAACTTTAGCCAAGACGGTAGTCAACCAACCCGCACCAGTGATTGAAAGGCTGAAAAAGATTTTGGGTAATTAAAGTCGACGGCCCTTCGGTGTTATTCAACCGCGAGGATGAGTTTCGTCTTTCAAGCAGCGGTAGGAAGTTTCGCAGCAAAGACCAATCACTGCGGGTTTGATTCCCCGCATCTTGCTGGGTAAAGAGCCATTCCCAGACTTTCTTAGAGTCCGTCATTCCCGAATGCTTCTATCGGGAATCCGGGCGAAACCGGAACTAGACCCCCGATTAAAACATTCGGCGGTGACGAATTCTCATCGCTGTCTTCTGATCCCCGTGAGCTTGCTGCGGGATAGGTCATTGCAAGACTGTTTTAAGCCAGACGAGGGTTCCGTGCGGCGTCAAAAAAAACTACCGGATTGAACAAACGAAGATTGTGATTCTGCTGAAAAAACCTAGGAATGCTTCGACTAGGCTCAGCATGAACGGAAAATCTCCAATCATTTCGACCGCTCCACCGTTCGTCCTGAGGCGCTCGAAGGATGAACGATGGGTTTTTCAGCAGAATCGATTGCTATGTCAAACCCGTGTTTTCGATTAGGTACGGACTTTTTCGGTATGCTCTGGTAATTCTCACAAGAATGCCTCATCCTTTTGCTTTCTTCCCGCCACGATGAGGTCTAAAAAGGTCAACGTTCGAGAAAGTCTCCGCTCGTCATTCAAGGATGGTATCTTTGCCGCTTTTATGGCCGGCGTTACCGATCATTACGCCACGCCCGCTGCGCTCGTTTTTGGCGCTACCGTACTGCAGGTCGGTCTCATCACCGCTTTGCCGAATCTTTTGTCTTCTTTGGCGCAGTTCTTTTCCGTGCGGATCATTTATTGGGTCGGCGGCCGGCTCAAGCTACTAGTGCGCTTGGTTTTCTCCCAGGCGTCGCTCATTCTCTGCATCGCCATGCTGCCGCTGCTCGAGATCTCTAATCGAGTGGAGCTGTTGCTGATTTTGTTAATTCTCGCGGCGGTGTGCGGCGGCTTGGCGGGACCGGCCTGGGGCAGCCTGATGAGCGACTATGTGCCGGCGAAAAAGAGAGGCCGATATTTCGGATGGCGCAACCGGACCGTGGGCGCGGTGACCGTCGGCAGCATCGTCGCGTCGGGATTGCTGTTGAATTTTTTCCAAGAGATATCTTACGGCACGGGTTTTGGGATTATCTTTTCTTTGGCTGCGGCGGCCCGATTTGTCTCCGCTTACTTCATCAGCCGGATGGATGAGCCGCCACATAAAAAAGATCCCGCCAGTGACTTCACTTTTCTTATGTTCTTGCGCCGCTTCCGAGAAAGCAATTTTCTCAAGTTCGTGGTGTTTAGCGGTTGTCTGGCTTTCGCTACGTATATGGCGGCTCCCTTTTTCGCCGTCTTCATGCTGCGCGACCTTCAGTTGAGCTACTTGACTTACATGGCGCTCCAGGTTGGTTCTTCGCTTGCTTCGCTGATCGCCCTGCCTCTTTGGGGAAGGCACGCCGATCTCGTCGGCAACGTGAGAGTCCTGCGGCTCAGCTCGTTTCTTGCCGCGCTGATCCCGATGTTTTGGCTGTTCTCACACAACCCCGCCTATCTTCTGCTGGTTCAAATGTTTGCCGGCTTTTCGTGGAGTGGAGTGACGCTCAGCGCCGGGAACTTCATTTACGACGCCGTGACGCCGCAAAAGCGGGTTCGTTGCATCGCTTATTTCAATGTCATCAATGGCCTCGCACTTTTTTTGGGTTCCTCCCTGGGCGGCTTTTTTGCGTCACGGATGCCGCCGCTTTTCGGCTATCGCCTGCTTGCTCTATTTGCTCTCTCTTGCTTTTGCCGGGTATCCTTTTACCTGCTGCTCTCGCGGACTTTTCGCGAGGTCAGAGCGGCCCACGAGATTTCCATCCAGGAGCTTTTTTTCAGCGTTGTCGGTATCCGTCCGCTCGTCGGCCCGGCGCGGGACTGACCGTTTACCTCACCACGCTTTTATAGACTTGATTAAGGATCGATTCTCGAATCACGGAACGGAATGTTTGGAAAAGATACGCAAGATTAGAAAGCCTGCCCCTAGAGATGCCCCTTGGCTTAAAATGCTCGAGCTGCCGATGAAAATGAGCTGGACGTCGAGCCCATTCTCTTTGAAGAGCCCGGCCTCTTTGGCAACCCACACAAGCGATTGGCCCACGCCGATGGAGGAATAGCCGACTTTGATTTTCGTAACCTGAGCCGGCGCCATAGAGGCGAAGAGGAAGCCCAGAATTGTGATGAACGCGACGATCAAGCTCGGCCGATATATCATCTTTTCTCTTTATAATCTCTGCGAGGCACTTCCCGTATATTGCTGTTTACAGTTAATCAGGATCTCAAAAAGTCCGTCATTCCCGAATGCTTCTATCGGGAATCCAGACGACACTGACTAGACCCCCGATTAAAACATTCGGGGGTGACAACTTTGGGATAGATTCTCATATATATTTTTTGGGCCGTCAGAAGTTCGGCATGTATCGGCCGACCAAAATCATCCCAATTCGTTCAGCTCCGCCTCCGACCTCTCGAACCAAACTCCCATCTCCCGCATCATTGCGACGCCATCGGTGAGATGCGCCTTCGCTTGCTGCTGATTGCCGGTTCGCCGATGCAGTTTTCCCAGACCAACGTGGCAATGCGCGATGAGCGGGCGCATTCCGAGTTCTTCAGCGAGGGCAAGAGCTTGGCGATAGTGATCCTCTGCCTCCCGGACATCAGGAGGATCTTTGTGCGCCACGATCTCGCCGAGGAGCCGAAGAGTGTACGCCTCGTTTCCTCTCTCTTTGTGCTGACGGGCGAGACCCAGGGCGCGCTGCGCGGCGGCACGGGCATCCGTTTCCCGACCGGCCAGCAGATACGCTTCGCTCAGCCAGATGGTCCGCAACGATTGGCCCTCATTGCTTCCGGTCATGACGGGTCGCTCGACGGCCTCCTCCAGAAGAAGTATAGCCTCAGCAGTGCGTCCAGAACGCGCGTACGCATAGCCTAGGGCAGAAGTCACCACGTGAAAAAGAAGGGAGCTGTCCACTCCCCGACAGATCTCGAGCGCGTGCTCAAGTGCGAGAGTGGCCTGGTGAAGATCTCCACGCCTGAGATAAAGATGACCGATCCCGCGATACATCGCCGCAACGCTGAAAGGATGGTCTACCGCCTCCGATATGCGGATCGCGTCTGTGCCTCGCGCGATGGCTTCAACGAATTCGCCGCACTCTGCCAGCGATAAGGCTAGCGCTTCCCACGAGAACACGAAGGGGAGGCCGACCCCACCAAACCGCTCACGCACCACCGGGTTGTCAAGAGGTACCAAGTTGCCTCTCAGCACCTCCACTGCTCTAGGATAATTGCCCAAGGTAAAGTAGGCCGACCCCATATAGAGAGTCGCCAAAACCTGCAAACTGTAGTCGTCTTGGGTTCTGGCCATCCGCATGGCATGTTCACAAGCTGTGACGGCTTGTTCATGTTCCCCCTGCGCCGAGAGCTGTCTGGCTATGTACACACTGACCCTCGCCAGCCGGCGTTGATCACCCAGAGCACGCGCCAGGCCTTCGGCTGTGCGCAGGTGTTCCAGAACGCGCCTGTGTTCTCCAAGCGGTAACAGCGAAATACGCAGGTTGAAGTGCAGATCGATGGCCTGTTCGCGCGTTTCGCGATCGTCCGGCAGATGCCTTAGGGCGGTCAGCGCTTGCTCGAAGTACGATGCCGCTTCTCGATTCGCCGAGCGGGCGTCCGCCTTGGCGCCGGCCTGCCGGAGATAGGTCACAGCCTTGTCCCATACCTCTCCCCGCGCTGCGTGTTGTGCGAGGCGCTCGACCTGCTCGATCAGCCGATCAGGATATAGTGTCTCGATGGCTTCCGCGATCCGCGCGTGAAGAGCGCGCTGGCGCTCGTGGAGTAGACTTCCGTACGCCACTTCGTGGGTGAGCGCGTGCTTGAATGTGTATTCGAGATCAGGAAACAGACTGGTCTCGTAAAGGAACTCCGCCCCTTGGAGGTGGGTAAGGCTACGACGGAGTTCCTCGTCAGATAATTCAGTAATGGCCTGCAGAAGGGAGAAGGGAATATCCTTGCCGATGACCGCGGCTGATTGAAGGAGCTGCTTTTCCTCAGGCGGCAGCCGGTCAATTCGCGCGGCAAGCACGGCTTGAACCGTAGCCGGCACCTGGGTGCGCTCCACCTTTTTCTCCAGATGATAATTCCGCCGCTCGCCCGCCAGAACTTTTGTCTCCACCAAGGTCCGAACGCTCTCTTCAAGGAAAAAAGGGTTCCCCTCTGTTCGTTCGATCAAAAGCAGCTTGAGGGATTGAAGTCCATGGTCATTCCCCAGAACTGAATTGAGAATCTCCCCCGCGCTCTCGGGCGGCAGCGGATCGAGCCGCAGTTGGGTGTAGTAAGTCTTGTTGGCCCAACCGTGCTGGTATTCCGGACGATAGTTGACCAGAAGCAGCAGCCGGCTCGTCCGGAGACTTTCCACTAAGCTCTCCAACATCGCCTGGGTCTCGGAGTCGATCCAGTGCAGATCCTCGAATAGCAGGATCAGCGGCTGGACCTGACTCTCTCGAAGCAGCAGCCGCTTGACGGCGCCAAGAGTCTGCTGACGGCGTTGGGAAGGATCGACCGCCTGCCACATGGGGTCATCAACAGGCACATCTAAAAGTGCCAGGAAGGCCGGTAGCGTGGACTCGAGAGATTTATCCAAGGTGAGCAGCTTGCCGGTCACCTTCTCGCGAATTTCGCGCTGATCGTCGCGGTCCTGAATTTTAAAGTAGGCTTTGAGGAGATCGATGACCGGCAAATAGGGTGTGGCTTTTCCATAGGAGACAGAGCCGCTTTCGAGGATCAGCCACCCCTGGGTTCGATGCGAGTGAATGAACTCAAAGAACAGCCGTGACTTACCAAGACCAGGTTCTCCTACGACACCGACCACCTGACCATGGTCTGCTCGCGCTTGTTCAAGTGCTTTTCGAAGCTGCTCGGTTTCAGCATCGCGTCCGACAAAGCGCGTCAATCCTCGCGCGGCTGCCGCTTGCAGACGAGAACGTGCGGCTCCAACCCCCGTAACTTCATAAACTTCCGTCGGCTCAGTTAATCCCTTGACGCTGACCGGGCCGAGCGGCTTCACCTGAACATAGCCTTCGGCTAGTTGTAGTGTGTCTGCCGTCATCATGATTGATCCCGGCATCGCCATCTGCTCCATCCGAGAAGCGAGATGAACCGTCTGGCCGATCGCCGTGTAGTCCATCTTTAAGTCGTTGCCGATGGCACCGACCACTACTTCACCGGAATTCAAACCCACTCTGATTTGAATCGGCACACCTTCCGACCGCCGCACTCCGTCAGCATATCGATTCACCGACTCCTGCATTCGGAGCGCCGCATAGCAGGCTCGCACCGCGTGATCCTCATGAGAAAGTGGCGCACCAAACAGCGCCATGATTCCATCACCCATTAAATTGCTGACTGTCCCCTCATAGCGGTGCACGGCTTCCATCATATGCCCGATCACAGGATCAAGCAGTTTGCGCGCCGCTTCGGGATCACGGTCAGCGAGCAACTCCATCGAGCCTTTCATGTCGGCGAACAGCACCGTGACCTGTTTGCGCTCGCCTTCAAGCGCGCTTTTCGAAGTCAAGATTTTTTCGGCGAGATGTTTGGGAGTGTAGGATTCAGGCGAAGCAAAGCGCGGTTGCGCGACGGCGCCAGCAGCTACGGGATGTGCGCACTCGGGGCAGAACTTCGCAGTGGCGGAAAGCTGGGTGCCGCAGTTTGCGCAGGTGGTTGCCAAGGGGGCAGCGCATTCTTCGCAAAACTTTGCCTGCGGCCGGTTCTCGTGCTGGCAACGCGGACACTTCATGCTACGGTCTCGGTATCGTCTCCGGGCGAATGTTCTGGTTGAGGTGAAACAGGTTCATCGGGTCGTACTTGGCTTTCAATGTTCTGAGACGCGCATGATTGGGGCCGTACGCTGCCTCGACAGCGTCTTCCCCTTCATCTTCTCCCAGGTAATTCACGTAGCGACCGCGCGTGAAGTAAGGCCGCATCGCGTCATACGACTCGTGCGCCCATGCAATATTCCGCGCGTTGTCGGCCGGCTCTTGCCACTGAGACACCACGAGTAACTGATATCCCTCGCGCTGGTGCGGGAACGCCGTCTCGCTGATATCAACACGTGTCGCTGCCCCATGAATATGCTCCAGTACCAGCGCGCTCATTGGCGAGGGGCATGCCGCAAATCGGGAGATGAGTGTCTCGATGGCCTGATCACTCGGTTCTGCGATCAAGCTCGACTTCCAGTAGTTGAGCGCCCCACGTGGAAATCCGGCGTCTAGCATGGTGTTGGTTGCTTCGTAGGTTGCAGCCCCGATGGCATCCATCACGGGCGTCCCGAACTTCTTGATCGGTTGCAGGGCAACCTCGGCGTCACCGACCGGGCCACAGTGGCACACCATGATGACGGCCAGCCGGGTGCCGTCCGGGGCGTGCAGCAAACCGCCAAAGATCGTAAGTTCGTTGGGCAGCGCCGAGGTAATCTCCCGGAAAAACCTCAGCACGTCGCGAGCCCGGTCGAACGGATAGGCGATGAGGCCGCTCGTGACTCGGCCCACCGCATGCAGCCGGTACTCGAACCATGACACGACACCGAAGTTGCCGCCCCCGCCTCGTAATGCCCAGAAGAGATCAGCATTCTCTTCCACGCTCGTTCGTACGACTTCGCCGGAAGCGGTGATCACTTCCGCCGATAGCAGATTATCAGTCGCGAGGCCGTACTTGGCCATGAGCCACCCAAGGCCGCCGCCGACCGTCAAGCCCGCGATGCCGGTTGTCGAAATCACGCCGCCGGTTGTGGCAAGACCATGCAACTGTGTCTCGCGATTGAATTCACGCCAGGTAACACCGCCTTGGGCGCGCCCAATGCGCCGGGCCGGATCGACGTGGATGCCCTTCATGAGCGACAAATCGAGCATGAGCCCATCGTCACACACGGCCCGACCGGCGACGTTGTGACCACCGCCACGCACGGCGAGTTCCAGACGGTGCGTGCGAGCAAAGTTCACTGCGTCAGCAATGTCGGAAGTGCCCAGACAGCGCGCGATCAGCGCGGGTCGCCGGTCAATCATGCCGTTGTGAATCCGGCGCGCATTGTCATATCCAGATTCACCCGGACGCAGGAGCACGCCCGAAAAGCGAGCGGACAAGTCGGCGATACTTGCTTGATCGAGTGAAGTCATGAGAGTTTCTCCCAGCAGCGTTCGGGCTTGCCGCAAATCGGCCGTGTCAAAACCCTCGGTAAACCAGTTGTAAATTTCCGACAACGCCGGTGTAACGGCTGCCTCAATACGTTCGTTCACGGCCTGCTCTCTCCACGTTGTTGATGGACCCAGGCGGAGTAGTACAGCGCGTGAACCATGCTGCACGGGTGAGACAGCTCACATGCCAGGGCTAATGCTTCCTGGCTTCTTTCCAGAGCTTTGTCTGGATAGCCAAGCAGCCAGAGCGTCATGGCCGCATGCCTCCGCCAAACACACTCCAGGATCGTGCCTGCCGTTGAGAAAAGGATGGCGATGGTGCTGCCGAGCTGCAGACGACAAACCACACGAAAGTGTTCTTTCCTGTAGGCAAGAGCGGGCTGTATCTTATATATAATATACTCAAAATGTCGAGTTCGTAGCATCCGAGGATCCCCAAGCTTGAGGTTGCATGGCGCAATTGTCAGTAATTTGTTGGCAAAGCCGCGGATCCACACTAACCCAGTGCTTTGCCGTTGTTGTGACGAGGTCACAAAATTCCTCGACAGAGGATGACAATGAAGATCGTCGTGATCGATGACTATCAAGACGCGTTCCGCACGCTTCGGTGCTACGCGAAGCTCAAGGGACATGAGGTCGTGGTCTATAACAATACAGAAAAGGATCCGGCTCGGCTCGCCGAGCGCCTGAAAGAGGCAGAAGCGGTCATCATGACTCAGCGACGCTCGCCTTTTCCGCGCGCGGTGATCGAGCGTCTGCCCAAGCTCAGGCTCATCAGCCAGACTGGGCGCAGCACAGGACATATCGACATCGAGGCGTGCACGGAGCACGGCGTCGTGCTCTCAGCGGGCGAGGTGACGGGCGGCACGGGCCCGACCGCAGAGCTTACCTGGGGCCTGATCCTCGCCGCGCTCAGGCACATCCCGTACGAGGTGCAGCGTTTGAGAGAGGGGCACTGGCAGTCGACACTTGGGGTTGCGTGCAGGGAAAAACGCTCGGCATCTATGCGTATGGCCGCATCGGCAGCCTGGTGGCGAATGTGGGGCGGGCGTTTGGTGCGCGCGTCCTGTGCTGGGGTCGAGAGGGGTCGCTGGGGCGCGCGAAAGAGGCCGGATACGAGATCGCGGAGAGCCAAGATGCCTTCTTCGCCGAAAGCGACATCCTGAGTCTCCATCTCCCGGTCAACCCTGACACGCACGGCATCGTCGCAGGTGAGGACCTCGCGCGGATGAAACCCAGCGCGCTTATCGTGAATACGAGCCGCGCCGGCATCATTGCCGAAGCTGCGCTGGTCGAGGCTCTAAAGGCCGGTCGCCCGGGCTTTGCAGCGATGGATGTCTTTGAAGACGAACCGGTGCTCGGCGCAGCTCACCCGCTGCTTAAGATGGATAACGTGGTCGCAACGCCTCACCTGGGCTACGTCGAGAGGGATAACTACGAGGCTTACTATGGAGCGGCGGTCGATCAGATTCTCGCCTATGCGGCCGGCAATCCCATTAACGTGGTTAATGCCGAGGCCGTTGCCAAAAGATAAATAGCCGTGCCTCCTCAGGATCGCGATCAGCCAGAAGCTCCATAGAGCCTGTCATGTCAGCGAAAGCACCGTGACTTGCTTGCACTCCCTTCGAGAAGCTTAAGCAGACTTTTTATATTCTCCGCTTATCAAATTGGAGCCGACCGAGAATCAACAAAAGGGAAATAAGTGCAATGAAATACCACCTGATGGGCTCATATTCGCTCCATTTTTCACGATAGTTCTTCGAGCAAAGTCTTTGCTGCTTTCAGGTCAGCAGTATCAAACCCTTCAGTAAACCAGTTGTAAATTTCCGCCAGCGATTGTCGGGCTTCGGTTTTCTTACCTTGGCTCTGCCACAGGCGACTCAAGCTCATTATTGCCCTTAGCTCCAGGGACTTCGCCCGTTGGCGACGCGACACATCCATAGCCTCTTCAAAACAGGCTTCGGCCTGTTCTTTGTTTGAAACAGTCTCGCTTAGCAGTAATTCACCCGTTACTCGATGCAGTTCTGCTTCGTAATAGCGCAGCCCAGTTTTGCTCGCTCTATCCACTGCTTCGGCCACCACGGCAAGTCCCTTCTCAGGCTGGCCAGCTTTTCCGTAAGCCTCGGCAAGAAAGGCGAAACATGCCTGCTTCTCAGCGATGTTCATCTGAGCGGCCAATCCCTGGTGCATCTGCCCAATTCCCTGCTGCACGAAACCGTGCTCGACAGAGAGCCAACCTCGCAAGATAGTTCCCAGCGTCATCCAGCGAGGGAACCCATGCTCCGTCGCCAGTATCATGGCTGCCTCGCTTCGGTCCTGAACGGCCGCCCTCTCCCCACGGAATTTATGGACCATGGCGGACGAAATAAGGGCAAAAGCCAGACTGAACGGGTGAACCAGCTCGCGTGCCAGGGCCAATCCGTCCTGGCTTCTTTGCAGCGCCTGATCCGGATAGCCAAGGAGCCACAGCACATGCGCTGCATGGCTACCACAGCACACTCCCGGGTCGTGCCCGCCGTAGAGAAAGGCATGCTGGCGATGCTGCTGGGGATCATACAACGCTCGGCCTCCCTCGCAGTGCTCCTTGACGGAGAGTAACTCGCCGAGACTGAACAAGGTGGACCACTGCGTATGATGCGCCTCCAATATTAGCGCTGGATCTTGCATATTCTCGGCAAGGGAAAGGATCTGCTCTCCTAGTTCTCGTGCCTTGTCCAACTCGACTCGCGAATGATACACGCGGCACAGACCCCACAGCACTGGAAAAAGCTGGGGCGTCTCCCCTAGCCGCTGGCAAATCTCGCGTGCCTGAGTGTAGGTTTGTTCCACTTCCGGTGCCGAACCTCTCATGATGGTTCTTAGCGCGGGGCCGAGATCAATCCGGATATCGACCGCCTGCTCGAGCGTCTTGCGTGTCTCTGGAAGATGTCCCAGCGCCTCCAGCGCCTGCTCGAAATAAGACACCGCCTCCCGGTACGCCGAACGCGTGGCCGCTTTCCGACCGGCCTGATGGAAGTAGGCAACGGATTTCTCCAACAGCTCGCCCCGCGATGCGTGGTGGGCAAGCAACTCAACCTGTTCGGCGACGCGATCGGGATAGAGCCGTTCGATGGCTTCGACGATTCGGGCATGGATTGCGCGCCGGCGCTCTTGCAGCAGGCTTCCGTAGGCGACCTCGTGTGTTAGCGCGTGCTTGAACGTGTATTCGAGATCAGGGAAGAGACTCGCCTCATAGAGAAACTCAGCCGCCTGGAGATGAGATACGCCCCGGCGAAGTTCCTCATCAGATTGACCGGCGATGGCTTGGAGAACCGCGAATGGAACGTCTTTCCCAACAACCGCGGCGGACTGGAGAAGCCGCTTCTCTTCTAGCGGAAGTCGGTCAATCCGAGCAGCCAACACCGCCTGTACTGTAGCTGGGACCTGCGTGATCTCAATTGGTTTCGCAAGACGATAATTTCCCCGCTCGCCCGTGAAAACTTTTGTTTCTACCAGTGTCCGAACAGTCTCCTCCAAGAAGAACGGGTTTCCCTCAGTACGCTGGATCAAAAGCTGCTTGAGCAGCTCCAGATTCGCATCCTCCCCCAGCAACGCTTGGAGCAACTCACCAGCACTTTCCGGAGGCAGCGGATCGATCCGAAGCTGGCTGTAGTACGTTTTGCTTCCCCATCCATGCTGGTACTCAGGACGGTAGTTGACCAGCAGGAGAATCCGAGCAGTCGGCAAGCTTTCAACTAGATTGTCTAGAAGCGCCTGAGTCTCCGAATCGATCCAGTGAAGATCCTCGAAGACAAGCACCAGAGGCTGGACTTGACTCTCCCTAAGCAAGAGGCGCTTCACCGCGTCCAAGGTCCGCTGACGGCGTTGAGGAGGATCAAGGCTCTGCCACTGCTCGTCTTCAACTGTCACATCCAAAAGTGCAAGGAACGCGGGCAGCGTAGGCTCTAGAGACTTATCTAATGTTAGCAGCTTGCCTGTAACCTTCTCGCGAATCTTC
>DASYUV010000200.1:0-6486 GCA_036000865.1 Binatia bacterium | reverse complement strand
GTAACCGGTTTCGGGTAAATATTGGTTCGGGTGAATGATGAACGTCATGCCTTCTTCGAGTTTGGTCTGATTGCCGTCTTCCAAGCTGCCCGGCGCGGATGAGCCGCAGCCGAGCCCGTGGCCGCGCACGCGCATGAACGGCGGCCGGCAATACTTTTCATAGCCCGCTTCGATGAACGTACCGTTGATCGCCGCGGCGACGGCGCGCGCCGGCGCGCCGGTCTTTGCCGCCTCCATGCCGAAGCCCATGGCGGTTTTGAGGATCGCGTATTTCTCGCGCACCGCCGGCGGCGGTGCGCCGAGCACCATGGTGCGGCAAATTTGCACGAACAAGCCACCGATGCACGGCGTGATCTCGCCGATGATAATATCGCCGGGTTGCGACACTCGATCCGTCGGCGGATGAAGCGCCTGATTGTGATTGTTGGCAACCACCATGCCGAAATTATCTTCGGCGCCGAGCGAACGCATGCGGTACTCGACGATGGCGGCAAGCTCGTACTCTTTCAATCCGACGCGCGCTTGCTCATGCAAAGCGGTAACGCCCGCATCGGCGATCTCGGCCGCTCGTCGCAGTCGTTCCAGTTCGAACTCGCTTTTGCACCGCGCCATGTATTCGATGATGTCTTTAGCATTGACCGGCTTTTGCTTGAGCGCTTTTACAATCTCGTCGTGTAGGTCGACATGCATCGCCTCTCGGCCGATCACGCCGACCTTCCCTGAAATTCCCGCCAACCGCCTCCAAAAGTCTTTGAACGGCCGAACATCGGAAACCCACGATTCCTCCTGCGCGCGCGTGATATCCCACACCGGCGACAAATAAAGAACCGGCGCATCGTCCAACGGCAGCACGAGCATGGTCTGCGGTCCCACGCTGATGAAGTCGGTGAGATAGGCGACGTAGTTCATGCGCAAAAAGTTATGCCGCCCGGATTCGTAGACCAGCAGGGTATGCAGTCCCTTCTCGCGCATGGCTCGGCGCACTTGGGTCAACCGTTTTTCAAATTCCGTTCGTTCATCCATATTCACCTCGTAAATCTCATCGCCATTCTCATTAAGTCAACGTCTCTAATCAGCATGAAGAAGGTAGCAAAGTTATCCCCTAACCACCATGTCTTCGTGGGGGGATAGGGCTAGGGTGAGGGGGCTCTACGCCGCGGGCAGGTAGAGTCCATCCGGACGCTCCAAGCCGAGGGGTTCTGAATTTGTCGACTGGAAGTCAACTCTTATTGCCGTCATTCCGGCCTTATCGTCACCCCGGTAAAAACCGGGGTCCACTCCCATCCTCCTTAACCTGGATACCGTTTTCCAACGGTATGACGGACGCTGTCCGTCACCTGGATGCCCTGCCGGCGTTCGCCGGCATGACGAACTTTCGCTTCGCCTGAAGGCCAGGGATTTCAACCATCCCCGAGAGAGACATTAACCTCTATCGACCACTCGTCGCCGGCGCATACCCCAAACGCGAGTCCCGCTCAATCAATTCGTCCGAGCGCTCAGCCGGGGAACCGTAACCACCGCCGCCGGCGGTGAGGAAAGTCACACTGCCGCCTGCTTTCAGCGGATAATTCGGTTTCTTCGTTAGCCAGGCGCCTGGATCGTCCGGCGTCTGTTTGACCAACGCTTTAGCTGTCGCGCCGTTTTCGCCGTTGAATAATCCCCATGGCGCTGTGCGCTGACGTTCAACGTTGATATTCGTGAACGCCTCACAGAGAACCCGCACTGAAATTTCGATGCCGAGTCCGCCGCGACATTTCCCTGCGCCGCCGCTTCCCTCGCGCAACCGTTGATGTTCGATCAGAACGGGATAGTAGATTTCCTGTAATTCGACGGGCGCGTTCTGCACATCGCCCTGGCACATCGATACCGTAGCATTTTCGCCGTCTTCGTGCGCGCGTCCGCCCCAGCCGCCACCCATGATCGTCTGGCAGAGGAAGCGCCGGCCCGTGCGCGGGTCGGTACCGAAAAACGCATACCCTCCCATGTCGCCCTTGTGTCCCGCCGCGACTTTGTCCGGCAACGCCGGCGCCAGCGCTCGAAGAATTAAATCGATCACCGTCGGCAACGTACGGCTCCAGTTTCCGACCGGCGCGGGCGGCGTCGCGCTAAGAATTTTTCCCTCGGGGATGATGACTTTCAAGGGTCGAAAGCAGCCTTCGTCGATCGGCGAAGACGGCGCGACGAGCGACTTGAACGCGACCCGCGCCGCGGCCACAGCGCCGGATTCTCCGGAGTTGATCGAGCCCGGCACCTGATCGCTGATCTCGGAAAAGTCGATGGTCATTTCGCCGCCGCCGACTTCGACTTTCACCTTGAGTGCCACCGGCCGATCGAGATTGACGCCGTCGCTGTCGAACAGAGCTTCGGCTTCGTACTTGCCGGGTTTAATGCGCGCGACTTGCTCACGCGCCAGAGCCTCGGATTGACGCCAAATCGTTCTCACGCATTGTACGAAAACTTCGAGGCCATACCGTTTCACCAACGCGCCAAGGCCGCGATCGCCGACGCGGCAAGCGGCGATTTGCGCACGCAAATCGCCGAGACAGGATTCAGCGAAACGCACATTGTCGGTGATGATTTGGAAAATATCTTGATTGGGCTGCTCGCCGCGGTAGAGTTTCAGCGAGCGGAACTGCAAACCTTCTTCGTAAATTTCACGCGTGCCGCTGAAGCCGAATCCGACCCGCGTGCCGCCGATGTCGATCCAGTGTGCACGCACGGCGAGAAATGCCACCAACTCGCCGTGATGAAAGAACGGCGTATAAACCACGACGTTGTTCAAGTGCTGGCCGCAAACGTAGGGATGATTCATGATCAGCACGTCGCCCGGCTGAAAGCCGTCTCTGCCGTGCATGCGCACGCCGTCGACAATGGCCGGCCCGAGATCGGCGAGAAAGATCGGCAGCGCGCCGAAATTCTGCGAGAGTATATTTCCTTCCGGATCGACGATGCCGACACAATAGTCGCGCACCTCGTAGATCATCATGTTGTAGGAAGTTTTGCGCAGCACGGTAGCCATCTCGTTGGCGATATGAGCCAGGCCATTGCGCACGACTTCGACGGTGATCGGATTGACCGACGTTTGCGACATCTACTTTTTCTCATCCGCCGTCACGGCGCGCGAAGCCGAATGGAGCGGTACCGTGGCTTCGCGCAAAGAGTAGAGGTACTTAACCACGTCTTCGTTGGACATATACTTACTCATGTCGTAGCGCTCTCGATGAACGATATCCTCGAGTGGCCGGCGCACGCCTTCGCGCGCCGGCACGTCGGGATAGCCGATTGGAATGATCAGGTAGAGCTTCAAAAGATCGGGAACGCCAAGAATGCGCTTGTGCGGCTCTTCGATGTGGATCGATACCCACTCGGAGGTGAGCCCCAACGAGGCCACGGCAAGGTGAATCAGAAAACAGGCATTAGCAAGGCCGTCCGTCAAATGGGATTGATCTCTGCCGAAAGTATGCGCGCCCATCACGGTACCCCACTGACGCCGTCCGTCGCCAAGGACAACGATGACCGCCGGCGCCTGATGCCAATTGGCCTTGGCCTTGTTGAAGCGCAGTGATTCATGCGGATCGCTTTTTACTTGATACGAAGGATGGCGCAAATTGTACTCGCGCTGTTGCTCCATCCAGAAGATGAAGTCGGTGTTGTAGTCCGAGTAAGCGTCGCGCAATTGTTTTTTGATCACAGGATCGGTGACAACGATAAACTCCCAGGGTTGCGAGTTCGCGCCGGACATGGCCCAGCGAGCGACCTCGAGAATCTTGCTGACGGTGTCTTCGGGAATCGGATCGGGCCGGAACTTGCGCACGCTCATCCGCGTCTTCACCAGATTAAGCAGCATGTCGTAGGTTTGATTATTGCTCGACATTCGAATCCTCCATCAACATTATTCACTGCGGTAGGGGCGACCGGCGGTCGCCCTGGTTTTGAACGCAGCTACCTTCACCCGCGCCACACATCCTCCGGTTCTGCGTTCGTTGCCGCTGGATTCTCCCGGTCAAAATCCCAGCGCGCGGGATTGTTGATAATATATTCTCGGATCCGGTGCAGCGACTGTTCATTGCGAATTACGTGTTCATAATAGTTGCGTTGCCAGACGGGTGCGTCGGGCGATTGACGCAAATTGTTGATGTGTTTAGTCGTGGCAGATTTGAATGACCGGATGATAGTGGAAAGCGACTTCGCCACCGGTTTGCCGAACCGCTCTAACGACGAGACGGGCACGGCATGCCGTGCCCCTACATTCATGATTATCACGATGCTGTGGACGTGATTGGGCATGACGACAAATTGATCCACTGCGGCGTCTTCGAAATGTTCGGGAATCGCTTCAAAACATTCGCGTACGATCTCGCCATACCGGTTCAGACGCATCGACCCATCTTGGATTTCGCCGAAGAGGTTTTCCCGTTCAAAGGTGCACGTGGTTACAAAATACCCGCCCGGTTGATCGTATGCGTAGTCTTCCAGCCGTAATGAACGGCGCTGAAGCATTACACGATTACGTACCATAAGCGGCTACGTTTCAGAATTACGTAGGGGCACGGCATGCCGTGCCCTCCCTATCTACGGATACAACTCCTTCAACAATCCGCTTTTATCCAGCGCGTCGAGGAATCGAAGATCGACAAATTGCTCGGGCTTGGCGTTCTTTGCGGCAGGAACCGACTTAGCCAGATCGTCCAACACGTTCTGCACACCGATCATGTTGACGTATGGCGCTCTTTCTAAAACCTTGCTCATATAAAAATCGTAGGCTTTGCGCAGCACCTCAACGTCTCGGATCTTCGTGTATTTGGCCATCGACTGATAAGTGAACTCGCGATCGTTGCGCGCTCGATGAATGCCTCGGGTGTAGGCGCGAATGAACCGGTTAATCACGTCTGGCTTGCTACGAATGATCGATCCCACTGCCACCAATGCTGGATTGGGAAAAGCGAAATCCATGTCGGTAATACTGATTAATTCTTTGAAGCCGGCTTTATCTATGGCGAATTGCGTGGGCGGCGATACCACCCCGCCCTCGATTGATCCGCCTTGCAATCCGGCGGCCACCGTCGCCATGAACCCGAGTTGAATCAGCGTGAGATCCTTATCGGGATTGATGTTGTACTTTCTGAGCGCGTAACGAATTGAAATGTCCGGCGCCGAACCGAAGCGCGTAATGCCGATCTTTTTGCCCTTTAATCCCTCGACGCTTTTGATCTCCGGCCGAACATAGAGCGAAAAGACCATCTTGTTGCCGGAGTTGCCGATTATCTTGAGATCGGCGCCTTGTAACGCCGCGGCAATCGCCGAGCTGCCGTTGAGCGAGCCGATTTCGATCTCTCCTGCGACAGTCACCTGCGCGAGCTGCGTGCCGCTGGGAATGAGAATGATGTCATCTTGGAGACCTTCTTTCGCAAAGTAGCCGGCGTCGTGCGCCACCCAAATCGGCGTGTAAGCACCGCTGATGGAACTGTAACCGATACGAACCCGGTCAGCGGCGTAAAGTTGATTGGGCCAAATAAGAAAAACAAAAAATCCCAGTAAAATTCGTTTCATGCGCCGTCCTTTCAAGACCAATCTAAATCACTTGTCGCTCGGACGTACTTATTCCACCCTTCCCGGTTCTTCAAGTAGCGGGCAGGCATGCTGTGCCCCTACCGGCTGAACATCGACAGTTCATCTCTCGAGGGCCTCCGTCGTTGGGCAAAATCGTTTGACCATCATTAGACCATCGAATATCGTGACCGCGTTACGGCCAGCAATCCAGGAGGGACCATGAACAACCGCATGATCGTCATCGGCGCCGGTCCAATCGGCGGCATCATCGGCGGCAGACTCGCCCGTGCCGGCCATGGCATGACATTCGTCGATGTCGACAAAGAACACGTCGCCGCCATCCGCGAGAAAGGCTTGCAAGTCGACGTGCCCGATGGTTCTTTCAATGTCAGAATCACCATTGTTTATCCCAGCGAAATCCAGGGTAAATTCGACATCGGCTTCATCGCTGTGCGATCGAACTACACACCTGATGCACTCCACGCCGTGATACCGCATCTCTCCGAGAATGGTCTGCTTGTGTCCATGCAAAATGGCATCAACCCACCATTGCTCCAGGAACAGGTCGGTCCGGATCGCACCGTGGGCATGGCGATCCGCATGGGTAGCCGGAAAGTCGCGCCCGGGCATCTGCACACGGCGACGAGCGGTCATCTTTACATTGGTCACCTGCACGGACGAACAACGCCGGAACTCGAAAGTCTCAACAAGCTGCTCAATACGGTTATGGAAACCGAGATCTCTGACAACATACTCGGAGTACTTTGGAGCAAGCTAACGTACACTTGCTTAGGTTACTATGGTTCACTTGCGGATGAGTCGCTTGTGACGAGCTGCGCTGGTGAAGCGAGCCGGCGCACTTTGACTGAATTCTTTGCGGAAGTAGTCGCGGTTGGCAAAGCCGTCGGCGCGCGTTGGATTCGTTTGACGGAATAC
>DASYUV010000199.1:0-9872 GCA_036000865.1 Binatia bacterium | reverse complement strand
TACCACCGCGGCGAGATTTTGATTGGTCCGCACTTCATAGTCCCACTTGACGAACTCGCGCACGATATTGCCTTGATCGCGCGACTCCTGGCGCCAGTGAATATTTTGGCTCTTGCCGGCGCGTAGCTCCCCTTCGGTAATGGGCGTCCGGCCGGCGACGAGAAATAGCGGCACGTTACACGACGCGGCATTGATGATGCCGCCGAGCGCATTGGCCGTGCCGGGCAGAGTGTGCACCAATACCATCTGTGGCTTTTGTGTCACATTGTAATAACCATGCGCCATCGACACCGCGGCAATTTCATGCGGCACGACGACCGGCTGGATATCGCGTGGATCTTCTTTGGCCGTCTTCGCCATCGCTTCGATCAGCGGTCCGTGATCGGTGCCGGTATTGGCAAACATGTAGCGCACCGAACCAAGCGCTTTCATTTGCGCCAAGAAAGCTTCAGCCCCGCTGGAAACCGGAACACTCGTCGTGGATTTCGCAGCCATAAAAAGTTCCTTTCTCGTAAGCTAGTCAGGGTCTCGAAAAGACTGCCCAACTGTGTCAAGAACGGATTGGTTTTTCAACATGAAATTTCACGCCAGTAGCCGATGCGCGAACCACTCGAACCGTTGTATACAGAAGCAATGTCGTAGTATACGGAACTAGATACAAGGGTAGTCAAATCTCGGTGGCGGCAAGTAAGAGCATAGTAAAACGAAGGCCCAAGTTCACCGACCTCCAAGGCCAGTACCTGGCGTTCATCCAGACATACACGACGCTCCATGGTGTGGCTCCGGCGGAGGCCGACATGCAGCGCTTCTTTCGGGTAACGCCGCCCACGGTTCATCGAATGGTGCTGGCGCTGGAGCAGCGCAAGCTCCTTGAGCGTGTTCCTGGCCCGAGCAGGAGCATAAGGCTGCTTCTATCTTCGGACGAGATTCCGAAGCTTGAGCGAAGTGGGACAGACGGCCCCTTCTAACCCGCCGCTGGTACCATCAGAGAGATGAAGACCTACCGAGGCTCATGCCACTGCCAACGTGTCCGTTTTGAGGTTCGAACCGAGCTTACCCGCGTCAGCGAGTGCAACTGTTCCATCTGTCGGCGCAAGGGCTACCTCCACCACATGGTCACCCCTGATAGATTCCGCCTCATCCAAGGCGAGGCTGATCTTGCGACGTATCAGTTCGGCACCAAGCGCGCGCTTCACCACTTCTGCCGCCACTGCGGCGTTGCCGCCTTCTATCGCCCGCGAGCGAATCCTTCCAACTACATGATCAACGCCCGCTGTCTTGAAGGCGTCGATCTTGACTCCGTCGAGCGGGTTGCCTTCGATGGGCAGAGTTGGGAGCTGCGCCCTGACGCCCCGTACATGGGTATCTGGAAACCATCGTAAACCGCTCTCGTATCAGTGAAGGAGCAGAACAGAGTGCTGCCTAACCCATCGCTAGCGCGCATCGGCGAGCAGATTGTGCTAATGGAACAGCGGGCGCCTCATTTGGCTGAAGTGTGGCGAATTAATCGACCGATTAATCGACCGAACTCCACCTCGCCTCGCAAAAAATTCAGTGGGTCGATCGCCCGAGAGGACACTGAGGAAACCTTTGATGTTGATTGACGCGCATGTTCACCTGGACAAGTACGGCGACTTGCTCGACGAAGCGCTTAACGAAATTGAAGATAAACAAATTTTCACCATTGCCACGGCGATGGATCTGCCTTCCTATTTGGAGCTGCAAAAAATCGGTGAGCGCTCCAAATTAGTTTTGCCGACCTTTGGCGTTCATCCCAGGCGCGCGACGGAATACGCCGATCGATTGCCGGAAATCAGCCGCCATATCGAGTCGAGTCCCGCGCTCGGCGAGATCGGCCTCGACTTCCACTGGGTGAAAGACACGTCAACTTATCCGGCACAAAGAAAAGTTCTGGAATATTTCATCGCCGCCGCCCGTGAGCAGAAAAAATGCGTCAACCTACACACCAAAGGCGGCGAAAAAGAAGTTCTAGATTTACTTGAGAAGTATGATGTGAAACATATGATCATCCACTGGTATTCTGGACCGATGGATATCTTCCATGCCATGGTTCAGTACGGCTGCTTCTTCACCCTCGGCGTCGAAGTGCACTTTTCTGATCACATCAAATCCATCGCGAAGGCAGTGCCTGATCATCTTCTTCTGACTGAAACAGACAATCCTGGCGGCTTGAAGTGGCTAAAAAACGAAGTGGGTATGCCGACGGCGATAGAAAAAGTCGTCGAAGCACTGGCTGCGCTGCGCCAATCAACGCGTGAGGAAATCGAATCGTTAGTCCAGACAAACTTCATGCGGCTGATCGCCAACGATCCATGGCTTCGCGAAATCGAAAGTCGATTACTTTCACGTAATTCGTAGTCGGATCGATTTGCCTGCCTGGCGCGCCGCTTCAACCCAGGCATTCTTGGCGAGTTCGACCTCAGCAAGCGCTATTTCCGCGGTATCACCAAAGGCAGAACAGGCTTCGAAATCCGGAATGTCGGCGATGTACCCGCCGTCCTCATCGCTGTAAAAAATGTTAATGTGGTAATCCTTCACTTTTCGGCTTCACTAACCAGATTGAGAACGGCCGCCCGGGTATGAGGCGCGAGCCTAAACCCAAAGCTTTGGAGTTGGTCGAGAAACGGACCAACAGCCGAAATGATCCCAAGGCGCTTGGCATCAATCAAAATCCCAAGTGTCCCGGTAATACGCAGCTGCAAAGTTCTCGCAACTTGACGAGCCAGCAAGTCATCGAGAATGCAAACGGAATCAGGAGTCTCTAACGCCAAAGCGAGCACTTCCCGTTCCCCAGAACCGAGGTCAGTTACCAAGGGAAGGGCGACAGAGCTGGAAGGGCGACGTATGACAACCCAATCGAGCATTTGCAGATCCGGTAGATTCATACCCAACCTCCGGCCGGTCTCCAACTCTTGTTGTACGGCGGGTGGTACTGTGATTGTTTTCACTAACTCAGGAAGGACGTGCAGGGCACCCGATTGATGAAGGTACTGCAGAGGGGATGTGTTGCAGATGATCTCAGGCAAGGCGGGTCTCTTGTCGAAGCTCCTCTTCGCTCAACTTGAAAGTGTCCACGCCGTAATCCGCGAGCCTCATCAAAAACACTGTTCTCGGAACTCCAGCAAGCTTCGCCGCCGAACCCGAAGACATGCGACCGAGTTCGTATAGCTTAACCGCAGCTGCGAGGCGAAGCTCAGCTCCCAGTTGGTCTGGGTTCACCTTGAGCGCCAAGAGAGTCTCATCTGGAATCGACAATGTAATCTCGCTCATAACTGGTCTCCGCTGATATCTATTCTGCCAGAACCACTAAACATTGTCATCTGCCCCGCGTATAGTGACCATCTTCATGCCAGCTGTGAAACGGGACAACCCCGGCGGCTTCAAGTGGCTAAAAAACGAAGTGGGTATGCCGACGGCCATAGAAAAAGTCGTCGAAGCACTGGCAGAGCTCCCGACAGTCAACGCCGGACCAAATCAAATCGTTAGTTCAAACAAACTTCGTGCAGCTTATCGCCAACGACCCATGGCTTCGCGAAATTAAAAGTCGATTATTGCCTCCAAACTTGTAAATCTGAGCTAAAGATCGTGGGAGTCGACGCCCGTGTCAGCTTCAGTAGAGAAACTCGGATCCGGTCCCGTCGCGCGGTGTAACACCAACGATGCTATCCGGGACACAGCAATCGAAACCTAAAATCCCAACGGAGCCAATTGTCGCTGCAATGCTTATTAGTACTGTGCCCTTGGGAAATTTTTTGCTAATTGCCAGACCGTCATCATTTAATGTTTGGCTCCAACGTTCGATTACCTTTTCTGCTGATTCAATCTCTCCTATCTGAATCCACGGATGGGAACCGTTGAAAAAACGAGGATCATTGCACGGCCGGTGCGAGAACTTCCCACGTTCGAGACTTGCAATCGATCGGAGAGGTACGGTTCCACCTTCAGCAGCTCTTCGAAAAACAGCCGCAGATCGAGCGGCTACTAATGCCTCCGCTTCTTCCGCTACTTGCCGCCGCAATCGATGCGCCTCGTTGATTTTGGCGGCGAGTTCTTCGATCCGCGCCACGATCCGTCGCTGATCTGGAACCGGGGGAAGCGGGAATCGAATTCGGGCTAACGAATTGAAATACAACCGCTCTCGAACAGAACCTGCCGTTTCAAGATTTATTGCCCGCAAACCGATAGCGCTACGTAGAAATAGATACAGCAATTTCGGTTCGATGCGGTCCGTGCAAGAAAAAACGACATAGTCTGGGCTAATAACCCCAGTCTGCTCATGAAGCTCCGCCCAACCGATCGAGCCAACATTGATACGCATCGGATTATACGCGAACCAACGATGATGAACTCGCAGATAACGGCTCATATCTGCAATTCGCGGCTTTTCCGTTCGATGAAGTCCTTAGTGTTACTCACGCCGAGAAGCGGTAGGCCATCGGCGTCGAAAACTCCTACTCGGACTTTCTGTTCTATGAGCAGATCTTCTAACGGAACTTGCGGCCAGGATCTGCTCATACCGTCCCGGCGAGCTGGGCTTTAATCTCCGCCATGATCTCCGCGATACGCTGCTCTTTCTTGAGGATATCGTCGGCAAGTTGTTCGGGCGGGAGATGCTCGAAGTTGGTAGAGGCATTTGGATTCTTGCGGTCTAGGTTCACTGCTTTCAAAGACCCATCGGAATTGTATTCCAGCAAATCCTTTGCTGGGTATTTCGGGCCATTGTCCTCACGGAATCTCAAATTGCAAATTTCAGATCTCAGATAAGATGACAAATCGATGGAAAACTCAGATTACAGATTTCAAATCTCAAAGCCAGAAAACATGATAACGGAATCTCAAATTTCAGATCTCATATTCAATATAAGATACCGAGTTAACGGCGAATTTCGGATGACAAATTTCAGATGTCAAAGCAAAACGACGAAACTATGGCTTCGGTTGCGGCTTAGCGCTGATGCGGTCTAGCTCTTCCAGGAACTGCGCCCGCTCCTTTTTGTTCGCATAGCGATTCTTTGCTTTTTCGTCTAATCGGCGCTGGCCGGGTATTTCTGAATTTTTCAAACTTTCGATCCAACCATAAAGCTGTTTTGAGATCTTCTCACACTGGATTATGAAATTTGAAATCTGAGATCTGCAATGGCTGAAGATGTTCCATCTCTCCAATACCCGCATCATCGAGCGAACCTCCCCTGCCGAGCCGCGGGCAATATATAGGAACGCGAGAAGCTCATTCGTCGTGCCACGTTCAAAACCCTCGGCGATGTTGTTAGAGACCGAAAGAGCGGCGCGCTCCAATTGGTCGCGGAGACCCGGATGGCGCCGAAACGGTTCGAGGGCAGTGAACTCATACATCGACCGGGCCAGCTCCGCAGAGTCACGCCAAACTGGCAAGTCTTCAAAGCGTCGGTACTGCATAGCTGCTTCTTCCGCTTCGCGGAATCTCAAATCTCAGATTTCAAATCTCAGATGATCTCAGATCGCAAATTGCAGATGACGAAGTGTCTAGCCGATCCATTAAACCTTCTTTTCAAGAAACGTTTTCGCGGCTGCTAGAAATTCACGCGCTTGCCCTATCAAAAGAGTCGCATCTTCGAGCGTTAGCTCGGCCTCTATACCATAATCTGCAGTAATCCGCTTGCTAAAGCCTGCCAACAGCCAACGATGGTACCTTTTGTCTATCAATCCGGTCTTGACGAATTGTTCAGCGAATGCGCTATGTACTCCTGCATGCTTGCGGAACCGCAACCCTCTTTCATTGAGCAAGGCTTGAGCGGCATAAAACATCGCGTAATACGCTCTGCCGACCCCAAACTCAGCATCTGCAACTTTTGTCAGGCGCTCCGCCGCTTGCACTGACCGGAATGCTTTCTCTAAGAATTTTTTCGTTGACTCTTTCAAGCCGGGACAGCCTCATCGCGAACGTTGGACAAAAAGGGACTATCTCCTTGCAACCAGTCGCGTTCGCGCAGGAATACTAGACTGACGGTAGCTCCATGCTTTAATGATAGATCTGCGGCAAGTTCGGCGGTACGATCGACTTCGAGCGCATAGCGTTCAAAATCTCGCAGCACGATTAAGACGTCAACATCCGACTCGCGCTCCGCATCCCCACGGGCGTAGGAGCCAAAAAGATAGACTCCCCTTAACTGTTTTCCATAAATCAGCTGGAGCCCGCGTTTGAGTTCGCCCAGAATATCTTGCACAGCGAGCTGTGGTTGCCCGAAGCGAACCAATCTTTCTCGGACTTGCGGTGCGTTATCGGCGGCTGCTTGGAAAGCATATTCACTCTTGCCCCGAGTTGCGGCGATTTGCAGTGTGGCTTGAGCTGATGGATCGACGCCTTTTGGCAATTTCGCGAGCGCCTCAAGCAGTTCCCTTCTATTCAAGAGACCCTTCTGTATGGCATCTTGCGTCACTGCTGTTAGCCTTTCATCGTCGAGATGCGAGCGGGCAAGATCAAGAATAGTGCGTAGGGGCTTGGTCACAGGAAGATCGTATCTCTTCTCTATGTCTGACTTGCTGAAGTCTACCCTGTGAAGGACGAGGCTCTGGGTCGGTTTCTTGCGAAAATCAGGCGGCACAGTTAGGTGAATCTTTGATGGAAGCAAATCTCCAAGATCATAGAGCGCTGCAGCAGTCTCATGCGATAGCACAGCTTTCTTGCGGCTCCATAGCCACCAGCGCATCAGGTCCTCATGGCGCGCCGCAGGGAACTTTCTGAGCCGGTAAATACCGTGATCAACACGAACCCAATTTCCCTGCTTGACGTGAAAAAACTGAAGAGGGTAATCATAGCCCAGACTTTTCGCATCAGCTGACGTGAAGTATCCCTGTTGGCTCTCCGCCACCGCGAAAAGGCTATCAGACTTCTCGCCTCTGGTTTTCATACATAAACCTTAAACTAACTTTAAGGTTTTGACAAGACTCACCTAGACCGCTACCAGAACCTTACATAAAATGTAAGTATTTTGTCACCACTTATTATGCGGCGTAAAGTAGAGCCTGTAGTTGGGCTACTGCGTCCCTGAGCTTTTCCGGCCCACCAAAAAGTTTGGCGATCTCGATCACGTTGCCCCGTTCCGAAATCGGCGGGACTTTGAGAACGTCAGGGATAACAAACTGCGCGGTGCCGTGCTCGGCGTATTTTTCCAGGAGATCAGCGAGTATCGCTCGCGCTTCTAGCCCGTATTTTTCGAAGAAACTTTTTTCATCTTTTTTGACCCGGTCCGCGCGCTCGCGCCGTGTCCCCAAGGGACCGTTGAAAGCGAGATGGCAGAGTAGGTCAAACGGATCGGCTTCCGGTTGGTTGCTCGACGTCCTCAATTGATCAAAGTCGATGCCGCGTTCTTCCAGCTTGGCGATGATCTCGGCCCGTAGCGCGGGGTCGGCCCATTGTTTGCGCAAGTCGGCGGCGGAAGGATAAAGCGTGCGCACCTTCTCAGCGGCATATTCGGAGAACTTTATGACACGCAGTTGTCGGCCATCCGGATCGAGCTCATAAACCAAATGGGTAGCGATCTCGACGCGGCCGCCGTCGAAGTAGTATTTCCGCCGCACACCCTCCGAATCATCCGAGATCGTCGGGCCGCTTTCTTCTTCGATCTCGCCAACCGTCGGTTGATCCGTGGTAATTTCCTTGATGGTTTCGCCCGTCTCGGTCATCTCCTGCTCGGTCACTAAAGCGGGCTCACCGTCAAAATCCGGGTCGGCAAAAAGCCGGGTCGCGGAGCCGGTATAGTCCAGTATGTTGAAATAATATTTATCGTAGTCGTCGCGCACGCGAGTTCCCCGCCCGATGATCTGCTTGAAGTCCACCATCGAGCTGACCACGCGCGCAATGACGATATTCTTGCAGGTGGGAATATCGACGCCGGTCGTAAGCAATTGCGAAGTGGTAACTAGCACCGGACTAACGGTTTCGAGTTCCTGAAACTTGCTGAGATATCCTTTGCCGACACTTCCCTCGTCGAAGGTGATCCGGCAAACGTAATCGGAATACTTCTTGACCAAATCGTCGTTGAGATTGTTGAGCGCGCGCCGCATATCGTCGGCATGTTCCTGGTCGACGCAGAAGACGATGGTCTTGGCGAAGCGATCCGTCTTTTTTAGAAAATCGGTAATATTGCGCGCGATCGCTTCGGTTCGCGCTTTGAGCGCGACGGCGCGCTCAAAATCGATTGTTTGGTATTCATTGTCCGGAATTTCACGGCCATAGCGATCAAGGTCGCCTAAAGTCCGGGGCGGTGTTCGTCTTTGGCGCCGAAAGTAGTAAACATCTTGTCCTTGGGATCGTCGACTAAAATATTCCGGTCGGCGAGATAAAGAATTTTAGGGCGGCGGTGTTCGCCGGCACGGTTCCATCGCATGTTCCAGAGCTTCCAGCAAATTTGAAATGCGACAGCGGTCTTACCGGTGCCCGTGGCCATGGTGAGAAGAATTCGTTTCTTGCCTTGCAATACCGATTGTACAACGCGATTGATGGCGATCTCTTGATAGTAGCGCTGGCCTTTACCTATGGCAGCGTTTGCGGGGGTTAAGAGTCTGGTCGCGGCCTCCTCATCTTCGATCTTTTCGCTGGCCCGGAAGCGTTGCCACAATTCCGCCGGCTTCGGGAAGGATTCAAGCTGCCGCTCTTGACCGGTTGTGAGGTCAAACTCGACGATGCCGTGACCGTTGGTTGAGTAGGCGAATTTCACGCCGAGAATTCCGGCATATTCCTTCGCTTGCTGAAGCCCGTCTCCGGGAAGCTTATAGGCCGCCTTTGCTTCGACCACGGCCAGCATGAAGTCTCTGGCATAGCGCAAAAGATAGTCGGCGCGCTTTGAAGGCCGTCGGCGCGCCTTGTTGCCGACCACCAGAATGCGCCCGTCAGTAAAACTCTTCTGCTCGCTGATCTGGTCATCGTTCCAGCCAGCAGCGTAGAGTTTAGGGAGGATGTATTTCCTACAGGTGTCGGCTTCGTTGATCACAGGGACTGTTTATGACGTGGCGACATTTTGAAACTGTCTGCGGATTCTATTCGATTTGGCGGCGGGTTACCACGCCCGAAGGCTAGGGCTTCGCCATCGCAAATCTCAGATCTCAAATTGCAGATTGCAAATTTTAATTCCCGGAACCTGAAACTCGACGCCAAAGTTTTACTGCCAAAGTTTCTTGAAAAAACCCTCCTTCTCCAACTCATTGACGTAGCGGTTGTCGAAGTAAGCCGTCAGCGGCAACTTCTTGCTTGCCGCCTCGTCGATTGATTTTTGGCTGACCAGTTGTTCCACCAATGCGCTGAACGCTTCCGGCGGCATGAAACCCTCTTTACTGAGTGCTTCGACAGAAAATTTGTAGCTCTCTTCGAGGATTTTCTCGTCGTTGACCTTGGTGTATTTCGCCAAGGTCTTCATCGCCATTTCTTTATTGTCATAGATCGTCTTGATCCCTTCAAAGGCGGCGCGGATGACACGTTTGGCAATGCTCGGATTCTTTTCCACGAAGCCCCGGCGGGCGGCTATACCGTTCTCGACCACCGGAATATTCCACTCACGGAATTGCTTGACGCTGACGAGCTCGCGAAAACCTTTTTCCTTGAGCATCAGGCTCTGTGGCGGCGGCACCATGGCGGCGGCGACGGCGCCGGACATTAGCGCCGCGGCCGATTCCGGCGTTCCTCCGGATTGGATGACGGTAGCGCCTGTGACGCCGGCCTTTTGAAAAATATTCAGCGCGGCAATATGCGAGATCGAGCCGAAGCGGCTCACCGCCACCTTTTGTCCTTTCAGCTGTGCCACTTCTTTGATGGTCGGTGCCGAAAACATCGGAACCGTAAAAGTTTTGACCACCGCCGCGATCTGAATTACGTCACC
>DASYUV010000198.1:0-14397 GCA_036000865.1 Binatia bacterium | reverse complement strand
GAGCAGTTCAAACTCAAATCAGTCTGGCAACTCGTCTGCGAGCATATTATGACCACGGTTGCTCATTTCAAACCTAAAATCATCTTGCCTCTCGCTCCGCCAATTCCAGATTTATCGACCGTCAACTGATCTTTTTAGGTTTATCGGGTACTATCGTGGTTTCTTTTTTGGATTCCCGATGAAAGCGCTCGGGAATAACGGACTTTTAGAGTTGGAATCTCGAGCCGGGGGCGGAAAAAGGGAGTCATGGCGTCTTGACGCCAGATATAGGGGGACCGGCCGGTTGTCCGGTGAATAAACCGGCCTAATTCGCGGCAACGTAGGCTTGCTTGAATGCCGTAGTGCTTGCCAGAGTCTTTTTTAGCTCGTTGGCCACTTTGACATCAGCCATCTGGCCGACGCGAACCCGATGCCAGGTTTTCGCACCAGCTTGGATCGTCATAACATAGGCGCCGTACCCGTTTTTCCGCAAGGTGTTGACGATCGACTCCGCATCTTTTTTTTCGGCCAACGCCGCCAACTGCACGGCCCACTCCCGATTGATTCTGGGCTGAGCGAGCCGGGCAATCATGTTACGCGCCGGCGCAACCGGCACCGGGGGCTTGTAGGGCGCGAACGAAAGCGCGTATGCCGGTCTTGCCACGACCCCCGCGCGCTTCGCAGGATCTTGCTGTGCGGCGGGCTGAGCATCAGATTCGCTTTTGCTCAGCAACTGCAACATTGGCGTTGCTTCTATTGTTGGTTCGGTTGGTGTCACCGGGGTCAATACCTGGCCTTGGTTAACGAGTGATGCAATACTGTCATACGGCGGCGCCAACATGGCACCGGCACCAGGTGCGCTCCTACTCGGCGCTGGCTGCGGTATTTCCTCTTTCATTCTCGGATCCGGTATGGGAGGGGTCTCTGCAGGCGGCGGCAGATTTGGTTTTGATTTCGCCCGCTCTCTTCCGATCCGATCCAGTTCATTTCGCACCGCACCCAGCTTTGATTTGAATTCCTCCGAAGCGGTCTGTGCTTCATCGCGATTACGAATGACACGAGGAGTGATCAACATGATGAGTTCAGTACGTCGCGCTTCGTCGGTTGTCGTACCAAAAAATCGACCGACCACGGGTATATCCATCAAGTAGGGAATTCCCGTGCGAGTTTTGCTCTTGCGTTCGCCGATAAGCCCGCCGATGACCAGCGTCTCGCCGTCCTGAACCACCGCTGTAGTTTCTGCGTCCTGTGTATTGAAGGCCGGAAATGTATCTTGGCCGACCGTAACATCGTCCCCGCGCGCGCTAACCTCCGCCTTGATTTGCAAGTTGACCAATCCTTTGGTGTTCACTTGCGGAAGGATGGTCAGTATTCTACCGGTGTTCCGATACTGGATTGTGGTGCTCGACGAGACGCCCGGGCTACCGACCACGGCGTTTATCGTCCCGGTCGGGATCGGCTCTTCGCTGCCGACCTGAATCCGCGCCGGGCGATTATCGGCCGCAAGCACGCTCGGTGACGATATCAGTTTTACCCGCGAATCGGTCATGAGCGCATTGATGATCGCCTGAACATCCTTGCCGCCGACAATGCCGCTAAGACCGCTGCCGGAGCCGAAAGTAGGAGCCGTGGGAAAGTTGTCCGCCAGGGTGCGCAGCGCCCCTCGCGAAGTAAAAGTCTGGCCGAAGATGGTGACTCGAGATCGCCGCAAAATCTCAATGTCCACACCGAGGGATTCGGTATCGTTCAGATCGACCTGCAGGATCATCGCCTCGATCAAAACCTGACGCGGTACCGCATCCAGTTCCTTCAGTATATTCTTGATATTCTGAAATTCCTGAACGCTGCCGTAGATGATCAGCGAATTGGTCGCCGGATCCGGCACGATTCTGAGCTGCTCTTGCTGTTGTTGAGCCTGGGGAGTTTGCGTTGGTGGTCGCGGCACCGTCGGCGGTAGCGGCGTCGCAGGTGACGGCACCACGGGGGGCGCTACCTGACCCGGCGCGGGAACTGCGGCATAGGCGCCCAAAGGCTGGCTCTGCTGGCCGAAAGAACCGGAAGTTCCAAACGACCCTGTCCCTGTAGTCCCTCGGCCCGGCGTCGGATTTGTCCCGCCAGGGGTCGAACGATGCAATTCCTGAAGCGTCCGGGTGGTATCTCGCCGGCCCGTTGACGGCTGGCCCAAAGCCTGGCTCAATACGTCGGCCAACTCCGTCGCTTTGCCATTCTCCACCGGATAAATGAAAATGCGCCGGCCCGGACCTTCGGCGATGATGTCGAGCCGCTCGAGCCAGCGTTTCGCGTAGGTCCAAGCCGCTTCGCTGTGGCTAATCACCAGGAGCTGGTTAATCCTCGGCAGTGCGACGAATTGCGCTGCAAAGGAATCGGGTTGCGGCGCCGACGAAGCGAAAGACTGCATGACCTTGGTCATTTCCTGCGCCAGCTCTTCGGCGCTCGCTACTTTCGGTTGGTAAATCTCCATCCGCGTGCCGGCGAACACTTGCACGTCGATCAATTCAGCGATTTCCATCAGCCGCTGAATGTTCGACGGTAAATCCATTACGATGAGAAAATTACCGCGCGGGTTTTCAACGATCTCGCCGCCAGGTTGGAGGAAAGGAGTAAGGACTCGCTTCATTTCCGCCACCGAGAAAAACCGCACTGGAATCACCTGTAGCGCAAAGCTATCTTCCTTTCCCTGTCCCACCGGGCGAGCCAAACCTTTGCCGTCTTTGATCGGCATGATGTGATACAGATTTCCCGTGCGCACGGCCACGGCGCCGTTCATGCGCAGCAGTTGATGAAAAATCGGCAGCAGATCCTCGGCGCGTAGCGGCTCGGCACTGTTGATCGTCACCGTCCCTTTCACCTCGGGGTCAATCGTGTAAGTGAGGCGAAGCTGCTGGGCGATGATATGAATAATTTCGACTAAATCGGCTCGATTGAAATTGAGTGAAACCATGCCACCGGACGGGATCGACGGCGGCGGCAGCCGTCGCTGCGGCCCTGTAGGCGCGGGCGCGACTTGCGGGGCTTGAGCGTCCTCGGGCGCAGGCGTCGGCTGAGGTACGCCAGCAGTTCCTGGTTGCGGCACGGCTGAGGGCCCTGGTCCTTGCGGTGTGACCACTCCGGGCGATTGCGCCGGCACGGGAGTGCGTCGGGGAATAACTGGCGGCTTTGCCACCGGCGGCGCACCCGGTTCGCTCGGGGCAGCCGGTTGGGTCGGACCCGGCGGTGCTTGAATTGGCGTCGGCTGAGACGGGACTGGAGGCTGTTGCGCGGCGAGGGGGAAGATCAACCCCGCCGCGGAAACGAAGGCTGCCAATCCGATTGTGCGCTTTTCCAACATCTTCATACCTCTTCTACAGCTCACGAATCGGGAGCCGGGTTGCCCGGAGTCGGAATTCTCGCTCGTCGTGGCAAGTTTGGCACGACACGAGGAATCGGGGCGACCGCCCCTGGCGTGCTGGGCTGGCCAGGAGGCACCGCGCGGGGCTGTGCGACTTCAACTTTACGGAAATAATCCAACAATACTTCGACTCGGGCAGTATCTCTCGCAAAAACGACTTTTTTGTCCGCTATCTCGGCGAGTCTGAAACCTTCGACGTTATCACCGAGCTTCAGTCTCATGGGTGCAGCAAGCTGACCTGCCGGGGCCGGACCGATGCTCGGATTGGGGCTATCCTGCAAAATCGCCGTGCGATTATTGCCGATGATGATGGTACCGATGAGAATCATATTGCGAACTCGTTGAAAAGCGCGCGAGTTTTCTTCAGCTTCGCGAGTCGCTCCGGCTCCCCTTTCGGGATCAAAGAGATTTTTGCTGACGATCATATCCGTATTGATCGGAACTCTGGGCGTCGTCGCTGCTTGTTTCTCAGCCGTCGCTGCCGCCGGGCCTATTCTGGACGGGCCTGGCAAGTCCCAAGGACCTGCCGACCACGACCGATAAATGCTCCAGCTGACTAAAACTAGCGCAGCCGTCATGAGAATACTAAGCAGTGAAGCGCGTGTAAGAATCGCTCTCTACCTCCCGTCTTCTAGCCATCGAACTTTCGGTTTCTTGGTGTTTGGTTCGAACATCAATCGACTGAAACGATTATACAAGCTGGCTGCAAATTTGAAAACAAATAAATCTCCTCCCGTTCTGCTCCAAAGGACGGCTGAAGGCCTTGGCAGCGCGAGGGCTCGATCGAGCCTTAGCATTTCGCGTTTCAGGCGATCGCTAATTTCTAGTCGATTATCACGTGAATGTTAAGCCCCCGTGAATCGGCCGTCGAGTCTGACGGTTTTTGGCTGATCGCCGGCGCGATCGCACCATGTGAGGAATACTCCCCGACGGAGGTCAAGTGCCCTCTTTCGACTGATTGTTCTGATTCTCCGCTTTCGGAGATGACGGAACTTGAGCCCGCGCAAATCCAGCTACCGTAAGACTTATGCGCAGATTCTGCGCGGGTAATTGCGGCACCCCCTGGGGTTGAGGAAATCCGACCGGACGAAACAGCGATCGCACATTGATCTCATCGACAACCAGCAACCTCGGGGCCGTTTCTATGCCTCTAATCAGATTAGCGATCTGTTGAATTTGCCCGCCAATTTCCAACTGAATGCCAATTTTGGAAAAGGAGCCCGCTGGTTCCGGAGTGAGAACCCGGGTCGTGATAACTTGCGTTCCTTCCCGGGTGGCCATTGCCTGCACCGTCTCTTGAAGATCCGACGCACTTACCGATGGCGTGTCTCCCGTCAGCAGTTTCGGTTCCTGCATTTTGATCTGCGCGCGCGCCGTTTCCAAAGCGCTGAGCAATGCTTCCTTTTGGGCGAGATACCGTAAATTCTTTTGCAAGAGTTGTGGCTGGCTATCGAGCTGATTCTTAACCCACTCGCGCCGTTCGAGAAACGGCGTTATTACCGCGTATTTCGCGATAAATATGAGTACGATGAGCGCGGTCAATATAACCAGGCCGCGCTCTCGCTTGGACAGTCGACGCCAGAGATTGCTCATGGTTTTGCTTTATCTTTGGTCGGTTGGGTTGGGTTTGATTTGGTGACCTCTTTAGCATTCACTCTGGGCTTTTCAAGATCGGCTTTCAAAGAGAAAGTCTCACGGTTGTCGCGGCCGCGGTTGGACGGCGCGTTAAAGGTGACGTTTTCAAAGAGCGGTGACCGCTCCAAGAGCGGAATTAAAGCCGAGGCATTTTCGGCGTTGCCCTGTACTTCTAACACACCCGCGCGATAGCGCAGGTTCGAAAGGTAAACATTGTTGGGAACGACTTTGGAGAGTTCATCGAGAAGGCGCAGGACTTCGCCGCGGCGCAGATCGAGATCACTCAGGTAACTCGCTTCCTTGCGCAGCAGCTGCAGCTGCGAGTCTTCCCGGCGCAACGCTTGGACCGACGGCTCGAGCTTTTGATTTTCTTTTTGCAACTGGCGCAGTCGTAATTCATCCTTCACCGGGAAGCTTACTCCCCAAGCGATCAGCGCGAGCACCAGCAGACCCATAAGAACCGTGTTGAGGAGCGATAACGTCTTGTAACCGTCTCGGTCCGCGCCCTCATGGCGCAAGAAATTTGCCGCCAGCGAAGCTTCTCGCACGCCGTGCAAAGCCGCTCCGATCGCCGGCAGTGTTTCCGCTTGAGAGTTCTGTTTAGATCCTTTCAAGCGCGGATTGCCGAGCGCGGCAATATCCTCTGCTTCCGATACCTTCCCGGCCGCCAACCCGTTAAGCGCGCCGAGATCGCCGCAGCGATAGAGCTTTGGCACCCCTTCGAGGTATTCATGCAGCAACTCCTTGCCGGTACCGTGGGCCCATTCCATGGCGGGTAATTGATGAGAAAATAACAGCTCCGATGCTGGCTTCCAGCCGTTGGCCTTGACTTGGATCCCGATCATTTCCCAATTCTGCCCATGACCCGCAACTATGGCGGCGCTGCCGGCACTCGCTTCCTTGGAAAACAGCAGATAGTTCGCCAGAGCGGTCACCGTCGTCTCAACGCCTCTTGGTTTGATGCCGAAGGACTCCAGCAAACTTAGTAGGCCGTCGAGATGCTTTTTGGGAATCGCGAACACATAGAGACAGAACTTCTCGCCTTTTTTCCCAGCCGGTAAATAGTCGTAATAGATCTCGTCGCGCTTGAACGGCAGTTGCCGCTCGATCTCGTACTCGAGCACCTGCTGCAGGTTGTCTTGCGCCGCCAGCGGCAAGAACACCTGCTGTACGATCACCTGATCCTGCGGCACGCAAAGATAAACTTGATCCCGCACGGAGTTGAAATGCGGCAGCAATGAAACGATCGCCTGCCTCAACGCGCGTTCGCGCGAATCGCTTTCGGCTTTGAGCGCGATCTCTCTCACGTCCTCGGCGATCCAACCGGTAAGCTCGGAAATCGCCTGCCGATTGTCAGCCTCAGGCAGTTCCCGCTCCTCTTGCTCGAGCATTGAGACCGAGAGAAAGCTCTTGCGCAATCGGACCATAATGACCCGGTCGTTTAGTAAATAGAGTCCGACGCTGGTCAAAAAGTCGGCGCGGGAAACGTCCTGTAGATGACGGAGAGCGATCATTTCTCCTGGATTGAGCCTTTGCTTGCCGGAATGGTAACCCCTAGTCTATCCCATGAGCTAGTTCTGTGGTAGTGCTAAGTCGCGATCGAGCCAACGCAGCATCTCGAAACCTTGCGCGCCGCCGAGCCGGACGATGCCTTTAACCCGACGCGGCAGGCGGGAATCCTCCAGCCGGCCTTCCGCTTCCACAGCAACTACCGATGGATTAGTGAAAATGAACATTTGCAGCGTCGCGTCCCCGGCGCCGATACCTAGTAGCGGCAACAGGTCGGCAAGGGTTTTTTCCGCAAGCTTCTTCCGTTCCTCGACAAATGTTCGGCACTTTTCCAGGGGAATGCCCATCAGCGCATGAATGACTTCGGCCGGGGCAGTACGCAAATTGACGCGGTCAATCGGGCTATCCACGGTAAAAATCTCGCGCAATGCGACGCGACGCGGATTGTCCGCCGGTTGGCTTTTGTCTTCGGCATAACCGAAAAACAAGCCATGCGTCACACCCCTGATCCAAAGCAGCTCCTCGACGCTATCCAGCGGACCGTTCTTCGCCGTATAAGGCGGCGACAGCGACGCATAGTAATCATCCTCAGCACCGTTGGTCCGGTGCAAATCGTCGGCGTCGCGCCAGTCCATAATCGAGTCGACCAGGATGTCGCGCCGGACGTCATCGATACCGAGATTCGTAAAAACGCGGCGCAGGGTCTCTTCATTGACCCGGTTAATGTTTATTTTGCCGCCCTCATCGACCAAGCGCACACGAGACACGCCGGCGCCGACATCTTCCTCGCGCCAACTGCCGTCGAATGGATCGTTTTTCTTTTGATCTTGCTGAAGCTGCTGCCTGGTTCCGGCTTGCTGATTGAGAAAATCGTACAAACCTCGCTCGAAACCGGCCACCGCAAGATAATAGCCGATGGTCTCGTCACTGAAGCGATGGGCCGCGGTGGCCTCCTCGCGCGCCGAGCTGCTGAAGTCGAAAGCGACCACGAAGAGGAAAATAAAAATCCACAGCACGACGATCAGGGCGACGCCATTTTCGCCGGCCAGTTTGGTTCGGAACAAGCGGAACTCTATCGGCGGTTTCATGGCGTCAGCACGGTCATCATGACCGGAAAAATCCAGCGCACCTCTTTGCCGTGTTCGTCTTGATAGGTGAAGCGCACGGCGCGCGGCAGCATGCGCCGTTCCTTACCATCCCAACGATCTTCCCAGGTTTCTTCTTTCGCCTGGGGATCCAAGTAGGCGAATCGGAATTCTTTGACGTTGTCCTGAAGAACAATGCTATACGTCTGTCCACCGCCGCCTGATTCGCTACTCAGACGCACGGGCGCGGTTTCTTCCAATTTCACCGTCGCCCGGCCGTTGTCGTCCTCGTCCTTGGTTATTTGAATCTTGGCCATACCGCGCCCACCCATGCCTTGGGAGTACGCCGACACGAAGGTGAGGCTTTCGGCATCACCTTCAAAGAAAGCCGTTTGCTCTTGCGGCGATTCACGGTAAGGAAACGTCGATCGGACATAGCTCCCGAGCAAATCGGCGATCGATCGTTGTTTTTGATTGCGCGTCGAATTTACCTGCGACTTTTCCACGGCGCTATGGCTGAGAGAGAAGGCACCGTAAAGGATTCCCCCCATCAGAGCGAAGATCGTCAGCGCGAGAACAACTTCGATCAGCGTGAACCCAGCCGCTCCGGCAGAGGCACGCGTCGCTTTCTCGCGCGTCCTTCGCCGATCCGCATGGCGCGGTAAAACTTCGCAGTTCATCAGTTGGCTTTTTTCGTCAGACGGAAGGTTTTGAAATCAACGCGCCGCTCCCGTTCCCCCTCCGTCACGGTCATCTCTAGAGCGACTTCTTTGAGTTCCCAGTTGCTGGATAGATTGAGCGACGGCGACGTATCCCGCAGCGTTTGAACCTGGCTTTTCCACCTGCCGGCGGTGCCGAGCGTGCCGCTGTCGGAGCCTTCGGAAAGCTTTTTTCGGGCCAGCAACTCATCCATCACCCGAGCACCGTAAGTGACCGCCTCGGTATTCGTCGTGCTACGCGCGCCGAGCCGCAAACCCAAAGAGAAAATTTGTAAAAGCGTGACGACTCCCAGCCCGACGATGGTCAAAGCGACGAGAACTTCGAGCAGGGTAAAGCCGCTGATTAAAAGTCGCTGAACTCTCATGATTTATCCCCGCGCGTCACTTCGATCCTGCCGGTGAGCGGTTCCAAGCGAATAACGTAGGAGACGGACTTTTCGCCGGCGAGGACAATGGCGCCGCCTAAGCTGCTGCCGTTGGGGAAAAAATAGAATCGCTTGATATCGCGATCCACGGCCTCGCCGCCGTCAACCGACACGAACTTTACTTCCGCCGGCAAGTGGACCTCTCTAGACTGCGCGACTAGATAACTGTTTTGCGGCAGATTCAGCACAAGCTCTTGTGGTACACCGTCAAATAAGGCCCGGCTTCTCAGATCGCGCCCCACCGCCGCCAATGCCAGAGCAGAAATACGCACCTCGCGATCGTTTAGTCCCTTTTCGATGTTGGGCACAACGATCGCCAAGCTGACACCTAGGAGGAGCAGCACCAGCACCAGTTCGATCAGCGTGAAGCCGCGGTTATTTTTCCCAACTGGTAACATCATGATTGGTGTCCTCGCCGCCGGGAACGCCATCGGCGCCGTAGGAAATAATATCGTACGCGCCATGATCACCGGGGCTCTTATAAACATACGGCTTGCCCCATGGGTCGAGCGGAACTTCTTTCTTTAAGTACGGCCCATCCCAACGATCAACTCCGCCCGGCTTCTGTGTCAGGGCCTGGAGCCCTTCCTGCGTGTTCGGATAACGCCCAACGTCAAGACGAAAAGTATCCAGCGCCACGCCGAAACTCTCTATTTGGATTTTGGCCGATTTGGCGGTGGCTTTCTCGCCCTGTTTGATATACTGCGGCAGGACTATTCCGGCGAGCAAGCCAATGATGATCACGACGACGATCATCTCGACGAGCGTGAAACCCATTTCGTTTTTTATAAGTTTCTTAGAAAGGTAAGTCATTGATACTAAAGATCGCCAGCAACATGGAAATGACGATAATCCCGATTATCAATCCCATCCCCAAGATCAATACCGGCTCTAGTAACGCAGTCAATCGTTTTGTCGTTCGTTTGACTTCTTGATCGTAATAGTTCGCAACTTCCGAAAGCATTCCATCCAGTTTACCGGTTTCCTCCCCCACCGCAATCATGTTCAACGCCAGCGGCGGGAAGAGTCCGCTTTCGCTCAGCGGTCGCGCCATGCCTTTGCCTTCGCGCACACGCACCTGAACTTGGCCGATCGCTCTCGATAGCAAACGATTGCTTAGCACAGCCTGAACGGTACCCAACGCTTCGAGCATGGGCACACCGCCCTTCAACAGTGCGGCCAGTGTGCGGGAAAAACGCGCGGTCTCGAACTTTCGCACCAAGTCGCTGAACAACGGCGCATGCAGACACAGCCGGTCCCATTCAGCTCTCCCCTCGGGGCTTCTTACGTAAAAGATTCCACCGGCTACGGCGGCGAGAATGACCACCAATGTGATCCATCCGTACTGCGCCAAAAACTGGCTAAACCCGATGACGACCTTGGTGATCCAGGGGAGAGCCTTGCTATTATCTCGAAAAATTGCGGCAAACTTCGGGATAACAAAGAGGAACAAAACCATTAGAGAAATTCCGGCGGCACTGGCCAATATGGCTGGGTAAATCAGCGCCGATTTGACGTCTTCCTTGAGCGCCAGTGTGCTCTCCTGATACTCTGCGAGATATCGCAGCACGCCTTCCATGATACCGCCAGCCTCACCGGCGCGGATCATGTTCACATAAATTCTGGGAAACACGTCGGGATGCTCGCCCATGGAAACGGCGAGGGATTTGCCCGCGCGCACTGCTTCGACCAGAGACTGCACAACTTTGCTCAGCTCGCCGCCTTCGACCAGGCTACTGAGAATTGACAGGCTGCGGTCAAGCGGCAATCCCGCCGCCAGCAGAGTTGCCAGCTCGCGGGTGAACTGGAGGAGCTGTTGTTGGTTGACCTTGCGCTTGGAAAAAAGCGGCTGCTGCTGCCGCGCCGCACCGACGGCGCGCTGGCTGGGTAGAGCGATGCGCAAGGGCACGCAGCCCATCTCGCGCAGACGCGAGATCACGCTTTGCTCGGCGTCGGCTTCCATGACGCCTTCGACAACCTTACCCGCATGATCCGCGGCGCGGTACTGAAAAAATGCCATGCCTCAACCCTACCGTTCGGCTTCCCGCCATTTGGGATTTTGGATTGCCGATTTTCGATTGGCAGATTACAAACGACTTGTCTTCGCGATCCGAGAATCGAAAATCCAAAATCGAAAATCTAAAATGATTTACGCCTCTTCCCTGGTCACACGTAACACTTCGGCGAGCGTTGTCACACCTTGGCGTACCTTGTCCCAACCGTCATCTCTGAGTAGGCGCATACCCTGCTGGATAGCCAGATTACGAATCGCTCCGGCATCGGCGCGCTGGACGATGACCTTGCAGATCTCTGAAGTCACCGGCAGCAGTTCGAAGATGCCGACCCGGCCCAAATAGCCCGTGCCGCTGCAGGCGGCGCAACCGACAGCTTCCCACACAGTCATGAAAGTGTTGCCATTTTGAAACTCCAGCTCTGCCGGCACGCCCTCCACGCCGGCAAACGGGACCTCCTTGCGACAGCTCGGACAAAGCCGGCGCACCAGTCTTTGCGCTAATACGCCCAACAGCGATGACGAAAGCAGATAGTCTTGCACACCCATTTCCAACAGGCGCGAGATCGCGCCGGCAGCGTCGTTGGTATGCAAGGTCGAAAAAACCAAATGGCCGGTCAGCGCCGCCTGTACGGCGATCTCGGCGGTCTCGGCGTCACGGATCTCGCCGACCATGATGACGTCGGGGTCCTGTCGCACGATCGAGCGCAGTCCGTTCGCAAACGTCAGCCCAATCTGCGGTTTGACGTGAATCTGATTGACGCCGCCAAGCTGATATTCCACCGGATCTTCGATGGTAATAATCTTCTTACCCGGATCGTTGATTTTCTGCAGCGCGCCGTAAAGCGTGGTCGTCTTGCCGCTGCCGGTGGGCCCGGTGACCAGGATCATGCCATGGGGCTTTAGAATCATCTCATTGAATCGCGCCAGCGGGGCGGCAGGAAAGCCCATGGTATCGAGCTGGGTGAAAATCTGGCCGCGCTCCAAGAGCCGGATCACGACGCTCTCGCCGTACAACGTCGGAACGGTGGCGATACGCAGATCGACGTCCTTGCCGCCGAGCCGCGTCTTGATGCGTCCGTCCTGCGGCAAACGGCGTTCCGCGATGTTCAATTGCGCAAGAATTTTAAGACGCGAAATGATCGCCGCTTTCAGTTGGCGCGGCGGCGAGTCGATCTCGTGGAGGATGCCGTCGATGCGGTAGCGCACCTTGAGCTGATTCTCGAAGGGCTCGATGTGAACGTCGGAGGCGCGGCTTTCGAGCGCGCGCACGAGCATCTGGTTGACAAGCCGGATAACCGGCACCTCGGACGCCATGTCGCGCAAGTGGGCGACGTCTTCCTCGTCACCGATCCCCTCCATCGGTTGCGCCGCCTCTTGATTGTTCGCTGCATAGTTGCTGCTGTACAAAGCTTCGATGCGTGCGGCGATTTCTTTCTCGCGCGCCAGAACCGGCTTCACGCGCAGACCGACGGCGAGCTCGAGCGCATGCAGGCGCGATAGATCCAGGGGATCGGTCGTCGCCACCAACAGCTCACGCCCGTCGATTTGCACCGGCACCATGCGAGCCAGTTTGAAGAAATCACCGATTCCGGGCGGGAACTCGATCGGCAGAGGCGTATTGGCGACGTCCTTAAGGGACATCATCGGAATATCGAAGTGATCCCGCAATACTGGCAACAAATCTTCTTCCGAGAGAAACCCCAGCTCGACGACGAGCCGCGTCAGGGGGGTCTGCTGCTCCTCCTTCAGCTTCATCACCCGCTCGAGTTCTTCGCTGGAGATGAGCCGACGTTGGATCAGCCGTTCGGAAAGACTTACTTGAGGAGCATCCATGGCTTTTTTCCCTCGGGCTATTTGGCTGAGCCGGAACCGGCTCTACCGTAGCGGTCCTCCAACCTGACCACATCGTCGAGTTCGGGCGTTGATACTTCCAAGACGTCGCAATCATCGATCGCGGTCATGCGATGCTTCATCCCGGGAACGATGTGCAAACATTCTCCCGGCACAAACCGAAGTTTCTGCCGCTCGCCGCCGGTTTCGATGTCCATTTCGAGCACGCCAGACAACAGGCGAATCGTCTCATCCTTCACCACGTGATACTGGTAACTCAACGACTCGCCTTTTTTGATGTGTAGAATCTTCCCGACATAGCGCTCGGTACGAGCCCAGATGATTTCATAACCCCAAGGTTTTTCGACTATTTGCCCGTTATCGGTCAGCTTGTTCTGCATGATTGACCCCTATGATAGCAAATTCTATCGAGTCAGGGAATAAAACTTCGTGACCCGGCCCGGAGAAGATTGCCATAGCGTCCTTGGCCGATTCCGGGCATCAGACCCGAGGGTAATGCGACATACGGCCCGTATACTTTTTCAATCGTGCCTCATACTCGTCCATCCAACTCAGGCGCTATGCGCTCCGCCTTCACCCACGGAAGAGTAAATGTGAGCCAGGGCAAGTAGACTAAAAAAAAAGATTCGGCTTTCATGATGATAAAAGGGAATATCACCAAGACCAGCGACCATTGCGGCCAGCCACGAAGCGGCCAGGGCGAGTCCGATAAGCCGTTCGGCTCCATGGCGCTGAAGTGCGGCTTGCGACACACGGAGCAGAGTTTGACCGATTAACCACAGGAAAGAAAGCAATCCCAAAAGACCAGTTCCCGCAAACACTTCAACATAAACATTATGCGTATGCCAAATTGGGCTGTCCTCGAGCACAGTACCTTCGAGACGGCTGCGGAGCGATTCCTTCAAGCGGCCACGACCATATCCCACCCCCAAAACAGGATTTTCCAGGCCCAGCTGTAACGAGCTTTTCAATAGTTGGACCCGTTCTCTAATGGATTGATCGCTCAGCGGCTGACTAATCGTGACAAGGCGACTTCGTAGCGACGGCGCAACCAGCACGCATGTCGTTGCTAGCGCGACAAGAACGGCTATATATTTCCATTTTTTTGTCGTCACAGCCAGATAAACCATCGACGCCCCCCAACCCAGCCAAGCGCCGCGAGAAAAGCTCAAAATGAGTGCCAGCATCTGACCGGCACACGAGAGTAAACCGAGAGCGCGCCACCAACCCGCATTGACGATCGTAACCAATAGGCACAACGGAATACTCATCGCCAAGACATAACCCGCGGTATTCCAGGAATCCAAGGGAAACGCAAAACGGTGCGAAAGATCGAAGTTGAGAATCAAAGGATCACGCACGAAGCCGCGCGTGACCAGGACCAGCGGCACTAACCCCAGCAGCCAAGGTAGCCATCGTCTTTGTGGACCGGATGAAAAAAGATCGACCAGCATCACGGCGTGCGCGCAGCCAAAGAAAAAATATCGATAATCTCCCGCCTGGTGAAAATCCGGCAGCAGGGACAAGGTGACAAGCGTGAAGAATAAAAAAAGCGGCGCGAGAGAACGCAACCTGGATAATCCAGTGACCGCCCAACCACCGCGAACTAATAATAGTAACTTCAGCACCAGCCAGAAAAAAAACGTCGTCCGGGAGACACTCCAAGCGCTTATGCTGCCGCCGCCGGGAACGCTGAATTCCACTCGGCCGATGCCGAGCAAAGCAACCGATAGGGCAAGCGCGGCGATTAACCCTCGCTCCCACCATAATA
>DASYUV010000197.1:0-13417 GCA_036000865.1 Binatia bacterium | reverse complement strand
GGTCCCGCAAACTCACGTGTGTCATCCTTATCCCTGGCAGCGCTTTGGCGTTATTACCTAAGGCAAGAGCCGGATGCAGTAATGCTGCACGTCCGGATCCGTGCGGGGGGCCGCCCGCGAGGGCGGTTCCTACCGCGACAGTCGTTTGCCGGATTGAAGTAGTTCCACGTTTCGAGAATTCTCAAAACGTGTCAATGTTCAAAAGTTTGCACCTGACTGCCGCCGTTACCTGCGCTGGGTTTTCGAGTTGAAGAAGCGCTTTGGTTTGTCAGTGCTGCATTATATTCTGAGGGGCTAAAGGGAACCGATATTGCGTAAATAAACTTTATCGATAGACTTCACCGTAGGGAGGTGTTTATGGCTCATTCAAACACGCCTAAGGGCTTTTCCACACGGTTCCTGTTTGGTTTCATCGCTGGTTTTCTTTCCACTCTGATCTTTCATCAATTGGCGCTGGGGTTACTGTGGAGCGCAGGCGTGGCGCCGTCAGCGCCTTTTCCAATGGCAGCGACCCACCCGTTCGGTGTGCCGGCGGTGTTGTCACTCGCGTTCTGGGGCGGTGTATGGGGTATTTTATTCGCCCTCACTGAGGGAAGATTTGCTCGACGGGGCGGCTACTGGGTAGCGGCCTTTCTTTTTGGCGCCGTCTTGCCGTCGCTGGTTGCTCTCTTCGTCGTCCTACCGCTCAAAGGCCAGCCGATAGGCGGCGGTTGGCACCCGCCTCTGTTATTAACGGCATTCTTAATCAACGGCGCGTGGGGTATCGGCACGGGGCTTATCCTGAGAGCGCTGTTGACCAGGATTACTTGGGCGCGCCAGGCGACGGCTTGAGTTGTCGCGCGGCTTCATTCTCATCATCGTTTCAGTGCCTGAAAGATACTTCGCAACGGTGGCGCGACCCAAACGGTTCAGCGTCGCTGCAACGTGAGGTTAAAGGGGGAGGGGAAATATGGCTTCACTTCTTTTGGCGGCGCTATTTTTTGACGGCATCCACTTTTTATTCCGGCACAGAGCTTCGCAGTAAGACCGTCGGGTTGATCGGCGAGAGACGTTACCAAGGCCTGTATCGCTCATGTCATTGATCGGCATCGTTTGCAGAAGTGCTCGAGTGGAGAAAAGGGGACACGCTGAGCCTGTCCCCTTTTTGACGCCCCTCGCTTACTACACCTTCTCCCATACCAAGGTTGTGAAGCCTTCGCGCTATTTCGACTGGCCGCCGATGAAGTCGAGCACGGCGCGATTGAAGATCTCCGGCTGCTCCCAGTACGTCGAGTGCCCGGCCTCGGGCATCAGCGCCAGCCGGCTGTTCGGAATCTCGGCCGCGATCATCCGCGAGATCGACGGCGGCGTCGACATGTCCGCAGTGCCGGCAATCAGCAGCGTCGGCAGCTTGAGCTCCTTGAGCCTCGCCTGCGTGATCTCATTCTTGAGCGTTTGCCGATATTCGCGCCCGATCAGCGCCTTGTGCTCGAGCTCCATCCACGCCTTCACGCCTTCGGGATTCGCCGCTCGGTATGACGGACCGAGCTCGCGAAATTCGGCGGGCATCTGCTCCCAGCCCTTGGGGCGAATGAAGGCCGCCGCCTTCGTGATCTCGCCGTCGCGCACCCCGAAGGAATTGCTGGAAATGGTCAGGCTCAGGAGCCGGTCCTGGTAAGAGAACGCGAAGTCCGACGCGATGCTGCCGCCGGCCGCCGACGCCACCACATGAAATCGTCCAAGGCCCAGGACATCCGCGAGGTGCCGAAGGTCCTCGGAGCCGATACCAGGATTGTTCGGGTCGAAGGGCGCGGAGTTGTAGTAGCCGCGCCGCGAATAGGCGATGACGCGGTAGCCGGCCTTCGCGAACACCGGCTGCTGGTAACCCCAGATCAGCGCGCTGCCGTCGCCGGATGCAGAAGCACGATCGGCACGCCCTGCCCGCCGGTGTCCCAATACCAGAGACGGGTGTCGGGAATCTGCGCCACGCCCTCCTTGGCCGGAACCTGCGCGGGGATGGGGATGGGTCTCATCGGATTGGCGACGGTTTGGCCGTGTGCCGTATCGATAGGGTCTGTGCCGGGCGCTGCCAAGCCGGCAGCGAGCCCGATGGTCCCGAGGAACGCGCCCGCTGGCCGGGCGCAGTTGGAGGAATGGCTCTTGCCCATCGTCGCACGTGCTCCCTTCAGTATGCCCATTTTTTAAAAGACATGTGCGGAGGGTTCAATTCCCTAGATGCAAACAATCATTTTGCTGGATTGCAATGAGCGGATTTCAACAAAGCGTCTCGAGAACGAGCGTTGCCAAATTGTGAGCCGAATCAGATCCCGCTCGTGAACGAATAAACGCAAAAAACCTCATCCGCTAGCCTGTCCCCTTTATAACTTCTCTCACAATTACAACTCGGTCGCCGCCATATTTAGTTCCACGCTCCCTGTGGAAATAGCTGACTATGAGTTCTAATGTCAATGCAAAATGACGTCAAGTCAGCCGCATGGCTCGCCGAAATCGTGCAACGTTAAAGTCGTATCCTCGAGGGGGAAAAGCCGTGAACGTGATTCGTGGTAGTGACTCGTGATTCCGAAAACAGACGGTTCCAGTCGACCTTGAATGAACTGCCACCCGTAGGCTCGCTCTGGGACAAAGAAACTACTTCTTCGCCAACTCCTCCAGCAGCGAGAAATCATAGATCTGCTCGGGCTTTGCCGGTTCCTTCAATCCCATGTTGCGCTGTGTCAGTTCAGCGTCCAGTTTTTGCGCGTTGGCTGTCGGTCTCCCGTCGAGCGCCCACGATCCCCGGACATTGTCGTAGACGAAGTTTGCCTCATCCTGACTGAGCGCGAATTGCTTCATGTAGATCGGCAGCACCTTTTCCTTTTGCGCAGCTGCGATGCGCAAGCCGTCAAGGCAAGCGTGGACCGCGGCGCGTAGGACGTCGCGCTTGTTCTGCAGTCCGGCGACGGCCGTGCCAAGTCCGCCTGATGGAAGGTCGAACTCGGATGCCCGTGCCAGGACGTGAAAGCCGAGCTTCACCAGACGGGCCGCCTCAGTGCCGGTGACGACCGCGGCGGGAACGTTGCCGCTGATCAGCGACGCGGCCCGCGCCGTGCCGACATTGAGGATACTGTAGTCCTCCGGTCGCAGTCCCTTGATCCGTAACAATTCCTCGAGAATCACGTTGACCGATGCTTGCGCGGTGTAACCGCCCAGGGCTTTGCCGCGGAGCTGCTCGATTTTGGTAATCTCCTTTGACGCCAGGAGCACCAGATCCGACCGGTTAAATGAAACCATGACCACGCGGACCGGTACACCGCGCAGAGCGGCTCTGCCGACGGTGCCGGCGGCCGTATAGAAATCCAAATCGCCGGTCAACAGAGCCGCGAGGGCAGCGCGGGGCTCAAGAACCAGGATTTGCGGATCGAAGCCGTAACTCTCGAAGATGCCCAGACTCCGCGCGACATAAATCGCCGTGGAGCTCACCGAGTGACTCGGCAATGCGATCCTGAGCTGGCGCAGCTTGGGTTTCTGCTGCGCGAAAGCAGGGCCGGCAATCAGAAGAATGCCTAAAAGCAAAGTGAGCAGTCGAGCTCGAGAGCGGCGGTTGATGATGAATCCCGGCATAGTCACCTCATGTTAATCGCAAAATTTTTTATAGGGAAGGGCAGAGAAAAAGGGACAGGCTACTACGATCCGCCGCGCCCAGTCCACGTTTGGAATGCGTCAGACGGTGTGAAAAATCCGTTCATGGTTCGACGGGGCTCACCACGAACGGAGGGAGGCACAAGAAATCAAGCGCTTTGCCGTTCGGCCTGGGCAAGGCGCGCCTTGCCATAGGTCAGACTGTGTGAAACTCGATAAGAGCTTTTCCGTTGAACGCGTGTCTGCGCATATGTTAGAAGCGCTTCGTGCCGAGAATTCCCAGAGGACAACAGGGTGGATACGCTTATCACGTTATTAACCGTGGCAGCGGGCAAGGCAGAAGCGAACCGTTCAAGAAGTTCAAATCGTTCAATCGTTTCACTCCGTTCAAGACGTTACAGGTTAACGCCGGTTCCAAACGTTCCGGTCGTTCCAATCGTTGGCCGATACAAGAAGATACGGGAGCTTCCAGGTTTTGGGAATTCTCGAAGTGAAGCCTTCTGACTTTGCTGGCTGACGCCAAGAAACGTCATCGGATAAAAATATTCGGTTTCTGCCTGATGCCGAATCACTTTCACCTCGTGCTCGAAACTGCGCACCAAACCGCTTTGAGTCAATTCATGCAGTGGGCTCACGAGCCGCGTGCGCCGTTATCACAAGCATTACGGAAGCAGCCGCCCAAAATGAAAGTGCTCGTGTTTTGCGAGAGCGGGTTACGGCGTACAGCGTTTATGGGGGCGTCCCACTGCGTGGCGAAAGGTCTCTCGTCCAAAGAGGCGATTACCCGCATGAGCGAGGCATGTGTAGCTACCGACTGGGCGACTCCGGAGCGCCAGCGCGTTCTCGAAGATTACGAGCGGTTGACGAAAGGCTGAAAATCTCGACGGTGCCGATTTCGTCTTCCATGCAATCACGTTGACCCCACGGGGCGCCGCATTGGGGTCCCGCTTTCACAGGCTGTTGAAAAACTCTCTCGGAGTCCTTCGACGGGCTCAGGACGGACGGAGGGTTTTTGATATCATTGACGATTTTCCGTTCATGCTGAGACCTGTATGATGGATGTCGAGCTCGGTCCGCCTATTGTAGCGATCCGAAATCGCGCTAGGCTCAGTTATAGATGCCGGGTGCTTTCAATCCGTTTGTGCATCAGAGAACGGTTTTGCTCACCACGTATCGTCGTGACGGTACTCCGGTCGGCACGCCGGGGTGGTGAGAGCCAGGAGCCGCGTAGCATGGGCAGCAGCATTAGAGTTGGAGGAAACATCATGACCTTGACAGCCTATAACCAGGTTCCTATTCCTACTTTTATGTATGGCACGGCGTGGAAAAAAGAGGCCACTAAGGAACTGGTGCAATTAGCCGTGGCGTCAGGCTTCACGGCCATCGACACGGCCAATCAACTGGTCCATTACGAGGAAGCCCTGGTGGGTGAAGCCTTGCAGGCGCTCGATAAGAAAGGGATCAAGCGAAACACCCTGTTTCTCCAAACCAAGTTTACTTCGGTCTATGGCCAAGACCATCGAACCCCGTACGATGCCTCGGCCGATCTAACGACCCAGGTAAGACAGTCCTTTGACAGCTCGTTGACCCACCTCTGCACCGAGTATGTCGACTCCTATGTCTTACACGGACCTCATCAGAGGCGGGGCTTGGGGGAAGCGGACTGGGAGGTGTGGACGGCCATGGAAGGACTTTATCAATCAGGGAAAACCAAAATGATTGGCATCAGCAATGTTGCGGCCGGTCAACTTACACAGCTCTGTGAACAGGCGAATCATAAACCCATGGTGGTACAAAACCGCTGTTTTGCAGCGCTCGGATGGGACAAAGAGGTTAGGGAGATTTGCCAAGCCCACGACATCATTTATCAAGGCTTTTCGCTATTAACCGCCAATAGAGCCGTCCTTGCCGATCCAGAAATTCACACAATCGCCCAACGGTTGGGTACTGGTCCCGCACCGATCATCTTTCGGTTTGCCATGCAAATCGGGATGCTGCCATTGACCGGAACCACGAGCCAACAACATATGAAAGAAGACCTCCAAGCCGAACAGTTCGCACTCTCCACCGAGGAAATCCAGCGGATTGAAACGATCGCGCTGTAAAACGAGCACACCCCACCCAATTGATGAGGAAGCGCTTGACGGCGAGATGATGGAGCGAGATGGCGGCTGGTCGGAAGCTATCTCGGTTGGCGGTTTGGCTTTCGTTGAGAAGGTCAAAAACGAGCTCGGGGTGAAAGCCATGCATCGCGACCTCACGCAGGCAGGGGAGAAGTATGCACTGCGCGAGCAGAGTTAACCTTACGGGCGTGAATTTGCCAGCGAAAATGACGGGCTAAGAGTGGAGAACACGATTTCCTGGGAGAAAACTGCTGAAAGAGCTGAGACATAGCACGGTCCGACTCAGTGAAAAGTAGTTTGTACGCCCACCTCACAAATGAGTCCCAAGGGGTCAAGGGTCTGCCCAAGGGGTGAAGTCTTTTGCTGATAGATGTTTTCTTGATCGTCGTGACATTTAGTCTTAATCAAAATTCAGCGCGACTGGTGTCTGTGGTGGACTACGAATTTCGCGAACTGGGGCCCCCTTGAATTGACGAGCGCCGAAACGTCATGAGCTTACATCAGCTCCGATGGCAACGGCTGCAACACAGCGGCAAGAAATTTCGGCGAACCGAGAACAGCCGATCAAGCCACGAAACCTATGCGCGTCATTGTGTACGGGTGGACCTTCTCAGATACATCCCTATTCCGAAATCGTATAGATTTTGTGATGTGAAGCGTTCCTGTTTCTGATCATAGCTAATTATTATCGAATCCTGAGACCATGAAATAGTAAACTGGCCGGCTTTTTGTCGATCCAAATAATCGCCGAGCACACGCAAAACAAAGGATAGATCTCGCAGATCCGACGGGCTACCCGATATTTTACGCTTCAATCGTCTCTGAGTATCTGCCCAAATGATATCTGCGGGGGTAAAGGATAGACGATTCGGAATCTCTCTAGCCGAATACTCATGTCCCAAAATCTTTTGGGTGATTTTCGAAAGAAACCCCTTCTCCACTGAAAGTTTTCTGGTAAACTCGGCGTGCCCTGGCCAAACGATATAGTCATCACCCCATTTTGCCAATTCGAAGAAGTCGACGCCAAGCGCGTCCAGATCTTGACCAACCACTCTAAGAGACTGCGCGTGTGAAAGAGACTCGGCCATCTAAGCTAGTCACCTTCAGACGATAGATCGTTGTGCAATGGCGAGGCGATAAGCTAATGCAAATGTGCAGGCGAGAGTCTGAATTTGTCAACAAGAATTTTCGCCATCAAGTTAATAGACCGTCCATCTGCGACGGCGCGATGCTAGCGGGGCGCGAACGCAACAATCGCCCTGAAGATTCCAGCGAACCTTGACCTCGCGGAACTCGTGGTCTGGCCGTCTGCACCAATTTCAGGGGATAGAGCAAGCAATTCCGGGGACCGCTGTTTCCTTACGTAAATATGTTGCAAACAGAAACGCCAGCCAAACACGCGGCCCGCCTCGTTGGGGGTTCTTCTTGGTTTTCACACCTCTTGACACGACTTTGAGAACCGGAATAAGTCCCTAGCTAAACGTTTGTGGAGGCGGGTAAGTTTTGACAAATCCGGCTTGCCCTGCTTACGCACCGCGATACTAAATTGAGGGTGCGGAAGGTAAAAATGAGACGCCTTAGCCGTTGGCTCGGATTCTGTTTTTGGGCACTTATTTTCTTGTTCCCAAAGGACAGCAACACCCAACCGCTTTATTACAAGGGGAAAACAATTGCAGTTATTGAAGGGCGCAGTCCTGGAGGTGTAGGAGACTTAAGAACTAAAGCTATCCTGCCCTTCCTGCAAAAGTACATTCCTGGGAATCCAACTATCCTTCCAGAATATATGCCTGGAGGAGGGGGCCGAAAGGCCGCCAATTACGTGTACGTGTATAGGGCAAAAGCGGAGGGACTGACGATTGGCACCAGCTCTCCGGGCGTACTCGCAAGCGCGATACTCGGCGAGCCGGGTGTCGAATATGATCCTGACAAGTTTATCTATCTCGGGTCCCCTTTCAGCGAGAACAATAATATTTTTGTCACCCGAAAAGCTCTCGGTATAAACAACCTGGAAAAGCTGCGCGGTGCTTCGGGGCTTAGAATCGGAGGCCAATCGGTGGGTCACGTACAGTACATTCGGAGCCGGTTGTTCGCTTGGCTTTTAGGTCTCAAAGATTCGAAATTCGTTGTTGGCTATTCAGGAACTGAGTTGGATATAGGCTTGGAGCGAGGTGAAATCGATGGTAGAGCGGTCGCGGTTGATACGGTATCAATGACAGAGGGATATAAAAAGCTCGTGGATTTCCATGCGATTCTAGAGATTCCCAAAGGACATCGTCCCCGTCAATTTGCCAATTTGCCTGAAATCGAGGCTTTCGCGCGGTCTCAGATAGAGAGCCAAGTTCTGACCATGTCGCGGGTTTTTTGGGGAGTGGGAACGCTAATCTATCTGCCCCCAAGCACACCGGAGAAACTGGTCGAGATACTCAGGCAAGCCTTTCGCAGTTCTTTCGAAGATCGCCAATTTCACGAACAATACAAAAAACTTCTTGGACTTCATCCAACGCCACTCATGCCGGAAGACCAGCAGAAACTTGTTGCGGAGCTTCCGCGGAATGTTGAGGTCATTAAAGTTTTTAAAACCATCGCTGGAATGGATCCCCTTCCACCACGCAGGTAATGACGGGATAAGAGAGACCAAAGGGGTCACCCTTTTGTTGACAGTTGAATATAGAAATCTGATAGTCGTCACAAGAAGGTCAAGTTTTACGAACTGTTTCATTTATTTTCAGTTCCCCAAAGCTTCTGGAGGCGTTGGTCGCGGCCGCAGCCGTAGCGATAAATTTTGTACCGCACGGGGTTCTTCTTATAGTAGTCCTGGTGATAGTCTTCGGCCGAATAGAATTCCGTTGCACGAACGATTTCAGTCACGATCGGCTCCTTGAAGCGACTCTGGAGATGCTTCTTTGACGCTTCCGCAAGGTTCTTCTGCGTCTCATCATGATAAAAGATCGCGGAGCGATATTGGCTGCCGGAGTCACAGAACTGCGCATTGGCCGTCAGGGGGTCGATGTTGCGCCAGAACACATCGAGCAGTTTTTCGTAGCGGATTTTCGTCGGATCATAGGTGATCTGTACCGCTTCCGCGTGGCCGGTGGTGCCGGCACTGACTTCTTCGTAAGTCGGATTCTTTTTAGCGCCGCCGGTATAGCCGGAAATCGTGGAAATCACGCCTTCAAGCTCGTCGTACGGTGGTTCCATACACCAAAAACAGCCGCCGGCAAACGTGGCTTTGGCCGTCGGAGTGCTGCCGGAGCTCGGAGCGGCGGCGTGCACGACGCTTCCTACGATTATAAAAATCGCCGCAATTCGCGATAGCGACTTCAGAAAAGTTACGGTTCTCATGCATTCCTCCGAGTGCCCACCTTGTCGCGTCTCTGGCTCACGCGTCAATTTTATTTAGTTTAGTCGTAGCCAGCCAGGTCTTGCAATCACACACCGCCGTAGGCAGAACGCGACAAAGGTCAGAACAGGTTGGGGTCACGCTTTCGATTCTAGCCAATCTTGAGAATTTCTTATCACTCCTGTTAGAGGGAATGCATGGCTCGGCGTCCACGGCTTTGGCTCCCGGAGTTCTGTATCACGTGATCGTGCGCGGGAACCAAAGACAGAAGACGTTTTTGAACGACAGCGATTACCAAACCTATTTAGAAAGACTCGGCCGATATCGCCTTGCGGCGGTTCAATAGTTCAAGAGCCTGCCCTGAGTATGTCGAAGGGTTCAAGGTTCAAAGAAGGAAGCAGCAGGAAATGTCAATGACTTGGCTGGTGTTTCACAAGAGCCCGACACACGAAGCAAGAGCTGCCATGGCTTGATCACGCGTGAGCTATAGTCTTCCTCTTCGCGGATCTCGTACCGATCCTGCATCGGAGTCTAATTTTAGCGCCAGTTCCACCAGCTGTAAGGGTTCCACCAGCCGCGGTTGTCGCGGTCGCGGTCGCCGTAGCGCCACTCGTATTCGCTGAGGTCCCGGTTGAGCTCGCGGCGGTCTTGCCCAATCTCCCGCCGGCTGTCTCGTAAATTGTCCCACGACTCACGAATTTCCGCCTTATCCCGAGCGAGTTCTTCGACGCCGGCTCCCGATCTGCGGTCCTGTCTAAACTCCCGCCGGTCTTCCTTCAATGCCTTGATATCACCCTTGAGCTCCTGGCGACTGTCGCGCAGGTCCCGTCGGTCCTGCTGGATCTCGTTTTGAAGACTTTGCCGGGAGGAGCGTGGGGGATCGGCGGACGCCGCATGCGCGAGCGTAACTAAAGCGCTTGCTAGCAAACCCGTCCATACAATGTATTTGTACCTCGTCATAAATTTCTCCGTTGAGAGGTGAGAGGAATTTACCATGTGTAGTAAACCACCCCGTGTGTGAGGAACACATTTGACGGGGCAAGCAGTCTAACAAAACCTCTACAAGTATCCTATGCTTCCGCCGTTTATAACAAGCGTCTGGCCAGTCATGAAAGATGCCATTGGGGATGCCAGAAAAAGAGCCGCGTGGGCAATATCCTCGGGTTCTCCCCTCCGGCCGAGAGGGTTGGACCCCGAGTCTCGACTTTCAACAGGGCCTCCGGCGGTGTTGATTCCGCCCGGCGCTATGGCGTTAGTTCTAATCTGAAAAGGCCCCAGCTCAAAGGCTAAGACCCGCGTCAGCTGGATAATACCGGCTTTAGAGGCGGCGTAGTGAGCGCCTTGACCGCGGCTATAAAAGAGCCCGGCGTGCGAAGCGATGTTGATGATGCAACCGCCCTTCTGAGGCATCATGATGCGGGCCGCTTGTTGAGTGCACAGAAAGGTCCCTTTGAGATTGGTTGTGAATACTAAATCCCACTCAGAATCGGAGATCTCCAGAAATGGTTTCCTAAACCAAACTCCGGCGTTGTTGACCAGGATATCGAGCCGGCCGAATTCAGTGCGAACAAAATTGAATAGCTCACTGACCTGCAGAGGAACGCCCACATCCGTCCTGACAGCCAGTGCCCTTCGACCAAGGCTCGTCAGGCGGTGGGCTGTTTGTTGTGCGCTTTCGTTGTCAAGATCGGCGACGACAATGTCCGCTCCCGCCTCGGCGAAGGCGCCGGCAATCGCAGCGCCTATCCCGCGGCCGGCGCCGGTAACGACCGCCACCTTGCCAGTCAGATCGATCTCGCTCTGGATTCCCACGGGTTCCTCATGTCATGTCACGATAAGGGAATCTGCCGGGAGTCCGATGGCGGCCATTGCGATTCTCCGTTGTTCTCTGTTGGTAATCACCCTGAGAGAGCGTGCCGTCTTGACGGCCCAAAAGGTAAGCTGCTGGATCTCACGCGTGGTGCAGTATTTCTTCAGTACTTTGAGACAATCTTCTCCATGGGTCAGATCCTTGCTCGCGTGAAGTCGCCAGAGCTTGATTGAGCCCTCAGGAACGCCGCAAAGCTGTTCCACACTGCGCCCTCCGTGTGAAGCCGTTATGGCATCTTCTTCCCGCCTCATGTAACCGCGCGCCACGGCGACCCGCGCGGCCTCCAGGCCGCCCATCGCGGCGTATCCGCCTTGCCAGGGAAGTGTCCGGGTCATGTTATCGAGGGCATGCATGCAGGCCATGAGCACAGGCGTAGGCTCAAAATTCTCCACTTCCTCCTGCGGTATACCCATGACCGCCACGTCCCCATACAAAACCTCAATATGGGACTTGCCTTGAGCGTCCGGATCAGCCACCTCTTCATCCCAGCAGTCCTTCAAGATCTCTTGACGCACATCCTGGTAAGGACAGCTTGCGGCCACGTTCATCAGATAGCTGGGGAACAACTTGGCAAAGACGGAGTGGAGCATCCTCTCGATGCCGAAAAACCGTCGCGCGACCTTGGTGTCCTTGAATACGACTTCGGGTAGCGGGACATGGTCGCTACGAAATGCCCTGAACGATTCCGCAATGGCCTCGAGAAATTTCTGTTCGTACTCCTCAGGGGACAGCGCGTCAGGAGATCGCTCGAGCGGGTAGAGGAAATAGGTCCTCGTGACTTTCGCGTCGCTAGTTAGTGAGCTCATGTTCTCCTCCTTTGGTTTTTCAGAAGACGCTTTTTAATCTGGTCATAGTGGACAAACTGTCCCGGAGGCGGTGGGCTTACCGCTCCTCGCTTAGCGCCATTTTTCTGAATTTATCTTGCAAATCGGCCGGGATACCAAGCTGCGGCTTTATGAACTTTTCCTGAATTTCTTCAGGACTCATATAATCACCTCCCAGTTGCATCTTCTCCATTGCCGATTCGTAGTCGGCAGACGTGATGGCTCGTTTCACCGCGTCTCGTAGGACCTGAATTATTCCCTTCGGTGTTTCTTCTCTGACGAGCCAGCAGGTCTGCAAATGCCAAGGCGCTTCTGCGACCTCGTATAGAATTCTTTGCTCTTCGGTAAAAGCAAACGCCCTCAAAACATAAGGAGCGTCGGGATAGCCGGGTATTTGCGGAGGTATTAATCGCCCAACTACCTTCAATTTACCCGCTTCCAGATGAGGCTTCGCCGTGGTCAAGACCTCCGGAGTCGCGTCAGCTTCACCTCGGAGAACCGCCAAAAGACGAGCGGTGCCCCCTGGATATCCGCTCACAATCCTGATCTTCACCCCAGCCGAGCGCATTATTCGTGCCGGGTTTTCCACGGTACTTCCGAGAGTATCTGCCGACCAAACTATTGGCTTGTTGGCTTGAGTCCATTCACTGATATTCGTGTAAGGAAGTTCCGCACGCTGAAGTACCGGCATAAAATCTCGCTTGGCGCCACCAAGAAAATGCCAACGTCGAACATCGTATTTTATTTCGTGGCCCAGCAGCTGATAGAGAGGATGGCCGATATGACATTGAAGTATCGTCAGCTCCGGCCCTTGTTCCCGCATAAATAAATTACCTGCCACAATGCCCCCCGCACCAGCCACGTTCTGCACAATCACCGACGGGTTCCCGGGTATATACGCTCGTAGCAAGGGAGCCAAGGCTCGACTCTGCAGATCCAACCCCCCTCCAGACGCAACAGGGACCACGACTCGAATAGTCTTACCCGCGAACGAGCCTTGCGTTTCGGCGGCCAGCCCTATCGCTGCGGTAACTGACAGACATAGCAGAGCGGCGCCGAATCTGCGGATACAGTGAAACAATTTTAACCCGCCGCTCATGCCTACCTCCTTTGTCGCTGCCGAAACTATGAAATTGGAAATTGGGTGGGGCTTGTCAGCACTCGGATATCTAAGGTACCCCCGATTGTCAAGGAAGAAGAATCATGGGGACCGGTCCGTTGCATTCGTTCCAAGGAGAGAAAAGGACAGGCTACTTTTCCGTTGAACGCGTGTCTGCGCGTATGTTAGAAGCGGTTCGCGCCGAGAATTCCACTCAGGACTTGAGCTCGTTCAAAACGTTTCCAGTGGTTCGACATGCTCACCATGAGCGGAATTGAACGCTGCACTCCGTTCAAAACGGTCAAAACAAAAATGCGAGGCCAAGGAACGCTTCGGTCTCGGTGTGCTGGATTACGTGGTGACATCCAACCACATGCATCTTTTGGTCAAAGACATAGGCTCGAACATTATTGCCCAGAGCATGCAGCTCAAGGCCGGTCGCACCGCGCAGGAATATTGCGACCGGCTTCGGGCTTATGTGGTTTTTGCTTGATACCTCACTCCTGTGAAGCGCTTGACATGAGCCTGGCGGAGAACTTAGCT
>DASYUV010000196.1:0-49946 GCA_036000865.1 Binatia bacterium | reverse complement strand
TTATCGATGAAGCCGTCGCGCAGCGCGCTTCGAAGCGGCGTGCGATAACGCGCAATGGCGCCGGCCTTGGCCATCACGCCGACGAAGGAGCGGCGCGTGTTGATGATGTCGGCGCGGTGTTTTTTAGTCCGATGTTCGACCATGAGCTGCTCCATCTGCCGGGTCGCGCCGCCGGGCTGAAATCGGACTTTCAAGAACGGATATTTGCTCTCGAACACTTTGATCAGCTCACCGGCACGATCGCTCGCCATGGCGGCGTACCAGACCAACTCGCCTTCTTTGCGCGCTTCTTTTTCCAACGTCTCGCTTCTGGCCTTTTCGGAAAATTGGTTGATTTGGTCGAGGCGCTCTTCTACGGTTGCGCCATGAAGGGCGGCGGCGGAACTCATCATTACGGCAAGCAGAAAAGCCACACGCCCGATGACACTAGATTGAATCGTTTTCACCTTTGTCCTGCACTCCGAATTCGTTTGAAAAAAGACTGGATGTTGCGCACCTGTCTTTACTGCGAAAGTGAGCATCTAGTAGGGGCAGGTTTCAAACCTGCCCCTACTCTGGATTCCGCTCTAGCAAAGGTACAAAACTTGATTTGCTCCCTTTCACTCACTGCAGTTGCGCAAAAAATCCCTTCCGATCCAATTCCGCGACAATGCTACTATCCATGAAGTCGGACGCCTTTTTGTTTTTGAAAAGTGGATCAGTAAAGGCGATGCTTTCGAGCTCCAACTGAACCGCCTCCTCGCGCGCGTAGGGCTTGCTTGGCATCCGACCCAACGACGCGTCGTAAATGACATCGAGCCGTTTGCGATCGGTCACCTTCATCTGCTTGGTAATCACCTTTTGCACCAGTGCCTTATTCTTCTTTCCGAGCGCAATCGCTTCGCTGCTCGCCATGAAAAACGAGCGCAATAAGTCGCGGCGGTTTTTCAATACGTCGGTTCGTGTCGATAGATCGCCGACGGTATTATAGATTTTCATATCTTCGAGATCGGCGAGAATCTCTATCTTAACTTTCGCCTGCGTCTCGGCCGCTAAAATACTCTCCGGACTGCCGATTGTGCCATCCATACGCCCTTGCAACATCAGCATGATTCGTTTGTCGGCTTCTCCGATGCCAGTCGCGAGAATCTTCACGTCCTTATCTGGCGCCAATCCAAGCTTCGACAGCGCGCGCCGAAGGGCGAAGTCGGTGGTGCTGCCGATGCGGCTCGTGCCCACGACCTTGCCGCGCAAGTCGGTGACGCCGGGGTTAGCGACTAATTTATAAGTGGTACTACCGAAGCTACCGACGATCACCACCGGCAGGCCGCGGCCCGCAGCGACAATGGACGCGGAACCCGACCCGCTGACGACATCGACTTCGCCGCTGACCAACGCGCTGATGGCGGTGTTGCCGGAGGGAATATTAATCAACTTGGCGTCGAGTCCATATTTTTCGTAGAGCTTGGCTTCCTCAGCGATCCAAAGCGGTAGGCGAATCCCTGAAGTCGTGGCATAAGAGATCCTGATAGGAACAACTTGAGTCCCGGCCAGGGTGGCAAACGCCAAGAGGCGAATAAGAACAAGCACAAATATCGTCCTCGTCGCGATTCTGTGTGCCATGATTACCGCTCGCCGCTCTCGCTGCATTGTGTACTCGTCTGCGTCAATTCCTATTTCACTCGCAGCTCGTTAAATGAAACTGCGTGCCAAACCTATCCCTTTACGGTCTCCAGCCCGAAGCGTCGCTAATCTGTTCTATTCCGCCGAGGAGCTCATGGCCCGGTTGGCGTGGCCAAACCGAAACTAGTTGAACCACATCCTCCCCATCGTTGACGTGCTGGTGAGTGATCATCGGCGGAACGCAAATCAAATCCCCTTCTTCCCATGGATGTTGTGTTCGTTCATGCAGGTCATAACCGCGGCCTTTGACGACCAGCAAAAGTTCCTCGAAAATGTGGCGATGTTCACCGCTATGCTCTCCAGGGTTGATTTCCTGCGCCATCACATCTAATCCACGAGCCGCCGCTTCCGTCCATCGGTTGATATAGAACTTCAGCTTTCCCCGCCGTGTCGATTCCCACGGAGCGTCCGTCGCGCGGATCACGCGCGGAGTTTCCTTCTCTACCCGATTCTCTTCCGCAAGTCTGGACAAAAACCAATCGTATCGAGTTTTGCCAACTGTGGAATTGCGGATCTGACGGCGCGCTTGAAAGACGGCTGCAACTTTCTGATCTGAATTTGTCTGGTTTTCGTCATTGCTCTGCCCATGATCCAATGGGTCCCGCCATAAAAGCCCTTGTCCATGCCAAAGTCTTAGTTGGGGTAGCCAGGCGCGAAAGCCTTCTGTCGAATTCGCAACAAACTGATGCGTCGTATACGGCGGCACAATGACTATGTCGCCCGCGGTAAACGATAACTTGATGTCTTCCTGGATGGACTCTCCGCTCCCTTCAATGATGTAGGCGATGAGCGACGGGATCATCCGCTTCGGCTCGGTTTGCGTGCCGGGTTTCAGCGAAAGAAAACCGCAGGTCAGGGCGCTGAGCGGCGCGACCGTATAGCGACTAAACACGCGCATGTCTCCCAACGCGAACTCGCCCTTCGCGAACATGGCGGGCTTGATCACGCGCGGCAGGATGTTGATACGCTCTTGCTCGCGTTTTTGTTTAACGAAGCGCGCCTCATAGTCGTAGTAGTGCTCCGGTGACGTCTCTGGCTGAATGCCGGGTTCGCGTCCTCGATTTTTATCAGCCATGGTCGCGCCGCTACCCTTCTGTCCGTTCCGCATCGACAAATTCCGGCGCATCTTCCAGCTGCTCGATGCCCCCGACCCCGAGGGCCACGCCTACGCTCGGCATCGACGATAGCAGCAAAACGGAATTGTTTGCGTCGGCATTGAAGTGTTGATGTTCCGCCATGGCTGGAATGCTGACCAGGTCTCCCCGTTCCCAATCCCACCTTGTGCCGTCGTGAATGTCATAGCCGCGCCCCTCGATGATGAGTATCTGCTCCTCGGTCATATGCCGATGTTCGCCCGAGCGGCTTCCCGGAGGAATTTCCTGCATATACAGCCAGACTCTTCTCGCCGCGCTGCCTATTTCCGGATGGGTGAACCATTTCAACCGGCCCTGCCGGCACCATTCCCATGGCTGTTCTTCGTACGAAATCACATGCGTCACCGTGTTACAGAAAACGCTTTCGTCGTGAAACAGCTTCAGGTAACGATCATAAGTGTTTTGCACCGGCGCTTCCCAGGGACTTGCTTCCTTGCGCGCCCGGAACACGGCTTCCGTTTTCTGGTCGGCTCCCAGCATCACATCCATATCTTCTTTGATCCCTAAAACACCTTTTTTGATCCGGTAGCCGATCAACTTTCCGTGCTCATCATGGAGCGGCTCTGTCCCATCGGGAAACTTGGGATTGTCGCCGAATTTAATCTGCTCGCGCTTGGTTAAACCCATCAGGCTAAACAGCCGGCTTTGCGGCACAAAGATCTGACATCCCGCTTCTTCGTCGCCGCCGTGCTGATGAATCGTAAACGGCGGCACAACCAACATGTCGTAGGTGCCGAACGAGTAGAATTGGCCGTCATTGATTTCCCAACCTCGGCCGCTCAAGCAGAACAACGTCGGTGCGCTGATATGACGGTGCGCGCCGCGCGCAGGCGCTTTGGGTTGAATATCCGAGTAATGGGATGTGAGATCATAGACCGGCGCTCGTTTCAGAATGTCGTAGCAAACGATATCCCCGGTCTGGTGCGGGCTGCTGCTTCCCATGACTGTGCCTTGCACGGGAAGCAGTTTGACCACGCGAGGCAATTGCTCTTTCAAAGACTCTTCGTGACGTTGGTGCGCCAACGGATCGCTGGCTTCAAGACTCTCCTCCGCCTCCCAGGGCCACCGTTCTGCCATCATCGAGCCTCGTTTCCTTATCGCCTCGGCCATGCACGAACGATTACTTTCATTCTGTATTCCTACAATGTCATTCTGAGGCGCAGCCGAAGAATCTCGCCTTGTTTCCGAACGAGATCCTTCGCTTTTGCTCAGGATGACAGTTCAAACGTGCCAAAGATTCGCGAAGATGCTCTGCGAACCTGACATCCATCACTTGCTACTTCTTATACAGCCCATCGATAAATCCCTGCTTGTCCAATTTCTCGACCACTTTTGTCTGAATGAACTGTGCAGGATTCGCTTTTCGTGCATCCGGCCGTTTCGACCAGTCGAGAATGGTCTGGATGCCTTTTGCCGTAGGATACGGTTTCTCCGCGAGCATCTTGACGTAGAAGTTATACGTCTCTTGCAGCTCGTCGGCATTTTCAAGTTTCATATACTTTTTCAGGATCGCGGGCGTTTTGATTTTTTCAGTCTTGTAAAAATGAATCCCCTCGATCACCGCCTTAATCACCATCTCCGCCGCCAAGGGTTCGGCCTCAAAGAACTTGCGGCTGGTGATGAGCGCGGCATTGGGCAATTCCGCTTCCTTCATTCCGGGAATGTTCTCAAAAAACGTGTAGTCCGCTTTGCGCGCTGCTGACGTGAACGGCGGCGTCAAGGTCGTTGCATCCACCTGTCCCAATTGCAGCGCCCCGTACCGGCTCGCCGACGGACCGGTGGCCAAATAGCTCACGTCCCGATCAGGATCCAACCCGGAGGCTGCGAGAATCATTTTCAACGACAACATCGAGGGACCCGCTAGACTGTTCACGGCGAGCTTTTTGCCCTTTAGCTGGGCGATCTCTTTGATCTCTTTTTTCGCAACCAAGACTTGCGGTTCTTGGTTGATTGGACTGGCGACAATGAAGATTTCTGCGCCACCCAGCACCGCGTCGACGACGCCGCCGCCACCGGCGCTGATGAAGTTTACGTCGTTGCTTACCAGCGCTTGGGTCGCGAGTATTCCACCGCGCATGTAAACCAGCTGCGCGTTAATCCCGTTGTTCTTGAAAAAGCCGGCTTCTTTAGCGATCCAAACCGGCGCATACTGCGGCGAGATCGAAGTATAGGCAATTGTAACATTGGCGTGCGATGCTTGAGTCTGAGCAGCCAAGACTACGCCGCGAGACAACAAGAAAATTGTCAGCAACCCAATGTGACAGACGTAGTTTGGCAAGATCGTGCTCCTGCCTACGAAGACCGCTTGGCCTCCGCCCGCCGCGCACTTTCCGCAATCGCTCGGCGTAAGATCGCGCTGAGCGCTTTCTTTTTGTAGGGGGCCGAGCCACGCAGGTCTTCAATCGGATCGGCGCCTTCCTGAATAAGCCGACCGGCTTGGTCGATCAGTGCCGAAGTAATTACCTTGCCGCGGAGCAGAGTTTCCACCGTCTCCGCTTTCTGCGGCACCGCGCCGGCGCCGGTCACGCCAATGCCAATATTGTTACAGGCACCTTCCTTGTCGAGACCGAGTTGAACCGCGGCGCTGGTAATCGCAAAATCGCCCGCAACGCGTTCCAGTTTCAAATAAACTCCGGCGCTGCTTTTATCAGGGAGTGGGAAGATCACTTCAGTCAATATTTCGTCGCTCTCCAGCGCGGTCGTATAGGCGAACGTAAAGAAGGCTTCCGCCGCGATGATTCGCTCCCCTTTCGGACCGACGCATTTCAGTTTGGCGTTCAGCGCCAAGGCGATCGGCCCATAGTCGCCGGCAGGATCGGCCTCCACCAAACCGCCGCCGATGGTGCCGCGGTTGCGCACTTGGGTATCGCCAATCTTGCTCGCCGCCTCGCAGAGCATGGGAATTTTTTCGCGCAGCAATGGTGACTCTTCGATCTCGACGTGGCGCGTCATCGCGCCGACGCGAATCTGGCCAGCCTCTTCACGGATGTAATTGAGATCCACAATGCGGTGAATGTCGATTAGATACTTCGGCCGCGCCACGCGCAGCTTCATCATCGGCACCAAGCTCTGCCCGCCGGCCAAAAGCTTCGCGTCATCGCCGTACTGTTGCAGCAGTGCGATCGCTTCGTTGATTCCGCTCGCCGCCAAGTATTCAAAAGATGCTGGATACATTTGTCAGGTTACCTCTTACTATATTCGTAGCGCATGGGGTCCCACTTGCTGGCGCGAATCTCGTCATAAGCCTTTTTGACGAACGTGAAGTCATAGACCTGGTCGAGGGTCACCGGCCCCTTAACCCGGCTGGTCGCGCCCACCGCTCGCATCTGCTCGCGCACCCGTTCGATGTTGGTCACCATCACCTCTTCCGATGCTCGCCCGATTTTGGCGATGTCGGAAGTTTGCTTGTCGCGTTCGCGCCAAATCTCCTTCGCTTCGTTAAGATCGTTGATGCGCAGGACTTCCATTATGAACTTCGCCGCCTCGTTGGGATTGCGATGATATAACATCTGCCCCTTGAGTGTCGCTTTCACGACTCTGTACACTTCATCCGGCGAGGTTTGGATCTTGTCATCGCTCGTTTCAAGATTGGCGCTCAGCGACGACACGTAATCGCCGCTGTAGAGCAGAATGCGAAATCCCTTCGCTTGCGCTTGCCTAGCGTTGCCGATGGTAATCATCGTCGCGTCAACCGTGCCGGCCAACAGCGCGCCGAAGCGGACCGACGGCTCGCCAAGAGCGCGCATCTGCACGGTATCCACAGCAACGCCGTTTTTACTCAACAGCTCCCGAAACAGCAGCGTAGAATTGCCTGAAGCATCGGATATCGCCACAGTCTTACCGTTGAGCTGTTTGATATTTGTGATCTTCGGTGACACCACCAGATACTGCGACGGCTTGTCCGTGCTAACTTGAAGAATTTTTAAGCGCGCGCCGCCAAGCATCGCGGGAATGGAGCCACCGTTGCCGTAATCGACCGCGCCACTCACGACCACTTGCGTCGTCACCGTTCCGCGCGTGACAATCACATCGACGTCCAGTCCTTCGTCGCGGTAAAAACCCAATCGCTGCGGAATTACATAGGGGACGAGAGACTCGCCGGCCGCCTTCGACGCGATGCGAATCTTTTTCAGCGCCTCGGCGGCAATCGCTTCGGCACCTGAGCAAAGCACCAGAACCATTACTATGACGATTCCAGGCATTGTGAATCTCCTTGGCATCCTTTGCGTCTTTGCGTGTAGGGGCGACCGGCCGGTCGCCCTTGCATTTTTCTTCATTACGCCAAGACAGCAAGAGCGCAAAGAAAATATTTTTCGTTCGCCTTTATCCATGCGATCACCTCTTCACATATGCGTAACGCAGCGGATCCCACTTGCTTGCCCGGAGTTCTTCGTAGGCTTTTTTGACGAAGGAGAAATCGTAGACTTGGTCGAGGGTTAATTTCTCTTTGATCCGGCTCGAGGCCCCGACCATTTTCATTTGATCCCTCACCCGATCGATATTGGTCGTCAAGGCCTCGTCTGATGCCCTGCCGATCTTGGCCAGCTCGGACGCTTGTTTAGTGCGCTCGGACCAAAACTCTCCGGCATCGCTGGCGTCGGAGAGCCGCAGCACCTCCATGCCAAACTTAATCGCTTCATTGGCGTTGCGGTGAAAGAAAAGCTGTCCCTTCAGGGTCGCTTTTACGACTCGATAGACCTCGTCGGGGGCATTCTGAATTTTGTCGTCGGTCGATTCCAAATTGGCGCTGAGCGATGACACATGGTCCCCGCTGTACGCCAGGATGCGAAAACCTTTTGCTTGGGCCTGCTGCGCCGCGCCGTAGGATACGAGCGTTGCGTCTACGGCGCCGCCCAAGAGCGCGCCAAGGCGCACCGACTGCTCCCCGAGGGTTCTCATCTGCACACTGTCACTGGCTACTCCATTCTTGGCCAGCAGCTCGCGAAGAATCAAAGTCGAATTGCCCGACGCATCAGAAACCGCGATGGTCTTGCCGGCCAGTTGTTTCAGCTGGGAAATCTTCGGTGAGCTCACCATATATTGCGCCGGCTTGTCGGTGCTGATGAGTAAGATCTTGAGTCGCGCTCCGCCGAGTATCGCCGGAATCGAGCCGCCGTTGCTGTAATCGACCGCGCCGCTGACAACGACCTGGGTCGTGACCGTGCCTCTTGTAACGATCACATCGACGTCAAGCCCCTCGTCTTTGTAAAACCCAAGCCGCTGTGAAATCAGATAGGGTAGCAATGTTTCGCCACCCCCTTTTGAAGCAATTCTGATTCTCTTGAGAGCTTCGGCTCCGAATGCGTGCGGTATGACCGAAGTGAAAATCAAAACCAGCGCGATGAAGATTCTTCTCACGATAAGTTCTCCATCAAAAAACGGACGCGGCCTTGCCCAAAAGCTTCCTTCTCTGACTACGCCCTCGGTCCAGCGAAGATTCGCGACATGTTCGTTTTGGCATCTTCGTAGATATCGTCCCCGTGACCGACCAGGAGCCGTTCCAGATCGAGGTTCATGGCGATCAATCGCTTCACCGATTCGTTCGCCGCTTCTGGATCCGAAGAAAGATAAGCCGGCGACACCACGAGATGCTCGCCGGCGCTAACGACCGCGTCACCGGCAATCATTGTCTTGATCCTCGGCAGGTGCAGGCTAATATGTCCCGCGGTGTGTCCCGGCGTGTGCAGGACGTTAATACCACCGCAGTCCGGCAACTGCTCCCCTCCTCTAACGACGTGCTCGACGTCGTACCCGGTTGCCCTTTGGATCGCGGGCATATCTAACTCGTGCGCCATCACTTCAAACTTGAGCGTCTTCTTGAGTTTCTTCAATCCGCCGGTGTGATCGCCATGCCGGTGGGTGAGCACGCACAGCTTTAAATCCGAATGCTTATGTCCCATTTCTACGATCGCGTCCATGATGATATCCGCATCGGCATCGGAAAAACCGGTATCGACCAGGATGAGCCGCTCGTTGCCGGTGACCAGGAACGATTTGACGATGCCTCTCGGCCCCTTCACGCGGCAAGGGACAATTTTCACGCCGTCAATTGGGATATCTTTCAGAATGCTGACCATGAGCTCTTCCTCACTTGGTAAAGTTGACCGCCGCCTCTTTGATCGCGGCAACGATATTGCCGTAACCCGTGCAGCGGCAGAGATTGCCGGAGATCGCTTTCTTGATTTGGTCCTCCGTCGGTTTGTTGCCTTTACTGAGCAAACCGTAAGCCGACATCAACATGCCCGGCGTGCAGTAACCACACTCCACTGCGTCGTTTTTCCAAAACGCTTCCTGCAGCGGATGCAGTCGCTTGTCTTGCGCCAGGCCCTCCACGGTGACGATTTCATCGCCTGCCGCTTGCACGGCGAAGACCATACAAGATTTCACCGGTGTCCCGTTCCACAGTATGGTGCACGCGCCGCAGCGGCCGACGACGCAGCCCAAGTGCGTGCCCGTGAGCCGCAGCGAATCGCGCAGAAAGTGAGCGAGCAGCGTCCGCGGTTCCACTTCACCCGAATAAGCTTTTCCGTTGACGGTCACAGAAATCGTTTTAAGCATGAGCGGATTTCGCCTGCGCTTTCTCGATGAGATCCAAAACTCTGTCCGGCGTGAGCGGCGTCTCGCGAACCTTTACGCCTAGCGGACTCAGCGCGTCCTCCACCGCGTTGCAAAGCGCCGGCGGCGGCCCCAGCATGCCGGTCTCGCCCGCGCCTTTTGCGCCCAAAGGCGTGAACGGATTGGGCGTGACGATATGCTCCAACGCGAGCTCCGGCACTTCCTCGACGGACGGCAAACGGTAGTCCATGAACGTCGAAGACAAGAGCCGGCCATTCTCGTCGTAGCGTAATTCTTCGTAAAGCGCCGCGCCGATGCCCTGCATGATCGAGCCCTGTTGTTGAGTGTCGACGATCTGCGGATTGATCATGTTGCCGCAATCGTGCACCGTCGTGTATTTGACGATCTTGATCATGCCGGTTTCAATGTCGACATCGACAACCGCAATGACGGCGGCATAAGGATAGCTTGAAAAAGTATTCATGCGCCCCTTGTCGTCCGGCGTGTAGTCGATATTCGGATTGACGAAATAGCCGGTCACTTCCAATCCGGGTTCCATGTTCTCCGGGAGCAAGTGAATCGCGCCATAGGCGGTGCGAACGATTTCCATGACCGCGATCGATTGCTCTTGATTTTCCTTTGCGAATACTTTGCCCTCGCCGATCTCGAGCTTTTCGGGAACCACGCCCAACTGGCGCGCTGCAATGCCGAGAATCTTGTCGCGCATTAGTTTTCCCGCCACCCAAGCCGAAGGCATCAGAACAACCGACGAGCGGCTGCTGCCGGTGCCAAAGCCGTAAGGCGTCGGCAAAGTATCGCCGTGAATCACCGTGATCTTGTCGAACGGAATGCCGGTTTGGCTGGCGACGATCTGCGCGAGCGTGGTCTCGTGCCCTTGTCCCTGCTCGCCCATGCTGGAAAACACCGTCGCCGCTCCTGAAGGATCGATGCGCAGCCGGCATGACGCATAACCGCCGGTGGCATGGATGCGACTCGAGCTGGTCGGCTCCATCACCAAGGCCACGCCAATGCCGCGGTAGATTCCTTTCTTACGTAACTCCGCCTGCTCTTTGCGGAGCTGCTGGTAACCCGCCATCTCCGCGGTGCGTTTCATAGCCAAATGATACTGGCCGCTGTCGTATAGAGCGCCGGTAGCATTGCGATAAGGAAACGCATCGGCGGGAATGAAGTTTTTCATGCGAATTTCAATCGGATCGAGCTCTAATTCGCGTGCCCCGATGTCGACGAGTCGTTCCAGAATATACGAAGCGTCGGCCTTGCCGATGCCGCGCAGCGAACCGTGCGTAGTTTTGTTCGTCGAGATGCCGAACGCGTCGACGGCATAGTTCTGTATCTGGTAGACGCCCGTCATATACAACGCAGCGGCCATTATCGAGTGATCGACCGTGTACGTCGAGCCCATGTCGGCGATGATTTTGTCTTTGATCCCGAGCATGGTACCGTCTTTTTTGAGCGCCATCTCTATATAGTGAATCTGATCGCGCCCATGGCGGCCGTTGCGCATGTGCTCGACCCGCGTCTCACACCATTTGATCGGCCGTTTGAGCTCCCGTGAGAGGTACGGCAAGAGCAGCTCTTCTTGATAGGTTTGAATCTTGACGCCGAAAGAACCGCCTACGTCCGGCGCGATCACGCGAATCTTGCCTTCGGGAAAACTCAAGATGTCGGCGATGCGCCCTCTGAGTGAGTGGGGATTCGCCGTTGCCGACCACATCGTCAGGCTATCTTCTTCGTTATTATAGTGTGCCAGATAAGCGCGCGGCTCGATCGGACAAGCGGTGATGCGGTGGCTGCGAATTCTTTCTCTGACCACGATATCGGCTTCTTGAAAAACTTTGTCGATACCGTCCGTCGCGAAATGATATTTGTAAACGATGTTGCTGCCGGCATCTTCATGGACAGTTGGCGCACCCGGCTCCATCGCGGTTTCCGGGTCGACGATCGCCGGCAACAGCTCGTAGTCCACCGCGACCACGTCGACCGCGTCTTCTGCAAGGTAGCGATTGTCCGCCACTACGACGGCCAGCGGCTCGCCAAAATAGCGAACCTTATAGACGGCCAGCGGATAAAGCTTCACCGGCCGCAGCACCGAGCTGCCGCCCACACGCAATGGTTTAACGTGCGGCGCAATGTCTTTTCCGGTAAACACGGCGTGTACGCCGGGCATCGACCGCGCCGCTTCGACGTCGATGCTTTTAATTCTCGCGTGGGCGCAAGAGCTGCGCACAAACGAAACATGCAGCGTACCCGGCGGCAATAGATCATCGACGTATCGCCCCGTGCCGGTGACGAAGCGCTCGGTTTCTTTTCTTCTGACTCGTTCTCCGATGGGCGGATTGATCGGAAAGTTCATAGCGATATTCAGTTTGTGTTCTTTGTATTGCGCAGGCTACATAAATTTCCTAACAGAAAGACCCGGATTCCACTGCGCTACATCCGGGCTACGAACCGATCGGTGCGCCGAGCGCACCCTACGAAACCCTTCGTGTCCTTCATGCCTCCTTCGTGGTGAAAGATGGTTTACTCCTTGGCGTCCTTTGCCCTTCGGCTCAGCTCAGGGTCAGTCGTCTCCGATGTACTTTCCCCACTTTGCGTTGGTCTCCCTCAACAGCTCTTCATCGATCTGCGTGGTCGCGGGAAATTCGTCGAACCAATGATAGGGTCGACAAGCGTCGATAATCGCGACCGATCCAGTATAATCTGCCACTTCCTTTTTATGCTTGGGCAGTCGTGGATCGATCTTATAACTCCATATTCTTCGGGAGACGTCCAAGGATGTCTCGGGGTCGCATCGGGTCGCGATGGCCCAGAGAACTTGTTCCAGATTGTATGGATCAATGTCCTCATCGACCACGATAACGAATCTTCCATGGTAGCCGGCTGTCCCGCCGATGGCCCCATGGGCCGCTCTCATCGCGTGGCCTGGATAGGCTTGCTTCAACGAGATGATGCACATTCCCCACGAGTAGTTGACCGCCTTGATGTCGGGGATACCTAGTGCCTCGAGCTCGTTCCAAACCAATATCCCGCGCGAGGAAAGAACCCCTCGACTGGTGCCCAGAAATGGCGGCGCACCGAGAATGATCGGGTCATTGCGATAGAGGATGCTCTTGATCATTGTGATCGGTGCGGGTCGCGCGCCACCGCCGTAATATCCTGAAAATTCGCCGAACGGACCCTCGATCTCGGTCCCTGCGCCGGGCGGCAACATCTCCCCTTCCAACACCACCTCGGCGGTCGCCGGAATCGGCAGGTCCGCAACTGCGCCTTTGGTAATCTCCACGGGCGCGCCGCGCATCCAACCTGAAAACCCGTATTCCGACACTCCCCAAGTCAGACTGGTACCTGCCGCGATCAACAGCGACGGCTCTTGACCCAGAGAAATGGCCACGGGACAAGGCTTTCCCTTCGCCCAATATTTTTTTCTGATCACGTCGCCATGATGACCGGAGCCGATATGGGCAACGATTTTGTTTTTGCCCAACAACATGTATCGGTATGAGCCGACGTTGATATATCCGGACTCAGGATCCCTGGTTACAGATGAGGTCGCGCAGATATAGGGGCCGCCGTCCCGCTGATGCCACTTCGGCCAAGGAAAACGGGTGAGATCGATGTCGGATCCAAGCAACACGTTTTCTTTGACCGGCCCGTCCTTTACCTCTTTCGGCTCGATGGGCTCAAAGTCTCTCAACCTGTTCTTCCAGAACAGCACTGCCTCGGGGTCCGTGAGGTCATTGGAAACGCCAAAGACCATGCGTTCCCTCAGTCGATTCGATACGAAATTGGTAAGAACTCGATAGCCCTTTTTAAAGCCCTTGATCGAATCAAAAAGCACGGCAGGGCACGTCTTTCGGAAGGACGCGATCTCGGTGATCGCGCCAATTTCCAGATCGCAGCTCGCTCCCTCGATAATTTTGAGCTGCCCGAGTTTTTCCAGTGTCGCGATGTAATCTCTAAGATCATTGAAGATCACTTGACCCACCTCGCTTGTGTGACTTCGCCCTAAGCCCGCTTCTTCACTTTTTCCGCTGCATGCCAGGTCGCTGCGTCCTCGCGCAGATACATTCCGCCACTATTCTCGAGCGCGTCGACTTGCGCCGATATGCGCGCGGAGCGCTTGCCTTTACGGGCCGCTACCCCGATGACGATCGCCGTGCAGAGTGTAACGCACGGCGTGACTGAGCGGATCTGCTCGCGCGGACCACGATCGACGTAGAGAGCGATATCCGCCAGCACGGAGAGCGGCGAAGCCGGCGGATCGGTGATCGCAATTATTACGGCCTTTTTTCTCTTCGCTTCCCGCACGGCCAGGTACACTTCTGAAGGAATACGCTGAAAACCAATGACCAAGAGTAGATCGCGGTTGCCGATCGGCGCCAGTTCGCCGAATACGGTGAGGCCACCCGGATGAATGAGCTTGCAGTCAATGCCAAGTTTTGACAGCCGGTAGTAGAGCATATACGCCGAGGCGAATGATGTTTTACCCGCCAGCAGATAGACGGTGTCGGCCCGGCAGATGCGGCTTACGGCTAGCTGAAAATCTTCTTCACGGATGAGTTTGAGCGAATTTTGAATCGCCGAAGATTCTTCCGCAATGACCTGCTCGATAAAGCCCAAACGCTTTCGCCGCTTGCCCGCAGCGGCCGGCTTTTTGGGCTCGAGTTGTTCGCGCGCGTTTTCTTGAAGATCTCTCCTAAAGGACTGAAACCCTCTGTAGCCCAGACGCCGCACAAAGCGCACCACCGTCGGCGCGCTCACGCCCGCCGACGCAGCCATCGCTCGGGCATTTAGAAAACACGCATGATTGCCGTTAGCCAAAATATAATCGGCCACACGGCAGAGTTGCGGACTAAGACGTTGGCGGAGCGCGTAGATCCGGTTATTGAGATCACGATTCATTGGCGGAGAGTCTGAAACAAAGCTGTCACGTCGCTTATCACCGTGAAACAGAAATTGTCAAGCAGCCGCCCGGAAATTTTCATGCGTGTTGGAGATTGTAATGAGGATTTATCGCGGCTAGATAATCCCGCAGGCTGTTTTCCCGGAGGGATAGCCGGGATCCGATACATGGAAACTGTATCACGACGTCGAGTTGATCTCTCTACGCGCCCATGGAGCAGGCGCTCAGCAGCGACCTCGTCGCCGCCTAAGCCCAGCAGGCACTCGCTGAATCCAAAACTCGCAGAATTTAAAAGACGGGGGACAAAGGCGAAACACGACTGTACCGAGGGAGAAAAAATCTACTGCCAAGTCACTGCGTCCGTAATCACGATCTCTTCCGATGAAACGAGTGAGCGCGTACCGTCATCCCAGCAGACATTGACCAGCTGTCCCCCTTCGCCTTCGAGCTCATAGACGATAGTTCCTTCGGTTGCAGCACCGATCGTTCCATCGATATCCAGGATTTCCTGAGCCGCGCGACAGCGAACTCCTTTGAGACTGACGTCTATCATCTTTCCGCTCCCGTCGAACCGTCAAAGATTTGCTTACCCTTTCCTCGGCGATTGGCACTCTAATCAGAATGAATGTCCAAATCAACCACTTTGTCAAAATTTCACGAGCGGCAAAGGAAACTTTACCAAGTACAAATGCATTCAACGAATGTTTGGGATAAGCGCCGATCTGTCAATCACAAGAGACGGGACTATCGTGACCAGTGACCGAGCACAGCTAAGCGACCAGCATCACTTGAAGATCCATGACGTTGGTAAAAGTCGGACCGGTTATCAAGAGATCGTCAGTCGCCTTGAGAAAATGATAGGAATCGTTTCTGGCCAAAAATGCCGCCGCGTCGAGACCCCTGGCTCTGCCTCGTTGAACCGTCGAAGCGTCGACGATTGCGCCGGCGGCATCGGTGGGGCCATCCGTGCCATCGGTACCGGCGCTGAGAATGATCACGCCATCGAGCCCATCTATCTCGACTGCTGCGGCTAAAGCGAATTCCTGGTTTCGCCCGCCTAATCCATCGCCCCGAATAGTGACCGTAGTCTCGCCGCCGGATATCACGCAAGCCGGGCGCCTAAGCGGTTGGCCTCTCCGCGCAATCTCCTTGACGAGCGCGGCATGAGATTTTGCGACGGTACGGCTTTCACCCTCGACGGAGCTGGAAAGCACGCGTGTTTGATAGCCGAAGGTCTCGGCTTGGCGCTCGGCCCCGTTCAGCGCCGCGCGATTGCTGCCGATGATAACATTCTGCACTTTACGAAAGATCGCATCTGAAGGTTTGGGCGTTTCGTCAACTGCCTTTTCGGCGCCACGCCGCAAAAGATTGACTACGGCATGAGGCATCTTGTCGGTCAGATCATAGCGCCGCACAATTTTCAGACAATCCCCATAGGTCGTCGAATCGGCAACAGTCGGGCCGGAAGCGATCGCTTCGAGCGAGTCGCCGATGACGTCGGAGAGAATGAGCGATACACAATTCGCCGGCGCCACCAGTTTTGCAAACCGCCCGCCTTTCAATCTGGAAATATGTTTGCGCACCGCGTTGACTTCCTGGATCGTCGCACCGCTCTGCAATAGCATTTGCGTCGCGCGCTGCTTCTCCGCCAACGTCAGGCCGTCCGCCGGAGCAGGGAACAGGGCCGATCCGCCGCCGGAAATTAGAAACAATACCAAATCGTTCTCGCCGGCAGTACAGACAAGTTCGATAATTTGATGAGCGCCATCGACTCCGGCTTCGTCCGGTATGGGATGACCCGCTTCAACGACTTTGATTCTCTCGAGTGACAGAGCATAACCGTACTTCACGACAACGATGCCGCCGGTAACTCTGTCACCCAGAAGATCCTCTATGGCGAGCGCCATCTTTGCCGCGGCTTTGCCGCACCCAACGACAAGAATATTTCGAATGTTCGAAAGCCGATAGCTTCGATCGGCTATTTGGAGCCAATCATCATGAAGACGGACATTGGCTTTGATCCCGTCCGCCGGGTCTGCCGATTTCACACCGGCCATGAATATTCCCCGCGCATGGGCGCGCAACTCCATCGACGATGTCATATCGCTGACTCTAACAATCGCAAGCGAGCGATTTCAAACCGCCGATGGTAGGGGGTGCAATTGTCTTCGACGACGCATTAATGTAGGGGCAGGCTCCGGTGCCTGCCTTGCTTGGGCGACCACAGGGGGTCGCCCCTACAAGCATCAATTTGACCGATGGTTATTTTTGGAAATAGAGAAAAGGAAAGACAAATCAGAAGAGCCGAAAACCGCCAAAGCCATACTCGCCGATCCACTTTCCGTTCGTCGGGTCGTAGATGTCGATGAGCATGTTTTTATCCGGATGTCCCGCCAGAAAGCGTGAAAAGATTTCGATGAAATTTTCCTGCGCGATGGCGTCCGCTTGCAGAAATCCCTCGCCGACGTAGAGCCGGTGCGGGCGCTTGGTGCTATCTAATCTAATCCAGAAACGAGTGCCATTGGAGCCGACCGTATCCAACCACTTTCGGTATTCTGAGACTCTCGCTTCGATTTCCTTGAAGTTGACGGTTTGAGCGACAGCAAGCGCTGGAAAAAATAATGCGGATGCCAGGACAATAATTCGTATTCTGCCTAGCATCCGCATTGAGTCAATCTCGATTTAATCGCTCTAGTTGACTTTTATTTCGACGCGACGGTTTTTCGCTCGCCCTTCCCTGGTCTTGTTGTCCGCGATTGGTTTGCTCTCGCCAAACCCCTGTCCAGATATTCGCTCGCTGTTGACACCTTTCTTCACGACGTAGTCTCGCACCGAATTTACCCGGCGTTCGGATAAACGCTGGTTGTAGGCTTCCGTGCCGATGCTATCGGTGTGACCGGAGAGACTCGCCCTCTGGTCTTTGTTTTCGTTCATGAAGGCAACCAGTCGGTCTAAAATTGCCGCTGCTTCCGGTTTGACATTGCTCTTGTCAAAGTCGAAGAGCACATCGTCCAAGATGATCGTTCGCTCAACCTTCGGCGCCGGTTTGGGTGGCGGCGGTGGTGGAGGCGGCGGTGGCGGTGGCGCCGGTTTGGGTGGCGGCGGTGGTGGAGGCGGTGGTGGCGGTGGCGGAGGTGGTGGTGGTGGTTTTGGCTCCTCGGTCATTAGATAAGCCAACCCACCGCAGATCAATGCACCGCCGACCAAGCCGATGGCTGCACCGACGGCTTCGTTGCGATGTCGACCTTCAATTCCGTTATGCGCGGCCGCGGCTCCTCCCGCGGCGCCCATGGCACCGCAAACCCCGGCGCCGACGAGGGCGGCCTGGTTCTTGGTCATCCCGGTACAACCCGTCAGGAAAAAACCGAGCGCGGCCAACGCCAGCTGTCTGTTCTTTTTCATCTCTGCCTCCCAGCAAGGATTGCCAAAATTTTTGGCCAAGGTAGTACAAGGTGTTCCCCATGTCAAGGAAAATTTTTACCTCTATTCAAGCCTCGAATTCTCGCCATCCAACACCAACCTCTCGCTTCAACGGCTAGTTTTAGCTAGTTGATCGGACACAACTAATAGTCGTTCGGACAATCCGTTGCGCACTCCTGGGTTCTCACACCCCGACCATCCTTGTAGACGGGCGGTGGTTATCAGGGGCGGTAAATAACCGCGCTTGCGATTCCAGCTGGAGGCGGGCGCGACTCGACGAGCTGAATGGCTACTTCAGTTCAGACGTGCAGTGCGCACACTTGGCAGCCTTGAGGGGCACGGCCGATAGGCAGTACGGACAGTCCTTGGTCGCGGGCGCGGCCGCCGGCTCAGGTTTATGGAGCCGATTAACCTGTTTGATGAGGAGAAAGATCGCAAACGCGATGATCAAAAAATTGAGGATATTATTAAAGAAGATGCCGTAATTCAGGGTCGCAGCGCCTGCCGCTTTCGCGGCGGCAACGCTTGGATATTCCTTGCCGGAAAGATTAATAAACAGGTTCGAAAAATCCACTCTTCCGACCGCTAACCCGATGGGCGGCATGAGAACGTCCTCTACAAATGACGTGACGATTTTGCCGAACGCGGCGCCGATCACCACACCCACGGCCAGGTCAACGACGTTGCCGCGCATGATAAATGTTTTGAATTCACTGTACATATCTCCTCCTCGGAATGGCAAAGGGTCTTTAGAGACCAATCGTTGAGTTAAATCGATTCCTCCATCAACGATCGTTTCGGAACGCTGTCAGGAAAAGCCCATACTTCGGACGAGAATTTCAAGTCAAATTAAGCAATCTAAGATTGCAAGACGCTAGCCCTGTTGTTTGTAGGCTTTTACTTTCGAGACTTAATCGATTGTATCCATTCTCCCAACTCACGAGCGGCGATTTCCCGCGCGCCCAACCCAAAGGCCAGCGCGGCGGCCACAGCGATGGAACCGAGCAGCAACCCGAAGGCCAAATTAATGATGTCATCCGCCAGTCCCATCTGTCGCAGCGCCATGGCACCGGCAAGGACAATTATCGACACGCGCGCAGCGAGAGCCAGTAGTCCGGCTTGGGTCGCGCCGCTCGCGCGAACCGTGCTCGCAGCGAGATTGGACAGGAAAAGACCGATGCCAAAAATTATCAGGCCGAGCACAACTTGACCGGTGAAAACCGTGAACCGCGCGATCAAATCGGCGAGCAAATCGAAGCCCAGCTCGCGCGCTGCTTCAATTGCAGCGAATAGCAAAACGCCGACGAGAACAAGATATCCTGCGATCTCCGCGGGCGTCCGCTCTCCGGCTGAAAGTTCTCTACCCAAACCCAAATTTGCCAGCACCGCGTTGAAACCCAACGCCGTCAACAGATTGATCACCATATCGGCAACCACGCGTCCGATGGCATAGGCAATGCCGACAATTAGCAATGCCGCAAAGATGGCCGGTAACGCGATTAAAATGCTGTTCAGCATGTTACTGGCGGGGCGGGTAATCGCCTCAAGGGCGAGAGACTGAAGCGCGCCGATCAGCACAGGAATGAGAATCAACACATAGAGGATAAGTCCAACGACACTAGAAAGGCGTTGCTGACCGAAAACTCGAGATAATCCTACCCGCTCGCTGAACTGATCGGCACCCATGGCGGCAAGTAGGTTACTGACAACGCGCTGTACAACCCGAGCCACCAGCCAACCGATAGCGAGGATCAACCCGGCCGTAAATATGTTCGGCAGAAAATCCAAGAGCTTGTCGACCATGCCTTGCACCGGAGCGAGCAGACCTTGCAATGACAGGGCGCTCAACAGGGCGGGAAGAAAGAACAACAGCACGAGCCAGTAAACTGTGTCGGCAAGAGTTTTGGTCAGCGCTGCGGATTTCTCACCTTCAACTCCGGCTTCGCGCGCCAACCTTTCATCGACCTTTGCCGCGCCAAGAACCCGAGAAACGACCACACGCAAAAGGCTCGCTACTATCCACGCGACTAACAGTATTAATCCCGCGCCGATGAGTTGCGGAGCGAAGGCAAATATCTGATTGAGCAGGCGATTGAGTGGTTCCGTGGGTAAAGTCAAACCCAACGTTTGAAAGAAGGCTACCAGGACAAAGACCATTATCAAATAAAAAACGCCGCGCGCGACGCCGTCCTCAACTGCCACGGCTTCGCCCATAAGCCATTGCGCCAACCTGTTGTCGAGATTCGTGCGCCGCAGCGCGCTACGGACGATCGCCGCGACTATGCGCGCCACCAGCCATCCAAGCACTAGGATCGCCAGCGCGCCGATAAGCTGCGGCAGGTAACCGGCCAAAATCTGATTAATTTGATCGATTATGTTATCCACTGTTATCTCCCTTCCTTGCTCAACGTCCGCATTGGCTACGAATAGGAGTAAAAATGATTGCGTGCGATCACCACGCGCCACCTATATTGCGGGACAAATCGTAAAGTCAATCGAAAACATCGGCGCCAATCACGCCACAGTTAAACGTGGATTGTCCGTGAGTTCTTCAACGTGTATCGTCCTACCATGACCGCTTTGCCGCGTGCCGGTCTTAAGCTAGGTATTGTTCTTCTCGTTTTATTTATCCTCATTTACGGCGCGCTGTTTTTCATTGTTCGGTCGGCCAAAGTTCGAACCTGGGTACAAGCACAGCTGTCGGAAAGAAGCGGCTCTGAAGTCCGCGTCGCCGATCTCCGCCTTCGTCCGCCTTTCAACATCGTCGCCGAGGCGCTGGAAGTTTCCAAGCCGGGGGAGCTTCTCTTCACGGCCGGCCGGCTAACAGCAACAATCAGTCCGTTCGACGTGCTATCGCGGACCCTGCATCGAGTGGACGTCGAAAAGCCGGTGCTCCAACTCGATCTGCAGGAAATGATGAAGTCACCGAGTAAAACTTCCGCAAAAATCGCCCTGCGTCATCTGAATGTTCAAGGCGGCACGATCGTTTTAAAAAAAGGAGAAGCAACGGTTTTCGAACTGCCGAACATCAATTTGGCAGCGGATAACTTAAATCTCGGGGAGCAATCGGGCATCAGCCTGCGCGCCGACGTGCCACGACTAAACGGTGAAGCGGAATTACAGATGACCGGCCAACCGCGCAATTTGATAACCGAGATCGTTATTCGTCCGAAACGAACCCAGGGTTTGTTCGCTCCGCAAAAGCCGAAAGATGCCGTTCCCGAATTAATACGACTTCGCGCCAAGCTTCACGCGCCCGAAAACCAAAAGGCCGACGCGACAATCGAAAGCAAGATTCATGATCTTGTGATTGGCGAAGCAAAGATTACGGGCAGTCTTGATGCTCGCGTAGAAATTGACGCGGATTGGACCGTCGCCGTGTTCTCGGGCCACACCGCTCTGACGGATTTTCTCGGCGCGATCCGCCTCGATGCTCTCCAACTCCGCAAAGGAACAGCGACGGCAAATTTTGCCGGGGCATTTGCCTTGCCCAGCAAAACGCTTTCGCTGAAGACCGTCGAGCTTACTTCTCCGTTTGGAACCGGCGTTGGCAAGGGAGAATTGCAATTCGAGCCGCAGGCGCGCATTGCCAACGCCAATTTGACCATACGAGATATTCCGTTGGACAACTTCAAGACACTGTTGCCAGCGCCGTTCGATCAGTGGACGTATCAGGGCCAAGGACAGCTCGAGCTAAATTTCCAGGGCGTGTTTGACGTGCTCGACGTCAAAGGCGTCGTTCAGACCGACACGCTCCAGATTCGCGGTGACAGTATGAACGTGGCGAAATTGGCTGTCGCCGCGCCGTTCGAATGGATGAAGCCCGCTCTACGCGTCAGAGACGCGAAGCTAAACGCGACGAACCTTACCTACGGGGCAAAGGATCGCTGGCGGGGAGCGGCGAAGCAAATGCAAGTTAACGCCTCGGTTGACTTCAAGGCCAACGAGCCGTTGAAGATCAGCGGCCAATTCGCCACTGCGGGTGCAAAATTTGCTTCTCCTGACAACTCAAAAGTCGGTGAGAATCTTAAGGTGAGCGGCCCCTTCGAACTGATATTTCCGCCTGACAAGAATTCAAACAGCATCACCGGAAAATTCACCATGGAGACCGGCGAAATTTTGTGGGGCAAGTTTTTCGGCGATTTGAAGGCGCAAAAGCCGGTACTCCAACTCGATAGCGATTACTTTCGCGGCGAGGATCGACTGGATTGTCGCCGCTGTCATTTGAATCTGGTCAAAGTTGGCAGTGTCGACGTTGCCGGCTCCATCGAGCGCATCACGCAAACGCCAGTAATGCGCCTTCAGGCGCGCAGTGCGAATTTTCTCCCAAACGGTTTTTTCGAATTTTTCTTACTGGAGACCTTTAAGCGTCAATACCCGGTGCTCGAAAAGCTTGCTGTTGACGGACAGATGGGTTTTCAAGTTCAACTCCAGGGCGGTCTCGACAGTCTTGCGGTCGCGGGTGAACTGTCGCTCAAGGCCGGCGAATTACGCGCGAAGTCAAACGATTGGCAGATCGGACCCATGGCGCTCACCCTTCCTCTCCAGATTCGGTTGGCAAAAATTGACAATCAATCGAGCGTTAGTCCGCGAACCGGAACGCTGTCAATCGAAAAGGCCCGCTTTGGCAAGCAATCGCTCGGTGGGATGACAACAACGGTCTCGTTGTCGAACAACGCCCTGCGATTTCACCAACCGGTTCGTATCGGAGTCTTTGGAGGTGAGATTGAGCTTACCAATCTCTTCTGGCCCGACGTGCTCACCGATCCCAAGCGTATGTCCTTCTCCGCCGAAGCGAAGCGCTTGCAACTTGATGAACTGACCGAGGCTTTGAACTGGCACCGCTTCACCGGCACGCTGACCGGTTCGATTCCAGAGGTTCAGTCAACGGCAAATTTACTGCAAACGCGCGGCGAAATTCAGGCAGAAGTCTTCGGCGGGCGCGCGCGCTTCGGGAAATTCGAAATTGAAAATCCGTTCTCTTCGCTGGCGTCGATCAGGCTCGATGCCAAGCTGAACGGAATTCAGCTGGACCAACTCTCGAAAACCTTTGAATTCGGCCGCATCTCCGGCATCCTAGAAGGAAGCATCGACGATCTGGTTTTGACCGATGGGCAACCTTCAGAGTTGCAGGCAGATCTTCATTCCGTCGAGCGCAGCGGGGTCGAACAGCGGATCAGTGTCGAGGCGATCAACAAGATTACCGTGTTAAGCTCGGGACAGAATGCCGGCGCGTTATATGGCGGCCTGGCAAGTTTCTTTGATAGCTTTCGTTACAGCAAGCTCGGCTTCAGAGCGAACTTAAAAAATGACCGGCTCACTTTGCGCGGCGTAGAGACCCGCGGCGACCAGGAATTCCTGGTGGTCGGCAGCTTTCTCCCGCCGACCGTAAATATCATCAGCCACACACAAGAGATCGCCTTTTCCGAGCTAATGCGGCGACTGGAACGTATCAAATCCGACAAATCGGACGTCAAATAGGATGGAGGAACCATGTTGAAAGGGACATTGATTGCCGCAGCGTTTTTTATCAGCGCCTGCGTTACCGTGAACATCTATTTTCCTGCGGCCGCCGTTGAACGGGCTGCGGAGCAGATCGTGAAGGAAACCTGGGGCGGACCGGGAGAACCGGCAAAAGCGCCGCCAAAACCACAAAGCACCAATCCATTCTCGCCGATGCGAACAGTCTCTCTCAACGTTATTGGTGAAGCCCATGCGCAAGAGGCCGATATCAACGTCTCGAATCCGGCCATTCGCGCGCTGAAGGACTCGATCAAACAGCGCAGTAACGCGATCAAACCCTATATGGACCGCGGCAATATCGGCATCGGCCAGGACGGTCTTCTGGCGATTCGGAGTACGGATGGGCTCAACCTAAAAGAGCGCGCCGAAGCCCAGCAGTTGGTCGAAGCAGAAAACCGCGACCGCGAAGCGCTCTACGCCGAGATCGCCAAGGCCAATGGCATCCCGAAGGAAAACGTTCCTAGAATCAAAAACATTTTCGCCAAGAGTTGGATCGAGCAAGCTCAGTCCGGCTGGTGGATCCAGGATAGCCAAGGAAACTGGAAGAAAAAGTAGTTGAGCAATCCTCGCCTCCGAGCCGAGGGCTCGACTATCGTCGAATCGACTCTTGAATCCGTCATTCCGGCGGAAGCCGGAATCTAGGCTTTTGTTCGGGCTCGGACTCTCGTGGTGCGAACCCTGGATGTCGGCTTGCACCGGCATGACGAAGCGCGCTTCGTCTGCGCCTCAATATCGCTTGTGCCAAATGATATCGATACCGTTTGCGCCTTTGCTTGTAGTGGTAGTGCCCACTTTCCAATCGGGCGCGATCTCATATTCCATCGAAACTTCGCGTCCGTGCTCCCCGGAGAGCTGTTGTGAGGCCGAGACGTAGGTCTTGGTCCCGACATACCGGCCGAAACCGACTTTTCCACCGGAAAAATCCACTTCGCGAATATCCACGCCCAAGCTGTCCAACCCAAGCGCTCCAGAAACTGAATTCGCGATCTTTCCGGCGACAAAACCAGTCGTAATATTCATGGCGCTTTGCTGCAGCGAGCCCTGCTCGTTTCGGCTCAGCGCGTTGATGGGTCTGCCGAAAAGTAACAAAGCGAGAATGTCGGCTTGTTCCAATCGAGGTTGGCTTGTGAGCGTTAAAGACGGCTTTCCCGTCGTCCCGCCGATGGCGGCGTCCACCTGATATTCCGGCAAACGATATTGCGCCACGATGTCGAGAGCGGGATTGATCTTGTCGCCACCGGTGAACTGGATCGTTCCCCTGGTCAGTTGGAATCGTCGCCCCTGAAAATTGAGCCAACCCCTGACAATATCGATGCGGCCCGTTAGATCGATATCGCGTTCAGGCCTTTTTGTCGCACGCAGATTTCCCGATAGCTCGGCAACCATATCGGCATGTTTTATCCAAACATTGCCTGGCGCGCGCAACGTGAGATCCAGGCTGGCGTTCTTAAAAAGCGTGTTGTCGCTTGATCCGGGGCGCCCCTCGGCTCGAGGGATCGGCTGGCGGCCTTCCCCGTTGTCCTTGACGACGACGATGGTTTCATCGCGCTTGAGCGGCACTTTACTTTGTTCCAAGAAGGCGAGATCCGGACGTAGCGAACCCTCGGCGACGGTGATTTGTCCGGTAACTCTCGGGGCGGCCAAGGTTCCTTGAACGTCGACATTGCCGGCGACCTTAACTTGATGGCGCTGGGTTTCGATCGCCGGCCAGCGCTGTGCCGTGAGCGAAAGCTTGACCCCGCTGATGTCATTATCTTTGAGGGCCAGCGAACCGCTGCCTTTGATCTCACCGTCTTTCGCTCTGGCCGAGAGCTCGCGAACGATCAGGTTACGCGAATCCAAATTGCCGGCCGCGACAACCTGATTTATGTCGACGCCAAGGGGAACTGCTTTGAGCTTTCCATCGCGTAATCGGAACGTGCCGCGAAGATCCGGCTGCTTCATGGAGCCACGCGCGAGCACATCGAGGCTCAGTTCGCCAGCGATGTTTTCAACGGATTTACCACTAAAAGCGTTTAGAAAGCCGACGCTGAGACCCGGACTTTGAACGCGCAGCTCCATGCCGTCGGCGAATTCGGCGCGCCAACCACTGCTCCAACTCAGATTGAGCGGCACCGTGCCGCTCCCGTTCAGCGTGTGAGCCGAGTCTTGCTGTACGACAAGCCGCAGCGACGTTCGTTTGTCTTTGTAGTTAACGTCGGCGTTGGCTCCCGCATAGGATTGACCCGCAATCATCGAATCAGTCAGCCGCGCTGACGCCGCGATCTCGGGAGCGGCGGCGGTTCCGGCGACCCGAGCCTGCACGGCAAGAAGCCCAGACATCTTCGGCGGCTGTGGAAAAAACGCCGTCACTGTTTCCAACGGGAGTCGATCGACATTCAGCGTCAAATCCTGTTTGCCGGCAAATGCGAAATTGCCGTTCAACGAAAGTTCCTTGTCACCGTTTTTCATCGAGAGCTGTTCGATCGAGAACGCATCGTTGCGTTTTGTCACCATCGCTGGGCGCGCTAGCTTCCATGAGCCATCCGGCGACGACAGAGAAAATTGGCTAAACCGCACCGCAATGGCATCGGGCGGAAAACTGACCGCGCAGCTCAAAGTGTGCTTGCGATCACTAGCATCCTGGGCGCTTAGCTCGAGCTGAATCGCCTCAGACGGATCCCGCGACAGTTTCGCCGTTCCGTCGATTCGTCGCAGAGCCAGTCCGGCATCGAAGTCGGTCAAACGAGCCGTAACTATTCCTTGGGGAAAAACTTGATCCTTGGATCCGCGAACGGCGAACCTGACGTCGCCGTTTTTGACGGCGATTCCTTCGAAGCGCAAGCCCGACAACCGCGCCGTTCCCTGGGTTTGCACGTCTGCGAGATTGCCTTGGGCCTGACCGGCGAGATCGACCGAGCCGGAACCTTTCTTATTGAGCAGCGACAGCCAGGGAGCGACGTCGGCCGCGCGGAAACGGTAATCAAGCTTGCCGGTTGTTTTGGCGTCGACGCCGAATTCACCGCTAGCCGTGAGCGTTGACTCGGCGGCACTGAGAGTGGCGCGCGAAATCCGGATCCTTTTGTTGCTCAGGGTTGCGTCGAGCGAGCCTTGCTTCAGATTCACCGGGCCTAACGACGATGGTAGAATGCGTATCTCGGCGCGCGTGTTCATATCGGCAAGATTGAATCCGGCGCCTTTCACCGTGCCTTGAAGATTGAGTTTGCCTTCGACCGCCTTGCCATCCGGCAACGCCTTTTGGATATCAAGCTCCTTTACCGATAGCGCCACTTCGTAGGTAGGCCGCTTGTTACCGAGAGCGACTTTTCCAGACCAGTTAGCGCCGCCCATTTTGCTCTTGAGACGCCCATCCAGTGCGGCCACGCTATTTTGCAGCCGGCCTTCCATAGAAATGGTGCCCAGAGCCCAACCCTGCACTTCGGTCGAGCGAATTTCGAATTGTGTCTTTCCGGCAGTATTTTGCAGCGAGAACCCGGTCCCACCCGCTTCCACCGTTCCGTGCACGACTCCGGCCAGATCCTTTCTCTCCAGCCACCGACGCAAGTCGAAGCCGCTGATAGTCATCGCCGATGTATATCGAAGCGGATTCTGTGCGGCATCAGCGCGGAATTTCCCGGCGACTTTCGCGCCCGCACTGGCCAGATTCAAGTTTCCCTTGAGATCAGCAAGAGAACCGTCGATGGTCAAATCGCCGGCGAGATCGCGCTTCAACGGCCAGTCAGCAACAAAGTAGGCAATATCCGCAGGCGCGAGTTTATCGAGCGACGCCTGAGCTTTTATTTTCAGCGCTTCTCCGTTTGGTTCGGCGATCTGGCCGTTTAACTTCACGCGGGAATTTCTGCTCACTGCCCAAAGGTTTTTTACTTTCAGCAGCGTAGGCACCGCGGCGGACTGCTGGTATTGCAGTGCGCCCTTCAAGTTGACCTCAGGGTAGCCCGGTGAAATCAGCCCCGCGGCAACTTCTTCAACATCGAGGGCAACACCCGAAGGGCGAATGCCGACATTGCCCTCCAGATTAAGATTTTCCAGGCGCTGAACTGTTCCCTCGCTGCCGGCAAGGCGGAGATCGACGTTCGCATCGCGTAGACGGAGCGATTTTACTAACACGATAAGATCGGATTTCTTTTCCGGTTCGGGCTGTCGTGGTGACAACGCCTCGACCACATTCCATTGTCCTTGCTGATCCTGGCTCAGGTATGCGCGCGCTTGCACGGCATCGATTCGCGCTACGCGAAATTGCCCCCAAATTAACGGCAATAAAGAAAACGATAACTCCACACGAGGAACCTGAAGGAGTTCCGCGCCTTCGTAACGCAGTGCGACATTGTGCAGCGTGAGCTGGTGCCACACCGATCCTTCTAACCGTTCCAGGCTAATTGTCCCGCGAATCGATCCGTTGGCCGCGGCGACCGCTTGCTCGCGCGCCCACTGCTCAAAATTTTCTGTGCGCGTGTAGACGACCAGCCCGACCAAGACGAACAGAAACACCAATCCCAGGCCCAGAACGGACCATTTTATGATGCACCAGAATTTTAGCATGGCCTAGAAATAGGCTCCGATGCTGAAGTGAATTTGCCAGGGTCTATCGCCGCGCGGCGGCTTGAAGGGAAAGCCGACGTCCAATCGCAGGGGTCCAACGGGCGTCGCATAGCTCACTCCGACACCGGCGGAGAACTGCAAATCACCCACCGGGATATCGAATGATCGCTTCGAAACCTGGCCGAAGTCGAGAAAAACAGCTCCATTTAATTCTTTCCAGATTGGATGGCGCAGTTCAAGGGACCCTTCGATAAGACTGAGCCCGCCCAGGGGATCGTCGTTGGCGCCTAGTGGACCCAGCCGTCGTCGGCCGTATCCACGGACGCTCTTTTCGCCGCCTGCAAAAAAACGTTCAAATAGAGGAAAATTTTTGTCGGAACCGATGGCGTCGCCCAAGCCCAGCTTCAAACGACTCGCGAACACGGTATTCCAACCGATATCGATGTACTTCTTTGCCTCCGCCGTCATCTTATAATAGCTGAATTCACCACCCCAGATCGCACCTGCCTGATCGACTGTAAGGGAGACTACCTCTCCCTTTTTCGGGTTAAACGGGTCATCCGCGGTATTCCACACGAGTCCGATAGTCGGCCCGGAAAGAATTCCTTTCCGCCGGATCTCTCCCAGAGCAAGCTCGGTGGAGGGCGCGACATCGTTGAGCTTATTGTGCTCCAGACGGTAGCCGACAAAGCCGGTCAGTGCAGAAGAGAATCGATGATTTATTCGAGGAGCGAACCGGCCCACGTTGCGAACATAGGTTTCCTCCTTTTCCTGGTTATAGCTAAAATTGACAATTCCCTGTGTGCGTGGCGAGAGAAAATGGGGCTGAACGAAATTAATCTCGCCCGTAAGGATGATGGATGAATATTTTGCGAGAACAGATAGGCGCCTTCCGCCGCCCAGCCAATTCAAATGGCGCCATTCCAATTGGGTGCGAAATTGATCTTCCGTGCCGTAGCCCAAGCCGAGCTTGATTTCGCGATGTGATTTCTCCGCAACTTCCACCTCCATGGGCACGACGGGGGGAGTGCCCGGGGTTTCCGCGGGCGCGACTTTAACCGCGCCGAAGAGATCTAAAGCCAAAAGCTTTTCACGGGTTTCGATGACTTTCGACTGCGAATAAGTTTCGCCGGCGTGGTAGACGAGCTCTCGTGAAACCAGCTCTGGTTCGACTGTGTCCGTTCCCTTTATTTCTGTCTGTCCGAAAACGGCGATCGGTCCCGGATGCACGGTGTAGCGAATGCGAACGCGTTGTTCATCTAAATCTACTTCGGCTTTGCGCTCGGTTTTCACGTGCGCATAGCCATTCTCCAAAAAAATGCCGCGTAAAGCCTGCTCCGCTTGTTGATACTCTGCCTCGCGAAAGATTTCGCCACGTTTGACCGGCAACTCCTTCGGCAAAGACGGAGGTTTTCGATCCGCTTCGCTTCCTACGACTTCAACGTCGATTTCGGAGATCGAAACGGGCATCCCCTCACGTACCTCGATCTGCACGGCGACAAGTCCCTCGCTTTCATCGACAGTAAGGTCGTACGTGATAGCCGTGCCATAATAACCCTGCGCTTCATAGAAGCGCGGCAATCTTTCAAGGTCGCTGCCGAAGGTGACCGGATCAAATGCCGGCCGTGCCTCCCACACGCGATACCACGGCCGTGCTTTGGTCACGATAATGTCGCTCAACTCGTCGTCCGAAAATTTTTCATTTCCGGAAAATTCAATCCTCTCCACTTTCCACTGCCGCGCGGGGTCGAGAGCGTCGAGCAGAATCGCTGAAGCACTGTCGGTTAGAATAGCTAAGCCGGCCAGTGCCCCGATGAGAATCTGGCAAAGCCGTTTCACCCGTCCTTATTAGCACGGAAATGGGCTTAAGGAATAACCCGGCGCTCAAATTTAAAGATGGCTATTTTCGCGGACAACGACAAGGCAATGGGGCGGCAGAAGACCGCCGAAAGGACTTGATCCGCCGGTGATTGGTGGATCAATCATAAAATTAATGGTTAAGTGAAATTGCTCGACCGGCGCACTTAAATTGGCTATCAAACCAAGAATCCAATCGTCTAATAAACGAGGAAACTATTTCCATGTGGAAGAAATTCTTATCGCTCACGGCTTTTCTGGTCGGGTTATTGTCTGCTCCGAGTTTCTTCACTGCCACTGTCTACGCCCAGGCCCAGAGCACACGCGGCACATACACGACGACAGCCGACGTTCCTCTGAGAGCCGGACCCGGGACAAATCATCCCGTCATCACGACGTTGCCCAAAGGCATCAAGATTAACGTCGTGGCGAAGGAAGGCTATTGGTTAAAGGTCGAATCGAAGCACGGCGACAAGCCCGGCTACATCGACGAAAAATTCGCGCTCCGCGAGACCACCGCGCAGCCCCCTCCTCCTCCGAAAGCGGCGACTCCCGCATCAACAGCCGGCGCCTACCGGACGATCAGGGATGTCGAGCTCCGCGAAGGACCGGGAACAAAGTATAAGACCGTAGCCACACTTCCGGCAGGAATAAAGATCAACGTCGTCCGCGCCGAGGGCGATTGGTTGCGCGTCGAGTCCAAAAAAGGCGGCAAGCCGGGTTATCTTGAAAAAAAATCAGTGGAGCGTTGGACGGATAAATAAAGTGCCCGGTGGTCTGAATCGCCAAGTTTGTACCGAGGACGATGGGTATCGCTTCGCTCCACCCATCCTACTGATGTCGAATTAAAAATCTCGTAGGATGGGTCGAGGCGCTCTGCGCCGATACCCATCATCTTTCTCCGAATTCGTTCCCGTCGATCTGTTTCCCCGCAGCCCAATTCATCGGATACACGCCAAGCCTCACAAATCGGTGAAATGATGAATACAGCCATTGGCTAGGTGCCGATACATGCCCGTGCTTTACCGGATTAAAATGGATGTAATGGCAATGCCGCTCGAAATCGTTCTCATCGCATAGCGTGTGCTCCCAAAATCGTCGCTGCCATATTCCACGCTCGCTCTTCGTGCTCCGACTTGCCGAGCGTCGCTCGCCTCGCTCAACGCTTCGGGAGAACATCGTCTTGATCAACCGCCACCTCGTAGCGAAATCGGCAGCACCCCTCCGGCAGAGTCCAGATCGTATGCAGGTGGTCAGGCAACACGACGATGGCATCGATCGTGAAAGCGTGTCGCGTGCGCGCGTACCGAAATGCGCTTCGAAGCTGATCGATTCGATCGATGAGGAGATTCGACCGACGGTCGGCGAGATTAACGGTAAAAAAGAAGCTGCCGCCGGGAATGAAATTGCCTCGATAGTTCGTCACCCGCGGATATTAGAATGCCACGTCGAATCGTCGCAAGTGATCGATGGATCGCCGGTTAATGGGTATCGCGGTGCAGATGATGGGTATCGCTTCGCTCCACCCATCCTACAATTTCGGAAATGAATCTAATCGTAGGATGGGTGGAGGCGTATTTCACCGATACCCATCGCACCTTCGTAATTTAACTCAAAACTCGAAGCCGAATTACGATCGCTACCTCCATGGTCCGAGTGCCAAAGCCACGTAGAAAAACACTAGGATGGAGGAAAGTACTATTATAAGCTTGAAAGTTTTTAGGCAACTCCTTCCGCTTGCTATAAGGGGAAGCGTCTTTTCACCGGGTCCTGGAAAGGCGAGGAAAAAATGCGTTTGCTGAGGACAGCAAAGTCACCTCGACACTCGACACCCGACCCTCGCAACTGTCTTCCTACCCCTTCCCCAACTCCTGCGATCTCTTCGTCGCGTTAACAACCGCGTCTATCACCGTGCCGCGAAAACCCTTTTGTTCCATTGCATAAAGTCCGGCGATGGTTGTACCGCCCGGGGAAGTGACTTCGTCTTTGAGTTCACCCAAGTGTCTATTGCTTTCGAGCGCCATGCGCGCGGCGCCGTAGACGGTTTGCATCGCCAGTTTCAGCGCCACGTCGCGCGACAGACCGACTTGCACGCCGCCATCGGCAAGCGCTTCCATAAAGAGAAACACATAGGCAGGACCACTGCCGCTGAGGCCAGTGACGGCATCGAGGTATTTTTCTTCAACCGGCAGACCGATACCGAAGCTGTTGAGTATCGCGCCGACCTTTTCCAAGTCTGCCGCGGTCGCATGCGAGCCGCCGGCAAAACCGGCCGCGCCGGCGCCGACGACGCAGGGAATGTTCGGCATCACGCGCACGACGCGCGCTCCCCGCGCCAGGTTTCCCTCGATTCGCGATAATGGCACACCAGCGGCAACTGAAACTAAGAGCTTGGCTTTATCGAGCTTCTTGGTGATCTCTTTGGCCACCGGATCGACGATCTGAGGCTTGACCGCGAGGATGACGATGTCAGCGAAATCGCACAGCTCGCCATTGTCCGGCGTCACTTTTATGCCAAGCTCTTGGGCGATCGATTGGCGCAACGCATCGCTAACATCGCTGGCCATGACATTTTCTTTTGTCACCAGACCAGCTCGGACCACACCACGAGCGATCGCCGATCCGATTTTCCCGGCACCAATGACACCGATCTTTTCTTCCAACACAGGAGACCTCCTTGGTCTATCAGGTGCACGCAGCATAATGGGTACAGCCATGAACTTCAAAGGCCGCAAAATGAGAAAGCCTCCGCCGGATGCGGAGGCTTTCGAGATTCGATGGTCGTCTGCGGTAGTCCGGATCAATCGCAATCGAACTGAGCGGTGCGCAGAGCGCACCCCACGAAAATTTGAGGCGCCCCCAACTCTTTCCTCCCCCGTGTGGAGACTGTGTCGGAATGCGAAAAACCCCTCAAGTGTCATGCTGAGCGGAGCGAAGCATCTCGTATTTTCAGTCAGTTACGAAGACGAGATTCTTCGCCTTTCGGCTCAGAATGACATTAAGACGCAGTCTCGTGCCGGGGAAGGATGAGAGGGGGACCTTGGTGCGGCTTCGCCGCGCTAGTATCTCTTGCCCAAATCCTGCAATGCTTTCAACGCTTCCGCATCGTCGGGGGCGAGCGAGAGGATCTCGCGATATTTCTGTTCCGCGTCTTTGATTCTTCCTAATTGCGCATAAGCCTGCCCAAGCGAATAACGCAGGTCATTTCTTCGCCGCCGCATACGCAAAGCTTCCGAATATTCATCGGCTGCCTTCTCCCACATGCCGAGCTTGTAATAAACAACCCCTAACTCGGAATGAATCGTGGCAGACTCCTCCCCCTTGGATTTGGACTTCTCGAGCAGCGAACGCGCCTCTTGCATCTGTTTCTTGACCTGACCTTCGTCCGTCGACTTTTGCGCCTTCGCCCCAACCAGACGTCCCCATGCCAGCAATACGGCCGGGTGATCGGGTTGCAGATCGCGTGCCCGGGTAAACCATTTCTCGGCTTCTGGCAGGTCGCCGGAATGAAGCGCGATGTTGCCCAAGCCGAGATAGGGCAGAACTTCTTTGTGGCCCATCTCGATCGTCTTCTGATAGATCATCTTCGCTTCGGGCAAGTAGAATTCGTCGCTCATGGCCAAAACTTCAGGGATATATTCCTCGCCTTGCTCTAGCGCTGCGAGCGCTTCCTTGGCGCCCTCTGTGCTTTTGTCCTGCTCAAGCAAGATTCTCATCTTCAACAGGTGAAACTTGGGATTTTTCGGATCAAGCTTGATCGCTTGTTCGAGTTCGGCCAATGCCCGATTTCTTGCAATACTCGCCGTGTACGCTTGCGCCAAGTAAAAATGATGCATCGCCTGCGGTATGGGCGGCTTGGATTTAAGCCATGGCGGCGTGTCGACGAGAAACGGCGTCATGATTCTGCGATTGAGCTCGGTCGTCGAACGGCGCAGATTTTTTGGCGCGGAAAACTCGAGCTCCGCGCCGTCATCCGTATTGATCGACGCGCCCTTGGAGAAAGCCAGGAATCCGTCGCGATTCATGCGGTAGAACCCTTGGACCGCATACACATCGGACAGTCCGAGATATTCGAGATCCGATCGCAGCATTTTGTTGTTGTCATAAATTTCTTTGACTGCCGCATAATCGAAAATCTGCTCTTTCTTACTGCCGACCAAGAGAAAATCGCTTTCCTTCATGCTCCATAGCGATACATAAGGGAATGATTCCACGAAGGTGCGAAAGACCATGCGGAAATCGTCGGGCGACATGGAATAATTGTGAAACCACTGGGCGAATATGCCGTCATCTTTAATCTTTGACTTGACGACTTGATAAAACTCGCGAGTGTAGAGATTGGCGATTCCGGCGATCCATGGATTCGACGGCTCGGCGGTGATCACGTCATAGTATTTTGGCGTCGCTAGAATATAATTGCGCCCGTCCGTCGGTATCACGCGCACTCTCTTGTCTTCGAGCACGCTCGAGTGGCGCGACTGGCGGGCGTTGCGGTAAAGGCGGTCGATGGCGCCGCGGTAATCGAGATCCTCCGACCGTTTCATCAGCTCGCTGCGAGCTTTCGATTCCATCACGCCCTTGTAGTAGAGCCGTTTTTCTTTGTTGTCGTACCACACTCGGCTGTTCGCGTCGTCGTCAACAGAATCGTATACGAATCGAGGGCGGACGCTGGAGCTTGCGGGAAAAGTAACGCCCGGCGGAAGCTTATCCATTGCGACCCAAGCGCGGTCGAAGAACTTGCTCGCTTGGATCATCGCCGGCTCGATCTCGATGACTTCGATTTCCTTCAACGATTTGAAGGTCGCGAGCGCCTTCGCCGACATGCCGCTGCCGAGCCCGATGGTAAGCGCCCTTTCGGCTGTCGGATGCAGCAGCATGGCGATATAGCTGGTCATCAGCTGGCTCAACGCATCGCCGTAGGAACCGTCGATCTTGCCGTTCGATTTGAAGTAAACGTAATCGCTGCCAGGAATGCGGTGCACACTCACGGTCGTCGTCAAGCCCTCCCGATAATAGAGAACATCGTCGCGCTTCATCTCTTCGATACGCAGCGAATCGGTGGGCAGTGATTCATAGCGGTCGGCGTAGATCGTCACACCGCTGGTGAGAACATGGGGATCCCAGCGGCGAATTTTCAGAGGAATGATAACCGCCAGAACAACTACTGCCAATCCGAGGCCGTATCGCGGCACCAATGAAAGTCTCGAATCGCTGATGACGAGCCAAGCTCCGATTAAAAGATTCATCACCACGGCGAAGATGATCGTGTTTTGCACGCCAAAGGTGGGAATCAGGATGAAACCGCCGGCAAACGCGCCGAGAACCGCGCCGAGCGTGTTGGCTGCGTAGGAGCTGCCAACGCCGCTACCGACTCGATACAGGCTCTGGGTAAACAGACGCGCGACCAAGGGAAACGTCATCCCCAAGAGAACTGTCGGAATGAACATCACCAGTGAAGATAAGAAAATTTGCAGATAGAGAAACACCGTGAACGTCTCGCCAAATCCGTGCAGCAAGCGCAGAAAGATCAACGGCAGTCTTTCAAAAAGAGGTATGGTCGCGAGCGCCGACAAGCCAACCCAGAGTTCGATTAAGCCGAAGGTGCTCAATCTAGCCTCGCGTTCACCGAGAAAGCGCGCGTAAATAAACCCGCCGAGCGCCAGACCGATCAAAAATGTGACAAGCATCGTAGAAAACGAATAAATGGAGCTGCCTATCACCAATGTTAACGACCGGGTCCAGGCATTTTCGTAAACCAACGACGCAAACCCCGACAATCCGAACGACGTCAAGACCACCCAACGCAATAGCGAAGCACTTTGCGCCTCCGGAGCGAGGGTTTCCTCAGCGGCTGGTTCCGGGACGATTTCCAGCGGGGTTTTGTCGCGGATCCTATCGACGATAAGAATGACAACGGCAATCACCAAGTTGACTCCCGCGGCCACATATACCGTCCGACGCATTCCTAGCGTCGGTATCAGAAAAAATCCGCCGGCGGCGCAGCCGATAACCGCGCCCAGTGTGTTCGTCGCATACAGGTCGCCGACGCGGCGCCCGAACTGGGCAAAGCTCCGGACGAAAAATCGGCTCAACACCGGCAATGTCGCGCCCATCAACAGAGTCGGAAAGACCAATAAAACAAAAGAGAGAAAGAACAGCACCAAGTTAAAAAGAAATGGATAGCTTTCGTTCAGCCCGAAAATCGGGCCATAGATTTTTTGCGCCGCGACAAAGATCCATGGCACTAGGAATCCATACACCCCGACGCCTGCTTCGAGAATGCCGTACAACAGAAAATCGTTTTTCCCCCGGTCGGCGATCTGACCGAAAACGTAGCTGCCGATAGCCAACCCGGCCATGAACGCCGACAACACAGTTGCGATCGCGTAAGTGGTATTGCCGAAAATCTGGGTGAGCATCCGCGTCCACACCACCTGATAAATCAAACCGGCCGCGCCGGAAAAAAAGAAACAGAAAAGACCGACGAGAAGCAGCCAGTCTTGTTTAGAACGTTGAGCGCTGTCCGTCATAGATTCTCCCCAGTAAATCCAAAAACAATTCAGGCAGTGATAGCAAGCCGTCGGTTAACTGTAAAGGGTCGCTGCCTCCGAAAGCTCTCGGTCGCGCGGCGCAAACGCGCAATTTCCCGCGTAACTTTGGCGCGATCGGGAGCGAGTATCGTTAGTGCGTTCGTTGACTTTGAGAAAATTGTCGTATATGGATTTCTCCGTCCAGACATCCTGAATCTTAGAATTTTCCCACATATCTGTTGTTCGATTGGGTCGAAGTTCGAATTAATAAGTCAGAGTCGTTCTTTTTTCGCGATCGTAAGAACCGTAGCTTGCAAAATGACGTAAGATATTCGGAGGGACGCAATGGCAAACGCAAAACGAGATGGAGCAGCGCCGGAAGAGGTCAGAGATTTACGCAGTGCCATCGAATGGATGAAAAAGGAAGGCGACATCCTTGTTACGGATAAAGAAGTCGACCCCGACCTGGAAATCACCGGCATCCAGAAACAATTAGACGGCGGCTGCCCGATTTTGTTCAACAACGTCAAGGGCAAGCCCCAGCACCGCTGTGTTACCAACTTGTTCGGCGACATGAAGGTAATCAATAAGATGTTCGGCTGGAAGGATCACGCCGACCGTACGAGAAAGCTGGCTTACGCAATCACCCATCCAATCGCGCCTATCGTTGTCGATCAAAAGGACGCGCCGGCGCAAGAAGAAGTTTACGAAAAACCGGCTGAAGCGAATGACTTTGTGGTGCCGATCCGTCATACCAACATCGAGCCCGAGCTCACGGTCGGTTCCGGTAACCGGCTCATCTCCGGAGAATATTTTAACGGCGGTACGGACCTCGGGTACAACCGCATGAACTTCCGCTGGGGCAACGTCGGCACGTTTCAAATCTCTCCCGGCTCGCATATGTGGCAGGTGGTCAGCAAGTACTACAAAGACAACAAGATGGTGCCGATCACCATGAACTTCGGCCTACCGCCCGCAGGGACACTCCTCGCGGGCGCTGGTTTCGATTATGTCATCCTGCCGCAGGGCTGCGATGAAGTCGGTATGGCCGGCGCGGTGCAAGGCGCGCCCATGCGTCTGGTGAAAGCTCGCACGGTGGACGCCTACGGCCTTGCCGATGCCGAAGTCGTTCTCGAAGGCTACGTCAATCCTCGCGACCGCCGGTTCGAAACTGCCGAATCGGAAAAGGCTGGTATTCAAGGCCGCTTCCATTTCCATCCAGAGTGGGCCGGTTACATGGGCAAAGCTTACAAGGCGCCGACCTTCCATGTTACCGCCGTCACCACGCGCAAGCGCGAAAGCAAGCCGATCATTTTCACACTGGGCGTACATACTCTAGACGACCACAATATCGACACGACAATCCGCGAAGCATCGATGTTTGAGCTTTGCGAGAGAATGCAACCGGGAATCATGATGGACGTCAACATTCCTTACTGCATGACCGATTGGGGCGGAGCGATCATTCAGGTCAAAAAACGCAATCGCATCGAGGAAGGGTGGCAGCGTAATTTCATGGCCGCCATTCTGGCAACGTCACAAGGCTCGCGATTGGTGATCGCCGTCAGCGAAGATTCGGATCCCTACGATATGGACGACATCATCTGGTGTCTCACCACCCGCGTCAATCCAAAGACCGATATTATCAATCCACTCCCGGGCGGCCGTGGCCAGACCTTCATGCCCGCCGAACGCATGACCGCGGGCGAAAGAGAGTGGACTGCGTCGAATACTATGTTCGAGGGCGGTATGGGCATCGATGCGACCGTACCGTTCGGTTACGAGAGCGACTTCATGCGTCCGGTTTATCCGGTTGACAGAGTCGATCTCAAAAACTGGTTCAGTGAAAAAGACATCCAGAACGCCAAGACCCGCATGCAGGGTTGGGTGCACTCTTTAGCGCGCACCGGAAGATAGACTCGCTTCCTTCACCACAGAGGCACAGCGCGGCCGAGCCGCAACCAGACCTGAAAAGCCGGTTCATTTTCCGTCATACCGGCGGAAGCCGGTATCCATCCCTCGCCTCCTTCGCGCGGGTAAAAGCTTATGCCGAACCGGTCTCCCGCACCACCACACAACCTGGATTCCGGCTTTCGCCGGAATGACGAGGGGCAACGACGGACCTGGCTCAAAAATTTTGCGCAAGTATCGCCGCGCGTTGACTTCATCTACTCCTTTTGTTACCTACGCAGAAGCTCTCAACAAACTGACTGCCTCCTACCTTTTTGTCTTTGACTAATCGAGAGATGAAGTATGGAGAAACGTCCTCAAAAAACGCGCGCTCGTACTTTAAGCTGCGGCGCCCACTGCGCCAAGCTGATTTTTGTTGCTGCGCTGTTTGCTCCAGCACTATTCGCATCCAAACAATTTTCCGAGAAGGCGACGGCGGTATCCGCTTCTAAAGTCAAACCGGTCGAGGTGTCGGAAAAGCCGCGGCCGAAAGAACTCGTCGGGATCTATTCGATCGTCAAGTCGCACCGCCCGGATATCACCGACGCCGAAATCTGGAACGTCTCGGAAGTCATCTGGGAGGAAAGTTTCAAGCGCAAGCTCGATCCCCTGTTGGTGCTGGCGCTGATTCAAATAGAAAGCGGCTTTCAGCACACTGCAGTGTCGCCGAATGGCGCGCGCGGGATCATGCAGATCATGCCCGACACGGGCAAGTCTCTGGCCAAATTACTCGGTCGAGAACACGGACGGCGGCCGATTGCATTTAGACCGGAATTGCTGGACGATCCGCAGCTTAACATCCGCTTGGGAATTTACTATCTGCACGATCTCATGAAGCAGTTTCGAGACCTAAGCCTGACACTGAGCGCCTACAACGTCGGACCGGCAGAGATTCAAAATCGCCTCGACAACGATCTCGAATTGGCCGACGACTTCGCCGCTCTAGTGCTCGACGCTTACCAGCGCTATAAGAACGCGACACATCCGCGCTTCTAATTGGAATTACTCCCGCTAAGAATTGGCATCTGGTCGATTGACCTCCTCTGCGGTGTTGCGCGGATGCCCTCTCCCTCACCCGCGTGTGCGGGAGAGGGAAAGTGTGAGGGTCGGTTGCAGCACTACAATGGCAATGCTACCTCCTCTCATGTTAAATAATGAAGAGAATCGCGTAAACCACGTCGATGAATAGACCAAGCGTATTGCTGCTCACGCAAGAAGCGTGGAACGAGATATCCCGGCACGCGCAGGAAACGTTTCCAGAAGAATGTTGCGGCGTGGTACTTTCGGCGGCCGGACTGGACTATGTACATCGCCTGAAAAACATCCAAAACAAACTTCACGCGCTTGACCCGCTGACGTATCCGCGCACAGCCGCGATCGCCTACGCGATGGACCCAATGGAGCTCGAGTCGGTGATCGCAAAGGGCGAAGCCAGGAGTCATAAGCTCAAGGCGTTTTATCATTCGCACCCCGAACACGACGCTTATTTTTCGGATGAAGACAAAGCTTTTGCCAGTCCGTTCGGCGAACCCACCTATCCCGAGAGCGCCCAAATTGTTATCTCCATCTATAACCGCGCGGTAAAAATTATCCGTGCTTTCGCCTGGTCCGACGAAAACAACGATTTCGTCGAAGTTCCGATCGATAGAACTGAATCGCATGTCGGAAGCACGTGACAAGTTCGTCGAATCCCAGGGACTTCCGATCCACTGTCTCGAATGGGGTGAATCCGCCGGCGAACCGCTCGTGCTGGTTCATGGCTATTTGGATCTCGCGGATAGTTGGAGACCCTTCGTCGCCTCACTACAAGAACGACTAGGAAAATCGACTTGGATCATCGCCCCCGACTGCCGCGGCCATGGCGATAGTGGGTGGATCGGCGCCGGCGGCTACTATTATTTTCCCGATTACGTCTCCGATCTCGAATGCGTGATTCGAGCCCTCGGTGCAACGCAGCTTAAGCTCATCGGCCACTCGATGGGCGGAACCATTTCCTTTCTCTATGCCGGAACGTTTCCAAAGCGCGTGAGTCAACTCGTCCTCATCGAAGGCATTGGGCCGCCGGGCATGAATTTTTCCGACGCTCCGCTGAGAATGGAAAAGTGGATCACCGAAGTGCGCGAACGCGGGCGCCACCACTTTCGCGAATACACGAGCCTCGAGGCGGGCGCCGGCCAGCTGCGGCAAACGAATTCTCGATTGAATGACGCATGGGCGCTCGAACTGGCGCGCGCCGGCATGAAACAAAACGACAAAGGCAAGTGGGTCTGGAAGTTCGATCCGCTCCACCGCACCAACGCGCCGCAACCATTTTACACTCTGCAGGCTTTGGAATTTTTTCGTCGCATCGAATGTCCGGTGCTTATTGTCGACGGCAAGGAAAGCCGGCAAACGCGGCGAACCGACAAACAAGAGCGCTATGATGCCATACGGAATCACCGTCGCGTGACCATCGATCACGCCGGCCACATGGTGCATCACGACAATCCGGCGGAGCTGGCCGAAGTTATCGCAACTTTCTTGAAATTGTAACGGCCCGGTTACATCGAAATGGGAAAATTTTATTTGCCGTGTTACCGTCGCTATCGAAAGGGCAACGAAAACATCGGTGCACTGATTGTGGAGCTTGACTATTGAAGTCGATTTCGGCGATTATGACCTCGTGGTCAGCGAGATCGGCTGACGATTGAATCTCAGAACGATACTCCGAGGATTGATTGTGCGTAAAAGCAACTTATCGCGAAACGGGAGTGAGGCGGCGAAGAGGAAAACTCGCGACTCAGAGGACATGCGCGGGCCGTCTGACCATAACGGCGCGAAGCTCGCGCAACCTTCCAGTCCCAACATCGCCCTGACACTAAAACATTTCCATCGTCGCAATGACAAATCTGCGACGGGGTCCGAAAGCAAGCGTCTCTATCTCGGGGTTGGCGATGAAGTCAATCACCTGCGCTACGACGAATGGGGTATCGGCGTGGTCATGGAAGTGATGACCTCTTCGATTCCCGGCGGCACCTGTCTCGCGCGGGTACGCTTTCAAGACGGACAACTCCGCTGCTTCAACAACGATCTCGATAACGAAGCCTGCTGTTACTACTTCGGCGTGCGGCGGTATTGGAATCCGACTCACGGCGTCGAATCCATTCGTTCGAGATTTTTTATGCGAGGATAGCTCAATGTTGAATCAAATTAGGCGCGTCTCGGCTTTACTAGCTCTGGTGTTGACCTGTGTGTTTCCCATCGTTGGCAATGCCGAGGATACCATTGAAAAAGCCGGAGTCGGCGTGGGCTTGACGGCGGGCAATATATTATTCTTGCCCATTAAGGCGATCGAGGTAACCATCGGCGCCCTCAGCGGAGCGCTGTCTTACGTGGTGACGGGTGGCAATGCGGATCTGACAAAACAAATCTGGCGCGACACGACTGAAAGCCCCTACGCAATCACCCCCGAAGTTGCCCGCATGGCCGTGGGCCGGCGCCCCGAACTTGACGAGAAATAAAAAGCGGCATGCAACCACACCGGTTGAAGATGTAGCCACATGCCACCTTTCGAACGGGCCGTCCGTCTTTGCTTTTAAGCTAAGTTTGCTTTGAAGAATCCAGCCGTCCTCGACCAGGCATCCTTCGCAGATTCCGGGTTATAGCGGTCCGCATTAGTATTATTGTTAAACGCGTGCTTCGCGCCGGGGTACACCTTAACGTCAAAGGTTTTGCCCGCTTTCGCCATCGCCGCTTTCAAGGGTTCGACACCAGGCATGATGTTCGGATCGTCAGCGGCGTAGTTACCCATCACCTTGCAAGGGATGTTGGCGACGGAATCGAGCGGATCAGGGTTGCGGCCATAGTAAACCACCGCGGCATTGAGATCTTTGCACTTTGTCGCGAAATTTAGCGACTGACCTCCGCCCCAGCAGTAGCCGACGACGCCAAATTTGCCGTTGACGTAGTTCTGCTTTTTCATATACGCCACTGCGCTGCTCAAATCTTCCGCGACCATCGCCCCGTTGACCTTCTTGATTTCCTCCGTAGCCGCATCACTGCCACCGAACTTATCACTGCCACCGACCCGCCCCATGCAGTCCACCGCGATGGCCGCAAAGCCATCCTTGGCGAAACGGCGGGCGACGTCTTTGATATGCCCGACAAGTCCCCGGTTCTCATGAATCACGAGAACCGTGCCCAAGTTTCTGCCATCCTTTGGCCGCGAAACGTAGGCGCTGACAGTTCCAGCGGCGCCGGGAAACTGCACCATTTCCGACGTCAAGCCCGAATCATTCGGATCGACGATATTGTCTATGGTCTGAGCCATTGGTGAAACCCTCCTTCTAAAATTTTTCAGCTTTTGCCCCAGCTATAGCGAAAAAAGAATTCCAAATCTAGACCCGTTTCGTCGCCCGTGCAATAAAATTGGCGTGGCTAAAAAAGCAACGGCGCCCGCAGGGCGCCGTTTGAGAGAACTATTCCGTAACTAAGCTGGTAGGCGGCTAAGTGGGCGTCGAACTCGATGCCGAAGATTTCTCGCTCTTGCTCGAACTTTCACTGTTCTTTGACTCGCCACTAGAGGAAGAAGACTTGTCTGTACTGGTGGATGAGCTTTCGCTCTTGGATTCTGACAATGATTTTGAGCCGTTGCCGCTTTTAGCATCTCCGTTTTGCCCCTTACGGGCGTAATCGGTGACATACCACCCGGTCCCTTTAAGCTGAAAGGACGTGTTGGAAATGAGCTTCTTAACTTTTCCTTTACAGGTTGGGCACCTTCCCAACGGCTTTTCGATGATTCTCTGGGACACCTCAAAGATGCCACACTTCTGGCATTGATACTCGTAAATTGGCATGAGAATTCCTCAACGCGATTCGTTTGAAACTGTAATCACTGTCGGCAATCTTGTCAATCGACCCGCGACGGCTGAAACTCAGCGGCGGGCGTTGCGATCGACCCCATCTGACTTAATATGCGGCCCGCCGAACGCCTCCGAGCGGTTGCCGAATAGGACCAGGGGTTCGGTGCCATTATTGGTGATCTGATAATAATCCTTTGCATTCAAACAAATCACTTCGTGCTTTTGGATCGGGCGCTCCTCCCCCTTTGAGCCTTTGACCACGCCCTTGCCCACAACAACCAAGAATGTCTCCGGATTGGCGTGATAGTGCATGTCCGTGCCATCCCCGGGGACGAAGTAAAGCATCCAGGAACGGAAATTGTCCGTGCCAAAAAGGTCGATCTTGCGCTTCCCCGTTTTCATCATTTCTTGGAGATTTACAAAGTCCATCGCTGCTCCTCCATTGTCCAATTTTTAATTCTATCCCAGATTCCTTAGCCTGGGCAAGCGACGGTGGATCAGCCTTGACAGCCAGGTGGGGGTGCAATATGCCGTGAAAGAGTTGCGGAACACGATTTAAACGGGAGGCTCAGGGAATGCTCAAACTGAATGAAGCGCAAGCCGAAGAATTTATCGCCGAGCTGGCCGCGAAATGCGACAAACGCTGGAAGGAAACCGTCGATCGGACGCGATTCATGAACGAATTGCGCCAGGGCAAGCTCAAGAAAGAAACCCTCCAGCTTTTCTACAAGAACTGGGGCTCGTTTGTTCCGGTGATTAACTCCGTTTACACGTCGGCATTCTATCGGCATCTTTGGTTCTTCGTGAAGAACGTCGATCTGATGGAAGTCTACACGCAAAAAGTCCTTGATGAATTCGGCCACCCCTGTCCGCCCGGTCATATTCAAATTCTGATCAGCACTGGCAATGCTTTGGGCCTAAGCAAAGAAGACGTTTTGCTGTCGCCGATGTTACCCGAATGCCGCGCCCTACCTGATTTTCATCGCACCCTGCTCAACGATGGACAGATTCAGGAATACTGGTTTTCGGTTCTGTGGGAGCACCCGTTCGGTAATTCATGTCTGGATTTCTTAAAAGCGTTAACGACGCACTACGGCCTCACCACTGCTGAGGCGAGTTATTTTTCCAAACATCATGAAGCCGATACGATGGACCATCTCGACCGCAAAGCCCATGGCGCAGTAACGCAAACCGTCTTGGTTCGGTTACTGCAAGAAGGCGTCAACGAGCGCCCCGGCTATGCGGCAGAATACTGCGCCGTCACGCCGGCGGATTTGAACCGGTTATTTATGGACGCTTGCTACGATGCGACCCACTAGCCATGAGACGCGGTACTCGTTTCCGAAGCAGTCCGATTCCCTCGCCCACGAAGTGGGAGAGGGCAAGGGTGAGGGCGCTCGAGAAGCACCACCCTCACCTCATTCCTCTCCCTCCAAAGGAGGGCGAGGAGGTCGAACGGGACACGTCTAAACGCAAGCGCTGGAGATAAGCCAATGCCTTTCTTGGATCTCCGCTCCTACATTGACGCCGCAGCGCGCATCGGTGAAGTGAAATCCATCGACGGCGCTCACTGGAATCTTGAAATCGGCTGCTTGACGGAGCTAATGGCTGAGCAGGATGGTCCATTGCTGCTCTTCGATAATATCATCGATTACCCAAAAGGATTTCGTATCGCGACCAACGTCCTCGCTACCGCGCGGCGCTTTGCCCTGGCTCTAGGTCTGCCAACGGATGTGCCCAAGTTGGACATCCTCAAAACCTGGCGCAATAAGATTCGCGATCTGAAACCCTACATACCCGTGGAAGTTTCGTCCGGGCCAATTGCCGAGAATATCCTCGAAGGCGAGCGCATCGATTTGGCCATTTTTCCCACGCCGAAGTGGCACGAGCACGACGGCGGCCGCTACATTGGCACGGGCGACATGGTCGTGACCAAAGACCCCGATAGCGGCTGGGTCAATGTCGGCACCTATCGTTCTTGCGTCGTTGGCAAAGATCGCGTGACGTTGTGGATCATCGAGCACAAACATGGCAAGCAGATCGCGCGGAAATACTGGCAAGCGGGACACCCTTGTCCCGTCGCCATCGTGCTCGGCTGCGAACCCGCAACGTGGCTGGCGGCGCCGTCCGCCGCAAAAGCCGGCGTCAGCGAATACGAATACGCCGGCGCGCTGCGCGGCGCGCCGTTGGAAGTCATTCGCGCGCCCTTCACCGGCCTTCCGGTACCGGCCAGCGCGGAGATCGTCGTTGAAGGTGAGATGCCGTCACCTGAAGAAGAATCTCACCCTGAGGGGCCATTCGGCGAGTGGCCGGGATACTACACCCACAGCGGTAATGAGTGCGTCGTACGGATAAAACGAATTCTCCATCGGAACGATCCAATTCTTCTCGGCAACCCGCCGCTGCTGCCGATCACGGAACGTTACGGCATTCCACTTTTTGCCGCGCGCATCTGGGATCACCTGGAGCAATCGGGCGTCTCGGACGTTCAAGGAGTATGGTGCCACTGCCACACCTTGATGGTTGTGGTTTCCCTAAAACAACGCCATGCCGGACAGGCGATGCATGCGCTCACGGCGATCGCCAGCATGCAAACCGGCGCAAGCATGTATCGTTACTACATTGCCGTGGATGATGACATCGATCCCGTGGATTTGAAGCAAGTGATCTGGGCGATGTGCACGCGCGTGGATCCCGCAGAATCGGTCCAGGTGTTAAAATCCTGGACTTCCGACCTCGATCCGCGCTTGCCACCGGAGAAGCGTGAGAAAGGCGACTTCACTATGAGCCGGATGCTGATCGACGCCTGCAAGCCGTTTCACTGGCGCGACCGTTTTGCGCTTGCCAATAAATTTAGCGCCGAGAAGCGGGAAGAGATTTGGGAAAAGTGGGCGACAAAACTTCAGCTCAAATGAACTCATGAGTTGACGTCTGCAGTCACATTCAATAAGTACAGATTCAAAGGAGGATCACATCATGGACAAAGTAAATTTTCCCTATCGTTCGGATAGCCACCTGCCGTTTCTACATGTGGTGCATGACTCGGGCTCGTGGGCAAAACACGGCCTCGATGTGAATTACGACTACGAAATAACGTCGGAGGATTCGCATAAGAACGTCGCCAACGGCACCGTCGAGTTCGTCGGCGGCAATCATCTTTCGCCGTATATTCGCCGCCCCGTGGGCGACAAATGGGTTTACCTCGGTCAAACCGTGAGCCTGTTGAATCACCGTTTAGTCGTGCGCGCCGACTCGGGCATTAATAAGGTTTCAGATTTGAAGGGCAAGAAGGTCGCGACCAAAGGCAAGCATCCGGGCTTGAATACTTGGCTGTTCATCAAGCAGGCTGGACTGCTCAACGATTGCGACGTCGAGAAAGCCAAGGGCAGCAAGTTTCACTGGGAAGCGGTGCGCGACGGCGAGGCCGATGCTGCATTCGTCACGCCGCCGGCGGATATTCTTTCCAAACGCGCCGGATTGAAGGTGATCGACGTGCCGTTTTTGCCGATGGTGTGGTTCACGACGGTGTCCAGCGGTTCCCCGTTCGTCGAAAAGCACCCGGATATCATCGACAAAATGCTTCGCGGGATTTGCGAAGGCATCGCCTACTTCAAAACCCACCGGGCGGAGTCGATCAAAATTATTAAAGAAAAATACAAAGCCGAAGGCGACCTCGATGACGAGACCGCAACCCATCTTTACGAGGACCTGAAAACGATCCTGCAGGCCAAGCCCTATGCGACAATCCCGGCGATCTCCAATGTCTATGAAATTTCCATCGAACAGGACAAGGCCGCCGAGAAGACCGATCCGATGGCGTTATGGGATTTTCACTATTTGAGACGCATCGATGACAGCGGCTTCATCGATAACCTGTATCGGACATAACGAAGGCTCAGGTGGCGATGAATTCGATCATACCCAAGCTCGGCGTTAGCCTGAGCTCGGATGACGCCAAAGCCTACATCGACGAGGTTAACAAAAAGGTCATTCAGCGCTGGAAAGAGCGGGTTACTCAGGGCCTCTTCATGAGTAGGTTCCTTGAAGGAACTCTGCCGATGTCGTCGATCAAACTGTTCTTCAAAAACTGGGGCAACTTCACTGTCGAGATCAACACTCTGGTATCCGTCTCGTATCACAAGCATATCGGTTTTTTTAAGCGCCATCCCGATCTCAAGGCTCCACTCGGCGTCAAGATCGCCGATGAATTTATTCATCCCAAGCCGCCGGGCCATGTGCTGGTCATGCTGCAAACCGCCGAAGCGCTCGGGTTGACGAAAGATGAAATTCTCCGCGAGCCGATGCTGCCCGAGTGTCGCGCCATTCTCGACTTCAAGCGGCAACTCATGTGGGAAGGAACCGTGGCGGAGTGGTGGTTCTCGATGCTCACCGAGGAACCCATCGGTCACTGGTCGGCCATGTGGTTTAAGACTTTGACAGAGAAATATGGCTTCAGCAAACAGCAGGCAGTTTATTTCTCGACCCATGAAGAAGCGGATCTAAAAGAGCACGAACATGGCGTGATGGGCCACGGCAGTTTTAACAAGCTCGTCATGCAGCGCATCCTCGAAGACGGTTACGCCGATACACGCGAGGGCTACAACCTGGAATACTGCGCCCTCGCCGCCGTCGACCTCTACGGCGTCATGCACCGCGCCGCGGCGGAACGTGCGGAATAGTCAACAAGAGTTTCTAGTTTCAAGTTCCTGGTTTCGAGTTAACCGGAAACTAGAAACTAGGAACCAGAAACTGGGACAATCAATGACCCCGGCCAACACGATCTTCGCGCCCGGTCTGGCTATTCAAAAGTAGACATTACAGATCGTGCAAGGAGTGAAACCATGAAGAGTGTCCTTGCCTTTACCGCTGGATTCTCGTTGCTCATCGCGGCGCCGACTTTCGTCACGGCTCAGGCGCCGCTGAATAATGTGATTCTGGGCCACAGTGGTGGCGCTGGCTCTCTCAACGTTCTACGACGGATTGTCGACCGTGATAAAATTTGGGAAAAGTACGGTCTCAACGTCAAGAGCATCTATTTCAATAGCGGCACCGTTTTGACCCAGGCGATGGCCGGCGGCAATATCGTGGGCTCCGAGTCCGAAGTGCCGGGGATGTTAAACCTCGCCGTCTCCGGCGTTGTCGATCTCAAGCTCGTCACCGTTACCATTAACAAGATCGAACATGTTTTCGTGGTGCGCAAAAGCATCGCCAAGCCCGAGGATCTCAAAGGCAAACGATTGGCTGTGAGCCGCATCGGTTCGGCGTCCGATACCGTGACGCGGCTGGTGTTGCGTTTGTGGAAGCTCGACGCCGACAAAGACGTTACTCTGTTACAATCGGGCAATACACCAACGCGCATGACGGCACTCGCCGCCGGTCATGTCGATGGCGCCCTGGTCAGCCCCGAAAGTGTCCACAAAATCGTAGCTACGGGCTGCTGCCGCGCACTGGCCGATCTCTCAGAGTTGCCGATGGATTATGCCCGCTACGGCTACGTTTTTCCGACAGCCTACATCAAGACGCAGCGCGACGTATTGCACCGATTGCTGATGGCCTACCTCGAAGGAATCTATATCTTCAGAACCCGTCCGAAGGCGGTTTATGCCGTTCTCGAAGAGGAAGGGATTAAGGACCCCAACGTGCAAAAGGATATTCACGACCGAGCCCTCAAGAATGTGCGGGAATATCCCGTGCCCGAGCCCAATGGCATTCAGAGCGCGCTGGATTCATTGACGCATCCAAACGCCAAGACGACCAAGCCCGCGAGTTTAATGGATACGAGCGTCTTGGAAGAAATCAAAAAATCCGGCTTTATTGATAAACTCTACGGCCGCGCCCCCGGAAGTTAAGGATTGTGTTCCATAAATCGCTTCGACGAAATTTTGCCGCGCTTCTTACGCTGACAATATTTGTGACACCGGTCGCTTTGACGGCGCAAGAAAAGACGAGCGTCGAAAAAGTCCGTATCGCGGTCGCCACTAGCTCGCTGGCATTCCTCGTTCCCTTCGTCGCGAAAGATCGTGGCCTCTATCCCAAACATGGCAGCGAGGTCGAGCTCATCCAGATGCGCCCGAACATTGCGATGGCCGCGCTGTTGAGCGGCGATATCGACTATGCCGAGCTGATCGGATCCGTGATCCGCTCGGCGGCGCGTGGTTTGCCGGTGCGCGCAATCTCGACGGGCATCAAAGCGCCGTTCTTCAGCATCGTCGCACAGAACAAATACAAAAGCGTGAAAGATCTGAAAGGCGCCGTCATCGGACTGGCCTCCATCGGCGGCACCAATCATATCAGCGCGCGGCTCACTCTACGGCAATTCGGTCTCGACCCCGACAAGGACGTCAAGTTCCTCGCCATCGGCGACGAAAAACTGATGTACGACGCTTTCAAAATCGGCCGGGTCGAGTCCATTGTCGTGGCGCCGCCGTTTTCCGTTCAGCTCAAACGCGAAGGATTTCCGCTGTTGGCTCATACGGCGGATTACGTCACCATTCCCTTTTCCGGTCTCGGCACAACGACCGACCGAATCAAGACCAACCGCGCGCAGATCAAAAGATTGTTGAAAGCGGAGATCGAAGCACTCCGGTACATTCAAGGCAACGCGGGGGGCACGACCGAAGTGATCCGTAAGCGCTTTAGCATGGACGAAAAGCTCGCGAGAGAATCTTACGACGTCGTCGTCAATGCCTTCAGCCGGGACGGCCGCGTGCCGTTGGACGGCGTCGACATCCTCTTGCAAATCGAAAAGGACGCCAAACAAATCTCACCGACGGTCACGCCGCAAATGGTCGTCGAGTCATCCCTGGTGGAAGAAACGTTAAAGGAAATGGGCGGCAAGTAGTACTACTGTGTCAATAAATTCATGCTATTATGCATGGAAATTCGCGCAGGAGGTGAATTTCCATGCCCAAGCTGGATGAATTCGAACGCTACATCAAACAGCTTTGCGAAGCCCTGGGTCACCGCGACCGCCACGGTGGGTTTGCCGATT
>DASYUV010000195.1:0-37648 GCA_036000865.1 Binatia bacterium | reverse complement strand
AGCTTCTTGACGCTCGGGCGCTCCTGCATGCGCTTGAAATGCGCCGCGACGTTGGGGAAGCCTGAGATGTCCACCTCCAACTGGGTGGCGCGGCGGCAGCACCAAAAGAAATGCGCGTCCGGGGCGGTGAAATGGTCGAAGAAGTACTCACGCCAGGCCAGCATATCGTCGGCAATCCGGAAGTTCTCGAACAGAGCTTCCGTGGCGAACTTGATCACGCTCTCGGACGCGCCGGTTGCGTCGCAGACTTTGGGCGGGTTGTTGATCCGGCTTAGATAAGGGTGGATGCCGCTGGCGCACCAGGCGTGCAGTGAGATCGCCTGCAACTGGTCCCACGGATCGGCGGGCAGGATCTTCGCTTTGGGGAAGGTCCGATGGACCCATTGATGGATGGCGACGTTCTCGGTCAGTATCTTGCCGTCGACCACGAGCGAAGGCACCTTGTGCTTCGGATTGATCTTCAGATATTCGGGCGAGAAATTCTGCCGCTTGCGGAAATTGAGCGGCCGGACCTCGAAATCGGCGCCCGCCTCCGTCAGCGTGACATAGGGAGCGAGTGCGCAGGTGTTGGGGGCGTAGTAAAGAGCGATTTCCATTCACGTCTCCTCCTTAGTTTGATTGATCCATTGCGAATCTAGTACCGGCGTGTGGTAAGTGCAATCCATCCAAGAGCGGCAACGAAGCGCATTCGAGAGATGCCTTTAGGGACTTTGTTGACGAGCTGGACAAAGCCGTAATAAACGATCTCGACGAGCCGGAGGCAGTAAGCGCTGGATAAGAGGCAAGGAAAGGGAACGCTGACACATTGTTACTTTTCTGTCACCGCCGAGCGACGGAAGTGAAACCGCACATGCGCGGCGTGTCAGCCTGGGCGAACGTCCAAGAGCCTGGTCAAGGGGGCGTCATGATGAAAGCCGTTTGCATTCACAACTTTGGTTCCACGCCGGAGGTGCTTCAGTACGAAGAGGTGCCGATTCCGGAGCCCGGGCCCGACGAAGTTTTAATCAAGGTTGAGGCAGCTTCGCTGAACAGGGCGGATTTGGCTCTGCGCAAGGGCAACTATCGCATCGCTCCCGAGGAGCTGCCGGTGATCCCCGGCCGAGAGTTTGCGGGAACTGTCGCCAAGCTTGGCGCCGGAATTCAGGAATTCAAGGTTGGCCAGCGAGTCGTGGCCTGCCCTGGCACGGGAGGCTATGCGGAGTACGCGCTCGCCAAGGTTTCAGAGGCTCTGCCAGTTCCGGACGGCGTTGACTCGGCAGCCGCGGCGGCGATGCCCACGGTATTTCTCACTGCCTGGTTCGGTTTGTTGACGGATGGCAAAGTAAAAGCGGGCGACTGGGTGCTCGTACAGGCCGGCAGTAGCGGCGTCGGCATCGCCGCGATTCAAATCGCAAAGCATCTAGGCGCCAAGGTTATTGCGACTTCCAGCGGTGAGGACAAATGCAAAAGGTTGCGCCAACTCGGAGCTGACGTGGCGATCGATTACACCAAGCAAGGTCTCGTCGCGGAAGTCATGCGCATCACCACCCCCGCCGAGAGCCGCGATCAAGCTGAGCTCTACCAGGAGCGTCACCACCCCGACGTCATCGAGGGCGTCAATGTGCTTCACAGCTGGGGCATCGTTCCAGCGGTTCGTCGACCGCCATTCCCCCCGTATCGCGGCGTCGATGTCGTACTCGAGATGATCGGCGGCGACATCTACAGCAAGAGTTTACAAGTACTAGCGCCTGGCGGCCGCTTGGTTTCACTCGGCGGAGCCTTCGGCGCAGTACCGGACCCGCCGCCCGCCCTAGCCGAGAGGCGGAGGGCGAGCCGCTTCTCGATCACGAACTATCTCAACGCGAAACCAGAGGACTTCCGCGAGTTGGCTAACCTCCTCAACCTCGTCCAAGAAAAAAAATTTCAAGTGATCATAGATCGGAGTTTTCCCCTGGCAGAAGCCCGCGCAGCGCAGCGCCACCTCGAAGGACGTGGCCACTTCGGCAAGGTCGTACTCAAGATGAGCTGAAAGAGCAAAGAGGCACAAACACGAACCGAGCGATCGAATCTTTACAGGCTGTTGAAAAAAGGCCAACTCCGCGACCTTGCGATCTCTTAGAGCGTATGTTTTGCCCTCAAAAAGACGCTGCTGAGCATTGCCCGAACCACCCAAAGCAAAATCGCGATTTTCACTAAACACCCGTGCTTGACGGCTCGCCACTTCGGCGCTATAGCTCCCGGCAGAAAAAAAGCTGTGTAAATTTCCCAGACATCGTCACGGAAACATTTCACCGCAGGAGAACGCATATGTTTAGCGCTCAATCCATCCGCCTCATTACTCGGGCTCTTCTTACGCTTGGCCTCGTTGTCGGCGGTCTTGTCGTGTCGACAGTCGGCTTTGCCCAGACGCCAGCGGACGGGCAAGGAAAAGTCAAGATTGAGTGGCTGGCCCACGAATTCTACCGTCTGACCTCGCCCAAGGGCGTGGTCGTGATCACCAGTCCTTGGCTCGGCAACCCGGATGGGCCCGTGCCGCTGGACAGCCTGGCTCGCACTGATTTCATCCTCGTGCCGAACGCGCACAACGACGACATGGGAAATCCGATCGAAATCGCCGCGTTGTCTGGCGCCACGGTCATTACTCCAGGTCCGCTGGGAAACTGGCTCATCGAAAAAGGACTCAAGAAGGAGCAGTTTCGGCGGGCTGGAGTCGGCGATCGATTCGTCTTGAAAGGCATTACGTTTAAAATCGGTCCTAGCGGCCACGACAACACTCTTCCGACGGGTGCCAATGGCGGTCCTGCCGCGTCGTTCTTCATCACTTTCGAGAATGGTTTCACCGTCTTCTACAATGGCCATTCCACCCTGATCGGCGACCTGCCGCTGTACGCCTCGCTCTACCAGCCCAACCTGGCGATCCTGGGACTCGCCGGCGACCCGCCCGAGTTCGCCCAGGTCGCGCGCCTGATGACCACGAACAATCCGAAGCTGCGCACCGTTATCCCGAGCCATCTGCGTCCCGGCGCGCCGATCCTGGCCGAAGGGAAGAAAGAGTTGGACCGCCTGGGCATCGGCGAGCTGATGTTCGTGCCCGATTTGAAAAAGGTATATGAGTATTAGTGGGTCGCCGCCTTGAACTTCGGATCCGCACGGGTCGGGTCACGGTATGGGTGAGTACTTTTCAAATTTTTCGCCCAGGAGCTAGCGTTGGGCTAAGGGTTAGACTTCTACGACCTCACTACGGCAGGGGTCAGACGCACTCAAAAAGTCCCCGCATTTAATCCGAACAGCCCAGGATCCAACCCTCTTCGCGACGGATTATATAATCTTCCGCCGATCCGCTTTTGATGCCCGACGGGATCGCGAACTCCTTGATCAGTGAGTTCCTTGCGTCGAGGTCGCGCGCCCAGTGCCACATCGCGCGCACCTGGCCGCGGTCTTTGATGGTGTTCTTTGAGAGGCGCGCGAACTCGGATAGATCTCGGCGTGAACAATTCGAGCTGACAGTTGCCTAGGATATTTTATGATCAGCCCGCGAACCTGGTCCTTCGTCTAAGCTTGAACCGGCGTCTCACCAACGTAACGGGCGCGCGGGCGAATGATGCGATCCCGGCGATATTGCTCGATGGCGTGGCCGATCCAGCCGACCGTTCTGCCGATGGCAAACAAGGTGATAGCACCGTCGGGCGGCAATCCCAACGCTCTCGCGGCGATCACCAATCCAAAATCGACGCTTGGCCGTTCGCCGATAAGCTTCAGCGCTTCTTCCGCTCCTGCGGCGGCGAACGCAACTGCGGGAGACTTTGGAAAGATCTTCGCAACCAATGCCAAGAGTTCCCGGCCTCGCGGATCGCCGTCGGGATAGAGTGGATGGCCGAATCCTGGGATTCTTTCGCCGCGTTTGAGACGCGCAATCATGGCTTTCCGCACGCCTCCCGGGGTGCGAGCCTCTTGCAAGAGCGCTTCGATGCGCTCGCTCGTCCGGCCATGCTTGATACCTTGCAACGCAGCCAAACCTGCCGTAACGACGGCGTATGGGCTGGAGCCGGCGGAAGCGACGCAGCGCGCTGCAAAGGAAGAAACATTCAATTCATGATCGGCGCAGAGGATCAAAGCGGTATTGATCAATTGCGCGGCCTGCGGCTTCGCCGGCACCCAGGCCTCTTGCAAGGTTTGAGCGATGTTTTTCCCATGGGTTCGATCTTTCGCGGCAAACGCCGCCAGCAAGCGCACAATGCGCGCGCCTGCTTGGGCCACTGAGGTTGGCCGGAGATCGCAGGCTGCCAAATCATCAGCGGCGGCCAGCGGAACGATAACCTGAAAGCCTTCTACGGTCGGGAGGTCTCGCAATTGCTTGCGCATTGCGAGACATCGCGGCGGCAGAGTGGCCTTCGTCCCAAATAATTCAGCAGCCGGAGCGAAGTCGCCCGTCCAGATCAACGCGGCGACCTCTTCGATCGTGCGGTTCGTGCTCAGCGACACCACGTTGTGGCCCAGGTAGTAGACGTGCCCGGCGGCGATCAAGGTGATCGCCGATTCCATGACCGGTTCGCCCCAGTGTAACGCTCCTTCGACGATTTTTGCTGGATTGCGGCGCAGATCCTTGCGCTGTTTGAGTACGTGGACGTCTTCGGCTCGGTAGCGTCGGGTTCGCTTGCTACCCACCGTCGCCTCCGATCGAATCAGCCCGCGACTGACGTAGGCATAGAGAGTGGGGAGGGTGATTCCCAGTGCTTTAGACGCCTGATGGGCGGTGAAGTGTGGAGATTTCATGGGTAACCGCCGCTGGGCAAACAACTTCTCGGATAACATACATTGATTTATCAATCAAGATTGACAATGTATTGGTCACCTGAAATCGTTCTATCGAATTCGATAGGAGGTGTACATGACAGCGGATCGAATCGTGAGGCCGGGCCTGGAAGGCGTCGTAGCGGCACAGACGCGCTTGAGCAGCGTGGACGGAGAAGCGGGCGAGCTGATCATCGGCGGGTTCCCGGTGGAAACGCTGGCAAGCCAAGCCGCGTTCGAAGAAACGGTTTATTTATTGTTGGAGGGCGTTTTGCCGAACGCGCGCCAGCTTACGGCGTTTCGCGGAGAGCTCGGCAGCCGTCGCGCCTGTTCTCCTGAGATCTTGCGTGTCTTGCAAATCGCCGCTGCACAAAAGATTCCGGCGATGGACCTCTTGAGGATGGCGGTCGGTATACTGGCTCTTGGGACCGACGGAGAAACCTCTATCGGTGACGATGCAAACGTTGCTTTGAAGCTGGTGGCGGTGTTCCCGACGATTGTCGCCGGCTACGCACGGCTGCTCGGCGGTTTGGAGCCGGTTCCCCCTCGTGCCGACCTCAGCCACGCGGCCAACTACCTCTACATGTTATTCGGCCGCGCGCCGAGTCCGGATCGTGTTCGCGCGATGGAAACCTATCTCACTACGGTCGTGGATCACGGTCTCAATGCGTCCACGTTTGCCGCCCGCGTGATTATCTCCACTCAATCCGATTTGATATCGGCGATTGTGGGCGCGATCGGCGCGCTTAAGGGACCGTTGCACGGCGGCGCTCCGGGACCGGCGCTCGATATGGTATTCGAGATCGGCGAAGTCGGGCGCGCGGAATCGATCTTGCGGGAAAAAATCGAACGAGGGGAGCGATTCATGGGCTTCGGCCACCGGGTCTATCGCGTGCGCGATCCTCGCGCCGACGTACTGGCCGAAGCCGCGGCGCAACTGTATGCAACGGATGCCGACAAGAAACTCTACGACCTCGCGCGGCACGTGGAACGGACGATCTTGCGGCTGCTTGAGGAATACAAGCCCGGGCGGAAAATACAGACCAACGTGGAATTTTACACGGCGCTTCTCTTGCACGGATTGGAACTTCCAACCGATTTGTGTACCCCGACTTTCGCCGTCGGCCGGGTAGCGGGCTGGGTTGCACACTGCTTTGAACAGCAGAAACAAAACCGCCTGATCCGGCCGGACTCGGAGTATATCGGAGAGAAAGGGCGCCACTGGGTAACGGTTACGGAACGATAGCTCTAAGTTAGCAGTTCCTTTCTCCCTTGGGACAGAAACAGGGACAATGGGTTTGGTGTCAGCTTTCGTATTGACTTATTTCTTCGCACAGCCCGGGCTCGGGAATCGGGCCATCCTCAATGCCCTTTACCAGCGCGAGATTCAGCATTGACTTATTTTCGTCTGATAAACAGTTGCTGCATCAACTTGTCCCACTCGGCGTATTTTTTTTCCGCTTCTTCGACGCCATATTTCTCGTCGATGTAAGATTTTTTGAATTTTTGCGCCAATGATCCGATGTCTTCGCGGGGCGACCAGAGGCCGCCCTTCTGGATCATCTGTTGACCTTCCTTGGAATGGAGCCAGTCGAGGAAGAGCAAGGCAGCGTGGGGATGGGGCGCCTTGAGCGTCAAGCCGGCGTACGCAACGGTAGTCACGACCGGTTCGAGCGGGCGCCATTCCACCGGCGCGCCTTTTTGTTTGGCTTGGGTGATATTGGCGTCGAAGATCGTCGGCGACAGCGGGACTTCACCCGAGACCACCAGGCCGGCCAGGGCCGCCCCGGACATGTTTTGCACTTTTACGTCTTGCTCAGCAATCTTATCGAGATATTCCCGGCCGAAGGATTCCAGCGTGCTGCCGATCCAGCGCGTTCCCGTCGTGGTGTTGACGATCGACATCTTGCCCTTCCACTTCGGATTCAATAGATCGAGCATGGTTTTCGGCGCATCGGCCAGAGGGATCAGCGAGGTATTGAAGCCCAAGCTGGCGTAGGTCTCGTAGTGGCCGACATAATAAAAACCGTTCTTGCCTTTGTGCTTGACGTCTTCAGGATAACTGCGCGCTTCCGGAACATGGTGTTCGAGAAATACTCCCTCGCGTTTCATCAGATCCATCTGTTCGCCGGTCGTCGCGATCACGTCGGCGATGTATTGGCCGGCGCGAATTTCTTCCAACGCCCGCTTGATCAAGGTTCGTCCATCGCTGCGATACTCGGTAACCTTGATGAACGGATACTTTTTCTCGAACTCCTTGGCCATGGTGCGATACCAGGTGTGGGAGCCGTAGAGGGTGAACGCGGCTTCTTTCTTGGCGCCCTCGACCAGGATCTTTTCTCGGTCGGCGCCTTGATAGAGGGCCAATTGTGAAACCGGCGAGGGTGCAGCGGCGGCAAAACAGTCGACCGCTCCGAGCAGCAAAAGCGCGCCGCCAAGCCACTTTTTGGTCATGTAAACGACTCGACCCATGATCATGAACGTCTCCTTGACGGGGTTATCGGTTGGGACCTGCCTTGGCGATTGGCGGCCCGCCTGGCGATCTAAACCGAAACCATGTAACGGTTCGTAATTCATATCCGGGGAACTTCCACGTTTCCGGAATTCCGGAAACGTGGAAACGAACAGTCGGCGTTCGGCATCAAAACATCACACCAGCGATCAGACTGCACGTTTTGCAAAAAGCCTGCCGCGCAAAATTATTCTGGATCGAAGACTCCGTATCGAATTGCCTTTGACATTCAAGCAATCACGACTAGCGAGAACGAGCGTATCCTCTGAAGCAGTAAAAAGTCTTCGCGATTCCTGGTGTAAAGGGTTGCGCCCAGTGAGCGCGCGCTCAGCGCCAGTAGACAGTCATTGACCAAGGCTGGCAGTTTGCTCTTAAGGTTCGGACGGTCTTGCAGAAGCTTGGCCAAAATTCCTCCGGCGTTCTTCCAAAGGTTGTGGTTGGGAGTGATAACTCGACCCACTTTTTCGAAGGGGCGGTATAATATTTCTACGCGCTTTCTCCCCGCCGGAGAGCGTGCGCCTGCCAACAATTCTTGGGCCACTATGGAGCTGAAGTAAATGCCTGGAGCGTCTTTATCGTAAAGTTCACGGATGAGAGGAAGAGTTGCTCCGCTTTGAATAAAGTCGATGTATAAATCCGTGTCGATCAGATGCTTGCCACTAAAAAAGCTTCTCCACACCACCTTTGCCCGCGACTTTTTCCAGCGATTTGAGAATTTCTTTTCTGAAGACGACCAGGTTCAAAGCGGCATCAATGGCCTCGGTTTCGGTCTTCGTCCCAAGAATCGCCCGTACCCGGCGAATCTTTTTCTCGTCAAGATAGTAGTTTTTTCGTTTTAGATTGGTTTTCATCCTGGCTCCTGATACAGACAATCGATTATTTTATACGTATCGGCTCGCACTTCAATCGTGGGCGCAGCTACGGGGTTAAGGTTCGCCGCGGAGCGGGCCGAAGGCCGGCGGCGGGCGGCGGTGTTTGGTCGCGGCTTCGTAGGCGGAAGCGGCTTTCAAGATCGTCCCTTCTTCGCCAGGCCCGGCCCAGAACGACAGACTGATCGGCAATCCCGGCGCATCGAGCAAAGTCTTTGCCGTGCCGGAAACACTTCGGTAGTTTTTGGTGTCGGCGCTGAGCGCGAACTTCGGCTCGTAAACCACTTGATTGAAACCGGCCGGCACGACGACCTCGGGAATCCCGGCGTCGGCGGTGAACGCAAAGCGATTGCTCGGGCGGCTGTTGATTTCCGGCTCCACCGGGCCACCGATCTTGGGGATGGGAACCGTGTTCAGCGGGTTAACCAGGACATCGAGATTATTTTCCCGCATCACTTTGAGAATGACCCGCTGCATGACTTCGCGCATCTTGATGCGCTCGGTGAGTCCGTTGGAGCGAATGTCGTTGAGATTTTGCCAATTGATAAAGGCCGCCAGCTTGTCTCCGGAATAGTAGCTCGCGTTGGCGTTGAGCGAAGGCCAGTCTTTGACCTTGGCGTCGCCTCGGCGCAGCAAGTATTGGCTCAAGTGAAAGCGAAAGCTCGAAGTGCGCGGGAAAAGCGTGATGCGTCGGAGATTCAGATTGGGCGGGAAAGGCTCCAACCCTTCGGCGGCGCGCGCCATGTACTCGGCCGGAGAAAGCGTCCCGCCGCCCGGCGTTTTGCCGACGCTCACATTGATCCTGCTCGCGAACACGGGAAATTCCGCTTCGCCGGCGCTGTTGGTCTTGAAGAGATATTCGGGCATGTGGAACGGCAAGATTTCCGCGAGCGCTTCCTGAAAGCTCGGTTTCAGATTGGGTATCGTCGGATCGTCGGGGTAGAGGGGATCGACCGATTCGAACAATTGCGCGCCCAGCTTGTCGCGCAGGATGGTCTTGATCTCCTTGTCGATCTGATCGCTGATCGCCGCGTCGTTGGGCGTGTGTTTGACCATGAACTCGCGCACGATGCCGATGCGCATGCCGGCGAGGCTCTTCTGTCCGGCAAAACTGGCGTAGGGCTTTTGCGGGATCAACGCCTTGGGCAGCGCGGTATAGATATCGCGCGGGTCGTAGTAGCCGCGCTTGGGATCCTTCAAGGCATCGAGCACGATGGCGGTGTCTTTGACCGTGCGGCAGTGAATGCCGGCGCGATCGATAAACGGATCGGCGCCGATGCCGCCGCCGAAGGACATGATCGCCTTGCCGGCATTCAGATTGGCGATGCCGTTGTAGGCCGCCGGAACGCGGCATGATCCGCCCGTCTCTTCGCAAATCGAACAGACAACCAGATTGGCCGAGACCGACACGCCCGAACCGGAGCTCGATGCCGCTTGCGCCGGCGCGCGCTCGGTGTCGTAGGGGTTGCACGGATTGCCGGCCCAGGTGCTGCGCGAGTTGCCGGCGCCGATGACGACGGCTTCAGCCTTGGCGCTGCCGCCGGGATCGCCGCTGGCGCCGTTGTATTCGCTCAAGTTCGCCTTGCCGAGAATGATCGCGCCCTTGGCGCGAAGCTGCGCCACGATGGTGGAATCCGCCGGCGCAGCGTCCAACGCATACGCCACGTCCGCGCCGCCCGTGGAGCGCATATCTTTGGTATCGAAAATGTCCTTGATCGAAAACGGCGTGCAGTAAAGCGGCATGGCGGACAGATTCGGGTTGGCGCCGAACTGGCGGTCGAGCTCTCGCGCTCGCTCCAAGCCGTCGGGCTGGGCGCGAAACGCTTCGCAGGCCGGGCTGCAGCCGCCCGGCAGCGGCCCCTTCGACGGATGAAGGTCGCAAGTCGCTTTGCAAGTCGCCGAGCGCTCGCCGCGGACGTTGACGGTGCTGAGCGAGCGGAGCTGTCCGGCGTTTTTCACGCCGCGAATGTAGCCGTAAGTCTGCTGTTTTGCCGGATCGGAAACCGTCGCTTGCATAACGCCGGGCTGAAGCGGCGTGCCGGTGTATTTGGCGATATCGGGGAAAAAGTTTTTCGCATCGCTGGCGTCGTTGGGGTTGACCGGTGCCACGCACATGCCGTCGTAGGCGCGCATGCGGTTGATGTAAGCCTGCACCAACTGCTCGCAGGTAATCTGCCGCGACTTGATCGCCCGGTGGATATCTTCGATGCGCGCTTCTTCGAGGCGAAATTTCCACGGCGCAGATGCTTTGCCGGCCGGCGCCGGCTTGGCGCTTTGGGCGTAGGCCGATGGCGGAGCAAAATTCCACAGGCCGTGCGCGCCGAGCCATAGCGCCAAAGCGAGGGGTAAGAATCGGCCGACTAGAGTTGCGTACCTTGTCATATCTGCCTCCGACAACGTTGATGGCGTTTCTTTATCATGTTTTTTCGCGGGCGGGGGGAGATTTCTTGGTTTGAAACTGCATCGCTGAGACGCAGCGGACGCCAGCTAAGGATGCTAGTGCCCTGGAATTGAAGTTCGTTAAATAATTTGTCTTTTTACCGTCATGACCGCGAAGGCGAACATCCAGAGATCTTTGAAATGCCTGGATTCCGGCTCGCGCTAGCTATCGCCAGCTTGGCCGGAATGACGTTCGAATTATGTTGTACATCTAACACTGGCGGACTTCCATGTTTCCGGAATTCCGAAAACGTGGAACGAACAGCCGCTATCTGTCGCTCGCGGCGACCAAGGAGGCGGCCTATACAAAGCCCGATAGCGAGCGAGAACGGTAACGATGCCACGGGTAGCGATCGCGATTACGGATTCGCACCGGCGCGTTTCTATTCCGGCGATAAATTCGCTTGACGAAGGCCGAGTCTCGGCAATATGTTCGAGCACTAGGTAGAGGACAAAAGTTTGCGCGACTTTTGCCGAAGCCTGAGCGCAACGACCGGCGATAGGACGTGGCGGGATAAAACCCGCCACAGGATAGGAGCAAAGCCATGACAAACTACAAAATCATCGATGCCGACGGGCACGTGCGCGAGTCGATTGTGGGGCTTCGCGAATTCATCGAGCCGCGCTGGCAACGGAGAAATCTATTCCCCAACGACGCCTGGGACCGCGATCTGCGCGGCAAGCTCGGCGCCAAACCGGAAGGGCCCGGGGATCAAATCGCGGCGATGGACCAGGACGGCATCGACGTCATGGTGCTCTATCCGACCGCCGGCCTGCATGTCAGCAGCTTGCACGAGCGCGACTTCGCCACTGCCGTGACGAGAGCCTACAACGACTGGCTGTATCATTTTTGCAAAACCAATCCGGCGCGCTTGAAATTCGTCGCGTTGTTGGCGCCGCAAGATCCCCAGGCGGCGGCCGAGGAGCTCGCGCGCGCCGTCAGCGAGCGAGGCGCAGTGGCGGGCGTACTGCCGACTTATGTCCCGCAGATGCCCGACTTCGGCGATACTCTTTACGATCCGATATACGCCGCCGCCGAACGCCTAGGTGTAGGGCTCGGTTTTCACACCGGCACTTCCGCTGACTCGCTCGGCGGCCAACGCTTTCGCAAGTTTCTTTCGGCGCACACCATCGACCATCCAGCGGAGCAGATGATGGCGATGATCGCGACGATCATCGGCGGCGTCTTCGAGCGTTTCCCCAAATTGAATATCGCTTATCTCGAATCCGGCATCGGTTGGGTACCCTATATGATGGACCGGCTCGATGAGGAAGTGGAAAAGCGCGGCGCCGATGAAGCACCCTATCTGACGATGCTGCCGAGCGAATACGTCAAGAGCGGGCGCATCTACTTCGGCATCGAGTGCGGCGAAAAGACCGTTCCCGACGCCGTTCGTTGGGGCCTCGACGATACGGTGCTTTATTCTTCCGACTACCCACACTGGGACGGCGATTGGCCGCACACGATCAAAGTCGTGCGCGAGCGCAAAGATCTGTCGGACGACACCAAACGAAAAATGCTGCACGACAACGTGGCGCGGTTCTATAAACTGTCGGACGCGGCTTGATTCAAGTTCAAAGGCGCTTTGACTCCGGCACGCGCCGCAATGACTAGGCCTGGGTCCGGCACAACAGTTATCTCCGCGGGTCCAGGCGCTACTTCAACGCGGCTTCTCTACGACGTTTCCGGAATTCCGGGAAATGAGCGTGTGCCGTCAGCATCATCTATTTCGCCCGCGCGTAGCGAAGCACGACGTCGCCCGAGGGGTACGGCTTGGCTTCGACAAGCTCCAGTCTCGCGTTTTTCGAAACGCCACTGAGCAGCGGCCGGCCGCTTCCGAGGAGGATCGGGCAGACGACGAACTGGTACTCGTCGATCAAGCCTTGCTGCGTGAACTGCGACACGATGGTGCCGCTGCCGAAGATGATCATGTCTTTGCCGGGCTGGCTCTTCATGGTCTCGATCTCGCGTGGGTCGAATTCGTGAAGCATGCGAGAATTCTTCCACGTCACGTCCTTCATCGTCCTGGAGAAGACCAATTTAGTTATCTGGTTTAACCAAATCGCTATGGCGCGGTGTTCTCTTGTTCGTTCTCCGCGATGGTGCGGGTCTTGCGCTTTGGAGGAGTCGTCAACGGCGTGCTTCCAGAATTTCTCGAAGAGCTCATACGTCCGACGGCCGAACAGCACCGTGTCGAAAAGCGGGATGCCGTCCACGGCCGCTTTGGCCTGCTCCGCGTCGGGCACGACCCAGTCCAAATTGCCGTCAGCTCCGGCAAAATACCCGTTTGCCGTCATCCAGTTAAACATCACGATTCGACGGGTAGATTCCATAGTATCCTCCTTTCGCGTGTTGACTCGCTTCATTAATACGACGAACGAGAAAGTCGTCTCGGGACATTTGTGGTATTGCGGCGGTATAAACCTCTATGCAATCTTATCAGATTGTTCCCGCCGATTTAGCCGGTGGCGATTGCCGATGTAAGAATCGTTCCAGCTATGAGCGCGGGCAACCTAGGATCCAGCCTTCCTCGCTGCGGATCTGGTTATCAACCTGTGATCCACTCATGATTCCGGGCGGATCGCGAATTCCTTGATGAGTAAATTTTTTGCGTCGAGGTCGCGCGCCCAATGCCACATGGCGCGGACCTGACCGCAGTCTCTAACGGGGTCAGCGAGAGGTGCGCGGACGCTGGGATAGATTTCGGCGTGCAAAACTTGCAGCTTCGGATCCAGCCATGTTCCGGTCGAGGGCGCCCATCCGGTCTCGAAAGGCCAAACGGCGGAACATTGGGCGAACTCAGGATCGAATCGTATACTCTCGAGGCGCGGAATGCCGGTCAGCACTTGGCTGCCGACGCTGCCCGTGCCGAATAAACGGAACGGCGTATCGCTTTTCGCCCTCCGGTCCGTGATACGAAGGGGCGCGATAGTCTCCTTTGCGCAGACGAACGGTTGTGATGGCCTTTTCTGTGGCACGCAGGCGTAACCACCGGGCTTGAAGAGACACCAGAACGGACCGGCCGAAGCCGGATTTGATACTGCGGTGTTGATTGTGCTCGCGACCTGGAAACGATTGCTGCGGTTCGTCGGTTGACGGCCTGGCTTGGTCCCAATGTCATCCTGCACGTGCTCGCTCAGGTATTGCCAGACGATGCGCCAAGGATGCACCTCGCCGGAAACCGACTTCGCCAGCATCGATGCGAAGCCGACTGGGTAGCTATATCCAAAGTCGGCGCAAAGCAGCACACGGCCTTCCTTCGACGCGACGATGGATTGAAGCTGCGCACGGATGATCTGTTCAGCGTCGGTCCTCGACGGCGGGCTCACCGTCATCGGCGCTTCGGCTGTAGCAGGCCCATGTGCAATCCAGATGCAATCTGCTCGTCCCGCACGGCGCCGATCGCTCGCAGACCAGTCGACCATTACATATGCGTCGAAAAGCGGCATCTTCTTTCACCCGAGTTGCTCTGCGCGGATTATCGTCTAGGATCTTGCGGATGTTGGGGCGCATCAAAAATAAAAGATCGCGCCGGCGATTAGACTTCACGCTTTGCAAAAACGGCTGCTGCGCAAATTATTCTGGATGGCTCCTCAGCCAGTCGATGTACTCTTCTACACCCCGCTTGATGTCGTACTGTGGTCGGTAGCCCACTTCTTTCTTGATCCGGGTGATATCCATGTAAGCGTTCGGTCGGTGTCGCGGGCTACGCCCGGGTTGCAAACTTACCTGCGCATCAGGCATCGCCGATTTCACTGCGTCTACAAACTCGGCGTAAGTCATCGGCCTCTCGCTACCGATGTTGTAGATTCGGTGCGACAGTTTGTCAGCCATCTGGAGTAGCTGGATAGCCGCGGCGCAGTCCTTGACATAAAAAGCCCCGGTATCATCCTCTTCATACGGCGCTCCGCGTCGCACGCCGGTAAAATCGGTGGGCACCCCTTTCGCCGCCGCATGACAGATTCGACTGGTGGGGGCGGCCAGGCTGTGGTAAAGCGGCCCGAACGGGCTACCGATGCGCAACGCCACCACCTCGAGATTCGTCCGGGAGGCGTAGTGCGGCCCGAGGATCTCCAGCGCTTTCTTGAATGTCTCGGTGGGATTGCCAGAGTGTACGGGCAAGAGCGCTTCTTCGTGGAAAGGACCCCCGGGAAGGCTGGCATAGACCGCCACCGAGCTAGCCAAGCTTACGCGCCTGACATCGAATAGCCTGGCGGCCTCGAGGATATTCAAAAATCCCATCACGTTGACTCGGTAATCCTCCGCCGCGGATAAAGCTCCCAGGCCGGGCACGGCGAGGTGGAGGATGCCGGTGACCTTGTGCTTTCGCACGAGATCGATCACGTCGTGGCCGGCTGTGACATCCAGCGTCTCGATAAATGCGCGTTTGCCGATCTCGCCTTTGATGAAATCGGGTTCCCGCCGCATCCGATACTGCGTGAGCACCACCTGCTCGCCCACATCTAGAAAGCGCCTGGCGGTGTGGAGGCCGATAAATCCCAGGCCACCGGTGATCAGAATCATGACGCCGCCCCCTGGACCGGCATTTCAACCTCTTCGCCGGTTTTTTGTCATTCGTTCAGCGTCGCACACGACTGTCGATAAGACTCAATTCACATGTTTGCTCAATTGCGCAAATCCGCAACTGTCACTGAAAAGCTGGCGCCTATGATACAGGCGCCAAATCTATCGCTAGAAGTGTCACGGACCGGCGTCAGGCTTGACAGATGGAAAAGATGAGTGCACATGAGTCCAACTACAGTCACAGACTCAGAGACTGCGCGCGACACTCCTCGTTTTGTTTAGAGAGTAAGGCCTGGCCCCTGCTGCCGAATAATATTTTTCACGAACTATGGGGACGTTCCGGAAGGTCGCCTATAGCCCGTAGAACCTTCGGGGATTATCGTCCAGGATCTTGCGGGCAACGGACACGGGGATTTCCCCTTTTTCGGCGCGCTGCTCGATAACGTCCAGGGCCTGGATCTCCGCGGACTGGTCCGCATGGCTATAGTCGGTCCCAATCATCAAGCTGTCTTCAGTCCCATACTTTAGGATGTAAGGAAGATCATCGTTGGTTTGGCATGCCACATAGAAGCGGTTGCGGCGGAACAAATCTTCCTTGAAGTCGATCGGAAGGAACGTCCGCCGAAGTTTCTTTGCCACCAGATCGGCATAGAGATAGGGCACCCAGGAAGCGCCGGTTTCGATGAATCCCACCCTGAGTTTCGGAAACATGTCCGGGATGCCATGCTCCGCGAGCGCGCTGAAAGCTGCGATAGCAATCATTCCTCCTCCCAGCCCGGATCCTTCCGCGGTGGCGGACTCGATATTCCCCGTCGCATTGTGGATGCAGATGGGCAGGTCGAGGCGGCTCGCCTCCTCGTACACCGGGAAGAAATATGGGTCGCTGGCCGCGCGGTCGCCGCATTCGATCCCCTTCTTGAACACGCCGCAGGCGCCGTGATCCTTCGCCCAACGCAGCTCCTCTACCGCCTTGTCGATGTTGAGCAGCGGCAAAACGGCGACCCAGCGCAGCCGTCCGCGACTCTTCTCTGTGGCTTTGGCGATCCAGCGATTGTAAGACTTGCAAAGTGCCACGTCGATCTCCGGTCGAGCGGTGAAAGCGTGGAGGAATAGAGTCGGGTAGAGCACCTGCACGTCGACGCGCAACTCGTCCATGTGGCGTATCCGGGCTTCCACGTCCAGGAGCTCCCGGGTCGCCTGAACGGTTCCCGTTCGCTTGTCATCGCGCCAGCGTCTGAGTCTGATCGTGCCGTCGATGAGCCAGAGGCGGTGCGGCCGGGCATCGCCCGGTGCCGTCGCAGATCCCGGATCGAGTGTGACCGGCTTGAAGCGGCGTGCCCCATCGTCGAGGTATTCCCAGGTTGCTTCCGATTCGTCTATGTGCGCATCGACGTCTATGCGAAACATGGCTCCTCCTTTGCGCTCATCAAAAATTACAGGGGTTGTGATTTTCAAAGTCCGACAATTCTGAGGGCAGCGTAACCTTCCAAACGTCGTTTATTGCACAGCAAGGGACCTGTCAAGGAGAGAAATCCTGTGGCCTCCTGCCGCCATTGGCAATTAACGAAATCGAATGAAAGAAAAAGGAGTCAAGTCCGCTCCTTTGCTTTTGAGCAGTGCTTCTTCGATCTTTCGAACTCTCCGGACGACAGAGGGAGACCGATCTTGTACCAGGCATTCGTATTGATTTATTGCGGATTCAATCGGCTCCCATCTTTGTTTTTTCCATGCTCTGTGCCTGGCAGCGCGGTTAACTAATTCTTCGTAAACTTCTCGCGGCTCGCCGATAGCGAACATCCGAAGGAACGCGAAAGGAACGCGAATGGAGTTCGTGGTTTGATTTCCCGAGCAATTCTCCGATGAACGCTTGTTACCTTGAGTAAGAGCAGACTTAGGGACATCACGACGCTGGTTCACGGCAGCAAATTTGTTTATAACTCGACCATATCAACGAATACGTGGCCGATAATTTCGATCCGCCGCGAGTGCCTGGCGGGGTTAAGCACGTGCTTTAGGAAGGTTAGAAATGACTATAAAACTCTATGATCTTGCCGGCGCGGAAGATGATCTACGCTTCAGCCCTAACTGCTGGCGCATCAAAATGGCACTGGAGCACAAGGGTCTAGTAGCCGAAACAGTTCCGTGGCGCTTCGTGGAAAAAGATGTCATCGCATTTTCGAGGCAGAAAGCCGTTCCGGTGCTGGTCGACGGCGATAAGAGCGTCTCTGATAGCTGGGAGATCGCGAGGTATCTCGACAACGCCTATTCGGAGAGACCAAGTCTTTTTGCCGGTTCAGCGGGCGAAGGATTGGCACTGTTCGTCAAGTTCTGGTGCGAGCAGACTCTGAATCGTATCATACTGAGAATCATCCTTCCGGATCTGTTTAGGTGTTTACATGAAAAGGATAAAGCCTATTTTCGCGAGTCGCGCGAAGCCCGCTTCGGCACGACACTGGAACAATATGCATTACCATCTGACGAGGGAGTTTCGTTGCTGCGTGACGCAATATCCCCGATGCGGGCGACTCTTCAGCGCCAGCCGTATCTAGCCGGAGCGCAACCGAATTTCGCCGATTACATCGTGTTCGGCTCGTTTCAGTGGGCGCGTGCAGTATCGCCGGCGGCTCTGCTGGAGGTCGGCGATCCGGTTTTCGAGTGGCGTGAGCGGCTGCTTGACGCCTTTGGAGGTTTTGCTCGCAACGCGCGTCACTGCGGCACCTGAGATTTTGCGGCTAGCCGCGGCCTTTGATGTAATAGTTGCTTGATAGACTAAGACTGACCGGTTTGCGACGAAAATCGGTTTGACGCTGGCAAGTCAGGCTGTTATTCCTCGGTTTAATGCGGGAAACCAGAGTACGAAGCGATCTTCCGAAAAAGAATTTTTCACCGAAGTCTCCACTTTAGAAAGAGGAGTTGCCATGCAAATTCTCAAAGGTGATTTAAGCGACATAAAAGGAATACCACCGAGCGGGTTATGCGTCGGAGTTCATCGGGCCGGCGCCATCCACCAGAAAATGGTGGCAAAATACGGCGATCGTCTGGCGGTTTGGTCACTGAGACCGGATCTTGATTTCATTGCGTTCAAGAAAGAGGGCTTGGGAGAACAGGGCATTCGCTCAACGAGCGATATGGAATCGATCGAGGCGACTGAAAAACTGATTTATGGCGTGCGCGGAGCGCCCCCTGAGGTGAGGGAAAAGGCGCGGGAAAAAGGTCTCACGTTGCTGGCGGACGCGACTTGTCCTTTTGTCACGCAGCAGGAAGAGGCGGAAATTGAGCTACTAAACGTCGGCTGTCATCTAGTGGTTTTGAGCAGTCGTACGCATCACGGCATTCCAAGGCTTCAGGGAATCGCGCGAGACAAGGGGAAAGAAGTTTTCATCGTCGAACGTGAAGAAGACATAGATGCGATTCGCGTCACTCGTTTCGAGCCCATCGGCGTGATCGTGCAGACAACCTTCTGGCTGGAAACTTATAAGAAGATTATGGCGCGCATTCTCGAGCGTTTTGCCAACGTTCAGATTAGAAATACGGCCTGTATCGATTCTCTGCAGCGTCTTCCGGAAGTCGAGAAGCTCGCCAAGGAAGTCGATGCGATCATTATTTTCGGCTGGACCGAAGGAATGACGACCCGGATGCTCGAGGTCGCCCGCGCCTTCAATGAGCATGTGCACAAAATCGAAAAAGTGGACGATCTGCAACTGGACTGGCTCAGAGGCAAGGAAAAAGTGGGCATCATCGGCGCGAATGAGACCCCGGAGTGGATGATCAATGAAGCGATCGAGCGCATCAAAAGCATGGCGGCGTAACTATGCCGAAAGTGACTTTTATGCCGGCCGGACAGTCTTTCGAAGTCGCTGCAGGAACCACAATACTCGTTTCGGCGATCCATAATGGTTTGGCGCTTCGACACGACTGCACCGAAGCGATTTGTGGCACGGATCGGGTAAAGATCCTCTCCGGCAAACACCACCTGAGCGAAAAAACAGAAAACGAGGAGTTGACGCTCGAGATGATGAACGCAGGGCCAGACGAGAGATTAGGGTGCGTCACTCGGGTTTTAGGCGATGTCACCGTCGAGCTGCCCGAGTAAGTAAGTTAAGGAGGATCGATGGCGGCCCCAGTGGCGATTTTAGCGAAACCCGATGATCATCGCGGCATTCTCAAGATGTCGGAAGCAGTCGTCGATGCAATGCTCGAAGCTTTCTTGCCTTTTCTCCGCGTTGCGCTTTATCGCGTTCTTTTTTTTCTCGTTGTAATTATTCCGCAACGTCGGCTTCTTCTGTGCGCTCCTGAGTGACCACTATTTGAGCAGCGACTCAAAAACAGGCAGAGTTTGGATTGGCGACGGAACTTGGTCGACGATCTATTCTGTCTGCTGTGATTCGACGCTCCAGGATCGACTCGAGAAATTGGACATCCGACGTATCAGTAAATAGCGATACATTTTGACTTGACGATTAGGCGTCCCGTCGGCGCAAGACATTTCCGCGAAAACTGAACAACTTCTTTTTCGAGATCTTCGCCTGGCACATTCGTTGCTCTAGCCCTCGTCGCGCAAGCCATGCGCTAAAAAATTTACCTTGCGCAAGTCGTTTCGTTTAAATAGGATCGCTCGGTCGCAGCCACATCTCTGGTTGTGCCGGCTTGCTGTTTTTTCTAAACTAAATTTTTCAACGAGAGGAGACGTGCCATGATCACTTTCCGTTGGAAGAGACTCGTCATTATAGCTCTCACCTCGCTGCTCGCTGCAATCCTCTCCGTGGGAGCCTTACAAGCGGCCGAAGCAAAGCAGCAAGAGCCGAAGCGCCACAAGCTTGCCGCCACGCTCGAGACAACGCAGTGGGGCTGGCTTGATCCTAATGAAGCTCCCAAGCTCACGGTCAACTCAGGGGATATCGTCTCCATCGAGACGATGATGCATTCCCACAACAAGATCCAGCCGGGCACCACCATCGAGGATATCGTCGCGTTGCGAAAGGCCAATCCGGGCGGAGGGCCGCACTCTGTGACCGGTCCAATCTACGTCAACGGTGCTGAGCCCGGAGACGTCATGGAGATTCGCATCTTGAGGATCACGCCGAAGGCGTTCGGCGTTAATTTCAACCTGCCGGGCAAGGACTTCCCCACGATCGGCGCGCTGGCTTCCGAATTTCCCGAAGGATTCGTCAAGTACTTGAACCTGGATTGGAAAAACCGCCAGGCTGAGTTTAAACCGGGTATCACGATCGATGTGAAGCCGTTCCCGGGAACCCTGGCCGTCGGGATCGACCCCAACGACCCCTCGCCGCGCAAGGGCGGAGCTAAGGATCCCATGGCGCCGGTCTCAACGCTGCGGCCGTGGAAGAACGGCTCCAACATGGATCTTAACGAACTTCAGGAGGGAAGCACGCTTTTCATTCCGGTTTTTCTAAAGGGCGGGCTGGTGTGGACCGGAGACTCGCATTGCCGGCAGGGAAACGGCGAGGTCAATCTCACGGCGCTGGAGTGCGCCTTTCGGGACATCACGCTGCAGTTGATCGTGCGCAAGGACATGAAGCTCGATTGGCCGCGAGCGGAGAACAAAACCCACTGGATCTTCATGGGCTTCGATGAAGACCTTAACAAACGATGGTTAGCGCCGTCCGCGAGACGGTTGATTTTCTAGCGAGTCAAAAGATGGTCGGTTTGGATCGTTACGAGGCTTACTCCATCACCTCGATGGTCGGCGACTGTCGCGTGACTCAAGTGGTGGACGTCCGCAAAGGGGTCCACTGCATGGTTCCTAAGTCGATCTTTTCAAAAAAGAAGTAACGGGTGCTGTGCGCGCTCCTATTCTGCCTGCTATGGATCGCTAATGCCTGGGGCGCCGAGCCGCTTTACGTAGTCACGACCTCAACGGACTTGAAGGCCCTGGTGCAAGTCGTGGGAGGGGAGAGAGTTCAGGCGGAGAGCCTGGCTCCTCCTCTGCACGATCCCCACGCTTTGGAGATCAAACCAGGTCAACTATCTAAGATCAAAGAAGCGTCTTTGCTCGTCAGGATCGGCCTGGACCACGAGCCCTGGCTTGACCGCGCGCTGCGCACGCTGAGCGATCGCCGCTTTGTCCGCGACAGCCCGAACTATCTCGATACCTCTAAGGGAATCCAACTCCTCCAGGCCGAGACCCCAAGAGTCAGACCGGATAAGGGAGCGCACGTCCATGGCTTCGGCAATACTCACTACTGGCTTGATCCGGAAAATAGCAAACCTATCACTGCAGCAATCTTGGAAGCCCTGGCGCGCCTGGCCCCTGGGGAGCGCCGCTATTTTGCGGCGAATCGAAAGCGATTCCTCGACCAACTCGACGAACGTCTAAAAATCTGGCTCCGTGCCATGGCTCGCCTTAAGGGAACGCGAGTGGTCACGGTTCACGAGACGTGGCCCTATTTTGCCCAACGCTTCGGGCTTGTTGTCGTCGCGGTTGTGGAGCCAACCCCAGGAATCCCGCCTTCGCCATCATACCTTGCTAGCCTCATTCAAAAGATGCGAGACTCCGGCATCAAGCTACTGATTGCCGAGCCTTACTCGAACGCCTCAGTTGTAAGACAGCTGACGTCGCAAAGCGGTGCCACCGCCATTAGACTGATTCCCTCGGTGGGTGGAGATTCGGAAGCTGCGGATTATCTCAGCCTCTTCGACCTCAACATCAAGCGGCTCTCAAGCGCTGCAGCCGCGGCGCGCTAAGAGTTTGACTACATCATGAGAAGATGATTTCGGCCATCGAGTTTCTCTGGGTGCCGTTTTTGGCGTGCTTGGTTCTCACGGGGATCCACGTCTACCTGGGCCTCCACGTCCTGGCCCGGGGCATCATCTTCGTTGATTTGGCCCTTGCTCAGGTAGCCGCTCTGGGAATCACGGTCGCGTTGCTTGCCGGCCACCCGCTCCAGAGCGAAGCAGCCTACTGGTATGCCCTCGCATTCACATTGGCCGGGAGTCTCCTTTTTGCCGTGAGCCGAACCCATCGAGCCCCTATCCCTCAGGAAGCCATCATCGGGATCGTGTATGCCGCATCGGCGGCCATCGCCATCCTAGTGATCGATCGAGCGCCACAAGGTAGCGAGCATATAAAACAGCTCCTCGTGGGAAGCATACTGACGGTCACGCTGAGGGAGGTTGGTACGCTGGCGCTTTTGTATGCGATCATCGGCTCACTCCACTGGACGATCCGCCGGCCGCTGCTTGAGATCTCATTTGATCCTGAAGCAGCCGTAAGCAAAGGGCGTTGGGTGCGTGGGTGGGATTTTGTCTTCTACGCGTCTTTCGGCTTTGTTGTTACGAGCTCTGTGCAAATCGCCGGGGTCCTGCTGGTTTTCTCGTACCTGATTGTCCCCGCGGCGATCGCCGCCCTTCTCGTTCGCTCGGTAAGCGCAAGATTAGCTCTGGGCTGGGGGCTTGGCTTCGTCGTCAGCCTTCTTGGCCTTGTCGCCTCGGCCACCTGGGATCTTCCCACCGGAGCGACCGTGGTGACAACCTTTGGTGTATCGATGGCAGCCGTCGCTGCCTGCCTCGGCCTACGAATCCTTATTCAAGCGACTAGAGCTAAAGGCCTAAGCGCACTCACCGGTGCGGGTATTGCTGCTCTCGCCGTGCTCGCGCTGGCTGGCCTCTTGCTCGTTATCGTTCCCCAGATGGATCACCACTGGCTCAACTGGCTGGAAAAGGCCGCGCCCTCCGTCCAACTCGCCTTTCTCACTTCCGATGAGCGTGAAACCTATCGGGATAGCCAAGAAGCAGTCGAGCAAGGGCAGAGCGAGATCCAACGGCTGCGCGCGATGCAGCAACAGGTCCAGTGGGGAACACGCGAGATGTCCGAAGAGCTGCAGGAGCGCCTGAGACAGTATCTTGCGAGCCGGAGCGAAATCACCGCCGGTGACCAGATCGTGCTCAAGCATCTTCAAAGTAAGGCAAGGCAACGCCAACGCTTTTGGTTAGGCATCCCACTCCTCTTGATCGGAACTGGAGGCGCTCTCACTCTGGCTCGCGCGAGACGGTAAGTTCTCTGGTGCAGCAGGCGGAGATGGGTGGTTTGTCGCAGAATAGTATGGTTCAAGCATGAGGTCACGTCTTGCTTCTTGCGCTGCGTCGGCTCGGAGACGCGCTGCGCTTTTCGAGCCTTGCGCGGCTCACCTCTTTGCCGATGGTTCGGTCCGGCCATCTAGCGCGAGAGTCACAACTCTAGATTGCTGGAGTTGACGCATCGTTTCGTTTCCACTACGTTCAGCGCAGTTTGTCGCCGGCCTTGCTCGACAGGCCGGGCGATCATCAGTCCTAACCAACGCTATCGTTGCGAGGAGAAAGCCGATGCGTAAAACAGGATGGATCGCGATTGTTCTCCTTTCGGCCTCTTCAATCCTGCTTCCTGCCGTGACCAAAAGCATGTTTTGTGCGGAACAGTCGGGGAAGCCGACTCCCGTCCGCATCGGCATCGTGTCGCGCAGCACATTGGACATGCCCTTTTACGTGGCGCGGGAGCGAAACTTTTTCCGCGAGGAGGGTTTAGAAGCCGAGATCATTCTGATCAAGGCGAACCTGGCGGTGCAAGCGCTATTGGGAGGCAGCATCGACTTCGGCACGGCGACGGGAACTGCGGTCAGCGCGATCGTGAACGGCGCCGACGTCAGGGTCGTTCTGGCGATGAGCGACGCGCCTTCATTTGATTTGATCGTCCAGCCGAGCATCACCAGCATTCAACAGTTGCGCGGAAAGAAGATCGGGGTTGCCGGAATCGGCGGCCTGACCGAGATTTTGGCTCGCCAGATCCTGATCGCGAATCACGTACCGCCCGAGCAAGTGACTTTCCTTCCGCTCGGCGCAAGCGACGTCACCTATGTATCCTTGAAGGCAGGGGTGATCGAGGCCACCATGCTGCAGATCCCGCAAACCTTTATGGCCCAAGATGAGGGCTTTCGAAAAATCGCGTCGGCCGGCGACGTTTACCGCATCGTACAGGGCGGCTTGGCAACGGCGAAAACGACCGTCTCTGAACGGCCGGAGCTGGTAACCAAAACGGTCCGTGCGACCTCGCGGGCGGTGCGGCTGATCAAGAACGACAAGAAATATGCCCTGGAGTTTATGAAGGGACCGTATCTCGACCTGGGGAAGGAGCGGGAACGGTTTACCGAACGCGCTTATGACGCGGCGGTGCGCGGATATGTGCTATCGGGCCTGGTGGACGAAAAGTTGCAGCGGGAGATGATCACCGCTGCCGCTCAGCGCGTCAAAGCCGCGCCGCCCACGCCTGAGCGAGTTTTCGACTTCAGCTTCGCGCGCAAGGTGAGCGCGTCTTTGCAATAGACGCTGCTTCGTAGAGAGGTCCAGGGTCTGGTAAAGGCTGCAAAGTGTCCTAGATCTTTCCCACGAAGTAAGAAAACTCCGGCGATCACGAGGAGCACCGTCTTTGAGAAATAAAGCGGAGAGCGACAGGATGAAAAGCGATGAGCCGACTCGGCAAAAAACGCGATTAGGGTAGCGTGACCCCGCCGGTCAGACCTTTACAATCTTTCAGCTCCATCGAGTTTTCCAAGATCTCGGTCAAACGTACCTAAAGGAACATGTCCGGCCTTCCGAGCCACTTCGAGAATCAAGCAATCGGAAAACCCTAGGGCGGGACGGCGGCGGTACTGCTCCAGTGCGGCGGCAACCGTATCGGAGTCTTGGATTGTCAGATCTCTGTGATGCAAGAGCATATCGACGGCCGTCGCGATTTCAGGGTGAGTGAGTTCATAGACAGCGGCAAGAACCCAGGTTGCCTCAATGAGAACCAGCGTCGATACCCACGCGCCTTTGTTAATGAACGATTCCGCGGCAGCAACCTGCTTCCGGTCGTCGCGCGTGACAAGGCGAACCAGGACGTTCGTGTCAACGGCGCGCATGCTTGTTTTTCATATAGCGCCGCAGGCCTTTATCGAAGTCTTCTAGCTTCTTCGGGGCAGGGGCGCCTTTGGGAAAGATCGTTCGGTGAATGTCTTCTGACGAGTACCGACCGGCTTTGCGAACGATCACCGCATCGCCTTCCTCATCCCACTCTAAAACGGACCCGGGGCCGATGCCGAGTTTTCGTCGCACCTCAGCTGGAACGGATATTTGCCCCTGTGCTGTAACTTTTGATTGTGCCAGTACCATAGCGCCTAATTACCATGGTAATGAGGCACGGTCAATCTCATGGCGTTGGGAGGCTGGCGAAGGGCATTCAGCACGCTGCATCGAAGAAAATCCTGTCTGCATTTTAGATCTTCTCCCCGAAATGAAAAACTCCGACGATCACGAGAAACACCGCGCCGATCTTACCTGGCGTGAATTGTTCGCAGTCTGCGTGTGACGGATGCCGGTTACGATCACATGCGCGAGGAATGCGGCTGTTATGGCCGCCAGCCGGCTCGGGTTAGCTCTTTGTCGGCTTGCGCGGCGAAGCGAAAGTCGTAGGCTTGCGTGATGGGCACGTCCTTCTTCACGTTGGTAACCAAGCGAACGATGTCGAGGTCATTCTTTTGGGTTTCTTCATCGACGACACCGTTGCTGGCGAAGGTCCCGATCACGTCGTCATAGGTGCGTTCCGCCAGTTCTCTTCAAACAGCGGTTTGCTGGACTTGCAGAGCGACCCGTCGCGGCTGTAGATTGCCGCCATGGTCAACAATAATGAATACGAAGTAGACGAGCGCGATCTTGAGTACCAGCGCCAGGCAGGCAAGGCGTGGCTCGCTCGCATTTATCGACCCAAGGGAACCGGACCATTTCCGACCATCGTCGACGTGCATGGCGGCGCGTGGCACAACGGCGATCGGACCAATAATGCCGGTATCGACCGAGCGCTGGCGGCCAAGGGTATCCTGGTCGCCGCGCTCGATTTCCATCAACCGCCGGAGGCGGGTTATCCCGCTTCTATCTGCGATATCAACCTCGCTGTTCGCTGGCTCAAAGCGCACGCGGCCGAGTTCAACGGAACGACCGCTGTGGGAGCGTTCGGCAATTCCAGCGGTGGCCATCAAGTCGTGCTGAGTGCGCTTCGACCGCGGCACGCGGCTTATTCGGCGCTGGCGCTGCCCAACCATCCTGAGGTCGACGCGAGCCTGGCCTATGTGATCGCTGGCTGGCCGGTGATATGTCCGCTGTATCGCTTCCACTTCGCCAAAGAGTTCAACCGCGAAGAACACATCAAGGCGCACATCGAGTACTGGAAGACAGAAGAAGCGATGGCCGAAGGGAGCCCGCAGACGATTATCGAGAAGGAAGAGCAGGTCGACCTACCGCCGATATTGATGTTGCTGAAGGCGAACGACAAAAACCATCCGCCGGAAATGCAGGAGCGCTTCATCTCGTCCTATCGCAAACGAGGCGGAGAGATCGAAGTGCATACGTTCGATGGCCTGCCGGAGCACAGAATGGTCCCGTCACCAAGCCAGCCGGAAACGATGCGTGCGATGGACACCATCACCGGATTCATTCGGCGGCAAAGTGGCTGACAGGCTGCAAATCGTGTTCATGTGACGTGTTCGTGCTCGTGCGGATTTCACGGTCACGTTTCACGGACACGATCACGGTCCATGCGCGTCTCTGAGATCTAAAGATCCCGCGGGGCGTGCGCTCAGTATCTTCCCCTTTGCACCTTCGCATCCGGTTTTGCCAATTCTTCCGCGTGCGCTGGGACAATGCGCACGGCGCAGGCTTTGTACTCGGGGATTTTAGCGCGGGGGTCCAATGCATCGATGGTAAGCAGGTTGGCGGCGGCCTCGACAAAGTGCATCGGGACAAAGACCACGCCGGGGGTGGTCCGCTGTGTCACCCACGCGTGCAAAACGATGGAGCCGCGGCGCGATGAAACGCGCACGGCTTGCCCATCTTCTATCTTGAGGCGCGCAGCGTCCGCGGGATTTATTTCGATGCGGGCTTCAGGGTAGAGGTCGTCGAGCTTCGAATGACGCGTCAGCGTGCCGCCGTGCCAGTGTTCGAGCAGGCGTCCTGTAGTCAAGATGAAGGGATATTCATCGTCCGGCATCTCGACCGCCGGCACGTATTCCAGCGGATGGAATTTGCCCTTGCCGCTGGGAAAGCTCTCGGCGAAGAGATACGGCGTGCCGGGATGACTATCATTCCATACCGGCGTTTGCAGCCCCTCTTTTTCGATGCGCCGATATTTCACTCCAGAATATTCAGGCACCACACCGCCCATCTCTTCGAGCACTTCGGCCGGGCTATGGTAGGCCCACAAGGCTGACTTGGGACGGCCGAGTCGCTTTTCGATGCGCTCGGCCAGACGACAGATGATCCCCCAATCGGGGCGCGACTGGCCGCGCGGTTCCAGTGCCTTGCGCACGAGTTGCACGCGCCGATCGGTATTGGTAAACGTGCCGTCTTTTTCCGCCCAGGATGCCGCCGGCAAAAACACGTCGGCGTAGGCGCCGGACTCGTTGATAAACAAATCCTGCGCGACCAAGAACTCCAACTGCTCCATCATATGACGCGTGTGATTCAAATTGGGCTCGGACATCATCGGATTCTCGCCCATGATGTGAAGCGCGCGCACGCCCCCCGGTCCCACGGCGCTCATGATCTCCGTGGTTGTCAGTCCCAGTTTGCGGCTGAGCCCGCCCGGCTCAATGTTCCAGGCCTGCTCGAACTTCCGCGCTGCCGCTTCGTCGTCGACGCGCTGATAACCCGGATAGTGCCACGGCATCGCGCCCGAATCCGACGCGCCTTGCACATTATTTTGCCCGCGGAGCGGATTCAGTCCGGTGCCTTTGCGGCCGATGTGGCCCGTGAGCAGCGCCAGGTGGATGAGCGCCATCGCGTTGTCGGTGCCGTGCGAATGCTCGGGAATGCCTAAGGCCCAATAAATCGCCGCGTTCTTCGCGGTCGCGTACATCCGCGCGGCTTGAACGATCAGATTACGGTCGACGCCGGAAATCGCCTCGGCATATTCGGGCGTGAACCTATCGAGTGATTTGGAGAATTGTTCGAAACCTTCGGTGCGCTGCCGGATGAAATCTTCATTGTACAGCCGCTCCTTCACAATGACGTGCGCCATCGCGGAAAAAAGCGGCACATCGGTGCCCGGCTTCTCGGGCAGCCAGAGCGTCGCCCAGTTCACCATCTCGACGCGCCGCGGATCCACCACGATGAGCTTGGCGCCGTGATTGGCGACAGCGGCTTTCATCTGTAACGCGATGATCGGATGGGTTTCGGCAGTGTTCGAGCCGGTGACGAGGAAAACGTCGCTGTGAATGACTTCCGCGGCGGTGTTGCTCATCGCCGAAGAGCCGATCGCCATTTGCAGCGCGACCACGGAGGCGGCATGGCACAAACGGGTGCAATGATCGATGTTGTTGGTGCGAAAGACCGCGCGATACATTTTCTGCAGAAGGTAATTGTCTTCGTTGGTTGCCTTGGCGCAGCAGTAAACCGCCATTGCGTCCGCGCCTTCGCGGTTGTAAATCTCCACCAGCCGGTCGGCGCTGTAGTCGAGCGCTTCATTCCATGAAGCTTCCCGCCACTGGCTGCGATCGAAGGCTTGTGTGCGCGCGCCGGGCGCCTGAGGGGTTTTTCGGATGAGCGGCACGGTCACCCGATCCTGGTTGTAAATGAAGTCGTAGCCGAAGCGTCCTTTCACGCATAGGTTGCCGTGGTTGACCACTCCGTCAAACGGCGAGGTCACCTTGTAGACGTAATCGTCTTTGATGTGCAGCTCGAGGCTGCAGCCCACGCCGCAATAAGGGCAAGTGGTGGGAACGACGCGATCGGCATTGATCATGGCGATTTCCTACGGCGCTTTTTTCCGGCTTTGGTCGCTTGCATGATTTCATCCAGGCTCACGCCCTGCTCCAGCAGCCACTCGCGTTTGGGCTCGAGCGCGCCCGTGGGGCAGACGCCGACGCACTGACCGCAAAACACGCACGTGGTGTCGGGCATCGGCTTGTCGTAGAACGTGCCGATACTGGTTTCGAAGCCGCGTCCGGAGAAGTTGATCGCGTAGGTGAATTGCGCGTCCTCGGCGCACACCTGCACGCAGCGCCAGCAGAGAATGCACTTGGAGTAGTCGCGGATATACATGGGATTGTCATCGAGCACGGCATGCTCGCGCCGTTCCGCCTCGGGAAAGCGCGCGCGATCGGCACGGTAATCAGCCAGAAGCTTCTGAATCTCAGGCGCCTGAGAAAGATCCACCGCCGACGCAAGCATTTCTAGTATGGTCCGGCGGCTGCGTTCGGCTCTGGGGCTGGTTGTCGAGACCTGTAGGCCTTCGCGCACGGAAGTCAGACACGACGGCACGAGCGGCTTCACGCCATTGACCTCGACCACGCAGACGCGGCAGAGACCGTTCGCCGTGCAGTGGTCGTGGTAACAAATCGTCGGAATCTGCCGTCCGAGTTGCTCCGCGGCCTTGAGAATCGTGGTGCCAGGGGGCACCGCGACGGAGTCGCCGTCGATCGTGAGTTTTACGTCAGCCATAGTTCACTATTCCTAAAAAAATATTTTCACCACGAAGACCGCGAAGGTCACGAAGGATTTGGATATGATTTTTCTAAACTTCGTGCTCTTCGTGACCTTCGTGGTGCAATACGTCATCTCTTTTGCTTGCAGCTTCGCCGCGCCGGGCGACTAGTTACTTTTTATCAAACATCTCCGGCCATAGCTTCATCGCACTCAACACCGCCGTGGCCGCCGTCTGGCCGAGGCCGCAGAGCGAAGCGTCGATCATCGTCGAGCCCACGTCCGCCAAGCGTTCCCGATCACTGGGAATCGGACGACCTGACGCGACGCGGTGCAAAATTCCATGCTGGTGCACCGTGCCGAGCTGGCAGGGGTAGCATTTGCCGCAGCTTTCGTCGGCAAAGAAGTGCGCCAACCGCTTCAGCACGTCGCGCATGTCCGCGCTGTCGTCGAAGACCATGACTGCGCCGGAGCCCAGCGGCAGGCCGGCGGCGCTTAACTGCTCAAACGACAAAGTAACGTCCAAATCTTTTTCAGTGGCAAAGGCTCCCGCCGCGCCACCCATGAGCACCGCTTGGAGCGTGCGTCCCGGTTTCAATCCGCCCGCGAGATCAAACACTAGGTGACGCAACGTAACGCCGAACGGGACTTCATAAAGCCCCGGCTTCTCGACCTGGCCCGAAACACAAAAGAGCTTTGGACCGGGCGAACGCTCCGTGCCCATTTTCCGATATCCGACGGCGCCTTCTTCGATAATGAGGGGCACATTGCAGAATGTCTCCACGTTATTGATCACGGTGGGTTTGCCGAATAAGCCGTTCGTTGTCGGAAACGGCGGCTTAATGCGGGGGAAGCCGCGCTTTCCCTCGATGGATTCCAGCAGCGCGGTTTCTTCGCCGCAAATATAGGCGCCGGCGCCGAGGCGCATTTCAATATCGAAATCCAATTCAGAGCCGAGAATATTTTTTCCGATGATGCCGGCATGCCGCGCCTCTTCCACCGCCTCACCCATGATCTTGAAGGCGTAAGGAAATTCGCCGCGAACGTAGATATAGCCTTTGCATGCGCCCACCGCATGCGCGGCGATGATCATCCCTTCGATCGTTCGGTGCGGATCTTGTTCCATCAAAATCCGGTCTTTGAATGTCCCGGGCTCGGATTCGTCCGCGTTGCACACGATGTACTTGGGTTGTCCGGGCGCTTGTGCCGCGCCCTCCCACTTGAGACCGGTCGGGAACGCCGCGCCGCCGCGTCCGACTAATCCCGAAGCCTTCACTTCCGTGATCACCGCTTCATGTGTCATCGTCAAAGCCTTTTTTAATCCGGCGTAACCGCCTCCACTCTGGTACTCGCCAAGTGACATCGGCCGACCTCGACCGCAATTGGCCGTAAGGATGCGGATATCGCCGCCGACAAAGCTCACGGGCGGTTGCGCTCGTCGGGCACAGATCGCAGCCGCTTGCTCCGGTGCGGCACGTCCGGCAGCGGCGTCGCCGACAAGCAGCGCCGGCGCGTGATCGCACAACCCCAGGCATGGCGCATGCTCGACGGTAAACTGACCGTCCGCGCTCGCTTCGTCCGGCGCGATTGTCAAATGCCGGTCGAGCGCCTGCGCGACGGCGTCCGCGCCGGCAAGCGCGCAAACCGGCGCGCTGCACACGCGCACGATGGTTCGACCCATCGGCTCGCGAGAGAACATCGCATAGAAATCGATGACGCCGTGCACATCCGCGAGCGGCACGCCCAAGGCGCGGCTCACTTCCGCTGCAACGGGTTCCGGAATCCAACCGCGTAATTGCTGCGCAGCGTGCAAAGCCGGCAAGAGCGCAGCGCGGCCTTGGGGCGCGAACTCGGCGAGCATGGAGCGCAGGCGAATGAGATCGGGATCAGACATGGAGAATCTCCGGCTCAAATATCCTAGCAGGTTCAAACGCGCGCTGCACCACTTGCATGCGCTCTATACGCCGGCAGCGGTACATCGCCGGATCCGGTACGTGATATTGGCCGTAACGACATGACTGGAGCCGCCCCATCACGATCTTCTGCTCAGGAATATTGCTCGGTGCACGGGTGCCAAATTCGCAGCGTCGGTATGGTGCTCGCGGGCGGTTGCGGCGCAGGTTCGATCTGGCGCGTAGGTGAGGGCCATGTCAAACTACGGGTAGCGGCGTTTTTCTTCGCCGTTGGCGCATCGGCAACACGGCAAATTCTCGTTCGCACGGATGTGATCGGGCAAGTGGGTTCAGCATCGTTTCTGCCGCATATGGTAGGTTCGGCGAGCGCCGCTTGGCCGTTGTGCTTCTCATGGCGCTTTGGTATCTCGTATGCGGTTGGAATGAGCAACGTAAACAATCCGGTGTACTGAAAACGTAACGCAAAAATTCGGTATGAGCGATACAGCAGCAAAAGAAATTCACTTTGCCGTAAGCGAAAAGGCCGGCGCAGTTTCCGGCTTGCTGATGCGGCCGAGCGACGCCCAAGCTTGTCTTATTCTTGCCCATGGAGCGGGTGCCGGGATGCGTCACAAGTTCATGGATGCCGTAGCGAAAAAGCTCGCCGAGCTCGGTGTGGCGACCTTGCGTTATCAGTTTCCCTATATGGAAAAGCGCATCAAGCGACCCGACTCTGAGGCTGTGCTCACAGATACAGTACGGGGCGTGGTTGCGGTGGCAAAAAAACATACCGGCGATCTGGCGCTGTTCGCCGGCGGCAAGTCGATGGGCGGGCGTATGACGTCGCTCGCGGCGGCCAAAGCGCCCCTGGATGGCGTGCGTGGTTTGATCTACTTTGGCTTTCCGCTGCACGCCGCGGGCATGCCTGGCGCGGAGCGCGGTAAGCATCTCAGCAACATCGACGTGCCGATGCTTTTTCTTCAAGGTTCGCGTGATGCGCTGGCGGATTTGAAACTGCTCAAACCGCTTTGTAAGCAGCTCGGCAGCAAAGCCGAATTATTCGTCATCGAAGGCGGCGATCATTCATTTCACGTGCTCAAGAGCGCGCGCAAGTCGGATGACGAAGTCTTAGACGCCGTGGCTGATAAAGCGGCGGGATGGATGGGAAAAAATGCATGAATCGTTCAAGGTTCCAGCTTTAAGGTTCAAAGAGCCTCGGAAGTAGCGATTCACCACAGAGACCTAGCGCGGCTACGCCGCAACCAAAATTGTGCCTGAACTGAAAAGAGGATTTACCACGAAGGACACGAAGTTCACGAAGTTTAAGAGCATAATATCCAAACCCTTCGTGGTCTTCGCGGTCTTCGTGGTGAGATATTTTCTTATCGAATTACCAATCCAGCATCGGTATGTCGCAAAATTTGCGCAAGCCGCGAAAAACTCTGAGGTATAGTCGTACAGAGGTCGCAGAGTCGGGGCGACCGGCGGTCGCCGTCAATCGCACATTTCTTGAGATCCGACCTTGAACTTTGAACGTTGAACATGGAACGGAAGTAGTTCATGTATCCAACAACGGAGAAAGAAGCACTCGAAGCGCTGAAAGGCGACGATCGCGAGCTTGCTGCCACGGCGGAGGCCATTCTGTGGCGAACTTGGTGCTCCGCCGGCGATTTCGAAGCAGATCGGATCTTTCGCGCGGGGGTGGATGCGATGCAGCAAGCTAAGTTGGCAGAAGCGGAGGAGCTATTCAGCCGCGTCATTCAGATTAAACCGGACTTCGCCGAAGGCTGGAACAAGCGAGCCACGGTACGTTACCTGCGGCGAAATTTTCGCGGTTCTGTTGGAGATTGTCGGGAAACCTTGGCGCGTAATCCCAGTCACTTCGGAGCCGCGTCGGGCCAAGGCTTGTGTCACCTGTCATTGAACGAGTTTCGCGAAGCGGCCATTTGCTTTCGTCGGGCGCTGGAAATCCATCCGCATCTCGAGGCCGTGCGCCACAATCTCGCCTTGGCCGAAGCCGAAGGCGGCGGCAGCGGGTATCTGCACTAACTATAAAAGGGATTTAGCCGCAAGGAATCCAGCGCGGCAGCACCGCAACCAATGAGAACAAGCCTTCACCACGAAGGTCACGAAGAGCACGAAGGAAAGAAGACATAGCCGCAGAAGACGCAAAGTAGGGGCACGGTGTGCCGTGCCCTCGGAGATACCCTTCGTGACCTTCGTGCGCTCCTTCGAAAATTGGGTGGGGCGTGGCAATCCTAGATCCGTCATTCCCGCATGCTTTTAGCGGGAATCCAGGGGAATTTCGGACTGGACCCCCGATTAAAACGTTCGGGGGTGACGAGTTGGTATGGCGTGGCATAGAGGGAGGATCTACGTTGGAGGCCAACCCAGGATTTAGGAAGAGGGTTCCATTTTCATCCTCCGTGGGCGAGCGCAAGGTCATGAATCACTTCGTGGTTAGAAAGTGTTCGTCGAATAGTGCATCCATTAAAAACGGCTGTCAGAAAATTTGCGCAAGCCGCGAAAGACATTGATCCTATGATGTCAAAGAAATGCAAGTACGCCCTCAAGGCGCTGATCCGCTTGGGCGGAGATTTTGGCGGCGGCCACTTGCTGACGGACGACATCGCCCGCGCCGAGAATATTCCGAAAAAATTTCTTGAACAAATTCTTCTCAATCTCAAACACGCCGGATACGTGCGCAGCAAGCAGGGCACGAAGGGGGGCTATCGTCTGGTTCGGGATCCGCGTCAGATAACCTTGGCGGAAATCTATCGCCTGTTCGACGGCGCGATCGCGCTGGTGCCCTGCGTGTCGGAAAAATTTTACGAAGCATGCGACGATTGTCCCGACGAGAAGACTTGTCGTCTCAAGAGGGTGTTCATCGAGGTTCGTGAACGGACCTACGAACTACTGTCGCGAATTACGATTGAGTCCTTCCTGAACGGTTCTCAGGGGCCGAAGTTCGCGGCCAAAAACATCAGGAAATAAATAGCCTTGGCATTTTTTCTGTCGGGTTCTTGATAAAACTGATCAATTTGCTTATCTACTGAATCTATCGAGTTAGTAGAATATAGGGCTGGTTCAAGCGCGAGGTTGAAACCATGACTGGGCCGGAACGTTCCAGGTTGAAGATGCGCAAGCTTTTCCCCGGCTCAATGAGCCGCGCAAAATCTGGCGGCGCTTTTAAAACCGAAGCGGACGCCGAGATGGCGCGATTGATCGATTCGCCGCACCGATTGCCGGAAACGCCGATCGAACAGCGGCTGTCATCCGCGCTTAAAGAAGCCGGTCCATTACCTGTTGCCTTGCTCGTCAAAAGAGTCGCAGCGGAACTCTATAGCGATGAGTTACGCAAGGGCGCCGCAGTCTTGGACATCGGGCTGCTCGGCGACCACATATTTAACCGCGATATCATCCGAGAACTTGACGCGGGCAATGGAATTTTGTGGGCAATAAAATAGCCACGAGAGAGCCTATGACAAGAATGAATCGTACCTGGAATTCTCACCTCGGCGGTTGCGCGAAGCGATACCATTCGGCGCGCTGTCGTCTCTAACGCCAGCAATTGTTGGTTTTTGAAGAGGTGGCCGGAGAAACTCCTCAGCCATAGTCCGGAGGTAATCCGTCTACTCATAAATCAAATCCGATTCATCGAAGAAAAGCGAAACATGAATTTCAGATCTCTAACTTTGATATTCACCTTATTCAGCCTTTTGCCGGTGGGCGAAGTGCTCGCGCAAAAGACGCTGCTAAATGTTTCTTATGATCCGACGCGCGAGCTCTATCAGGAGTTCAATGGCGCGTTTGCCAAGCACTGGAAAGCTAAGGCTGGTGAGTCCGTTACCTTCAAACAATCGCACGGCGGATCGGGCAGCCAAGCTAGGGCCGTGATCGACGGTCTCGAGGCCGATGTCGTTACGCTCGCTCTTGCTCCGGACATCGACGCCATTGCCGAGAAGGGCAAGCTGATTCCTGCGGACTGGCAAAAACGCTTGCCCAATAATAGCAGTCCGTACACTTCAACCATCGTATTCCTGGTTCGCAAAGGAAACCCCAAAGGTATTCGCGACTGGCCGGATCTCGTAAAACCCGGCGTGTCCATCATAACGCCGAATCCAAAAACTTCCGGGGGGGCTCGCTGGAATTATCTCGCGGCCTGGGGCTACGTCTTGGGAAAGTCGGGAAAAAACGAGGCGAAGGCGAAGGAATTTGTCACGGCTCTTTATAGGAACGTGCCTGTGCTTGATTCCGGAGCGCGCGGCTCCACGACGACATTCGTGGAACGAGGCATCGGCGATGTTTTTATCTCCTGGGAAAATGAGGCATTCCTTGCGGTGAAGGAACTCGGACCAGAGAAGTTTGAAATCGTCATACCATCGGTCAGCATTCTAGCCGAGCCGCCGGTCACGATTGTCGATAAAGTCGTCGATAAACGCGGGACCCGCGCCATCGCTCAGGCCTATCTTGACCACCTTTATAGTCCCGAAGGTCAGGAGATCGCGGCCAAGCACTACTATCGCCCGCGGCTCTCCGAGGTTGCGAAAAAATATGAAGGCAAATTTGCTCAAGTCAAACTGTTCACGATGGATGACGTGTTCGGCGGTTGGAAAAACGCTCAGAAACCCCACTTCGATGACGGCGGCGTTTTCGACCAGATCTATCAACAAAAGTAGTAAGTTCGCCGAGCGCGCAAAGAAACCGATGGAAAAAATCCCATGAGCATCGAAGTACGCAACATTACCAAGACATTTGGAAGTTTTGTCGCGCTCAATGACGTGAGCTTCAACGTCGAGACCGGCGAGCTGGTGGCGCTGCTCGGACCATCCGGCTCCGGCAAGACGTCGCTCTTGCGAATCATTGCGGGGATCGAAGTCGCCGACGGAAACGATGGTGCAATCCTGATCCACAACGAGGACACCACGGCGATCGACTTCCGCGACCGCAGGGTCGGCTTCGTGTTTCAACACTATGCGTTGTTCCGCCACATGACGATTTTCGAGAACGTCGCCTTCGGCCTGCGCGTGCGCCCGCGACGGCTGCGGCCTTCGGAAAAAGTAATCAGGGAGAAAGTTAACGAGCTTTTGAAGCTCGTGCAGTTGGACTGGCTCGGCGACCGGCTACCATCGCAGCTCTCCGGCGGGCAGCGGCAACGCATCGCGTTGGCGCGCGCGCTCGCGGTGGAGCCCAACGTGCTGCTTTTGGACGAGCCCTTCGGTTCCCTCGACGCCAAGGTACGAAAAGAGCTGCGCCACTGGCTCAGGCGTTTTCACGATGACTTGAAAATCACCAGTGTGTTTGTCACGCACGATCAGGAAGAAGCCCTGGAAGTGGCGGACCGGGTGGTGTTGATGAACGAAGGCCGAGTCGAGCAGGTTGGCACGCCGGAACACGTCTACCATCATCCAGCCAGCGCCTTTGTCTATAATTTTCTCGGCAACGTCAATCTTTTTCACAGCCGGGTGGAAGAGGGAAAAGTGTTTCTTGGGGAGCTACCCATCGACTTGCCGGCTGAAACCTCGCCAGACGCCAAGTCCGCTCTGGTATTTGTCCGCCCGCACCTACTGGAGATCGAACATCAACGCAACGGCGGTGACAACTTTCACGCCAAAGTAACTCACATCAACGTGGCGGGTCCGCTCGTCAAAGTCGATCTGGTGACCGATTGGGGCGCACCGGTCCACGTCGAGATCTCGCATGGGCGCTACGCATCGCTCGGCTTGAAAAGAGAGGACGAAGTATTCGTGCGGCCCAGGGAACGAAGGGTTTTCGTCGAGCCACAACGCGACGCAGATTGATTCAAGAATTAGCAGCATCGGCGCAGTTGCCCGAGCATTTCCCGCTACGTCCCGCATCTTGACCTAGCCTCTCCGCGCACCGTATAAAATCATCAGCAAATTATTGCTGGAGGATGCATGAGTATTCGCGTGGCGGGAATTCCCGGAAGTTTGAGAGAGGGTTCGCTCAACAAAGGCTTGTTGCGGGCGGCGGTGGAACTGGCACCCGCCGGCATGGAGATTCAGCTTTACACTCGGCTCGGCGATATACCGCCGTACAACGACGATGTGTTTCAGAAGGGCGATCCGGAGCCGGTCGCTGATCTCAAAGCATTCATCGGCGCGGCCGATGCGATGCTGATCTCTACCCCGGAATACAATTATGGCATTCCGGGCGTCCTCAAGAATGCCATCGA
>DASYUV010000194.1:0-12655 GCA_036000865.1 Binatia bacterium | reverse complement strand
GTTGAAAGCCTTGCCCGTCCCGGCGGCAACGTCACCGGTCTTACAAACCTTAACAGAGAACTAGGCGGTAAGCGGCTGGAGCTGCTCAAAGAAGCCGTTCCCAAAGTTGCCCGTGTCGCGGTTCTCTACGATCCGGCCGCTCCGGGCGCTGTACGCGAGGTGAAAGAGGTTCTCCCGGTCGCTGCGGGCGCGTTGCGGTTGACTATTCAGCATTGGGAGATCCGAGCCGCGGATGATTTCGATAGGGTTTTTGCTGCGATGGGCAAGCAGCGCCCGGATGGACTCCTTGTGGCCGGGGGCCCGCTAGCGGCTCTTAACGGAAAACGGATCGCGGGGTTTGCGTTAAAGAACTGGTTGCCGTCAGTTCACACGATAAGAGAAGCCGTAGATGCTGGTGGGCTCATGTCTTACGGAGCGGACCTCGCGGACAACTACCGGCGCGTCGCACATTACGTGGACAAGATCCTGAAAGGTGCCAAGCCTGCGGACCTCCCTGTGGAGCAACCGACAAAGTTCGAGCTGGTGATAAATCTAAAGACGGCAAAGCAAATTGGTCTGACGATTCCGCAGTCGATGCTGTATCGGGCGGATAGGGTGATCAAGTGACAGAAATCAGAGATCAGAAGTCAGAGGTCAGAAGGCAGTAGTCAGAAAATGCAAAGAAAGAAAATCCATGAATAAGAAGTTTCTTTGTCTTGCTCTATGCGCTGTGCTCTTTGCGCTTAGCTTTCCAGCCGACGCGCAGCAGCAGTCGAAGATACCCAAGATTGGATGGCTCGGAGTCCGTCCGGCTGCGTCCGACCCGGGGCCCGAGGAATTCGGTCGAGAGTTCCGTGCACTCGGCTACGTTGAGGGGAAGAACATGGTATTCGAGTATCGATCCGCTGATGATAAGCTCGACCGGCTCCCCGTCCTGGCCGACGAGCTGGTCCGTCTCAAAGTTGACGTGCTCCTCGCGTCCGCGACGCCTGCTGCTGTAGCCGCTAAAAACGCTACCCGTACGATCCCCATAGTTTTTTATGGCGGCTTTGATCCTGTAGCGCTTGGGCTGGTTGACAGCCTGGCGCGGCCTGGGGGCAATGTCACAGGGTTCACCGCGATTGCGGTGGCGTTGGCCGGCAAACGACTGGAGTTACTCAAGGAAACCGTTCCCAAACTCTCCCGTGTTGCGGCGCTGTGGGATCCACAGAATCCAGGCTCCGCGCAACAATGGAAAGAAAGCCAACTGCCGGCACGAGAACTGGGTTTGCAACTTCATTCGATAGAGGTAAGTAGCGCCGACAAGTTCGAGGCGGCGTTCAAAGAAGCGACTAAGGCGCTTAGTGCCGCTCTCGCCGTGATGGCGAGCCCGTTTTTCTATTCTAATCAGAAACAGATCGCGGACCTTGCGATCAAACATCGACTGCCGGCGATCTACCCTCGGGGAGAATTTGTCGCCGGCGGCGGCTTGATGTCCTACGGATCCGACCGGACGGAATCCTTTAGGCGAGCCGCAGTTTTTGTCGACAAGATTCTAAAAGGAACTAAACCCGCCGACATCCCCGTGGAACAGCCGAAGAAGTTCGAGTTCATCATCAATTTAAAAGCCGCCAAGCAAATCGGCCTGACGATTCCGCCGAACGTGCTGGCGCGAGCGGATAAGGTGATCAAATGACAGAAGTCAGAGGTCAGAAAAGGCACGCACTTAGCACCGTAGCCCGGATGGAGTGAAACGTAATCCGAGGTCTTGTTCCGCGATGCCCGATCGGCTTCAATCCTGGATTGCGCTGCGCTGCATCCACGCTCCAGGGTTCCTAGCGGTCGTCGCAGAGTTTAGAGAAACGGTGATGTTTAGCGAGCCAAAGCATCAACAACCGCCTGGGGATTGGAGGCCGCTACTTTTAACAGCGCTTGCGCGGGGCCTTCTGGGCGTCGACGGCCCTGCTCCCAATTCTGAAGCGTTGATACGCTGACTCCGATCATCGCGGCAAAGTCTCTTTGAGACAGACCCAGCTTGTTTCGAATGGCTTTAACATCCACCGGCTTCAGATTGAAAACACGGGAAGCTTTCATTTCACCGCGCCGTATTTTCCCAGCTTGTTTCACACTGGCGACGAGTTTTGCGAATTCTGTCTTGTTCATTTTAGATTCTCCTTGACGAGTTTGTTCAAAGTTCTCAATTGTACCGGCGTGAGGTCCTCTTGGCGGCTTTTGGCGTATATGAAAAGCATGTAGATCACTTCGCCACCGCGTTGCCAGTAATAGATCAATCTTGTTCCTCCGCGTTTTCCTTTTCCCGGCAAGCTCCACCGAAACTTTCGAAGTCCACCACTGCCGGGAATGAGATCGCCCGCATCGGGACGGTGCATCAATGCGAGCTGTAATGAGCGGTAGTCATCGTCCGAAAACAAATTTAGCACCGCTCGGGTGAAGACCGGAGTCTCAACGAACCGCATAATGAACTATACGTCATTGGCGCATACCATGGAAGTCCCGTTGGACGATTAGAGGGTTGACTTTTTCGAAGCGGCTCTGTCATCGTGGATGATAACTAAGGCACCCTTACCAAGTATGGAGAGAGAAAATGGCAATAAATTCCTCATTATCTTACAGGGACCTGCGTGAATATTTGGCTGCCGCCGACGAGCTCGGTGAGCTTCGCCGTGTAGACGGCGCTGATTGGGATTTGGAGTTGGGAGCGATCACCGAAGTGGCGGCGCGCGCGACCAACCCGAAGGTCGTTCTCTTCGATAACATCAAGGGATATCCCAAAGGGTTTCGCGTCGTGACAAATCCCGTCTGTTCGGCTGCGACGACCGCGCTGGCATTCGGTCTCGATCCGAAACTCGCCGGCCTCGACATCATTCGCGAGTGGAAAGAAAAACTCGGCAGCCAGAACCCGCTCAAGCCCATGGAAGTATCGAGCGGGGCAGTAACTGAGAACGTCGAAAGCGGCGACAAAGTTGATTTGCTCAAATTTCCGACGCCGCGCTGGCATGAGGATGACGGCGGGCGCTACATCGGCACGGGCTGCATGGTGATCATGGAAGACCCCGACGGCGAATGGGTCAATGCGGGCACTTACCGTGTTTGCGTGTATGATAAGAACACGCTCGGTATTTGGATTTCTCCCGGCAAACACGGCCGGTTGATTCGAGAAAAATATTGGAGCCAGGGAAAGCCTTGCCCCGTCGTGATCAGCTTCGGCCAAGATCCAATTCTCGCCAAGGTGGCTAGCTGGTACGAAGCCTGGGGCGTGTCGGAGTTGGAAATCGCCGGTTGGTTATTCGGCGAGCCGGTCAAAGTCATTCGCGGCAAAGAAACCGGTCTGCCGATTCCTGCGACTTCCGAGCTGGCGGTCGAAGGATTCATTGTTCCGCCAAGCGAAGATAGTCGCCCGGAAGGGCCGTTCGGCGAGTGGACCGGCTATTACGCCTCGGGCACGCGCAACGAACCCGTAGTGAAAGTCAAAAATGTTTTCTATCGTAACGACCCGATCATCTTGGGCATGCCGCCTGGGATCTCCGGCAAGTCAGTGCCGCTCAGCGCCGCGAATGTTTGGCTCGCGTTGGAGAAAGCCGGCGTGACCGACGTGCAAGGCGTGTGGGAATACGTGACGCGATATATCACTGTCATCTCGATCAAGCAGAAATACGGCGGCCATGTGAAGCGGGCGGCGATGGCGATGCTCGGATCGACGTATGGTTACCACCGACGCTTCGTCATCATCGTCGACGACGATGTCGATCCGTCGAACATCGACGATGTGTTGTGGGCGCTGGCGACGCGCAGCGATCCCGCGACGGCGATCAATGTTATTACCGAAGCGTGGAGCACGCCGCTCGACCCGAGAATTCCTCCAGATGCACGCTCGGCGCGCAACTTTACTAATTCGGTCGCGATCATCAACGCCTGCCAGCCGTATCACTGGAAAGATCAGTACGCGAAGACTTGCTACTTCCCGGACGAGACACGGCGGAAGACTTATGAGAAGTGGAAAGACGTTCTAAGATTGGAGTGATCCCTATACCGTCAGTTGGCGCAACTTGTTGCATGATAAGTAGAAGCTCCGTCATGCCCGCGAACGCGGGTATCCAGGTGATGGACAGCGTCCGTCATACCGTTGGAAAACGGTATCCAGGTTGGGGGGATGGACCCCGGTTTTCACCGGGGTGACGAAAGGCCCGTTTTCACGGGAATGACGGAAGGAGTAAACATCGATGAATCGCAGCCTGAATAGTTTCTCGCGCTTCGTGCTGGTGCTCGCGTTCGTGACAACGGTCGGTCAGGCAAAAAGCCTTGCAGCGCTTGCAGACTCGTGGAGCGTTGAATGGGAGAAAACGCTGAGGGCGGCGAAGAAGGAAGGCGAGATTTCTTTTTACGGCAGCCAGGGCTATGAGAAAATTTTTGAAGTATTTCAGAAGCGATATCCGGAGATCAAAGTTACCTCTAACACGGTTCGCCGCGGCAGCGAGCACGGGCAAGCCGTGATGTCCGAACGACGAGCGGGAAAATATATCGTCGACTTCTTTATCAACGGTGTCGTGACGCCGGTTCAAGTTTTCCTCAAAGCTAATATTCTCGAGCCGATCCGACCGGCGCTGATCCTGCCCGAGGTGCTCGATGAGTCGAAGTGGTGGAACGGCAAACACCACTATGCCGACCCGGAGGGAAAATATGTCTTCGTGTTTCAAGGCAACGTGCACGGTGGTGAAAACGCCTACAACACCAAGATCGTAAACCCGAAAGAGCTCAAGTCGTATTGGGATTTCCTCGACCCAAAATGGAAAGGGAAGATCGTGACCTATGACGTTAGTCGCGTCAGCACCGTCGCCCACGCGCTACGGTTTCTCTACAACCACCCCGACCTTGGGCCTGAGTTCGTGAGACGATTTTTCGGCGAAATGGATTTGGTTTATTCCCGTGATGAGCGGCAGATGGTCGACTGGCTGGGGACCGGCAAGTATCCCCTGGCCTTTTTTGTGAGCGATATCGAAGACGCGGCAAAGCAAGGATTGCCGGTGAAATTTTTCGACCCCGGTCATTTTAAAGAAGGCGCTTTCGTGGGCCCGTCGCAAGGCGGCGTGAATCTATTTAAGAACGCGCCGCATCCCAACGCCGCCAAAGTCGCGATCAATTGGTTGCTGTCCAGGGAAGGCCAAGACACCTACCAAAAAGTTTATGCCCAGCTTCACGATGTCCGGCAGTCGATGCGCGAGGATATTGCGATGGATGTGATCCCTCCGACGTACCGGCGGCAGAAGGGTGTGCGATACATTTACGCCGGCCACCCGGAGTGGTTGGACATGGGGCCCGTCAACAAGGTGATCAAAGAGGCGCAGCAGGCGGCGAAGAAATAAGGGGCATCGATGAAACCTAAGCTCACGTTTTTTACTGCGGCTTTTATTTTGCTCATGATCTACGCTTCCACTGCATTTTCGGCGCAGCCCGACGCGTGGAGAGCGGATTGGGAGCAGACTTTAGTCGCTGCGAAGAAGGAGGGGCAGCTCACGCTCTACGGCAGTCCGGACTTCGAAGGACTTTTTGGCGAGTTTCACAAGAAGTATCCGGAGATCAAAATCACTGGCGTGTTCAATCGCGGCGCCGATGTGGCGAAGCGGTTGATGGCCGAGCGGCGCGCGGACAAATATCTTGCCGATCTTTACGTCAACGGAATGACCACCGGTTACAATGTTTTTTATAAAGCGAAGGCGCTTGACCCGATCCCACCGCTGCTGGTCCTGCCCGAAGTGACCGACGCGTCGAAGTGGTGGCGCGGAAAGCTTCACTACGTCGACCCGGAAAACCAGTATCTGCTCAACATCAACGGTGAAAATCGCATGGTTGTCGCCTTCAATACCAAACTGGTGAACCCCGCGGAGATCAAGTCTTACTGGGATCTGCTTAATCCCAAGTGGAAGGGCAAGATCGTCGCCTACGATCCGACGCTCGGCGGTTCGGGCGACGCCATGCGCTTTTTCTATCACAGCAAGAGTCTGGGGCCGGAGTTTATCCGGCGCATTCTCTTGGAGACCGATATTGTCATCAGTACTGATACGCGCCAGATGGGCGATTGGTTGGCGGGCGGGAAGTTTGCGTTTTCGATTTTTGGGCCGGTATCGCGCATGGATCTGGACTTGATGCAAATCCAGGGTCTGGCGGTCGGCTGGTTTAGACCCGATCAACTCAAGGAAGGTACCTATATCACCGCCGGGTCCGGCGGCGTGGCGCTGATCAACAAAGCGCCGCACCCGAATGCGACAAAGATCGGACTCAACTGGCTGCTATCGCGTGAGGGACAGATCGCTTATCAGAGAATTTTTACCCAAGGAAACGACGGGCCGGACTCGCTGCGCATCGATATTCCGAAAGACAAAGTTCCTCGCGGCAATCGCCGGCCCGAGGGCGACGAGAGTCGCTATCCCTTCGTCGACCGCGCCGAGTGGATGGACCAAGAACCGATTCGCAAGTTCGTGAGAGAAGTGTTGGAACAGCGGAAACGTTAATTTTAGATTTTGGATTCTCGATTTTGAATTCGAGAAACTGCATGAACAAGACTTTTTGGAATCGATTTTCCGCTTTTTACTCCGACAATCGGAAATCTAAAATCGAAAATCTAAAATGGGCGGGGATCTTTGCTATCGTTCTCACGTTCGCCTTCGGTGGGGTTGCGGCCACGGCGCAGCAGCCAACGAAAATGCCGCGGATAGGATTCCTAAACGTTAACTTACCTTCCACTCGCCCGGCCCGCGCCGAGGCATTCCGGCACGGTCTACGCGAGCTTGGGTACGTGGAGGGGACAAACATGGTCATTGAGTGGCGTTACGCAGAGGGGAAACGCGATCGCCTCCCCGCGCTTGCGACCGAGCTAGTGCTAGTGCGTCTCAAGATGGACGTCATCGTCACGGGTAGTGCGTCAGCAACCCGTGCCGCTAAGGAAGCAACTGTCACCATTCCCATAGTCATGACCAGTGATAACGATCCTGTTCGGAACCGGTTCGTCGCCAGCCTTGCGCGACCGGGCGGTAACATTACTGGACTGTCCAACCTTGCCCCGGAGCTAAGCGGCAAACGAATGGAACTTCTGAAGGAGACCGTTCCGAGGCTCTCCCGAGTAGCCGTCCTCGGGACTTCGACCAGCCCGGGCAACGCACAAGCGTTAAGAGAGACGGAACTCGCCGCAGGGGCGTTCGGAGTGAAGCTTCAATACCTCGATGTACTAAGTTCCAAGGATATTGAGATTGCCTTCCAAGCCGCAAGCAAGGGGAGTGCTGAGGCAGTCCTCGCGCTGGGGAGTCCTGTGCTCACTTCTCAGCGAACACGGGTTGTCGAACTTGCAGTAAAGAGCCGGCTGCCGGCGATATACGGCCAGCAAGAATTTGTGGAAGCTGGTGGGCTTATGACCTACGGCGTGAGCATTACCGACTTAGGCCGGCGCGCCGCTACGTATGTGGACAAGATTTTAAAGGGCGCTAAACCCGCTGATCTGCCGGTGGAGCAGCCCACGAAGTTCGAGTTCATCATCAATCTGAAGGCAGCGAAGCAGATCGGCCTGACGATTCCACCGAATGTCTTGGCGCGAGCGGATCGGGTGATCAAGTGAGGGGAAAGATGAGAGGGAATACTCGTGCTCGTGATGCGTGATCGTGCTAGTTTTCGAACATGGGTCGCGGATGCGATCATGAGCCATGAACACTTTTTTTAGATACGAGGCTTCATCATGACAACAGAGCACACCACGACTGGACTTATTGGCGCGTCTATACGCCGCGTCGAAGACGCGCCCCTGATTACCGGCAAGGGATGCTATACGGAGGACATCCAGCTACCAGGGATGCTCCACATGGCGCTCCTGCGTAGCCCCTACCCGCACGCGAAAATAATTTCCATCGATACAAGCGCAGCGAAGGCGATGGCCGGAGTGATCGCCGTAGTGAGCGGCGATGACCTCAGCGAGCGGCTGCACGTTCCGGCTATCCCGATGGTGCCCGGCATGAAGATACCGCCCCATCCGCTGCTGGCGCGCGGGGCAGTCCACGCGGTCGGCACTCCCGTGGCGGCGGTGGTGGCTCAAAACCGCGCCCCCGCCGAGGATGCGGTGAGCGCCATTGTTGTGGAATATGAAGCGCTACCCGCGGTTGTGAATGCTGAAAAGGCGCTGGAGCCCGGCGCGCCGCTCGCCCGCGAGGAGCTGGATAGCAACCTGTGCTACATCGTGACGAAAACAGGCGGCGACGTGGACAAGGCTTTCGCCGAGGCCGAGCATATCGTTCGGCTGCGTATTGCCAGCCCGCGGTTGGTGGCAATGGCAATGGAGCCGAGAGGCATCGTGGCGAAACCGGAACCGACGGGAGATCTCATTGTTTGGCTCTCCACTCAGAGCCCGCACCGCGTGCGCACGGATCTTGCCGCCGCAATCGGATTTCCCGAGCACAGGATTCGCGTCATCGCGCCCGATGTCGGCGGCGGATTCGGCAGCAAAGGACTGCTCTACCAAGAAGACGCGCTGGCCAGTCACCTGGCGCTTAAGCTCGGCCGGCCCGTCAAGTGGATCTCCACCCGCAGCGAGGATTTCGTCACCACGAATCAAGGTCGTGACCAGGTGATGACGTCCGAGCTGGCCCTCAAGCGGGATGGCACCATGCTCGGCTTGAAAGTGCGCGTGATTGGGAATCTCGGCGCTTACTTGAACTCCCTTTCCGCGATACCGCCGCTACGCATGATGGCGATGGCCCCGGGCTGCTACCAGATCCAAAACTGCTCCGTCGAGGTGGTCGCGGTCTTTACCAATACCATTCCCACCGGTCCGTATCGCGGCGCCGGGAGGCCGGAGTCGGTGCTGAATATCGAGCGGTTGATCGACAAAGCGGCGCGTGATTTGGGCATGGACTGTCTGGAGATCCGGCGCCAAAATTTTATCCGCCCCGAGCAGTTCCCGTACCGCACGGGCGTAAACGTGGAATACGACTCCGGTGACTATGAAAAGTCGCTCGCCGAGGCGCTGCGGTTGTCCGACTACGAAAAACTTATTGGCTTTCGAGACGAAGCGCGCGAACGCGGCGAGTTGGTCGGCGTGGGCATCTCGACTTTCGCTGAGCCGAGTGGCGGCGCCGGTTTTGAGAGCGCTACGGTTCGGGTGGAGCGCAGCGCAGACATTACAGTGCTCACCGGTTCCAGCTCCCACGGCCAGGGCCATGAGACCACGTTTGCCCAGGTTGCGGCAGAGAAGATGGGCGTTTCCATGGAGCACGTGGCGATTCGACACGGCGATACTCTGGTGGTCCAGCAGGGCGGCGGCACCTTTGGCAGCCGCAGCGCCATCATGGGTGGCGGGGCCTTGGCCGTTGCTATTGATCGGGTCATTGAAAAGGCGCGCCGTATCGCCGCGCATTTGATGGAAGCGGCAGCCGAGGACATCGTTCAGACAGATGGCGGCTTCGCGGTGGCTGGAGTGCCCGACAAAAAAGTTTCCTGGCGCCAGATTGCTGCCGCCGCGTATGGAGGAAACGTTCCGCGCGGTGCGGAACCTGGTCTTCAAGAGACCGCCTTCTTTGATCCGAGGCGCGAGGCCTGGGGCTTCGGCGCGCATTTGGCGCTGGTCAGAATCGATCGGGCCACGGGCACGCCGATGCTTGAAAAACTCGTCCTGGTCGATGACTGCGGCGTTGTCATCAATCCCATGATTCTCAACGGGCAGATTCACGGCGGCGTGGCTCAGGGCCTCGGTGAAGCGTTTCGCGAACAGATGCTCTTTGGCGACGACGGCGAGGTTCTCACCGGCTCGTTGATGAATTACGCGGTACCGCGCGCCGGAGACATGCCTCAGCTCACACTGGGCGAGACGGTGACACCGAATCCCTTTAACCCCTTGGGCGTCAAGGGCGTGGGCGAGGCCGGATGCAACGGGGCGCCGCCTGCGGTGGCCAACGCCGTCATGGACGCTTTGGCTCCCCTCGGTATCGACCACATCGACATGCCCTACACCGCGCCCAAACTCTGGGCGGCGATAAGGAATGCCGAAGAACGCTGATGCGTTGTTTCATTTTGCGCGTTTTGAATCTCGCGTTGACGCCAAACTCGAAACTGCGAACCAGGAGAGGAGGAGTTAGAGAGCTATGGCCAAGGACTTTACGATCTGTGTCGGCACGTTGGGCATGGGCATGTGGCGTAGCACCGACGGCGGTAAGAGCTGGACTAGAAGCAAATTGTGGAAGGGATACCAGGGTGGGAGATCTGTCTTTGGTCTCGCGGTGCATCCTCAGGATCCCCGGATCATCTACGCGGGCGCAGACGATGGCATCTATCGAAGCGAAGACCGCGGCGCGACCTTCGAACACATGGAGTCGCCGCTGGACGCGTATAACGTCTGGCGCATTGCCATCGACCCGGTGGATCCCGATACAATGTTTGCCGGCACCGCTCTGCCGGCGCTCTTTCGCTCGCGCGACGGCGGTCTTCACTGGGAAAAACTCCCAGCGGAATTTGCCACGGAGTGCATGAACGTAACGAAGCCGCGCGTTACGGCGCTGGTGGTCGACCCTTTGGACCACAATTTCGTCTGGGCGGGGGTCGAGGTCGATGGCGTGCGGGTGAGCCGGGATGGCGGCGACACATGGACGCGTCCATTCGGTGGTCTTATGGATGAGCCTGACATCCACGATATCAAGATTTTACCGGGCAATCCGGGCGCAGCGGTAGTCACTGTCCCCGACGAGATCTGCGTCAGCACCGATGGCGGTGCCAACTGGCAGGCTATCGGAGTGCGCGGACGCTTTCCCTTGCCGTATTGCCGCAACGTGGTCTTCAAACTAGACGAGCCGAAAGTGATCCTGGCGGCCATCGGCGATGACGCGCTGGGTGGCCTCGGCGCCCTACAGCGCTCCACTGACGGCGGCCATAGCTGGGAAACGCCGCTCCTTCCGATCACGCCAAATACACATATGGAGTGCTTCGCGACCCATCCCGCAGATCCCAACCTGATCCTCGCATGCAGCCACTACGGCCAACTCTTCGCCAGCTCGGACGGCGGCGAATGGTGGGTCAAACTCCCGCGGGAGTTCACTGAGATTAGAGGCGCCTTGGCATGGGTGCCTAACTAAGGGCAGCAAAGCAGATCGGTCTGACGATCCCGCCCAACGTGCTGGTGCGAGCGGATAGGGTGATCAAGTGATTTTGGATTGGAGAAGGGAACGCACGCAGCGATATTCGCTTCGCGATCTTATGTTCAATGCTCGTCCTAATCGTCATTCCCGCCGAGCCGGCGTGATCCCCGCTTTCGCGGGGAGGCGAAAGCCGGAATCCAAGAGATTTAAGCGAATCTGGATTCCCGTTTTCACGGGAATGACATTTGTGGCGGTGGCGATTGCTTCAGCTTTCACTGCGATTGTGTCCGCCGCGGAGATACCTAAGTGGAAAGAAGAATGGCAGCGGGTGGTGGAGGCGGCCAAGAAGGAAGGGCAGATTTCGCTCTACGGCGGGCAAGAGATCACGCATCCGGATATCATCGCGGCATTTAACAAGGAGTTTCCTTTTATCAAAGTTCTCTCGGTAGCGGGGCGGGCGGCGGATTTGATGACGCGCATCGTTGCGGAGCGGCGCGCGGATAAATATCTAGCGGACATCATGGCGAGCGGTCCCAATGGGCCGCGTATGCTTTATCTTGGTAAAGCTTTAGATCCCATCGCACCGGCATTCATTCTTCCGGAAGTCACGGATGGCTCGAAATGGTACAGCGGCAAGCACTGGTACGCCGATCCGGAGAATCAGCATATCTTCATGTTCGAAGGAACGATCAACACCACCGGACTTTCTTACAACACCAAGTTGATGAGCCCCAGTGAGATCAAGTCGTATTGGGATTTACTGACGCCGAAGTGGAAAGGAAAAATTCTCGGCATGGATCCGCGTAGCTCGGCGCCGCCGACGCCCGTGCTGATTTTGTATCACCGGGCAGATGTCGGACCGGAGTTCGTGCGACGGCTGTACAAAGAAACCGAAATCACGCTGTTTCGCGATCGCGCGCAGGGCACTAATTGGTTGGCGAGCGGAAAATTTCCGCTCTGCCTACTTTGCCGCGATATCGACAAAGCGATGAAGCAGGGACTTCCTGTCGATGACATTGCGCCGGATCAGCTCAAAGAAGGCGCTTCGATCGGTGGCGGCGGCAGCAGCGTGATCGTCCTGATCAATCGCGCGCCCCATCCCAATGCCGCGAAGGTCTTCATCAACTGGTATCTGTCGCGTCAGGGTCAGATGGTCTGGCAGCACGTGATGAACGTGAAAGAAGTGGAAGCCTCGGATTCCATGCGCGTCGACATTCCGAAAGACGATGTATTGCCTGAAGCGCGGCGGATCGAAGGAAAGAAATACAGCGTGGTGGGCTTTCTCGATCCCGACCCGGTGCAGAAGCTGTTGCAGGAAATTTTGAAGTAGAAAAGAAAATTAACCGCCAAGAACCTAGCCCGGCAAAGCCGCAACCAAAATTGTGCCAGAACTGAAAAGAGGATTTACCACGAAGGACACGAAGTTCACGAAATTTAAGAGCATAAATATCCAAACCCTTCGTGGCCTTCGTGATCTTCGTGGTGAGATATGTTCTTATCGAATTACCAATCCAGCATCGGTATGTCGCAAAATTTGCGCAAGCCGCGAAAACTCTGAGGGATAGTCGTGCAAA
>DASYUV010000193.1:0-4925 GCA_036000865.1 Binatia bacterium | reverse complement strand
TGTCAAGCGGTGGCTTTTCATTAAGATAAATATTAACGGTCGGTTTCTTATCGGAACAAAAAACCATTTCCCTAATCGATTTTCTCGACAGACTTTTCGAAACTCTGTTTCAACCGAAAGGTCATTTTCGAACGAGGAGGGCCGATGAAGATAGGTCAAATCCAAAGACAAAAATGGTTGGGCTTAATCTTTGTCTGTGGGTCAATATTTTTAGCCCTTCCACCTCACTTAAAAGCCGCCGAGCGAATGCATACGGCCTACTTTTCTCCCGCTCCCGGAGGCTCATCGGTGATCTGGGTGGCCAAAGAGGCGCGGCTGTTCGAGAAGCACGGGCTCGATATCGCGCCGGTCCTCATTCCCAGCAGCGTGCGAACACTGCAAGCGATCTTGGCAGGAGAAAGTGCGATTGCCGAAAGCGCCGGACCCGCTGTCGTTAGCGCCCGTCTCGCCGGCGGCGACATCGTGGCGATCGCCGGAAGCGTCAATATTCTAACCTATTATTTTGTGACGGTGCCGGGGATCAAGCGGGCCGAAGATCTGAAAGGAAAAATCGGCGCAAATCAAAGCCCCGGGACGATTGCCGATTTTGCATTGCGTGTCAGTTTGAGAAAGTTAGGCCTGGATCCAGCGAAGGACGTGAGCTTGCGCTCGATCGGCGTGCTTTACGACCGCATCGCGGCGATGCAAAAAGGCATCGTGCAGTTTACTGTTCTCACCGAAGCGGAAAAGCCGATCGTCGACAAGCTGGGCTTTCCGGTCCTACTCGATCTGATCTCGCTCAAGATTCCTTTCCCCCAGCGCGGCATCTATACGACGGGAAAATACGTCAAAGAGCAACCCGACACGGTGCGGCGATACATGCGGGCGTACACGGAGGCGATCCATTTTTTCAAAACGCGCAAAGAGGAAACGATGCAGATCATGCGCAAATACTCGCGGGTCGAAGATCGCAACGTGCTCGAGCACACTCAGACTTGGTTCACGCAAAACATGCCGGATTATCCCTATCCGCCGCTCGAAGGCTACCAAGGAGTCGTGCAGGAGATGGCGTCGACCCAACCGAAGGCAGCGTCGCTCAATACCAAAGAGCTCGTGGATTCACGCTTCGTCAAGGAACTGGAGGATGCGGGGTTCGTTGCCGGTCTCTCCATAAAATAATTAGCAGCTAACTTTGCGCGGCCGCTTTGCGGCGACCGATGGCAGCTTCGGCTCTGGGGCTGATCGCTCGCTCGGCGACGATATTCAGCCTCGCTCGACGGCGCGGCGGGAAATATTCTCCGGCGCCAGACCTTCGGACCACGGATAACTCTTGATACTGTGACTGGTTTGACCATTAACCAACGTTTCTGCCTGGCGAATGCCGACCAGCTTGGTGTTGATCACCGGCACCTTGAGCTCCGCCTCCAATTCCAGCGGCGCAACGACGTAAGGAACGAGACGTCCGCCTAAAGGAATCAGCGCCTGAGCGCCGTCCGCAATCAGTTCCTTTCCCACTGCCAGCATGCGCTCGACAAGGAGGTCATGGTAAGCGGACAAATCGCCGGTCTCGTAGGTGTTGATCGCTTTTAATCCAGAGACGAATCGGCCCATGCGATAGTTCTCGATGATGCGTTGCGCATAGACCGCATGACTATCCAATGGGGCGATAAGCCCAAAACGGTCACAGAGCGTCGCCGCAAAATGGCAGGCTGCGCGCAAAACTCCGATGACCGGAATGCGCACGGCGCAACGCGCCACTTCCACGCCTGGATCGAACGTGTTGCTCTGGACGACAGCGTCGAAGCCCGAACGCTCGGCTTCGATGATCTTTTTGACTAAAGCAGGAGTTTCCAAAGCATGGTGAAGACCCGCCAGCGCCTGGCTCTTGCGCAGGTGGCTCGTTACTTCGCTGCCGCCGAGATCTTCGGGATAGTGAACTTCTAAGATCGTGCCGGGCGAAGCATAACTAGCGAGCAGCGCCGCCACGCGCGCTTCGTACTCCGGGCTGCCCTCGCGCTTCGACTGGTGATTCAAGATCATGATGCGCATCGCCGTCGTGCCTCCATTTTATTACTGATACAGCGTTCCAAACGTTCCAATGGTTCCACCGGTTCCAATCGTTCGAAACGTTCAAACAGTTCAGGCCGTTTAAGTTCGCCCCATCAAAAGACAAGGGTCTCGAAGCTTGCCGTGGGTCCAGACAGATCTATGTCACGTGTTCGCGCTGTCCAAGTAGGGTCTATGTAGTGATCCTTACTGTCCGAAAATTTCTCGCATGAGCTTCGAATATTCGACAATGTGTTCGCCGAGTTCAGGGCTCACGGGGATCATTTGGAGCCCTTGGGCTTTCGCCTTCTGTACCTGCATGAGCTCCGCGTGCGCGAGATAACGGCCCAACTCCGCAAGGGTTTTCTGTCCCTCGAGCGACAGGGCAAAATCCACATACAGCCGCGCGGCATTCGGATGGACCGGCTGGGAGGATATTCCGATCCCTATCAGGGAAGCGGGCGCGGGCGGAAAAGCGACCCAATCGATCGGCGCGCCGCGTCTGCGCACCCGATCCACGGAAGGAGCTGGAATGTCGATATCCAAAGACGCCTCCCCGGCAGCGACCAACTGGGCAATCAAATCGTGACCGATGCGGTTCATGATATTCTGCTTCGCAAGTTCGCGCATGTACTTCAGTCCCTTTTCTTTGCCCATGAGCTGCAGAACTCCGCCGAACCAGTCCACTTTGGTCGGTTCCATCATCATTTTTCCGTGCCACATCGGTTGAAGAAGATCCTCGTACTTGCGCGGCAGAGTTTCTTTGCTTACCAGACGCTGATTGTAGGCGACGACATAGGGATTGGTATAGACCGTGGTCCAGTATCCCTCTTCCTTGAACTCCCTTGGGTAGTTGGCGTTTTCTGACGATAAATAATGACCGAGTAATTGGCCTTTCTTGAGCGTGTGCATCGCGAAGCCAAGAGTCTGGACGGCATCGGCAAAGGTTTTTTTTGCTCTCGCTTCCACGAGGATCTTGGTGAGAAGTTTTTCGCTGTCGGTTCGGTTGAGCTTAACCTTTACAAACGGATACTTTTGCTCGAAACGAGAGATCATCGTATTGGCTTCTTCCAGATTCATCGAGGCGTAGAGGATCACCTCACCTTCCTTCTTTGCGCCTTCGATCAGTTGCTCCCGGCTTGCGGCTCGAGAAAGCTGCGCAGAGGCAAAAACAAAAACCACAGCGAGGAAAACAAACAAGAGATGGACGCTGCGATTTTTAACGAGCCGCGCAGGCACTGAGTCCTCTCCCAGTCGAAGTCTGTTTGGATGCGACAAAAGGCAATCTGCAGTTTCGTGACCTGTGATCATGACGGACGAAGTGCAGCTTCCGGGCCGGCGCGCTGCTGGCCAGCCGATTATTTTTGCGTTGCGGCCTTGCGGCGGCCGATAGCGGCTTCGGCTCTCGGGCTGATCGCGCGCTCCACGGCGACGTTCAGCAGTGCCGGGCGTCCGGCCGCGAATGCGCGATCAAGCGCCGGCGCGAGATCCTCAGGGCGTTCGACAAACTCGCCGTAACCACCCAAGCCCTGCACGACTTGCTCATAACGGGTCTGCAGCAAATCAGTGGCCACCGGTCGGCCGTAGAGGCCCAACTGGATTTGCCGGTCGATACCCCAGGCCGAATCGTTACCGAGTATGGCGACGACATTGAGCTTGTGGCGCACCGCCGTGTCGAATTCCATTGCGTTAAATCCGAACGCGCCGTCGCCGGTGAGCATGATCACGCGAGTGTCCGGATAGGCGAGTTTGGCGGCGAGCGCTTGCGGCAGCGACGAGCCCAACATGCCCAAGCTGGAAACATAGAGCCAATGCTTGGGCTTGAGCGCCGGCAGCAAAGAGCGCCCGAAGTGGCAGAAGTCGCCGCCATCAAAAACAAGGCAGTCGTCCGGGCGCAGCATCGATTGAATCGTTTTATGTACGAACAGCGCGTGCATCGGCGTCTTGGGGCGAGCTAATTTTTCCGTCCACTCGGCCTGGGCAGAGCGCACTGCGCGCAACTCCTCGATCCACGGCAGCTCTTTCCAGACGTGATTCGAAGCTTCTTTGGTCAGCTGGTCCAAAACACTGGTGACGTCGCCGACCATGCCGACGTCGACGCCGCGGTTGCGGCCGATCTCCAGGGGCGAAGGATCGATTTGAATGATTTTTGCCTCGGCTGCGACGTGAGGCGGCCGGCAATAGCCAATGACGAAATCTTGCTTGCGTCCTAAGAGGACGACGACGTCGGCGTCGCGAACTTTCGCCGCGGCGCGATTTAACCCGCGCTCGAAAAATCCGAAGGCGTACGGATGATCGTCAGAAATCAAGCCGCGCGCTTGCTCTTCGGTCACGACCGGCAGGCGAGTCACTTCGATGAACCGCTGCAACGGATCACCGGAAAGCGTGTAGCCGGCGGCGCTGCCGGCAATCACCAAGGGTTTGCGCGCCTCGCGCAGGAGCGCGATCGCGCGGCGAATGAGTTCCGGAGCGGCCGAGACTGATTCTTTAGGGCGATAGGCGTCGGGATTTGTTAGTACGATTTCATCTTCTTCGACGCCTTGTTCCTGCACGTCGATGGGGATCGTCAGGTGAACCGGCCCGCGCCGACCGCTAAATGCTAGACGCATCGCGCGGGCGATGAATTCCGGAATTCTTCGGGCGTCATGGACCATGAACGAGCCTTTGCACATGGGGCCGGCCATGCCGACCTGATCGATTTCCTGCTGGGCGCCACGCCCCAAGTCGTGCGTGTCTGCGCACCCCGCAATGGAAATTACCGGGCCTTCGGTGTGCATGGCATTGGTGAGGCCGGGAATCGCGTTGGCGAAGCCCGGCGTGGTGTAGATGCAAACGCCGGGTTGTTCGGTTATGCGACTCCAGGCATCGGCCATGTGAACCGCGGCTTGCTCATGACGCGT
>DASYUV010000192.1:0-4164 GCA_036000865.1 Binatia bacterium | reverse complement strand
TTTCAGCTTCTACGATGAAAAGGCTCCGATCTATACCCACTCGCGCTTTCTGCCCCCTACGAAGCTGCTCGACAGCAAAGTGATCGAGTCGATGGTCGGCGAGGGTTGCATCCTTAAGGAATGTACGGTCAAGCGCTCGGTCATAGGCATACGCTCTCGTATCGAAACCGGCTGTGTGATTGATAATGCATTGTTGATGGGCGCAGACTTTTACGAGTCTCCTGCTGAACGGTTGAAAAACTTAGAGCGTGGGAAAGTTCCCTTGGGAGTGGGCGCGAACACAACGATCCGAAGAGCAATTGTCGACAAAAACGCGCGCATCGGTCGCAATGTACAGATCGTGAATAAAGATTGCATAATGGAAGCGAGCCGGGAAGATCTCGGCTTCGTAATTCAAAGCGGGATCGTCGTCGTAATAAAGAATGCGACGATCCCTGACGGGACGGTGATTTAACCCGCATCATTCATCATTAACGATTTACGCAAGTTTTCTTGGCGCCTTGACGTCTACCGAAGGCGTCACCCCCGAATGTTTTAATCGGGGGTCCAGTTCGGTCTCGCCTGGATTCCCGATAGAAGCTTTCGGGAATGACGGACTATGAGATCTGAGATAGCTCTTTAGGCAACAAGCTGCGGGAAATCCAAACGCACAGTGATTACTTAAAGGAATTACCCTTTAGGTTTCTTCCTCATCCCCCCTTCCACCATCTTATACTCGAAAAGACGGCATTCGAGCGCGCCGTTGAACAGCGGCGTGCGTTTGGATGCGGTGAGCCGGATGAGTTTGGGCAGGCGCATATCGGCGCTGAGAAGATAAGCGCGCCAGCCGCTGAATCGTTTCTTCAAGACGTCGCCGAGCTTTGGATAAAATTCCGCGAGCGTCCGCTGCTCGCCGAGACGCACGCCGTAAGGCGGGTTGGTGACGATGATACCTTCCTTCGCCGGCGCAAAAATTTCCAGCACGTTGGCTTGCTTGAGGCTGACGATTTTTTCCAAACCGGCCGCCATCAGATTGGCGCGCGCCGCTTTCAATACATCGCCGGAGAGATCGCTGCCGTAAATCGCCTGTGACATCCTTGGCTTTTGTCGAGACGTGCTTTGTTGCAGCAATTCGCGCCAGCGGCGCCCATCGAAATTTTTGAATTTCTCGAACGTAAAGTGGCGTCCTAGCCCCGGCGCGATATCGATGGCCATGTGCGCTGCTTCCAGCAGGATCGTGCCGCTGCCGCACATGGGGTCGAGCAGCGGAGTGCCGGGAACCCAGCCGGCGAGCCGAAGAATTCCGGCGGCGAGATTTTCCCTGAGCGGCGCTTCTCCTGTGGCCATACGCATGCCGCGCTTGAACAACGGCTCCCCTGTGGTGTCGAGATAAAGCGTAAAATCGTGATCCGTCAGATGGCCCTGGATCGGAATATCTGGCTCGCGGGTGTTCACGCTCGGGCGTCGGCCCGAGAGCCGGCGAATTTTGTCGCACACCGCGTCTTTGATTTTGAGTGTAACGAAATTGACACTGGTGAGCGGACTCTTGGTCGCCGAGACATCGACCCGGATGGTGCGTGCCGGTTCAAACCAATCTGTCCACGGCAGCGCGAAAGCGGTGCGATAGACATCGTCTTCGTTGCGGTAATCGTCGATGGCTAGTTGCCACAGAACGCGGCTGGCGATGCGGCTTTCGAGATTAGCCCGATAGCAGAGTAAAAAATCGCCGCTGAATGCGACGCCACCGCCGACGGCGCGAATTTTTTCCGCTTGGAGTTGGTGCAGCTCCGCCGCCAAGACCGGCTCCAGTCCGCGCGGACAGGTGGCGAAGAATTTTTCCATGAAGAAATGTTTGGTGTGATGTCTACGCGTGCAAATTCGTTACATGTTTCAATGTAGGGGCGGGTTTCAAACCCGCCCCTACCGGATGGCATGACGGCAAAGAAGCGAATGGCTTATTGAACCTTCGAGGTAGGACACTAGCGGATCGATTCAGGAGCAGCAATCGACGCCGGTAGCCGTTGTCGCCCAGACGCCAAAAAAAAGGGCAACCCGATGGGTTGCCCTTTTTGCCGTTAATTCGCTAGCGAAAAAACTACCAGCGATTACGTCCGCCGCCACCGCCGCTACGATTACCGCGGCCTCCACCGCCACCGCCGCCGCCGAAGTTATCGCGCTTCGCCATCGGCTTGGCTTCATTGACGGTCAAGGTGCGCCCGTCCAGCTGCGTGCCGTTCAAGCTTTCGATGGCCTTTTGCGCCTCGCTTCCCGAGCTCATCTCCACGAAGCCGAAACCTCGGGATTGACCGGTGAATTTGTCGGAGATCACATTGGCCGATTCTACGGTCCCATGCTCCGAAAAGATTTCATGTAGCCGGTCACCCGTTACGGAATATGGCAAACCGCCGACATATAATTTACTACCCATGTTCTCCTCCTATAAGAGAATGTTAATGTCTTTGACCCTGAGAAATGAACTGCTAATAGGCGCCGAACATGGGGCTCAACTGCTCAACCGCGCGCTGATCGGATTTTCCTTTAGTATCTGTTCGCAAGGAGAGAGACTAACACGGGCCTTCAACCTTTTTTAATGTCCTCTATCAGAAGGCCGTATACTGAAGAAGATACTTTATAATACCATCGTAGACCGCGAAGTCAACCCAGCCGGCAATTGACGCCGAGCCGAAGTCGGCCAACTCTTGCTCCATCATAACGCCCGTAATACGCTGACGACGTTTCCATCGAATAAAGGACAATGCACTGGCGGGCGGGAATTTTCTGTTATGGAGGTTTTCATGCGGAACGTTAGCAAGCTGACCGTACTTTTCCTGATTCTCCTCCTCGAAAATTGCCCGCCATTAGTGGCATTCAGCCAGGACAGAGTTCGCATCGGCGTGCCGCTATTTCCCACCATTTCCTATCCGGTTTTCATCGCGCAAGAGAAGGGGATTTTCGAAAAGAACGGTATCAAAGCCGAAATCGTCCGGATCAACAGCGAGCCGACGACCTATCAGGCGCTCATTTCCGGCGACATCGATGCCACCTCCGGCGCGCCCACCGGTCTCGTGCAATCGAATATTCAGGGCGTGCCCGTCGTGTCGCTGGGTAGTTGGGACAATCTTGTCTCGTACACCATGGCAACACGCGAAAAGATCGACGATCTCGCGCAACTGAGGGGAAAAAAAGTCGGCATCAACCGGCTCGGCGGGAAGTCGTCGCTGATCCTCCGGGTCATGCTCGAAGACGCCGGGCTCAACACTTCTAAGGACGTCACCTTACTGCAGCTCGGCGGTTCGCAGGAAAGATTAGCCGCTCTCATCCGTGGCGGCATCGACGCCGCGCCGGTCGACTTTGTCTTCGAGCCCAAGATGAAACAGATGGGTTTCCATTTGGTCGCGGGTCGAAAGACTCCGTTCATGAACGGCCCGATCACGGTAACGGTCGCGGCGTTAAAGGCGAATCGCGCAAAATGGGTGAGGTTCGTAAAGGCGTATTTGGAAGCGACCCAATACATGACGACCAACCGGGAAGGCTCGATGGAGGTTCTCAAAAAGATCATTCAGACCGACGAGAAAGAAACCCTGGATAATGGTTACGAGCAGATGCGCGCTCGCGCCACCGTCGATCTGGTGCCGCCGGAGGCCGCCGTCGAAAATCTGGTAAGGATGATGACCTACGTCGACAAACGCGCCGCTACGGTCGATCGTGGCAAGCTCGCGGACTATTCGATCTTGAAAGAGTTGGCGCAAAGCAAGGCGGGAACGAAGAGGTAAAAGAATGGAATACTGGAATAGTGGAATCATGAGGATCGGAACCCAAAATTCCACCATTCCATAACTCCAATATTCCCGTTCCCTCTAACCTAAGTGCCATGAGTGAGATTCATTTCATCGACACCACCCTGCGCGATGGGCAGCAGAGCCTCTGGGCCCTTGGCATGAAAACGGGCGCGATGTTGCCGATCGCTGCGCAAATGGATCGCATTGGATTCGAATCGATGGAGTTTTTCGTCTCGATCATGATCAAGAAATACGTCCGCGAGCACAAGGAAAATCCTTGGGTATGGGTACGCGAGGGCGTCAAACGCTTTCGCCAGACGCGGCTGCGCAACCACGGCGGCCTGCATGGCTCCGGCGCGTTTGAAAAGCTGCCCCACGCAGCGCTGAAGCTTCTCGCCGAGCGCGT
>DASYUV010000191.1:0-27966 GCA_036000865.1 Binatia bacterium | reverse complement strand
ACGTGGCGACATAGGATGTCAACGGGCTAGAAATTGACATCGGTCTGTGGAAGTCCTGCTTATAACTAGAGCGTGTTACTCCCCAAAGAAAAAAACTTGCGGGCCACTATGCACGACCACAGTCGGAATGGTTTCGAAGGGAATACCGTGAAACCGATGGAGGTGATCGAAGAAAGAGGCTTCATTGATAAAGCCGATGCTGTGACCAAAGCAGAAAAATGGCTCCTGAATGATTACCGTGTTTCCCACGAAGTGACGCGGCAGGATGATAACCTCGCGGGCGAAGGGAGTGACACGAACAACGCGGGCAGGACTTGAATTTATGATGATGACTGACGGCGAAATAAACTGTCGCCCGCCAGAACTAACGATGATTGGATGGCCGCTGCTAGTTACAAAACCCCTGGAAGAAAATCCAGCGCGAATGGAATGACCGGCTGCAGTGTAGGGCTGCAGCGTTAGCAAAAAGAGAAATGTCAGAAGAAAAACAACATACTTCTTCATTGTCGTTCCTCCCTTTAGTTACGAGTCTAAGCACTGCCGCCTGGAGTTTTCAAGGGGTGAGGAGCATCTACTGTACCACTCTTTTCCGGAAATAAGATACAACGTATATTTTCGTTAACAATCTCTCCGCTTGGGTTAACATAGCAGACCCAGGTACGAGGGGAAGGGATCGGCGAAAGTTTTCCTTTATCCACCTTGGTTTCGGTTCCTTCAATCTCCACCGAAACCTTTTCCTTCCCTTCTTTCTCGATGATCTTTACCTTTTGAGGAATGCAATCGTGGTCGGCGCAGCAACTTTTCCAGATAGGAAGTTGTTCCAGTATAGGCTCTCCAACATCATGCGCCGGCGCGGAGGACGAGACTGAAACAACCAGCAGGAGGAAACTTAAAAGCCTAACACAGACCAGATGTCGCATTAGTTCTGGCCCTCTCGAAATATTACTATACTAATGCCATATCGTGGAGCGCAGGATTTTTGGCCATGGTTGTCGTATATCTCGATTTATCGCAATGTTTAATAGGAAAGTTTTTTGAAATCCATCGGCAGAAGACAACCATTGCGTGCGGGTCTTGATGCTGGTTGTTCAATGGGTTTCGCAGGGAACCATTAAGATCTAAGGTTGCCGTTCACCGACGATGTTGAAATCCACCTCCACCTGATTTCCCGACTTTAAGAAAAGTAGGCGCGGGACCGTGATATTGAACTCCTCCAGCAACAACCGAAAGCTGCCTTGAGCGATGATCTTGTTGGTTTGGTAAAGCAATCGAACCGGGACAATCACTTCTCTTTGGACTCCATGGAGCTCAAGCCGTCCCTTGAGTGTGATCTGCCACGGCTCTTTGAGAGAGTGAGGTCGCTCGCTCTTTTGAATACCGGTGCTGTCTAGCCGGATCACAGGATACTGCTTAACTTCCAAGTAATATTCCTGGACGTCTTGATCCCTCAATCCGATATTGCTGTTGTAACTGCTGGCATCGATCACCAGGCTGACGGAAGCGGTCTCCGCCAAACGATCAATGTCGCCCCACGCCTCACCTTGGCGAAGACGAAACATGCCGTTTATGAGATTGCCAAACGGATCCTTGGTCTTCGTGGCGATTTGGCTCTCCTTGGGATCTAGGCGAAAGCGCTGCACTTCGGCGAAAGCGGAGGGGGAAAGAAGAGAAAAAGCAAATGATATGAACAAAAAGAAATAAGACCAACACCGCACGAACCTGTTTTACGCACCGTAAACGTTTCAATGCAATAGGTCGACCCCAGGCCGGCGCAGGTCCATCGAATCAACGGCGATAACGCGGGCAGCAAAGTAATTTGCCCGTGGTCGGCGTGGCTTCGAGCGCAACTGGTTTTAGCCGATCAATTCTCCGCCTTGTCCTTCGGCTCGACCGCGGCGGTTTGAGTTAGGCTAAGCTAAATCTTGCCGCGCCAGGCGCCGGTCTCTCTGCCGCGCGCCTCGATGAATTCCTTGAAGCGATCGAGATCGCCTTGCACTCGATTCGAGAGGATGCCGAGCTTATCTCCGGCCTGCTCGATAAATCCTTCGGGTTCATAGCCGATACGCAACGTCACCCGAGTGATATCCTGGTTAATGGGGTTGAACGACACCATGCCGTTGCGCACCGGACCGTCGGTGCCGTACCAGACGATTCGTTTGTCCGGGACCTGCTCGGAGATTTCAGCGTCCCATTCGACGGTTTTTCCCGCAATCTTGGCAACCCAACGCAGACCGGTCTCGTCGAGTTGCTTGACGCTTTCGATGTTTTCCATAAATCGGGGAAATTCCTCGAACTGGGTCCATTGATTATAAACCGTGCTCACCGGGACATTAACGTCAATGCATTTTTCGATCGTTTCCATAATTAGTTCCTCGTCAATGAAAGATGTTCTTCGCTATTTAGCGACATCGTCTTTGTCGGGCGCCATACGTCGAATCGTCAATGGAGTGCCGCGCCGGCTACGGAAAAGCATCGTCAGTCGCAACAAATACGAGTTTGCTATTTTTTCGCCCAACTCATGATTGCGCCCCAGATGACAAGAAACAATCCGATCAGCATCAGTCCGACGCCGACCGGTGCGATGATCAAAGCGAAACCGGCGCCCAGAAGCGTCAATAGAATTCCCCCAGCCAACGGATTGACGCTACGTTGAGCAAAATAGTCTTTGGCCGGCTCTACCTGCGCCGGAATCATCGACATTTCTTCATGCACAAGGGTTTCTGCGAGCTCCTTTAATTCACCGCGCCTTTCTGGCTCGGCCGCGCGGATTATACTGCCGATCTCTCCAACTAATTTCTCCACTTCCTGCTCCGTGCTCATCGTAAGATCAGCATTGCCGCGCTCATGTTGCCGCCCGCTGTATGCATTTTCGCGTTTCGACATAATCGATCTCCGTTTACTAAATACCGCAAAAGACAGGCCAGCAGAAATATGCGTCTTAATTCCAAGCCCTTCAAACTATTGAGCGGCGTCATGTCCGATCCGGGAAGGAAATTTCCTCACAATGAAGAGGTAAAAGAGTTCTCCCTCCATGGACTTACTCAGCCAGAGCGGCAATCCCGCTACCACTCCGGACCAAGTTTTTCAGCCTCTAATGAATTACTCGACTGAGTAGAGTTTGAAAATGCCTTCAGTCAGCCTCTTGCGCTTTTGGCTCTGCGCTTCAGGTCGTGCGATGATTCTTCGGCGCGATCGTGTTGTTGCGGCGCTAAAACTGGAAGCTCGTCGCCCGTGATCAGTCGTGCCGCGCGATTACGGCTGAAGTAATACCAGCCCCATTGAACCAAAACGAGAATTTTGTTCTCGAATTCGACCAACTGTACGAGATGAACGAACAGCCACATGAGCCACGCAATGAATCCGGTAAACTGAAACCTGCCGATATGAGCAACCGCTGATCCTCGTCCGATGATCGCCATGCTGCCGCGATCGCGGTAATGAAATGGAGCGACGCTTTTTCCTGTGATTCGGTTCTGAAGAATTCGCGCGACGTATTGACCTTGCTGCATCGCGACCGGCGCGACGCCGGGAAGAGGCTTGCCGGTTTGATGGGAATAATTGGCTAGATCGCCGATTACGAAGATCTCCGGATAGCCCGCAAGGGTGAGATCAGGCTCAACCACAATTCGTCCAGCTCGATCCAATTTGACTCCGGTCGCTTTGGCAATCACTTGCCCCAGGAATGACGCCTGCACACCGGCAGCCCAGATCACCGTCCGGCACGGAATGCGCTCGAGGCTCTCTCCGCGCTTAACCGTAACCGAGCCGGGCTGAAGTTCCGTGACAACCGCCTTCACATCGGCTTTAACTCCCAGTTTGGCCAGGAATGCGGTTGCTCGTTCGGACAGTTCTGCTGGATATGATGGAAGAATGCGATCACTCCCCTCGATCAATAAGATTCGCGCCTTGGATGGATCGATATTGCGAAAGTCATGTCTGAGGGTGTCATTCGCGATCTCGCCCAATGCGCCAGCCAGCTCGACGCCGGTAGGTCCGCCGCCGACTATGACAAAGGTCAACAATGCCTCGAGCGTTTGCGGATCGCTTTCCCGTTCGGCGGCCTCGAATGCAACAAAGATACGCCGTCGAATTTCCGTCGCGTCCTCGACGGTCTTGAGTCCGGGGGCGATTTTTTCCCAGTCGTCATTGCCAAAATAATAGTGACGGGAGCCGGTTGCGACAATGAGCGTGTCGTAGTCGACCACTCCATCGGAGAGCAGGACCTGACGCGCCTTGACGTCAATATCGATCACTTCGGCCAAGAGTACCCGGGCATTCTTCTGGCGTTTGAGGGTTGCGCGGAGTGTCGATGCAATGTTCGCAGGAGAAAGCCAACCCGTCGCCACCTGGTAGAGAAGCGGTTGGAATAGATGAAAATTGCGCCGATCGATCAGCGTGATTTCGACCGGGGCATTCTTTAAAGCTTGGGCGGCGGCCAAGCCACCGAATCCACCGCCGATGATCACGACGCGCGATGTCTTTTTTGTTTTTTGATCCGTACTATTTATAATTGCCTGGTCGATGACAACTTTACCAATCACGAAGGTCGGAGGATTTGATTAACAGTATCATACTCGATGCGGTGCCGGACTAGACAAGCTAGCGCACCCCTTCCGACAACGCGATCCGTTCCCGCCTGTGAAGAATTAACGGGTTATCTGGAATGATCTGCCAAGCTCCGGTAATGACGCTGTCCTCGCTCGTATCCGCGCTGAAAGGAGTCCTTGCGGTAAATGTCCGGGTGACGCGACCGGAGATACGCCGATGCCTCGTCATACGAACTTCCGCGCGTTGACAAATGCAGCGCCGCTTCGAAGCCGAGCCGGTATTCTTCCTCATCCTGAAAAAACTCTTGACCCTCTCGAGTATAATGCTCCTGCTCGGCGTCGCGCATGCCGACCCACCACTGTTCGCGGGCGGCATCCACGCTTTCGGCGCCATTGCGTTCGAAGATCGTCCGAGCGGTATCGGCTTGTTCGCTGTCATCAGCAAATATGAACAACACCGTCCGTCCTTGCTTGAGCGCGTCTTCGTAGACGAATATCTCGTCCTTGGGCAACCCTTCCGTTAGCGCGTTTTCCAAACTTCCGCCTACGGCGGCGCCACCAATCGCTCCGCCGATACCCAGTAGCGCCGATGCCGCAAGTCCGATGGCGATGGCCGGCCCAACTCCCGGCAGGATCGCGCTCGCGAGCGACATTCCCAAGGGCGCGCCGGCGGCTGTTCCAGTGGCAGCACCCACCACTCCACCAACGGCTTTTCCCATGCCCGGCTGTTCGCCGCCGGTGGACGGAATAGAATCGACCTTCGCCGCGGAAGCTCCAGGAGTTAAAAAGTTGATCCGCTCGTCGGAAATCCCAGCCCCAGTGAGTTCTTCAGCGCTTTGTCTCGCCTGTTCGAAGGAAGCGAAAATACCGGTGACTGCTTTCATATCATCCTCTCGATATTTCAGTCACGACCCTAGGAATTCTGAAGTTTCGTCCGCCACTTTCTTTGCCGAGCCCGACCATCGGTGAATTACGTGATTTATGAGACCGCTTTCTTGTTGTGTGTCCGACAAGCAGCAGATGTCTTGGGCTTTGACTTAACGCTGCGGGCGGTTGTCTTTGTGCGGCGGAATTTCCGGCGGAGGCGCGCCATAAACAATCCAACTAGAGCACCGCGACCTGGGCTATATGGCGCAATCCCACGACCGCATAGCGAATCTTTCGATTGTCAAATTTCATTCAATTCACAGGATTTCACGCCCGCATAACTGTGGATCGTGCGTAGGTGGCGTCTACGTTCGATTCTTGGATCGAGATTCCGCTTCCTTGGTGAAGAGCGAAGCGTGGCGTTCATACCATTCCTCTACCCAACGATTTACTTCCCCGTTTCGATCACCGTATTTTTTTTGTACGATACCAAGAAACTTAACGTAGTCGCCCTCCGCTTCTAGAAGATCCTTATCCGTCAAGCGATCCCATTTCTTCTTAGCCTCGCCTTTGAACTGTTGCCAGCTTCCTTTAAATTGTTCATCGTCCATAAGCACGTACCTCCCTCCGTTCCGCTTGATCGTGAGGCGCTGTCACTCTGTCCTGTATGAGCGCACAAAGAGTGCCAACGGCATAAGGTACGATGTATCGGTAAGTTACAGAGTTCTGATATTTTTAGAGAAAGTAGTTCGGAGGATGACCTCCTACAATTGAGGAAAAGTCTTACTCTCTCTTACCCGACAAATTCTCCACCCGGGCGAATGTGCTGCCGCCTTGCCCGTGGCGATGGACACGACTCCCCAGGAATCGGAAACGAGTAAGAAACAATCACTCGCGGCTCATCTCCCTCCCTGTTTCGTCGGAGCAGAACCTTCGATGTCTGCGGGCACGCCCAACGAGCGCAGCGCATTCAAGACTGAATCCAGAATGACGGGTTGGGGATCTGCTGGCGCCATGCCCTCCTCGTCGGCAACTTGGAGCTCTCTCGCGTCATATTCCCAGCGCTTGAGGATTTCGATTTTTTGCTCCCGTGACAAATCATTTGTCTCGACAACCTCCTGGGGTTTTGAAAAAATCGCGGTCGGATCATTCAACGCTTTCTTGATATCGATCATCGCCCACCTCCTACCGATGGGTAAAGGAGTTGCGGGTTACTCTTTGACCTGCCGTCTGGACGATCGCTTGGATTCACTCGTAATCGTGCAAATCGCGTCCGGCGCTTCGATCTTCAGAACCAAGGATTCGCTGACGGCAAAGTGCTCGTGCGCGGCATCCGACGTGAGATGGCTCACTTGCAAATCTTGGCCAAGGACGATGGATCCTACGTCGCGAGCTACTAAAACACATCCTTCGATAGCAGCTTTGACAATGCCTCGTGTGCAAAGGCGTTTGAGATGTTCGATTTGGAGAAGATCGGAACCGGCATAACGGCGGAACAAGCTGTTGTACAGCTCTGGCGCCAGAGCGAGTCCATAGGGTCCACGGTAACCTTTAACGTCCAAAGCGTTCACCGCAGTGATGACGTCGCCAAGCACTTCATCGACGTTGTCCCAATCGCCGGCGTTTACATTCTGCCGACCCTCGACTGTCAATAAGCCGCCCAAATGAAAATCCGATTGGCCCTGATAAATAAACTCTTCCTCGCGGGCAGCGACTGCCTGGGCCGCATCTTCGGCAACCTTTAAATTGAGCGGCTGTCCCGTTTCTTGAAATGCTGCGATGCGCCGCTTTGAAATTGCAAGGCGGCGATAAATCATCGGAACTGAAAGCGCGCGACTGACCACCGCGCTGGCTTCGTCAGGTCCCGGCTCGCGGCATCGATCATCATTTCCTGCCTCGACGGTGGTTAGGCTGACACCATAAGGGCCTTCAACATCGATGATTCGCCGGCCGCTCAGGATCTCCCGAGCCGCGGAAATCGCAGCTTCCTCGATCCGCTTCATCAATTCTGAAGTGATGACTCCAGATGCTCTCTCTTCCGCCATCCTCAACTCGCTTTCATGTCGCCAATCGTGAGCCGGAGGCTGCTTCGCTCCGGCGTGGCTATTTCTTCTTTTTTTCCTTCGTTTGTATCTTCCTCGATCTCGGTTATTTCCCCGCTCGTGAACAGAAACAATTTCAATGCTTCGTCGAACTTCGGGACGTTGCGGCGTATCCACTCGAGTGTCATGCTCGCATGCTCGATTTCTTCATCCCTATTGTGTTTTAGGACCGCCTTTAGTTGTGGGTCTTTACAGGCTTCGGCTCGCTGATTGTACCAATCCACGGCCTCCAGCTCTTCAATCAGTGAGATAACCGCGCGATGGACATCAATCGTCCGCGCAGTCAATTGTTCAGCGGGTTCATGCAATGAGGTTGATGACATGACATTCCTTCCGAGTCTTACAGTCTGTCGAACTAATCGAAGTTTTATTGAGCAAACTCGCGGGTCAAAGTACTTTTAAATGAAAAAGTCTCGATCCCCCGGCCAACGCTGCGTCTCCGTCGACGAAGGCGAAGAGATCGAGACTTATTGCACTCGGCTCGCCGAATGACGCGAGCGCAGCAACGTCTCACGCCATTCCGCCAAGCCCTAAACTGGCGGTCGTCTTCCCATTACCAAACCAACAAGAAACAGAACCAAAAACACCACGAACAATACCCATGCGATTTGCGTCGCAGCGCCGGCGATTCCGCTAAGTCCTAGAATCCCGGCAATGAGCGCTATCACAAGAAAAGTTATCGCCCAATTTAACATTTGGTTATCCTCCTTTTCGCGAAAACATTTTTGTTTCTGACGGCCAGTCGACTATCATTCCTGAGACACCGCTATAGTTTTACCAGTCCCAAAATTCCTATTACGATCAGATAGATGGCCACGATGTAATTCAGCAGCCTGGGAATCATTAAGATCAGTATTCCCGCTATCAGCGCTGCTATAGGTTGCAGCCCGATGTAGACTTGCATCGTTTCGGCCTCCTCATGCCGCTATCGTCTTGCAGTCCAAACACTTCGCAACATCGACATTTGAGCATTTCATTCATCTCCGCTAGGCCCGAGACATTATGCTGGAACCATTAGTGGCATCGGCTTCCGCCTCATTTAAGCCTGCTGATCTCAATTTATTACGCGACTGCTCTGCTAAGTTCAGATATTCTGCCCGTATGCGATCGAGATCCTTTTCTTCCAGTTCCTCCAGATTCAAAAGAGCGTTCTGGGCATTATCAACGGCACGAATCAGCTCGTCGAGCTTTATATGCATTGCCTCGGCATCTCGGTTTTGGGTATTTTGAATCAAAAATACCATTAGAAATGTGACGATGGTTGTGCCCGTATTGATGATCAGTTGCCACGTATCGCTAAATCCAAAAATCGGTCCGCTAAGCAACCACAAAATAATCAGCGCACATGCGGCGCCGAAGCCGGCCGGTTGCCCCACAGCGCGGGCAATCCACCTTGAGAAATGACCAAACCGCGATGCTGGTCGAATCCCTCCCATCAGGGGTTTCCTTTACGTACAACCACGAATCAAAAACAGAATAAACAATACTGGTATCGGCACTCCAAGAGCCCATAAAAGAATCCAGCCGACCTTACCCTGTTGATTTAAGATTCTTCTCACGGCTAATGTCACCTATTATCCTCTCGGGTTTATCGCTGTAAACCCGACCTCCTAGACGAATACAATTAGTGAACTAGTCAACTCGTCTCAGAGCCGATCGCTTTCTCAGCCGCACCCGCCGCTTCAAAAACAAATCTTGCAAGATATACGACACCAGCGCGTTGGTCGTAACGCGATTAGCCGTTAGCGGTGCGACCTGGTCCGTGACTGCAACTATCAGCTCTCCCAACGTCGTGTTAACACGTTTCTCCGCGCTCATTGTTCCGCTACCCTCCTCGTTATTATTTTCCTTGCTATCCCTTTGCGCTGCCCCCACAGTAGCGGCAGTCGCACCACTTTCCGTCTTGGTGAATGCAGTGAGCAACGGCTGTGCCACGCCTCGACAATCGATGATTTTCCTTTATTAAGATGTTCTTGATCGATTCCGAACGGTTCGCGGTTATGAAAATCGAGCAGTATATTTCAGACAAATTGTCTGAAATAGTCCTCAATCAAAAGCCACCTGGGACATCAGAGTCCTTATCGAGTTAAGCGAGGAGTGACGCGCGTCGTTGCGAGCTGAAAGAATGCAGCAGTCGGTTCAGTGCTTCTTTGGACAGGCTACCGAGGCGCGAGTTATGGCTCTGCTAAATAAAAAAATGTCCATGACTGATCCGTCTAAACCGTCGCCAAGCCAAAAGCGCGACTAAATTTCCCGGCGGCGCGCGTCCGATTAATCGAACCCGCTCGCAAAAAAGATCTCCGTCGCGGGTCTACTGCATTGAAAAATCAATCACAGATCCAAGCATGGACTTCATAATGTCCGAACGCGTTAAGCAGCCCTTTTTCATCCTGCTTTTGTCGCGAAAGTCAGACAGACTTCCTTTGATCAAAATTTCCAACTCCGTCTAAGTGCTTAGAAGCACGGTGCTATCACGAAGATAGGGTGTGGCACGTGATTTGTTTAAGACATCATTCGGGCGTGGAGCGGAAAGCGGATGTGGACTAAAAAACAGGAGGAGGTACCGAATAGATGAAATACAGCACTTTTTCATTCGTTGTTTTATTGACCGCGTTAACGGCTGTATCGGTAGTGAGCTGTACGTCGATGACCGGTCAATCTACGGGCCAATACGTCGATGACCGAACAATTAGTAGCACGGTGAAAGCCAAGCTGGTTGCCGACAAAGCCGCTAACTTAACGCGAGTTGACGTTGATACCACCAACAGAGTGGTATACCTCAACGGCATCGTTCAATCACGCGAGCAAAGAGCTCGGGCTGAGCAACTTGCCATGCAGGTCAGCGGAGTAAGAGAAGTCAAGAACAATTTACAAATCCAAGGAACCAGATAATATAATCAACAGGGATCGGCTTGCGATCCATTACACAGGTCCGAGCCCTTCCCAAGAGTAGCGTGCGCGCCGCATTTGCGTTTCAAGTCGCGGCGCGCACGCCGGCCCGGAAGCAAGATCGACGGGAATCGCTCATTCGTTCCGAGAAACTATTACGTATGATGACCGTGATCCTCACGATTGTTCTTCTGCTATGGTTGATCGGAGTACTTACCGCATACACCCTGGGGGGCCTGATTCACCTTCTCTTGCTTCTGGCTCTGATTGTTTTGCTCATCGATATCCTCGATCGCCGCAGGGTGCTGTGAGCAAGAATCCAGGGGGTATTATGAAACCGGTACTGCTGATCGGAATTGTCTTGATCCTATTCGGTATCGTCGCTCTTTCCTACGAGCAAATCACCTATACAACCAAGGAAAAGATTATCGACATCGGGCCATTACAAGCTACAGCTGAACGAGAAAAATCAATTCCTTTGCCACCGTTATTGGGCGGTTTGGCGCTGGTCGCGGGTATCGGCCTAGTCGCAGTCGGATACAAGAAATCCTAGCAATCGGATACAGCATCAAACCGGACCGAAGGCTGAACCAGTACATTGCTGTTTTCGTTTGGCTGAAATAATTCTCGCTATTAGTTTTTCATTCCATCTCCGAAACCCGAATCAGTCCGTGCGCGCTGGGCTGCTTTGCGTTTTTTATCCTGAACACTATCGCGACCTCGATTAGTTCCGCCTGTGCGAGTTCTTGGTCATCCACCCGTTTGCCGCTCGAATACCTAGCTTGCAGGGAGTGGATTCTTGAGTGGCTCGCTACCCTAATATAATTCTAGTTCCATTTCTCGGTTTTCTGATAAAGGAAATCGGTCACGCAAGCGGCCCAACGGTATTTCAAAGCGACCCCAAAAACCAAGACATAGCGCGATCCTGCGTTGACGATAAACTGGGTCGAAGGCCGCGATCCGTCTCTCAACCTATGGATCAACTCTCGCCAGGATTTGGACTACCGGGGAGAAAAGAGTGGAGTTTCATTTTCCCTACTCCAGCCGGCTAAACTGGCACGGTATCAACCCCTATCGAATACCCTTGAGCGTCGCCTTCGACGTCCTACAACTGATTGCAGTCGAACCGCGCTAAGAAAAATGCGCTACAAATCTTTATGGAAATTTAACCTTCATCAGCTAAAAAAAATTGGACATTGAAACGGACTAACAGTAATATTGGCCTTGCGACTTTGCTAGTTCGCTAGGTAGCGTCTCGAGCAAGCGTAGTATTCGATTTCGGCATGTGGGGCCATCGTTGATTACTCGCCCAGTGGACGGTTAGATTTAAAGAATCTTTCTCTCCGGCAACCCGCCTCCATCCCTGCAAGCGTCGCAGGCCAAAAGCTATGAGTAGATTCACGCAAACGCTGATCCTCGTTGTGTGTCTTTGTCATCGCGTGGCATTTGCGCAAACGGATTGGCCAGACCCTTTGTCGACAGACAACCCTATCCCGCTGGGCCTCTTTCCAGCTTCATACACTGCGTTTGATAGGCTTCGAAACGACTTCGATCGGACGACGAAGAGAACTTTCTCCTTGGACCTCGGCCCCAAGTTAGTCGAGTTGAAAGCTTTATACCTGGAAAAGCAGCAAGACGACGGCGCTCTGACAAACGAAACGGCTGGCACTGGCAAATGGGGGAACTATTTCGATCTTCTCGCCGCGTCTTCAGGATTCGGAGGCAAACTAGTTGGCGAGGGTGAGCTGGCCTATAGCACGCTGGGGTTATCAGCAGTGCCCGATCAGCGACCCATAATGTCGCGATTGGCGCTCCGGGGAAATTGGGGCAAAACTGGCTATGGTTTCCTTTACCGGTCCTTTGGCAGTGGGTTCGTCTCCATGACAGGGACTAAGGTCGACCACGCTCGCGACGAAAGCCAGATTTGGGGAGAGTATGATTTCGGCCTTATTCGCATGCGCGGAACGGTCGGCGAGTCTTGGGAAAAAAATGACAACACGAACGATCTTACCCTCGCAAGAACGGCCGCCACTTCTTTCCAGCTGAACAAACCGAGCTGGAGCGCGGTACTGTCTTCGAGTTATTCGTTAATTGGACAAGAGCAAGGCTTGAGCCAACAAACCATCGCCTTGACAAATACGCTCTCGATCGCCTATCGCCCAACGGGCTTTTTGACGATTGAGCCCGCTTTGAATTTTAAAGAGGAGTGGGACAAAGCCACTGGATTAAAGACTGACACGCCGTCCGCCGGATTTGCCCTGGCCTGCTCGCCGTTTCGAGACCTACAATTGACCGGACGCGCGAGCTACGCGCGAGGCATGAGCGAAGATCCGCTCAAGGAAGGTTCATCCGTAGATACCGGCGCCGCATTAAATTGGAAACTCGGCAAGTCTTCCCTCGGCGAACAGTTTTTGTCCTTTCAGGTTGAATACAAAAATGAGCTTCGCCCGATCTCCTCGAACAACGTACAGCCCAATCTCACCGGCCTGATTCAATTCAAGATGGTTGGCTTTTGAGCCGCTCAGCCGGCATCGTCTACCGAGTCGCTCCTAATACCCTTTCTCCAAGCACCAGTTGGCGATCTCGATACGCCGTGCAAACCAAACTTTGGAAAACCCTTTGACGTGACGAATAAATTCTTCGACGATTTTGGTCCGGAACGGAACCCCAGAAACGAAGGGGTGCAAATTAAAAGCAAAAAACTTCGGCGCGCCCTGTTCGCCTTCCCAATAGAGATAATCGAATTGATCCTTCATGATCTGCAGCAAATCTCGCGGTGTGCGCCCGGCACCGTAGGTGGAATAGTCGTTGCAGCCCGGCACATTGTACGGCACGACAACGACTTTTCGTCCCTTCGATTCGACGGTGTAGGGATTGTCGGAATTCAACGGATCGGCCCACCAGACAAAGCCCGCTTCAGCGACCAACTCTAATGTATGCGGCGTCGAGGCATGACCCGGCGAAAGGTATCCGGTCGGCTTTTCCCCCAAGACTTTTTCAAAGGCGGCGACGGTTTTTTGAATCGACTCCCGCTCTTGCTCGCGAGTGTACATGAACGAATACTCGTGCTCGTAGCTTTCCGAGGAGAATTCATGTCCCTGCGCTTTAAACTCCTTGCATTCCTCGGAAAACTGCTCGACCTTGAGACCGTTCATCAAAAAAGTGACCTTGAGACCGTGCCGGCTGAACATATCCATGATGCGCCAGATGCCGACGCGGTCGCCGTATTCTCTTTCAGTCACTGCCGCCATGTTCTTCTTGAATACCGCATTGGCTGGAGGGATCGTATGCGTGCCTTGGCGCTGCAATGACTCCCTCGTGGCAAAATTCTCCGGCCAGACTTCCCACGGAATGATGAAGGTAACGCAAATTTTGGCTTTGTCTGGCCATTCGATGATTCTGGGTCTGGGCATTGCCTGATTCTCCTTTCGCAGTCTCCGCGCTTTCGCAATAACGCGGCACTCTTCAACTCCTGGGCAATTATCAGAAATTTTTTATGAACTCCAGCGCCCATTTCGGGCATCAGATGGTTTAGTTCCCAAAGTAGACCCGGTACACTGTTGGATACAACTAAGCGGAACAACCGGGGGGGATTGCTCTGGCAAGCAAATTTTTTGTGAGAATCGATTTTGATTGAATCGTTGCTGTTAGCCGTAACTCGGGTTTCGACGTTTCGAGAACAGACGCTCTTGACCAACGCGACTGGCTTCTTTTTCGAGCGGGATGACCGCTTGTTTCTCGTGACCAGCCGCCACGTGGTTCTGGACGAGGCGACGAGTCATCGGCCGGACCGATTGGAAATCGAGCTGCACGTCGATCCCGAAAATGTCGCGGTTACTACGCAGTTCATGGTCCCGCTTTATCGCCAGAACAAGCCGCTCTGGCGCGAAGGGACCGACGCGGGCGGGGTGATCGATGTCGTCGCCGTGGAGCTTGAACGTCCACGCCTGCCGGAGACAATCTCGCTGCACGCGTTCACGCCGACGCACCTGGTGCAAGAGCTCGATCAGATCGAAGTGGGGACGCGGGTGCTGATCGTCGGTTTTCCCCTGGGCTTTCACGACACCGTGCACCATCTGCCGGTCGTCAGGCAGGCGGTGATCGCCTCGGCGTTTGGAATCCGGTTTCAGGGTCAGGGGTATTTCTTGACCGACGCGCATCTTCACCGCGGCACCAGCGGTGCGCCGGTGGTGGCGCGAATGACGTCGGCGGAATCCGGCCGTGGCCGCCTGCCGTGGATGCTGCTCGGCGTCCATGCCACTCGCATGGATACGACCAATCGGGATGCGGAGCAAGACGAGCGGTTAAACCTCAACTGCGCGTGGTACGCCGATATCTTGACCACACTCACTCAAGAAACCTAGACAGTTCCTGTCAAGAAGCCAGTTTCACAATAAATGGATTAAGACCCGCCACGCTTTTACACGCGCGGCAAGCCCTCTCACTTGTCAACACCGAGCCGTAACGGGTTTTCCTGCTATTGACACCTTGTCGTGGAGACAGCTATGACGAGGCTCGCTCATGAGAATGCTATTCCGAACGCCAACACATCCCGGCGGCACAAGAATTCTTAGCATTCCCGCGTATCTGATTCTTCTCTTCATGTCCTTGCCGGCAACGCAAGCCGCCGAGAAGATCAGAATCTCCGTTTCCGGCGGCTACAACATGATCTTCCTCTCGGCCGGAGTCGCCCATCATAAAGGATTCTTTAAGGACGAAGGGCTCGATGCGGACATCGTGGTCATGGGCGCGGCGCCGTCCATCGCCGCCCTCACCAACGGCGATATCGATTACACGATGCTCACGGGCACGGTCATAAGAGCCGCCATTCGCGGCTTGCCGGTCCGTTTGGTTGCCGGCCTGCTGTCGAGCTCGCCCCACGTATTACTGGCGCGGCCGGAAATCAAAACAATCAAAGAGCTCAGTGGCAAAAAAGTTGGACTCGCCGGTTTCGGCGACGCGACCCACGTGCTGGCGAGAATGATACTCGCCAGTAACGGCGTCGATCCAGAAAAGGAAATCCAATTTGTACCGTTGGGATCTGATTCGGGACGCTTTGCAGGGCTTCAACAGAAACTCGCCGACGCAGTCGTGACATCTCCGCCGTTGGACTTCGAAGGGAAAAAGCTCGGCTACAATATTCTTGCGCGAGCTTATGAATACGTGAACTATCCCCTGTCGGGCGTCGGCGTGAACATAAAGTCGATTCAACAGAATCGCGAACAGGTAAAGAAATCGATCAGAGCTCTGATCAAGGCCAGCCGCTTCATCCGTGAAAATAGAGAAGAAGCCGTGAAAGTCTTGATCGCGTGGGCAAAAGCCAAACCGGAACACGCTTACGCATCTTATGACGCGACCGTGAAAGTGATCAGCCACGACGGCGGAATTCCTGCCGACGGCCTGAACTTGCTAATCGACCAGGCGAAGAAAGACGTGAAGGTCACTCGCGATATCCCACTAAGCGAGATCGCCGATTTCACCATTCTCAGGGAAGTGCAAAAGGAGTTGGGTCTGCGTTGATCAGCATTTAAACTCTCAAATTGACTCGAGACCGCAATGAACACGGAGGTCCGCTGACGTGCCACCGCCTGTCGACGGGAGAGAAGCGCAGGCACCATTTGCATGAATCCGTCTTGCAAAGAGCATTCAAAGACGCACGACTCGGAGCCGGAATTTCCAAACCAGCAAGCTACCATACATTGCGCCACTCATTCGCCACTCACCTATTGGAAGACGGCTACGATATCCGAACCGTTCAAGAGTTGCTCGGGCACCGAGATGTGAGCACCACGATAATCTATACTCATGTCTTGAACCGTGGCGGTAAGGGAGTTCACAGTCCGGTGGATCGACTAGGGATTGATCCGGACCGACTGTAACCAGCAAAGGCTGACATACGTGCAGTGTTTGCCGGGACGGATTTTCGTTGTTAAGTCACGAAAATGTTTATAGGATCGCTCACAATTATGAACCTGTCGGTCGGCAAAGACTGACCGACTCACTCAATAGTTATGCCTCTTAAATATGGAGCATGCAGATGAGGAAATCAGTTTCATTCGGTACTTGTCAGTTGTGTAGCGAGCGAAAGGGCAAGGCCGCTATGGTGGGTCACCTTAAACGGTGCCTTCTGGCGTCGAGTGCCTGCGACGGCTCATCTTCGCAAGTACTGATGCTCCGAGTTCAAAGTGGTGCACAGCCGTTCTGGCTCGATCTGTTGGCTACGCAGGAGGCGAAGCTAAGGGACATAGATCGTCTTCTTCGCCGTATTTGGTTGGAGTGCTGCGGGCATTTAAGCGAGTTTTATGCTGGTGCGCATCGCAAGGTCGGTATGAGTACGAAAGTCGGCGAGGTTTTCGCGTCGATCGGCAACCGTCTCGGTTACGTCTACGACTTCGGTTCAAGCACAGAACTTGTCGTCAGCTTCTCGGGCTTCGCTGAAGCTGGTTCCGGGAATCCCGTTCGAATCGTGGCACGCAACGAGCCTCCAACTTGGTCGTGCAATGCGTGCGGGCAGGCAGCAACTAGCGTGTGTGCCCAATGCTCGTATGAAGGCGGTTTTTGCTGTGCCGAGCATGCCGACAGTCACGATTGCGGCGAAGAAATGCTCTTGCCAGTTGTGAATTCCCCACGCATGGGGGTTTGCGGCTACACCGGCGAGGCATAACTATCGGGTTGAGACGGACGCGGCGGGAAAAAGGACCGCCGCGCTTCTCACCCGAAACCGTTATCCCGAGTCAGTTCACCCACCCGTTCTCTGACACGACAACCTGATTGCCTTCCGGATCTTGTAACTTGGTCTGACCATTGGCGTTTTCCGAAAGCGCTACACCGCCGTCTTGCAGTCGTCTTTTCACTGATGTGAGATCCTCGACTTGAATCCCGAAATATTGCACGCCGGTCTTTGGCCGCACTTGCGCTTTAGTTAGTAGCAGCGTCACCGTGCCGTCGCTTAGGCGAATCGTGCCATCATCACTCCAGCCTGCAATCTTGAGATCGAACTGCTGCTGATAAAATTCACAGGCCGCGGGCAAATCTGGAACCTGCACGGCTAACAAGCGCACACCGGGAAGTTTCTTTTCTTCTCTGCCGAGAAAACCACGAGACGAAAGATCGACGTTGTTTCCCCATGGATCGATAAACCTGACCTCGGCCGGCCGCGCCCCTTCGGGACCGCCGACACCGGCGGAAATCTGCGGGGTCGTGCCGCGGGTCAGATTCGCCGGCAGCTTCGCCACCGCCTGGTCCAGATTATCCACCATAAAACCGTAGTGGTGGATGCCGATGGTCAATTCATTCTCGCTACCATCGGCTCGGTGCGTTCCGGCCTGCGCCACCTCCACCGCCGCGCGCTGCAAGAAAGCCAGATTGAAAAGCGGATCGATGACCATGCGCGAGCCGCTTGGAAAAACCTTGCATTCTTCGAAGCCGAAATAATTCTGGTAAAAGTCGCTAAGCGTCTTGGGCTCCGCCGAAATAAAAGCGATATGTCTCAGTTTTCCCATGGCTTGACCTCCACATGTCTTAAGTCGTTTTATAGTTCCGAATGAATGACCTGTCAAAGCGCGACGTTCCGATCTTGATGTCTCACGCAATGGAGTAATAAAACCAAGCTCGAAATTCGAAATTTGAAACAAATCCAAATGTTCAAACTGAAGAAAATCCCAAACCAACTCCTTTCCAATTTCGAGCTTTTGAATTCTGACTTTGACCGTTTCCCCCTTTGTTTCGGATTTCGAATTTTGACGCGGCAAAGTGCTTGATGGGGACACTCGTCAACGAATCTTCGGCGCCACCAACTCCATGAAACGGCGCATCGAGGCACGAGTTTGGTCATCGGTCAAACCGCCCAAGGCGAAATTGCCGGCCAAGTCCGTTAAGTAAAGGCGCTCGCGCAAGTATTCCACCTTTTCGCGCACTTCCGCCGCACTGCCCGCGAGCACCCGGTTTTGTTCGACCAAGTCGTCGAACGTGAGCCGCTTCATCTGCGCGCGGTGCCGTTCATGACTGCGGTAGGACTCGGGATCGGGCATCCCCGGCGTCAAGCTATGCGCTTGGCTTGCCGCCGAGCTGTATTCGGCAAGTCCCTGGCCGGCGGCCATGCGCGCCTCAGCGGAACTTTCGCCTACGTAGGCGTGATACACGCCCAGCACGCGCGCCGTTGATGGATCATGTCCGGCCTCGCGTCGCGCGTTGAAAAAAGCCTCCACCTTGACACGAAGTTCTTCGACCTCATTCAGGAAAGGGATGAGCATCATGTGAAAACCATACCGTCCCGATAGCTCGAAGGACTCCACAGAGGTCGTCGCCGCCATCCAGACAGTGGGATACGGTTCCTGCACCGGGCGCGGATAAACTTGCACACCGTTGTATTCATACAAGCGCCCTTTGTGATTCAACGTGGGCTCTTTCCATGCCTTGAGGACGACTTCGAGATTTTCTTTAAACCGCTCGCGCAAATCATCAAGCGGTATTCCGAACGTCAGCGCTTCCCATTTGACGAAGCCGTGGCCGATGCCGAATTCGACTCTGCCGTTACTCAAGCAATCCAGCGTGGCGTAATCCTCCGCAACGCGAAGTGGATTGTGATAGGGCAGCAAGAGCACGGCCGTTCCAATGCGAATCTTAGTTGTTCTTTGCGCAATCGCAGCGCCGATGACCGGTGGAGAGGAAAAAAATCCTGCAAACGAATGAAAATGATGCTCGGCGAGCCATACCGAGTCGAAGCCGATCTGTTCGCCGTACGAAATCTGCTCAACGATGGTGCGAAACCGTCCCCATCCTTCCGCTCGCGTTGCGGGAAGCGACGACGGCAAATAGAAAAGCCCGTAACGCATGGCCGGACCATACGTCAGCGTGTCGGGAATGACAAGTTATGACTTGCCATCGAGGGAGCCAAACAATCGCCCTGCTCGAATAAAAAAGGGCGACCGTTCAACACGGTCGCCCTTTGTCCAATTACAATCGCAGTTTTGCTTAACCTTCGATAACCTTCTTCCACTTTTTGTATATCTTCTCTTTCAGCTCAGGGGAAGACTCAGCCACCGGCGGAAAGTCCTTCATCCACTCGAACGGACGGCAGGCGTCGATCACGGCGCGCGAGTTGAAACCCTTCTTGCCCGGTTGGATGCGCGGATCGAGCGGGCCGCTCCAGCAGCGGCGCAGAATTTCGATCGACTCCACCGGATCGGAGCGGCTGGCCAATGCCCAGAGTACGTCGAAGGTGTTGGTCGGATCGATATCTTCGTCGACGACGATGACGTACCGGCCAAGATAGGCGCCGGCGTGGACTTGCGACGCGGTGAGCATCGCCTGGCGGGCATGGCCCGGATAGCGCTGCTTGATCGAAATGATGTTGAGCAAACGGCCCCCGCCCGCTTCGTGACACCACACGCCTCTCACATCAGGAACACCGGCTTTTTCGACCTGTTCCCAGATCAGCGACGCTTTCACCATACATTTCGCGATGGAATAATCCGAAGGTGGACGGCCGGGGCGGGCGCAGCAAAGAATCGGATCGTTTCTGTAATAAACATTTTCGACGCGGATCACCGGCTCAGGACGGCTGGAGCTGGCATAATAACCAGTCCATTCACCGAACGGACCTTCGGTCTTTCTGTCAGTCGGATCCATCCAACCTTCGATGACGATTTCCGCGTTGGCGGGGAAAGGTAACCCAGTGGACTTACCTTCGATGACTTCGACGGGCGCGCCTTTGAGCCCACCGGCATAATCGAACTCGGATACGCCGTAGTCGATCTCGTTACCGGAAACCATGAATAGGACCGGATCTTGGCCGACGCAGACGATCACCGGGCAGGGTTTGCCGCGCTCGAAGTATTTATTGCGCTGAATGCCGCCATGCTTGCCGGGGGAGATATAGAGTCCCATGCTGCCCTTGTCGTGAACCATGCCGCGATAAGCGCCGAAATTGACCCAGCCTTCGTCAGGATCGCGTGTGATCACCAAACAGGCCGTCCCGATGAAACGGCCGCCGTCAAGCTCGTGCATGAAAGGCACGGGGAACTTTAATAGGTCGACCTTATCGCCGGAATCGACGTTCTCAAGAACCGGCCCTTTCGTGACCACCTTGTGCTTGATCGGCTCGTGGGTCACGAGCTTTTGGCGGAAAGCCCGCACCAAATCGAGATTGGAAAGGTTCATGTCCAGGCCCAGATTCAATGCCATTCTCTTAAAGGACGCGTTCTGGGCGAACAGAGTGCGGAACCCTTTGGAATAACCAGGAACGTTGTCGAACAGAACCGCGGGGGTTACGCCGCTCTTGGATTCACGAGCAAAGATCTCGGCTAGCGTGCCCATCTCGAGGTTCCAATCGACGCCGTCGACCTTTTTCAGTTCACCGAAGCTGTCGACGATTTCGAGCCAATCGCGCAGGTCCGTGTACTTGGGCGTCTTACCGGCTTTCATGTCATCTTCAGCGAGCTTTCTAGCCTCTAGTGCCGTCATCTAGACAATTCTCCCTTCAAAAATCAGCTTGGGCGTATTCTAGTCCCCCAACATCGATTCATCAATACCTTGCTTATCATCCGCCGGCAAACCGTTGCAACTACTGGGGTCGAGATGGAGAAAAACTCTATCTCCTGGACTCACGGCGTTGAACGGATGGGTATGCACAGCGAGAAGATCGTCGCCGACGGCAACTTTACATTGATAGGCGTCGCCCATGAATATCGCTTCCTTGATGGTGCCCTCGAGAACGTTTTCCGAACTCTCCGGCTTGACCTTGTGCAGCGGAATGTTTTCCGGCCGGATCGATATTACTGCCGCTTGGTCTTTCTTAAGTCCCGGCGCCGGGATGAAAGATAACAGGCCTTTTTTAGTTTGGATCTTCCCCGGTTGCGCATCGCCGGTGAGCTCGACGATTTTGCCGTCGATCAAATTGGTTAGACCCAAAAATGTCGCGGTGAAGCGGCGGGTTGGACGGGAGTAAAGCTGATGCGGTGAACCCACTTCGATCAGCACGCCGCCATGCATGACTGCGATCTGGTCGGAAATGGCTAAAGCTTCCGCCTGATCGTGAGTCACAAATATCGTCGTGATATTGGTTCTGCGTTGGAGCGATTTGATTTCCGATCGCATCTGCACCCGGAGTTTCGCGTCAAGGTTGCTCAACGGCTCGTCGAGGAGCATGACCTTCGGCTCATTGATCAGGGCGCGGGCAAAGGCGACGCGCTGCTGCTGGCCGCCGGATAGTTTCGGCGCCGGCCGATCTTCCAATCCATCAAGGCCGACGATTTTCAAAACGTCGCTGACTTTGCGTTTGATTTCATCTTTCGGACGCCGGTGGATGGTGAGGGGATAGGCGACGTTTTCCGCCACGGTCATGTGCGGCCAGATCGCGTAGGACTGAAACACCATGCCGATCGGCCGCTTGTTGGTCGGCACGTAAACACGCTCGCCGGAGGCGTACACCGTCTGGCCGCCGATGCTGATTCGTCCGCCATCGGGTCGCTCCAACCCTGCGACACATCGAAGCGTGGTCGTCTTGCCGCACCCGCTCGGGCCCAAGAAGGTATAAAGGGACCCCTCGGGTACATTCAGCGACACGCCCTTTAGGACGTGGACGCGCTCGTTGTCCTCGCCGAAGTACTTCTCCAGCGCTTCGATTTGAACCATGTCTCTTTTCTCTGCCATTTATCCTCCTCGCGAAGCCGCCGCCAACGACGGATCGCCGACAGTGGGTCAAGACTTTGAATCGAATGGTTATTCCGCGATGCCGACTTTCGCGCCAAGTTTTCGCGCGGTGAATGCCATGGCGACCAGTAACAATACCATCAACACGCCGAGGGCACAGACATACGTATACTGTCCACCCTCCCACAGATCAAACGCCATGATCGACAACACCGTGCTGTTGTAGGAATAAAGCAGGATGGACGTGGAAAGCTCGCGCAATGCGATGATGCTTATGTAGATCCAGCCGGCAGTAAAGCCGGGCATCAGCAGCGGCAAAACGACTTTTCTAAAGGTTTGAAACCAAGTACCGCCTGCAGTCAAAGACGCCTCTTCCAATTCTTTGTTGATCTGAATCATCGACGCGGAGGCTGCACGAATGCCATAAGGCATAAACTTGGTTATGTAGGCGAGAAGCAGAACCCAGATTGTACCATATATGGGAATCGGCAGCGTCAGGTAAACCCAGATTAGACTTACGCCGAGAACGATTCCCGGCATGGCGATCGGAATAAAAGTGACGGTGTCGAGAAATTCGCGCCCGGGCAGCTTGGTCTTTACAGTGATCCAGGCGATGACCGATGTGAGCAGCATAACCAGCGTGGCTGAACCCACCGATAGATAGAAGCTATTTTTGAATGCGGTCCACGCCAAGGGATAGTTAATGATGTATTGGTAATTCGCCAGCGTCATTTTCGCCGCAAGCTCACGTGACGGCACGCCATAATAAGGTATGAACGAGGACCAGAGGAGGACAAAAACCGGTAAGATCACGGCGAGAAAGAAAATCAAAAACGAAATCCCGAGAGTGACATATTTCCAGTTGCCCAAGTCGATCACCCGCGGCCGATATCCTTTGCCGGTAACGGTCGCGTAGCGATCTTCTTTGCGTGTAATCCGACCATAGATAAGCACGCCGATCGTGCTGATCGCGAGCAACGTTACCGCATACGCGCCGGCGAGTCCAAAGTCGGAAGGAAACTGATGAATCGCGAGAAAAATTTTGGTCGTGAACACCGAGATTTTGGCCGGCACGCCGATCAGCGCCGGCACCTCGAATGCTTCGATGCCACGGATGAAGTTGATCAACAACACGCTGACCATCGCCGGCCGCATCAGCGGCAACGTGACCTTAAAAAAGGTTTGAAATGTACTGGAGCCCGCGGTCAGCGCCGCCTCTTCCAGTGAGGTATCCATATTGCGAAACGCCGCGGACATCAGGAGAAAAACCAGCGGATAAAGATGAATCGCTTCCGCAAAAATCATCCCCCACATCGAGTAGACATTAAATGGCGCCGATTCGAGTCGGAGAAGCTCCTTGACCACGATATTGATCAAACCGATCTTCGGACTGAGCAACAGAATCCACGAGATGGTGCTAAGAATCCCGGGTATAATGAACGGGATCAACGACATTACCACGAAGAGTTTCTTGAATGGAGTATTCGTGCGTTCGCTAACCCAGGCGAGAAAAGTTCCGATCAGAAACGTGAGCGTGCAGGTCCCTATGGCGTAATAGACGGAATTAAGCAGAAGGAGATAGAATTCCCTGTCGAAGTAGGCTTTGACGTAGTTCTGAATCGTGTAAGTGGCGCCGGGCTCGCCGATGGGAGCGCTCCGAATGCTGCCATAGAGCAGCATGACGAGCGGAATCCCTGCGAGATAGAGGACGAAAAGAGTGCAGCCTACGAGAATTAGGGATTGGGAATTAAAACGACTAACCATATCCAACCCCCATCAAAAGACTCTTAGCGGTTGATGTTTTGCACGACCTGATCCTGGATCATGGTCTTTTTGACCTCTTCTTCGATCAGGTTCCACACGCGATCTTCATACTTGAGAAACGCGGGGTCGCGTTTGACCGAAAGGTCTCGGGGACGGGGCAGATCGATCTTAATCGTTTCTTTCACTTTTCCCGGACGGGCGCCAAAAATGATCACGCGATCCGCCAGATAGATCGCTTCGTTGATTTGGTGCGTGATAAAAAGCACGGTTTTACCCGACTCCCTCCAGATGCGCAGCAGCTCCGACTGCATGATCTCACGGGTCTGGGCGTCGAGTGCGGCAAACGGCTCGTCCATAATCAGGATCTTGGGATCCACCGTCAGCGCACGGGCGAGGTTGCAGCGTTGTTGCATGCCGCCGGAGAGTTCATGCGGGAAGTGGTCTTCGAAACCCTGCAAGCCGACCAACTTGATAAACTTGGTCGCCCGCTCTTGTCCTTCGCCGTTATCGAGACCCTGACACTCCAAACCGAACATGACGTTCTTGAACACGGTGCGCCATGGCATGAGGCAGGAATCCTGGAATACCATGCCGCGATCCGTCCCCGGACCGGTTACCGGCTTGTCATCAATCATGATTCTTCCTGCCGTCGGTTTGAGCAGACCATCGCACAGATTGATGAACGTAGTTTTGCCGCAACCGCTGGGGCCGACGATGCTCACGAACTCGCCCTCATCGACCTGCAGATTAATATTGTCCAACGCTAACAGTCTACCGCCGGTTCGAGGCTGGTAATACTCATGCCGCAATCCAATCGCCTGTAACTTAGTCTGTGCCACAATGCCTCCTTTAATGTATTGCTCGTAATGTATTGCTCGGCGTTTGCCACGCCAAAATTTTTTATCTAGTATGATCTCGATGAAGGCCTACGACCCTTAGGTCGCAAGACTCCTTATCATTTCCAATTGTTTTTTCAAGCGTAAAGGAACTCACGTTGACATCATTAAAGGGATCGGATACGGTCCGCAACATTGCATAAACTTTTTCATGCAAATTCAATCTAATGCCCTATCCGCTCGACGATCCAAAAACTAAAACACGCGCTGGCGAAAACCTTTCAGCCCGCGTTTACGGCCAAATTAAAAATTTGATTTTGTGCAACGAATTCATGCCGGGACAAAAACTGCATCACCAACAGCTTAGTGAACGTCTCGGCGTAAGTCGCACTCCGGTACGCGAAGCGTTGACTCGGCTCGTACAGGAAGGATACGTTACCTTTCTACCGAATCGCGGTTTTACCTGCAAAGAAATTAGAATGCAAGAGGCCGAAGAGCTCTATGAGCTCCGCGAAGCGCTGGAAGCATTTTCGGTTGAAAAAGCCATCGCCAATCTCACCGACTCAGCGCTCGATCGACTGCGTGACAGGATGAATTGCTACGGCCGGGACGTGCAAAATCGGTTCACTCGCGAGCGGCTCGTGTACGATCAAGACGTGCATCTCGAGATCGCCCGGCTGGCCGGCAACGAAACCTTGACAGCCATGTTGGCCCACGTGTTCGAGCGCATCGTACTGAAGCGCCGGACCGACGGCCTATATGACGCCGCTCGTGGGACCGCCGCGCACCAAGAACACCTGCAGCTGTTGGAGGCAATGGAACGGCGCGACCCCCGCGTAGCCGTCGCCACCATTCGAAGCCACATTCAGGCGGGTAAGAAAAATGTCATGGCCGATCTCAGGCACCGGCAAGCGATTCGCGGCATACGGTTACACGAAACGGATTCCTAAAACCCCACTAATAAAAGGAGAGGCAGAGAAATGGCTGCAGATTTGGTGATTAAGAATGGCTGGGTGGTGACACCCGAAGCGACGTTTAAAGGCGGCGTCGCCATCAGCGGCGAGAAGATCGTTGCGATCGGCGCCGACGATTCACTTCCGCAAGGCAAAGAGGAGATCGATGTCAAAGGTAAACATATGCTGCCGGGTTTGTTCGACGGCCACGTCCACTTCAGAGAACCGGGCATGACTCATAAGGAAGATTTTACCACCGGCTCCACGGCCGCCGTTTGCGGTGGCATCACTACCGTCGTCGACATGCCCAATACGGTTCCGCCAACCGCCGACGCCGAACAGGTCAAGGTCAAGAAGGATCTCGGCGAAGCCAAGTCGCTGGTCGACTTCGGCATCACCGGCGTCGTGGTGCAAACCAATACCAAAGATATTCTTCCCATGGCCGCTGCCGGCGCGATCGGTTACAAGATCTTCTTCGGTGAAACGATCGGCAACCTGCCCTTCCCCGACGACGGCATGTGCATGGAAGCGTTCGATTACATCGCGCAGTCGAAATTGCCGTTGGGCATTCATGCGGAAAATCGCCAGATCATGGCGTATTGCACCAACAAGCTCAAAAGCGAAGGTAAAAACGATGCCCGTTATTGGGAGGCCTCCCGGCCGGATATCTGCGAGGCGGAATCAGTGCACCACGCGTTGTTCTTCGCGGAAACTTTCGGCACCAAGCTGCATGTTTTCCACATGAGCTCGAAACAAGCCGCTTATATGGTGCGCGACGCCAAAGCGCGCGGCTTGCGCGTCACGGCCGAAACCGGCCCGCACTATTTGCTGCGCGAACCGAACGACATGGATAACGTCGGATCGCTTTTGAAGATGAATCCGCCGGTGCGCACCAAAGATCACGCGGAAGTTCTCTGGCAAGGGCTGCGCGAAGGCTTCGTCGACACGCTGGCGACCGACCACTCTCCGCATACGTTGGATGAGAAAGGTTCCGATATCTACGGCAAACTCACCAAGCCGGCGATTTGGGATTGCATCTCCGGGTTTTGCGGCGTTGAAACCGGTGTGCCGCTGATCCTGACTGAAGTCAACAAAGGTAGATTAACGCTCAACCAGTATGTCAAATGCGCTTCCGAGAATCCGGCCAAAGTTTGGCAGGTTTACCCGAAGAAAGGCGCTATTCGCCTCGGCTCCGATGGCGACATCACGGTTGTCGATATGGATAAGGAAGGCACGATCGACGTCAACAAACTCCACAGCAAAAACAAACCCTCTCCATGGCACGGCTGGAAAATCAAAGGCATGCCGGTACTGACCGTCGTACGCGGGCACGTGCAGATGAGAGACGGCGAGCCCTGCGGCAAGCCGATCGGCAAGGCGCTCAAACCGCTGGTATAACCGGTAGGGGCGACCGGCGGTCGCCCCTACCTATTTCTTTCTTATGAAACGCACCGAACCATTCGATTTCTATCAGCCGACGACGTTAGCGGAAGCGAGCCGGCTGCTGAAAGAAAACGGTCCAGGAGGACGATTTCTCGCAGGTGGCACCGATTTAGTCATCGCCCTGAAGGAAAAAGGGCTGCTGCCGAAGTATCTGGTCGACCTCAAACGGGTGCCCGGTCTGACCGGTATCCGCGAAAATAGCGACGGTAGCATCACCATCGGCGCGCTGACGACTATGCGCGAAATCGAGACTGCGCCCTTGATCACGAAAAAATATCCGTTTCTAGCTCAAAGTGCCGCTGAAGTCGGTTCCATTCAAATCAGAAACCGCGCGACCATCGGCGGCAACATGGCGAACGCCACCCCATCGGCCGATACCGCCCCTGCTTTGATCGCTTTGAATGCGTCGGCAAAGATCGTTGGGTTAAGCGGCGAGCGAGCCGTGGCATTGGAAGAGTTTTTTAAAGGCCCCGGTCAAACCGTGATGAGCGCGGACGAGATTCTGACTGAAATTGCCATAGCTAAAACCGGCCCGGGCCTGGTCGGTGATTACATCAAGTTTTCGCCCCGTGAAATGATGGATCTTGCCTACGTGGGCGTCGCCGTCGCTTACAACCTGAAAGACAACAGATGCGACGGAGTGCGCATCGTTCTTGGCGCGGTGGCGCCGACGCCGATCCGCGCCACGCGTGCCGAAGCTGTGCTCGAAGGCCAAACCTTATCTGAGGCGCTCGCAGAGAGATCTGGGCAACTCGCGTCGGAAGAAGCGAAACCGATTAGCGACGTACGCTCGTCCGCCGATTACCGACGCGCCATGGTCGGCGCCATGACCAAACGCGCGCTGCTCAACGCCGCGACTGGACCGGCGACGGCATGGGTCGAACGGCGCGATAGAAGATATTAGAAGAATGGA
>DASYUV010000190.1:0-8257 GCA_036000865.1 Binatia bacterium | reverse complement strand
TGGATTCAGATAACGGACAAGCCGTTTGAATACATCGTGCGCGCTAAGTGGCTACCTGATGGCCGGCGGTTGAGTGTTGAAACGATGCCGCGTTTGCAGACAGAACTACATCTCTACTTCGCGGACCGCAAGACCGGCTCTACCACTCACATTCTCACTGAAACAGATCCCGGCTGGGTAAACATGACAGACGATCTGTACTTCTTCAGTGACGGAAAGCACTTCCTCTGGCCCTCAGAACGCGATGGATACATGCACCTGTATCGCTATCGAATGGACGGCACGCTTCAGAATCAGGTGACGAAGGGCCCCTGGGCGTTAGCGAGCGCGGGCGGCATCGCCTTCTGGGTCCATCAGGCGCTGGTTGGTGTTGATGAGAAGAACGATTGGATTTACTTCACGGCACTCGAGCGTTCATCCATCGAGAGACATTTGTATCGCGTGCACTCGGATGGATCAGGATTCACGCGGATTTCGAAAGAGCCAGGTACCCATCGCATTTCGATGTCGCCCGACGCGCGATACTTTCTCGACACGTGCTCTGACATTCGCACCCTGCCTGCGCTACGACTTCATGCCAGCGATGGCCCGACGCTGCAAAAAGTGGCTTCTCCGCGCCCTCAGTTAATTGCGCCTTACGACGTTCAATTCCCGGAAATATCCACGATCCCCGCAGATGATGGCTTTCCGATGCCGGCGCAAATCCAAAAGCCAAAGACTTTTCAACCTAATCATAAGTTTCCAGTGATCATGTTTGTTTACGGCGGACCCGCAGCGCCGCAAGTTTCAAACTCGTGGCAGCGAGATACTCTGTGGAACCAAATGTTAGTTGACGCCGGTTATGTTGTTGTGAAGGTCGATAATCGATCAGCGACTGCGACCAGCAAACAGTTGGAAAACACGATCGTCAAGCGTCTCGGCGAAGCGGAGACACCTGACCTTGTGGCCGCGGCGCGCTGGCTGAAGAAACAGTCGTGGGTTGATCCTCAGCGCGTGGGTGTGTGGGGCTGGAGTTATGGCGGGTGGATGACTCTGAATTTGATGACGCGTTCGCAGGAATTCAAAGCCGGCATCGCCGTGGCGCCGGTTACCGACTGGCGTTATTACGATACAAAGTGGACTGAAGGAGCGATGCGAACGCCGCAGGAAAATTCTGAAGGATACGCAAGTTCGTCCGTGGTGCCGCGCGCGAAAAATCTGCACGGCCATCTGCTGATCGTTTACGGAACGTATGACGACAACGTACATCCGTATAACGAGATGGCATTCATCGACGCGCTGGTCGCCGCCGGCAAGACGTTCGAAATGATGGCGTACCCGATGCGCAAACACGGCATCACCGATGAAGCCGCGACAGTTCATCTGTACCGTTTGATGGTCGATTTCTGGAAACGCAACCTTTAAGGTGACTCTCGCCGCCGGCACAAAACTCGGCCGCTACGAAATCCGCTCGAAGATTGGGGAAGGTGGGATGGGTGAGGTGTACCTGGCCCGCGATACTCAACTGGGTCGCGACGTGGCCGTTAAGGTTCTGCCTTTGATGTATTCCGATGACACGGATCGACTGCATCGGTTTGAGCAGGAGGCTTGCGCCGCCAGTGCGCTCAATCATCCGAACATTCTTTCGATTTACGATGTCGGCACACACGAGGGTTCGCCATACGTTGTATCTGAATTGCTACAAGGTCAGACACTGCGGCAACGAATTAGTGGTACGTCGCTCCCGCAACGAAAAGCAATTGATTACGCGCTCGAAACAGCGCGTGGGTTGGCGGCGGCACACGAGAAGGGCATCGTTCATCGGGACCTGAAGCCGGACAATCTGTTCATTACGAACGATGGACGGGTAAAGATTCTCGACTTTGGCCTCGCGAAGTTGACCGGCGCAGGGAATACAGAACTTTCACAAACCAGTATTCCGACACGACGCGTTGAGACCGATCCGGGAAAAGTGATGGGCACGGTCGGTTACATGTCGCCGGAACAGTTGAAGGGCCGCTAGGTGGATCATCGTTCAGACATCTTTTCTTTTGGCGCGATTCTTTACGAGATGCTTTCCGGCCGGCGCGCTTTTCACGGCGAATCCGCGGCGGAAACGATGAGCGCGATCCTGAGAGAAGATCCGCCCGACCTTTCAGAAACCAATCAACGAATTTCGCCGGCGCTGGAGCGTTTGGTGCACCGTTGCCTCGAGAAAAATCCTGAAGAGCGATTTCATTCTGCGAGTGATCTCGCTTTCGCCCTCGAAGCATTGTCTGGCTCTGCGCCAACCTCAGCTCAGACGGCTGTTGTTTCTGCCATCACCGCGCGCAAACTGACGCGACGTGAGCTGATCTTTGCTTCGGTGGCGGTACTCGCGATCGCTGCGCTCGTGGTAGTGCTCGCGTTTTCGTACCTTCGGCGCACACCGACCGAGGCGCGACCTGTTCGGTTACTCATCAATCCGCCAGAGAAGACCGGTTTTGGTCCTTTCGCGATTTCACCTGATGGACTGCGGCTCGCCTTCGTGACCACCGACGAATCCGGAAAGACCATCTTGTGGGTCCGGCCGCTCGACTCGATAACTGCGCAACCGTTGCCTGGAACCGAGGAAGCCACTCTTCCCTTCTGGTCGCCGGACAGTCGTTTTATTGGATTCTTCGCGGGCGGAAAGCTGAAAAAAGTTGAAGTCTCCGGGGGCACGGTGCAGACGTTATGCAACGCCGTGGTCCCACGCGGCGGCACGTGGAACCGTGACGGGGTGATTTTGTTTGCGCCGACGCCCAATGAACCAATCTTTCAGGTGTCAGCAGCCGGTGGCGCGCCAACACCTTTGACGAAGCTCGATCCCTCGCACCAGGAGTCTTCACATCGGTGGCCCTATTTTTTACCGGACGGTCGTCACTTCTTGTATGCCATAAATGGCGGACCGCAGAGCCAGGGTATATACGTGCGTTCGCTCGACGCTAAAGAAAACCGGCGTTTGCTGGACACTCCCAACTCGGTAGTCGCGTACGCCGCTCCGGGATTTCTCTTGTTCAGGCGAGAATCCACGCTAATGGCCCAGGCCTTTGACGCCGACAAACTCCAACTTAGCGGCGAGTCATTTCCAGTCGCCGAACAAGTCGGATATGACGTCGCGTCGTTTCAAACCTTCTTCTCAGTGTCAGAAACGGGAATACTCGTATACAGCGGCGGGAGCTACGGAAATTCGCAACTTATCTGGGTTGATCGAGCCGGCAAAGAGATTGGCTCGCTTGGTGGGCCAGGTAACTTTATTCGTCCGTGGTTGTCTCCCGATGGAAAGCGCGTTGCCGTGGATGGTGTTGACCCGCAGGGGAATCGCGATATTTGGCTGTTAGACCTCGCAACCGGCCAACCGACGCGGTTTACATTCGATCCGGCGACAGAGCTGTTCTCTGTGTGGTCGCCCGACGGCACCCGCATTATTTTTTCTTCAGACAAAGAGGGCCCGCGCCAGATTTATCAAAAGCCCGCTACCGGCGCCGGCAAACAAGAATTATTAGTAAAATCGGACGATAACAAATTTCCGTCGGATTGGTCTGCGGATGGACGATTTATCCTTTATACCGTTAACGATCCGAAGACAAAGCTTGATATTTGGGTTCTGCCGTTGTTCGGAGATCAGAAGCCATTTCCTTTTCTGCAAACTGAGGCCAACGAACGAAACGCCAAGTTCTCGCCGGACGGCCGATGGATAGGATATACGTCGGACGAATCAGGTATTAATCAGATTTACGTGCAAACGTTTCCCGCCTCTGGCGGCAAATGGCAGGTGTCAACGAATGGCGCTTATTTTCTGGCGTGGAGGCGCGATGGAACTGAGCTGTTCTATGTTGCGATCGACAGAAAAATGATGACAGTGAACGTCAAGGCCGAGGGCGCAAATTTCAAGAGCGGACAACCGACACCTCTGTTCGATATGCACGTTCCCAGCTTCAATGCCGCGGTGACGCAATTTGCAGTTGCACCGGATGGCCAAAGGTTTCTGGTGAGCAACACTGTCGGGGGACTCAACACTGGGCCGATTACAGTCGTGTTGAACTGGACAGCGGATTTGAAGTGATGACTCTCGCCCCAGGCACAAAACTCGGGCGTTACGAAATCCGCTCGAAGCTTGGCGCGGGCGGAATGGGCGTCGTGTATCTTGCGCACGACACGCGGCTTGATCGGCAGGCGGCAGGCGGAGAACGCTATGGGCGACCTTCAGCAACGGAAGATATCAAGGCGGCGCTTCCTTGAGGGGCTAACTATCGGCGCCGGAGCGATCGGTGCATCCGCGGTTTTCTCGAGGGCGCGTGACGCGTTTCCGCGCTCGACCGCCGCCGCACAGCAGGTGTTGGTGCTCGGAGCGGGTCTCGCCGGCCTCGCCGCCGCGTGGGAGCTGTCGGAAGGGGGTCACGAGGTGACGGTGCTCGAGGCTCGAACCCGCCCCGGTGGGCGAGTGCTAACGCTGCGCGAGTCCTTCGCTGACGGACTCTACGCTGAAGCGGGGGCGATCAGCTTTGGGGACTCTTATAGCGCCGCCAACCGCTACATCGATGCTCTCCGTCTGAAGCGTGCATCGTGGGTGAAGACCGATCTTGCCCCGCTCTACCATCTCCGGGGCCGCCGGTTCGCTGCCCGTGCCGGCGAGACGCCGCCCTGGCCGTACGACCTGACGCCGGAGGAGCGCAAACTAGGCCCGACAGGAATCGCCCAGCGTTACATCGTGGAGGTGCTGCCCCGGGAAATCGAGCACCCCGACAGCTGGAACCTGCCACCGCTGGCAAACCTCGATCAATGGAGCCTCGACGATTTCATGCGCTCTAACGGCGCCAGCAGTGAGGCGATGGCGCTGGTCCGCGATACGCAATGGTACGCCCCGAAGATCGGGGAGTCGTCTTCGGCGCTCAGCGCGGCGGTCGCCGACTTCGGGCCCTTTGTGGGAGGCGCGTTCGTGCTGGAAGGCGGAAACGACCGGCTTCCCACCGCCATGGCCGAGAGACTTGCGCTCCAAATACGGTACGGCGTCGAGGTCTTCGCCATCCGCGACCTCGGTCGCGGTGTCGAGGTGCTGGCCCGTCGCAGCGGGCGCACGGAGCGCCATCGCGCCGATCGGGTCGTCTGCACCCTCCCTGCCACGGTACTTCGGACCATCTCCGTCGAACCGGCACTGCCGGACGACCAGCGCGCCGCGATCCGCGGTCTGCAGTACGGTGATGCCACGCGAACCTATGTCCAGGTCCGGCGCGCGTTCTGGTACGACGAAGGTGTTACCGGTTCGGCCGCCACTGATCTGCCCGTGATGCAAGTGACTCAGCACCCGGTATCCGACCCAGGCGGTCCACAAAAGCGCGCCATCCTGGAGAGCCATGTGCGTGGCGCCTCGGCCCGGCGGCTCGCGGCGCGATCCGATCGTGAGATCTTCGAGACTGTTGTCGGGAGCATGACCAGGGTGCACCCCGCTCTCGGCGAGAACGTCGAGGGTGGCACGGTGAAGGCCTGGAGCAACGACCCCTATGCGCTGGCGGGCTACTCGTTGCCGGCGCCTGGTCAGGTGACACGCTGGCTTCCGCTATTGCAGCGACCGCACGGACGCATCCATTTCGCAGGCGAGCATACTTCCATCCTCAGGGCCACGATGGAGGGAGCGCTCCGCTCCGGAATCCGCGCTGCCGCCGAGGTCGTACGCGCGGGCGGAGCCTAAATCTTTGCCTGGACTCAAGCCGAGCGAAGTGGGGAAAATAGCCAGCGCCAAGCGATAAATGATGCTTCCCATCGGAACAAAACTCGGCCGTTACGAAATCCGCTCGAAGCTTGGCGAGGGCGGTATGGGCGAGGTCTATATCGCGCACGACACGCAACTCGATCGGCAAATTGCCGTCAAGCTGCTGCCCACCGAAATTGCTCGCGATCAGCAACGGCTGCTCAGGTTCCTTCAAGAGGCGCGTGCGGCGGCTGCACTGTTGCATCCAAACATCGCGCATACTTATGAAATCGGTGAAGCCGACGGCGGCAACTTCATCGCAATGGAATATGTCGAAGGCGTGACGCTGGACAAAAAGATTGGCGGACGGCCGCTGCCGATTGCCGAAGCTCTCGACATCGCAATTCAGATCACCGACGCGCTTGATGAAGCTCACTCAAAAGGCATTACGCATCGCGACATCAAGTCTTCGAACATCATAATCACGCCGCGCGGCCGGGTGAAGGTGCTCGACTTTGGGTTGGCTAAGGTGACGCAGACCGCGTCGACGCCCGAACAAATTTCTGATAGCCAACTCGCCACGCGCGTGAAGACCAGCCCGGGTGTCGTAATGGGCACGGTCAATTACATGTCACCCGAACAGGCGAGCGGGAAAGAGTTAGACGCGCGCACGGACATCTGGAGTGTCGGCGTCGTGCTCTACGAAATGGTGACCGGTCGCGTGCCGTTCGAGGGTGCAACACCCAGTCACATTGTCGTTGCGATTTTAGAGAAAGATCCGCTGCCGCTCTCGGGTAATGTACCTAATGTTCCGGAGGCGCTCGAATGGATCATCACAGAAACTCTCACGAAAGAACGGGAAGAGCGGACGCAGACCGCGCGTGAGTTAAGGAAGAAGTTGCAGCGGCTCAAGCTCCGCGTTGACACTGAGGTCAAAGCCGAGCGGTCTGTCGCGGCTGAGCGTCTGGCCGAGAGTGGTGGCGCATCAACCGCAAGTCAGATTGGTGAGCGAAGTCTTCCATCGGCAATAACAACCCCTGAGCATGCGCGTTCGCGCACTGGCGAAGCCGCGCCAACGCCAACGAATGTTTCCAGCGCCGAGTACGTCGTCAATCAGATCAAAACCCATAAGACCGGGGCGGCAGTCGCGATTTCAGCTGCGGTCGTTCTACTCGTGGCAGTCGGCATCGCGGCTTACAAATTACTCGGCAGCCGGTCGACGAACGCAATCTCGCTTGAGTCGGCAACTTACACGCGGCTCACTAATGTCGGCAATGCGACCGGCGCCGTAATTTCGCCTGACGGCAAATGGCTAGTGCACGTCCAGGACGACGGCGAGTTAAAGAGTCTCTGGCTGCGGCAAGTCGCAGTCGCAAACAGCAACACTCAGATCGTTCCGCCCGGCAAAGTTCGTTATGTCGGCGCGGCCTTCTCGCCTGACGGCAACTACGTTTACTACGCGGTTCGGCAGGGAAACGACGCCACTGGAACCCTCTATCAGGTGCCGGTGCTGGGCGGCACGCCGCGCAAACTTTTCAGCGGTATCAACAGCTCGCCAATTTTTTCTCCTGACGGCAAACAGATGGCTTACTTTTATTACTACGAAGACGAGGATCGCCTCATGATTGCGAATGCCGACGGCACAAGTCAGCGTCAATTGGCGATGCGTCACGGAGACGAATATTTCTACAGGGGCGAGTTCAGTTCCGTTTCGTGGTCGCCTGACGGAAAGACCATCGCGACGCCAATTGCGAATTCAAAGGAAACCTGGATGAGCCTTGGGACCGTTTCTGTCGCTACCGGCGAAGTCAAGCCTTTGGCTACGCGTAAATGGAGTGCAGTGATGCAAGCGATCTGGTTCGACGACCGCACGATCTTAGCCACAGCCCAGGAGACTTCCGGGGAAGCTTTCGCCATCTGGCGTATCTCTTATCCTTCAGGTGAAGCGACGCGGTTTACAAATGATTTGAATTCGTATCTGCTGATCAGTTTGACCAAAGATGCGAATGTAATCGCCGCCGTACAGACTGAAGTTTCGAACAACATCTGGGTCATGCCCGAATTCGATGCAGCGCGGGCAACACAAGTCACCAAAGGTCGAAATCTGGTCGGCAAACCCACGTGGACACCTGACGGAAAGATAATCTACCCGTACAAGACGGCCGCTGGCGGCGATCTTTATCTCATCGATCCGGCAAACGGCGATCGTAAACAACTCACCGCCGACACCCGCTCAAACATAGATCCTACAGTTACGCCCGACGGCCGTTACGTTGTGTTCGTGTCTGACCGTAGCGGCGCGCCACGCGTTTGGCGCATGAATCTCGACGGTTCGGACGCGCAGGAATTAACTCACGATCACGAGATTTTGGATGTTACCGTCTCGCCTGACAGTCAGTGGCTCGCGTTCACGATGTGCTTTAACAAATGCAACGTCTGGACGCTTTCGATCGACGGCGCTCAGACGGTACAGCTTACGGATAACGCTTCCGAAAAACCGGCGATCTCGCCTGACGGAAAGCAGATCGCGTGCAGTTATCTCGATCAGCCAAACGGCGCGTTCAAGCT
>DASYUV010000189.1:0-15901 GCA_036000865.1 Binatia bacterium | reverse complement strand
GCCGCGACGATGGTGCAGCGAGCGGGCTATATGCAGCGATTTTATTCGCCCCACCTCGCCGAGTATCCGCCGGAACTGAAAGATCCCAAAGGGTTCTGGGGAAGCACCAACGTCTATTTCATGACTCTCGGCTACAACACGCGAAACGTTAAAGCGGGCGAGCTGCCAAAAACTTACGAGGATCTGCTGAATCCTCGCTGGAAGGGCCAGACAATGTGGTCGACCAGCCGAGGTTCGGGCGCGCCCCAGTTCATCGGCAATATTTTACTTACCATGGGGCAGGAAGCCGGCAAAGCGTACATTCAAAAACTAAAACAGCAAAACATCGCCAAGAGCACGGCGAGCGCGCGCCAGATTCTCGATTTAGTCATCGCCGGCGAATATCCAATGGCGATCCAGATCTTTAATCATCATGCCTATATCAGTAAGATGGCCGGCGCGCCGGTGGATTGGCAACCGCTCGAGCCGGTGACGGCTACGAACAACTCGGTCGGCCTAGCGAAAAACGCGCCCCATCCTCACGCTTCGATGTTGTTTCTGGATTTTATGCTCTCGAAAAAAGGTCAGCGTGTATTTCAACAGTCCAACTATCTCCCGGCCCATCCCGAGATTCCCGCGTTGCAAGCAGACCTCAAACCCGGCGGTGGCCGATTCAAAAAAGCCAACTACTTGAGCCCAGAAATTCTCTACGACAAAGGCAACGACTGGGTGGATTATTTTCAGAAGGAATTTATGAAATGATATTTCTCAGGTTATTTACCAGGCGCACATAATCGTTCCGTATGGGTTGTATGGCTTGCTTCACTTGGCTCTTTAGCCGTAAGGGCATCAGCCTGCACTTGCTTGCTACCATCGGCTAATAAACAATCATTAGCTAAAGGCCGCCCGTTAAGCCCGCCGTTTCATCATTCCGCTATCGCTTGTCCTTGAAGTAGTCGGCATTGATCCTGGTGTAGTCCCGCCACTTTTCCGGCACTTCGTTCTCGGGGAAAATTGCGTCTACCGGGCAGGCCGGCACGCAGCCGCCGCAGTCGATGCATTCCTCCGGGTCGATGAAGAGCATGTTGTCCTGGTCGGTACCGTGAATGCAATCCATCGGGCAGACGTCGATACAGGTGCCGTCTTTGACGCCGATACAGGGTTCGGTGATCACGTACGTCATGGGTTCAGCGCTCCATCATTCGACAATTCATCGCCTTCATTGGCGCGTCGTTGTACTCGACAGGTCCCACGCTCACGCGATGTGCAGCTTCTTGTGCTGCAGGTTTGCGTGCTTCGCCGTGCAGCCCGGAATGTTGCAGTACTTCGGCTCGGGAGCATTATCGTAGCCAAGCCATTTCATGCGCATCCACGGCCGTTTGCCCCAGATCAGGTCGTCGATCCAGAGCAACGGCTTGACGACTAAAACGCGCAGGCGCGGCGGAGTCTTTTTTACCGACCACATCGCCACGTCATGCCACCAGGTATCGGGCTTGTTGTAGCAGCACGATGAAACACACACGACACAGTTGGTCCACTCGCCTCGGCCGGCGAGCTTGTACTTGTAGCAGCTCTCGACGTTGATGGCGTATTTTTCGACGCCGTTGACGACCGTTTTGCCGCCGAACGGAATACTGTGCGATGGGCAGGTACGCGCGCACTTCTTGCAATATTTGCAAAACTCTTCGACGCCGATGTCCACGGGCTCATCCACCGTCAGCGGCAGGTCGGTCGTCACGACGGTCAAGTGCAGTCGCGATCCGTACTTCTCGTGAATGAGCATCCCATGCCGGCCCAACTCTCCCAGTCCGGCGTTGATCGCCAAGGGAATGGGATTGACGGATGATTTGCCATGATGGTGCGCGGTCGCGGGGTAACCCATCTCGCGAATATACGACGCCAGCATGAAGGTCGGCACAATCGCGTGGTTGTTGCCGAACTGGTACTCGGTGTCGGAGATTTTGCTGTTGTTACTCATGTAGCGATAGTAATCGCTGGCAAAGCCGAGACATATGGCGAAGCGATGCGGCAGATTGACGGGATCGCCCGGCTTCTCTCCCATGGCGGCATTGCCGCGGGCGCGATGGGAATAGACATAGAGCTGGTCGAGCTCGCAAATGCCGACCACGTCGGCGCCGAGGTATTGGGCGACGCCTTTGATTTGCTTTGCCATTTCGGCGGGATCATCCACAGGAACTTGATTAGGATTGACCTTCCCCTCGGGCGCCTGCTTCATGATCTGCTGCAGTGTGTTGTTCGGATCGCCTTCACCGCCGCCTCCGAAGAGGCGCCGAAAGGGATCGCTGCCAACGCGGTTCTTGCGCCAGTCGCGCAGTCGCGCGCCGAACTCGCCGCGGTCGACTCTCGGATGTGGCGTCTCGCGCTCGTCGATTTGTCGCTGGGGCCCGACGATCCGGTAACTGCGCGGCGCGGATTGTTTGCTTGCAAACATGAAATCGACTCCTTTCCGGGTTGGATCGAATGAAGAGCGATCCGACGATTTGGCCGGAATATATGCCTTGGCCAAATGAAGCGTCAAGGGGCGATGATCGCCGGCGCTTCATCTGCCGTATAATTGCCGGATGAAGCCTGACGCCTGGACTTCCTGGACAAAGCTCAAGTCGACAAACTCTTTCGGATTGCTCTTCGCAGCTTCAGGTCGACTGGCAGCCAGGTAGTCGATGTAAGTCTTCACGCCTTCGGGTGACGGTGACGGGGTTTCCGGCAACAATCGGGCAAATGCCTGATGGGTACGTTCGAGGCTATCGGGATTTGTGATCCGAGTGAACTTGCTGATGATTCTCAAAGTGGCATCTTTATCCGTTTTGAAAATGTGAATGGCTTCGACTAAAGCTCGGGCAAACTTCGCCATCAATGAACTCTTCGACCGGATCGTGGTTTCCCGAGTGAGGACTCCGTTCCAGTGAAACGGGATGTTCAACGAGCTGATGTCAATTAGGGACTTGAAGCCAAGTTTCTCGGCTTCACGAACGAACGGTTCGACTAAGATCGAAAATTGGACGAGTCCTTTTGAAAGCGCGGCAAGCGCATCGGCCGTAGCGCCCACGGGAACTAGTTTCACATCGTTATTAGGGTCGATCCCCATGCGGCTCAGTCCGAGCCGCATGCCGATCTCCGTGGTTGTGCCGGCGCGTCCGACGCCGCCGGTTTTGCCCTTGAGTTGTTTTATGTCGGTAACGCTTTTTTGCGTGACGATGTGCGCGGGAAACGTCGGCACGATCGAGACGATCATGACCACGTCCGCGCCGGTCAAGCGCGAATTCACAAGCGTGGTTACCGAAGTCACGATAACATCGACCTCGCCCGCAATCATCGCCTGAAGCGCCATCGGACTGGCGTTGACGGAAATGAATTCGGCATTAACGCCTTGCTTCTTTAGTAAGCCCTTCTCTTGAACGATCCAGACGGTCGCATTGGAGGCGCCGCCGGCCCACGCGACGCGCAGCCTCTCCTGCGCGCCAGCGGAGTCGACGTGAGCGGTCGCGGTTAATATCAGTGCGATAACCAACAGGCGCATATTCGACTTACTGCCATGGAACTGAAGCCGTCATTCCGGGCAAGCTGGCCACCGCTAGCGCGACCCGGAATCCAGAAGTTTCCACGAACTCTGGATGCCGGTTTTCACCGGCATGACGGCGAAACACAGGATGGCTTCAATTGCACAACCGCAATTTATTTCCCATTTGAACATTGAACGGAAGTTCGCACGGTGGTTTTTGAATCGCGCTTTACTTGATTACACTTTCAGCACGCAGGGCGGTCAACTCGGTGTTGCCTAATCCTAAAATTCCTCCGAGCACTTCGTCCGTATGTTGGCCGAGGGCCGGCGAGTCGTCACGAATGCTTGGAGGCGTCTTGGACATGTGAATCCACGGCGCGAGCAACGTCACGGGCCCCGCGGTGCGGTGGTTGCGTTCGATGAACGCTTTTCGTTCTTTGATATGCGGGTCTTCTATCACTTCGCCCATCGACAACACCGGAGCGCCGAAATAGTCGATGTTTCGCAATCCGTCCCATAATTCCTGGCGCTTCTTGCCGCGCATCCATGATTTGATGAGATCTTGCAATTCAGCGCGATGTTCTTTGCGCGCAGGCGCGTTTGCGAAGCGCGCGTCTTCGATTAGATCGTCGCGTTCCATGAGCTTTGCTAGCCTCACCCAGCCGCTGTCGCTGAGGTCCGGGATACGCAAAGTAAAATAGCCGTCGGCCGCCGGGACGGGTTTATTGCCGATTTCGATGCCGATAAAGTGCTCGTGAAACTCGCTGATCATGAAACCGAGGAGCGCTTCTTGCATCGAGACGACGATTCGCTGTCCCTCACCGGTGCGCTCGCGGGCGTGGAGCGCAGCCAGGATACCACACACCATGCTGACACCCGCGGCTTCGTCGCCGATGCCGATGGCTTTGGTTCCCGGCGCGCCGCTGTAATTCCATCCCGTGTGCGTCCAACCGGTCATGCTGTTGTTCGTATGCGCTGTGCTGCCGTAGTCCTTGTACGGTCCCGACTCGCCGAAACCGCGCGAGCAGGAGTAGATCAGGCGCGGATTGATTTTCTTCAAGTCGTCGTAGCCGAGACCGAATTTTTCCATCTGCCCCGCATGATAGTTCTCGACCACCACGTCGGCTTTGGCAATCAGTTGGCGGGCTAATTCCACACCGCGTTCGGTTTTCAGATTGAGCACGACACTTTTCTTGTTGACGTTGATCCACAAAAATTCATACGCGTCTACTTTAGCGTCGGGCGGCATCCACGACCGGCGAAAGCCGTCTCCCGCCGGCGGTTCTATCTTAATAATCTCCGCGCCCATGTGGCCGAGCAGCATTGTGCAGAAAGGGCCGTTCAAAGCGTGGGTGAAATCAATTACGCGAATGTCGTCTAAAGCGCCGGGCATGGTACCTCCTTTTACACCCCGTCATTCCCGCATGGTTTTAGCGGGAATCCAGGCGAAATCCGACTGGACCCCCGATAAAAACATTCGGGGGTGACAACTTCGGGAAAATTATCAATCACAGGTCCGCTGATCTCCATCTTGCTTCGGGTAGTTCATTGTAACGGCCGGAACATACCATGAATCGGCGGTGAGACAACAGAAATCCGTGCGGCACCAGGCTCGTTATCGGTAGCAAATATCATATTGATAATAACCGATCGGTGTAATGTTGTGGACGAAAGGATTCCTGTTTGACAAGCAATTAAATGACTGAGTAGATTCATGCCGTCGTGATTCTTAATTATCGTAATAACAGGTCAACATATTTGCTGGTTGAGCGTCATGAAGGATTCGAAAAACATTTCTCCACATGGCTGGTATGTAGGGTCTTACCTGCTTCGGTTCATCGAGCTTTCTAACAAGCACAATCACCGTTTGGAAAGTAAATTTTTAACTTGGGAAAACACCGTCATCGTCAAAGCCAGGAATCTAAACCATGCGTACGACAGGATTTCTTCTATAGCGAAGCGACAAACTAAGCCATACAAGGGCGGGCTTGATGCAATTGACGTTCAGTGGTTGTTCGAAGGCATCACTGAACTTCTTTCCATTTATGAAAAGTTAGGTGACGGCGCTGAGATCATGTGGTCGGAGCATCGCCCGCAAACATTGAAGCAAATTTGCAAACGAGTAAGGAAGAAAGGTGAGTTTCATCAGTAGCGGCTCAATGCCCTCCAAGGGACAGTTCTGCCGACCCAAAACGCCCGCGTCATTTTGGGCGGCTGAACCTAGGCGCTAGAGCGCAGATGACCACTGATGTCGAAGATCACCGACCTACACGATGCAGTAAAGCGAGGGAACCTCGCTGAGATAAAAAGGCTCCTTGAAGCAGACCGCTCGTTAGCAAACGCTCGCAGCGAAACGGATCTGCGAGGGACGTATCCGCTTCACGTCGCAGCTGAGTTTGGTCAAGCTCGTGCCGCTCGGCTGCTGCTCGATTACGGCGCGCACGTCACGCTGCTGGATTCCGAGAATGATGCGACTGCGCTTTGTTGGGCGGCATTTTTTGGGTTGCCCCGATGTCGTGGCAGTGCTGCTGGCCGCCGGCTCAGAGCCAAGCCAACGTAACAAGCACGGCCTTACGCCACTGGCGTGTGCATTGGGTGGAATACAAGGGCGATGGAAGCAATTTTCCGATGCCTCATTGGAGGATTGGCAGAAATCGTTAGAGGCGATTCGTCTGCACGACGGTGTCGAGTGAGTGTAGTTAATTACTCCGTTGTAACGTTGCATATCTTTTACAGCCCATAAAACGTCTTGGCGTTGTCGTAAAGAATCTTCTGTACCGCCGATTGCGGAATCTCGCCTCTGTCCGCGCGTTCTTTTAGCAGGCGCGGAAATTCGTACTCCATCGATGAGTCGCGATGCGTGTAGTCGGAACCGACCATGAGACTGTCTTCGCCGGCGACTTTTAAAATATACGGCAGGTCTTCGTCGACTTGGCAGGTGACGTACATGCGATTGGCTTTGAGCAATTCCGATGACAGCGTGTAGCGAGCGAACTGGCTGAACGTGCCGGCGCCATCGCCGGATTTCTCCATTCTGCGTTTTAACTCCCAAGCAATAAATGGAATCCAGGAGCAGCCTGCTTCGATAATGCCGAAGCGTAGCTTGGGATATTTTTGCGGTAGCTGGTGGCGGATGATCGTGTGAAAGGCGTGCACAGTGGGCAGCTGCGAGCGCATAAAAGAGCCCAAGGAAAACTCGCGTGCCGGGACAAAGTCCGGCGTGCCCGAGCCGATGTGGACGCAAATCGGCAAGTCGAGACGATTCGCTTCTTCGTAAAGTGGGAAAAAGTAGGGATCGGCCGGCCATTTGCCGGCCTCCAGGTCTCCCTTTTTTAAAATTCCGCAGGCGCCGTGATCCTTCGCAAATTGAAGTTCCTTGACCGACTCGTCGATGTTCATGAGTGGTGGCAGGCAGACCCAGCGCAAGCGACCGCGGGACTCGGCGCAGCGATCGGCGAGCCAGCGGTTGTAGCTGCGTCTGAGCGCCAGCGAAACTTCCGGGCGCTGTGTCGCTTCCATTAAAAATAACGTGGGGTAAAGCACCTGTACCTCGGTGCCCATCTCGTCCATATCGCGCAAGCGCGCTTGCACGTCCAACAGTTCGCGGGTTTCGACCGTGGTGCGCGTGTTGTTATCGTCGCGTACGAAACGCATTTGGCGGTGTCCGTCGATCAGCCAGTAGCGCGTCGGCGTTTTAGACGGATCGACGCGGCTTGGATATTGAGTGATGGGTTTGAACTCCTGCTCGTCCTCGCTCAGATATTCCCATGTGGCTTCGGTTTCATCGATGTGAGTATCGGCGTCGATGATCGGCATGTCCGCACCTCCTTTTCTAAGCGCCGTTTCGGAGATTTTAATCATAAATGGTGCAGGGCGCGCAAAGGAAAACCCTCACCCTTGCCCTCTCCCACAAAGTGGGCGAGGGGACGGATTCGGCACGCCAGGTTATCACGAAGGACATGGCGCACATGATGAGCAAGAGACAAACAAAGGGAGCCGCTCGCTAGAGCGGCCCTCTGCAATAAAGACGTTGATTTGAAGGGAAGCTAATTAGCCGGCCGATTCAGCGAAGAACTTACCGGATTCGATGGGCGGGAGATTGCGGTTCTGCGGTGTTCCCGAAGCCAATGGTTTGCCATCGGCGCCGAGGCGCGTTTCCTGACCGGCCTGCTGTTGTCCTTTTGTACCTGCGCCGACACGTATAACGACGAGATTACCGTCGCCGGTATTGAGATAACGGTAATAAGCACCCTTGGGGATCATCACGCCCTGATACTGCTTCACTTCCATTTCATTGCCGTTTTCATCGAACACGCTCATCTGGCCTTCCAAGACAATAAACGCGTGGTCCTCGTTAAGGTGCTTATGAATTTCGTTCTCGCCACCCTCTGCGTTGATCTTGGTGTGCATCCACATATTCGGCGTCTCGGCGACGAGCTGGGTGACACGACCCTGTTTCATGTACGGTGTCTTCAGAGAAAAAACCTGTGCCTTAGGTTTGTCTTCGGCCCGAATCTTCACTGCGGTTGCGCTTGTTTGCATTCAGTTTCTCCTCCCAAGCGTGCAGACTGTTCTCAATTATTGTTTATTCCGTCTATCTTGAGATCGTACAGCTTGATCACATTCTCGCGCACGACCTTGCGCAGCACTTCTTTGGGCAAATGGCCGAGCTCTTCGGCGATTACTTTGCGCGAATTCGGCCATGTCGACGCGGCATGCGGGTAGTCGTTGGACCACATGAATGTATCCTGGCCAAAACGATTCATTAATTGGCCACCGCAGGGATCGCTGAAAAACGTCGCATAAACTTGTTCGGCGCAATATTCGCCGGGGAGCTTCTTCATGAACGGCAGCGGCACCTTGTTTTTGAAGCGCACGTAGTACTTGTCCCATTCATGCATGTAAAACGGCAGCCAGGCGACTTCGTTTTCGACGTAAACCAGTTTCAATTTCGGAAAGCGCGCCAGCACGCCGGTAAACACGAGATCGAATAACGTATTCGCCGCGTCGTTGACCTTATCGTTAACAGCAGTTTTGTAAGTGTCGAGGCCCTTGCGCTCGAAGCGGCTGTAATTGAAGCCGGTCAAAATGTGCAGGTTCACCGGCATATTCATTTCCGCTGAGGCTTCCCAGAAGGGATCGTAGTAATCGCTGGTAAATGGCAGATGTTCGGGCGGCACCTGCCAGATCAAGCTGCCGATGAGTCCCGCCTTCTTGCAGCGTTCGAGCTCTTTGATGGCGTTGTTGATGTTGTAAAGCGGGATCATCGGAATGCCGATCAAGCGTCCGGGCGTCACTTTGCAGTAATCAATCATCCAATCGTTGGCGATCTGGAAACAGGCTTCCTGGAGCTCGGCGTTTTCCAAAGCGAACAAGCGAAGCCCGAGCGTCGGATAGAGCACTTCAGCGGAAACTCCATCGACTTCCATCTCACCGATGCGCGCCCTGGGGTCCCAGCCGCCGTCACGCTCGCCGGGAGAATTGCGTTTAGGAAAATTGGGATACTTGGCCTTTAAAGTAGGCGGAAGATTTTTTACCCACAAATCCTCCGGCTCCATGATATGCGAATCCGCCGAGATGATTTTTTCTCCGGCGAGAACGGATTCGGCTGTTTGATTTGCAGCGGCTCTGCTCATACGCTATGCCTCACTTTCATTCGTATTGTTTACCGTTGCCCGAGACGTAAAATTGGTTGCCAATCAGACATTGAAAACTCCTTATTCCCTATGAGACCCACGCCGCGAAGTCAACTTTGCCTATTTTGGCGCCGTGAGTTTGTTCGCGCGCCACGGAATTAACTGACTGTTTCCTGGGGTGACGGCAGTGCCTTCCATCTTTTCATCGGTGATTTTGCCCGTGAATTGGTACGGATTGGCGCCAAGCGTCAAACTGAAACTGATCTCGTTTCCTCTTAACAACGGCGGTTCGATTTTCATCTGACCCAGCGCATTTTCCGCCGAGGCATTCAACATCTGATACTGCTGATCCAATGTCAAAACGATCAGCTGGCGTCTGCCGCTGCCATAATCGAGTTCCACACGCCAATCGCCAGCAACGACGGCGGGCACGATCCACAAATAAAGATAAGCCTTATCCGTGCCGTTGGCTTTGACTTTTTCAGGGACGGTCAGCGAAAGTCGCCGATCCGGATACCAACCGCTCATATCATAGTCGTGCGCCACGATGCGCGAACCGGGTTTCAACTCCGCCAACAGTTTAGGGCGAAGCTTCTCCATGAAATCCGGCAAAACATAGAGCGTTACGACGGTTGCTTTGCTGATGTCGGTATTGAACATGTCCTGTTCGATGAATCTGACCCGTTCATCGACACCATCGGCTTTGGCCTGTTTGTTGGATAATTGCACTAGCTTGGCGTCGATATCGACACCCAAGCCGTTGGCTTTGAAGTCTCGCGCCGCGGTGATGATCATCCGGCCATCGCCCGAGCCAAGATCAATGACGAAATCCTTGGCCGTCACATTGGCCAACTTGAGCATTTCATCGACGACGATTTGCGGCGTCGGCACATAGGGAAGCTTGCTGAGCTCCTGGGCAAGGGACGCCGCAACCCACGAGACCGATAAGCTCGTGGCTAAAATGCAGCGGAGCAACAGTCTATGGACAGGCAAAGAAGCCACCGACCGAGTCATTCGAATCACCTTCAAAATCAAATCTATAATAACCCTATTTTGTTGGACGTTTGCAATCGTTGACGTGCGCTAAATAATTCAATCCGTTCTTCACCGTCATACCGGCCCTTCGATCTTGCTCAGGATAAACTCCAGCCGGTATAGAGATTATTTCGAAGCCTGGATTCCGGGTCGCGCTAGCTATCGCCAGCTTGCCCGGAATGACGAGCTCCGTTACTTGCGCCGAAGAACGCGCGAGAATCGGCCCACAATGACATCAACGGCCTCTGCCGCTTCTTCTACCCTGAGCAGGCGGCAGCAGAGATAGAAAGTTACAGCGGCGATCGAGATCGCCACGGTGACTCGTACGAAATTGAGCGCGAGCCCGCGCAGTGGCAAGGCTCCCGCGATTTCATTGATCAGCCAAGCGATCACGGCCATTGCCGCCGACGCTGCGAAAATTCGCAGTACCGTTGAGCCGAGCCGGCGGCCGCCGAGCCGCGTCAATTTGTGGCGCATCAAAAGCGCCAGCAGCAAGAAATTCACCAGCGCGACCGTCGACGTCGAAAAGGCCAATCCCACGTGGCCGAACGGGCCGACGAGCAAAGAATTCATCACATAGTTGACGGCGATGGAGCCGAGACTGATCAGCATCGGCGTGCGCGCGTCGTTGAGCGCATAAAAAGCCGGAGATAAGACTTTAATTGCGGCGTAGCCGGCGAGACCGATGGAGTAAGCGGCCAAAGCATTCGCCGTCTGCACGGTGTCGAAACCAGTGAACTTCCCGTGTTCAAACACGAGCGCCACAATCGGCCGGCCTAACACCGCCAGTCCGACTGCGGACGGAATACACAAGAGAAAAACCAGTGCCAACGAGTGCGCCAGAGTCTGACGAAACTCGGTATAGTTCGGATTCGCTGTGCTCCGCGATAGTGGAGGCAACGTTGCGGTCGCGATGGCGACGCCGAAGACGCCAATGGGGAATTGCATAAAACGAAACGCATAACTTAGCCATGACACGGGCCCGTTGGTAACGGTGCCTGTTGCTGGGTCGATGATCGCCGAAGCGAAGTTCGTGTTGACAAAAACATTGATCTGCACGGCGGCGGTGCCGATGATAGCAGGTCCCATGAGACGGATAATTTGGTGCACGCCAGGATCGCTGAAGCCGATCATGGGACGATAGCTGACGCCGCGCCGTCGCAGACTCGGCCACTGAACGGCAAATTGCAAAAAGCCGCCGACCAACGTGCCGTATGCCATGCCGGCGATGGGGCTGACGCCGAGGGCTGGACCGAGCCAGAATCCAAGTAGCAAACCGCCAACGATCGAGCCGAGGTTGAAAAACGCCGAAGCAAGCGCGGGAATGCCGAAAACGTTAAACGAGTTCAACATGCCCATGGCCTGAGCCGCGAGCGCGACGAGCAACAAAAAAGGAATCATGATGCGGGTGAGACCGATGGTGAGCTCGGCTTTGCCGGCGACATCGAAAAAACCGGGAGCGAGCACCCTAACGATAGCCGGCGTATATATCCACGCTAGGATTGAAATGGCGATGATGAATAAAATGATCAACGTGGCGACCCGATTCCACAGCAGTATTGCCGCCTCTTTACCTTTGCTCTGCAGAGTCTGAGTAAAGGTCGTGACAAAGGCGGCGGAAAGCGCGCCTTCGGCAAAAAGATCGCGCAATAGATTCGGAATGCGAAACGCGGTGATGAAGGCGTCGTACTGAAGCCCGGCGCCAAAGAGCGCGGCAAAGACTTGATCGCGCACCAAGCCCAGAACGCGGCTCGCCACTACGGCTAGACTGATGATCCCGGCGTTGCGCGCGACACTCGCGCGCGGGTGCTCAGCGCTCTGCAATTCCACACTTTCCATGGAGTTAATCTCTAACGCGTAGCACGAAAACCTGGTCGCGTCGACGCGCACTTGGATTCCGGCGCACTACTTTTGGAGTCCCAGCGCGATCGGTTCGCGCGCCGTGCCCACGAGACTTGAGACACCCCCACCTCTTTCCTCCCCCGCATGGAGACTTTGTCGCAATGCGAAAAATCCCTCAGGTGTCATGCTGAGCGGAGCGAAGCATCTCGCATTTTCAGGCGATTACAAAGTCGAGATTCTTCGGCTCCGCCTCAGAATGACATTGCGACACAGTCTCTGTGCGGGGGATGAAAGAGGGGCCGTGCTCCATCTTTTTGCTTGCGACTTCGCGGCCCCTCGTGCTGTGTGCTGCAGCGCCGATGCCGAATTTTTTTGCCTGGTCAGAGACGCGTAGCTTTGCTAGAAGAGACTCAAAGAAAAAAGCTACGGAGAAACCTTCATGGAGGATTTATGGACGTCACTGCAAGAATCGCTCGATTTGTTTCGGAGTTGAAATACCAAAGCATCCCGCCTGCAGCCGTGCAAACGGTCAAGACCGCGGTGCGCGATTGCCTCGGCGTCGCGGTCGCCGGCAGCCAAGAAGAGGACGCAAAAATCTGCGCGCAGATTGCGCGCCAAGAAAACGCCAAGGAGGAGACCACCGTAATCGGTCAAGGATTCAAGACTTCGGCGCTAAATGCGGCCCTCGCCAACGGTACCGCGGCGCACGCGCTTGATTTCGACCACAGCTTCACGATTATGGGACAACCCACAGCGCCGATCATTCCCGCGGTCTTCGCTTTGGCAGAGTCCCTCGGCGTCAATGGCCGTCAACTGATCGAAGCCTACGTCGCCGGTTTCGAAGTGACCGGGAAACTGGCTCATTCACTGCGCGACAGCGCCCATGACGGCTGGCACGCGCCGAGTACATTGGGCTCCTTTGGCGCCGCCGCCGCGTGCGGGAAACTGCTCGGCCTCAGCGCAGCTCGACTCGAGATGGCGCTCGGCATCGCGGCGTCGATGGCCAGCGGCATCGTGGCCAATTTCGGCACGATGACAAAGCCGCTGCACGTCGGCCTCGGCGCGCGAAACGGCGTCCTGGCCGCCAAACTCGCGCAAGGCGGTTATACGGCGAACGCAAAAGCTATCGAAAGCGGCTTTGGATTTTACCAGGTGTTGCATCAGGGCACGGCGCTTCACGAGCAACCGATCGAAGAGCTTGGCCAGTCCTACGCGCTGCTGAGCGACGGTATCAGAATCAAGCCGTATCCTTGCGGCGGACTCACCCATCAAGTGATTGATTCGGTGCTCGAGTTCAGAGCGAAGCATGGCCTAACGCCGGAGATGATCGAGGCCGTCGATGTCGACGTCGTTAAGCACACCTTCGAAAGAATCGTCTTCCGGGTTCCTCAAACCGGCATTCAGGGAAAGTTCTGCATGCCTTACCTGGTAGCGCGGGCGATCATCGACGGCAGAGTCGGATTGGATATTTTCACCGACAGCGCGGTGCGGGATCAAAACGTCTTAAAGCTGGCCGAACGAGTCCAGATGAATTTAGATAACAATTTGAAAAAAACCGATCTGGGAGGCCGGCCTTGCCGAGTCACGATTCGTCTGAAAAACGGCCAAACCCTTTCCCGCGAGGCGCAACACGCCAAAGGCGGTCCCGAGTTTCCCATGACCGAAGAAGAGCTTCGAGGGAAGTTTGCCGAATGTGCGCGCCAGGCGATTGACGAAGGCGGCACAGCACGGGCTTTGGATTACATTGAAAAGTTGGACGCGATCACGGACATCCAGCCGCTCTGTGAAATCCTTAGGGGTTGATCTTTATTTTTTCCCATTCGTCTGAACTGAGGTTCGGTGGGTTGCCTGCGCCGAGCAATTGACGCTATAAACTTCCATGCTCAAAGAAACAGCCACATCGAGCTTGGAGGTTCGTTTCCATGCCCGTTAGAAGCGGGGCTGACTTTATCCGCGCGCTAAGCGATGGCCGGGAAGTTTGGCACGCCGGGCGGCGCATTGACGACGTAACGACTCACTCAGGATTCTCCGGTACGATCAAGACTCTCGCCGATCTGTACGACAAACAGCATTCGTCGGAATACCGGGATGTCATGACTTTGGAGCACGAGGGCGAACGGATATCGTATAGCTATCTGGCGCCGAAGACTTCAGAGCATCTCGCGCTCAAGCGGCACAACATCGAGTTTTGGGCGCAGGAGACTTTTGGCCAGATGGGGCGCTATCCGGATTTCTGCGCCCAGCTCGTGGTAGGGTTGCTTGACTGGACGCACGCGATCGAAAAACACAATAAACAATGGGCCGAAAATGCCAGGAACTATTATCTTCACTGCCGGCGTAACGATCTTTGCTTGACTCACGCGCTTACCGATCAATATTACAACCGATCAAAACGGGTAAGCGAGCAGGAAGATGCGGACTTGATCCTGCACATCGTCGGCGAAACCAAAGAGGGCGCGGTGGTTCGCGGCCTGCGTACGCTGGCGACCCTCGCGCCGGTCTCGGATGAAGTTCTGGTGTATCCCAACCGGCCACGCGATCCGGATGAGGCCGACTACGCGATCGCGTTCGCGATTCCGATGAATACCCGGGGATTGAAGATCGTTTGCCGCGATCTGTACGCTGAGCACGCCGATCCTGAGCGGCATCCCCTGACGACTCGCTTCGACGAGGTCGACGCAGCGCTGATCTTCGACGACGTGATCGTGCCGTGGGATCGTATCTTCGTTTACAAAGATCCCCAGCTTCTTTCCGGCATCATGTACATTCACACCTGGGCGCAGTACTCGACGATGGTCCGGCTGATCACCAAGCTGGAAGGATTTCTCGGCGTCGCCCAGCTATTGACGCAATATGGCGGGCGCAACAAGAGCCCATCATCACAGATTTTGCTATCGAGCTTGATGCAAGACATCGAGATCCTTCGTTCTTGCATTCAAGTCGCTGAGACGAAAGGATATATGAGTCCAGGGGGCACCTGGGCGCCGCGCTTGAGCGCGGCGTATCGTGTCCATAGCATTGAAGCGTCGGACCGCGCGGAACGGACGATGGAAGCTTTGCTGACCAGCACTCTGATGTTGAGTGGCGGAGCATCCGATCTCACCAGCGGAAGCATCGGTCCTCTGGTCGAGCGTTACTTTCGCGGTGGAGCGCCGAGCACCAAGGAACACTTGCGCTTGATGGCGATTGCCGCCGACATGGTGATGAGTCCGTTCGGCAAGCGCAGCCAGTTGTATGAACGCTTGCAGAGCGGCGAAGTCGACCGCATGCGCCTTCGCCTGTACGGCCAGTACCAAGATCCCGTACCAATGGAACGGATGCTTAAATTTGTTAAGGGCATGGACAACGACCGTTAATTCTTATCTATCACGTAATTGTTGTTCGGAGTGATCATGTCGGAAGCGGGAAATAAGCGCCGCCGCATCGCTGTCCATAACTCGCCGATCCATGGGCGCGGTGTGTTTGCGTTGAGGCGTATTCCAAAGGGCGTGCGTATCATCGAATACAAAGGCAAGCTCATTACTGACAAAGAGGCCGACCGGCGCTACAGCCGCATGCACGCTAACTCACCGCATACGATGCTCTTCTCGCTGGACGGCGGGTTGGTCATCGATGCCACACGCCGCGGCAACTCGGCGCGTTGGATCAATCATTCCTGTGCGCCCAACTGCGAGATCGAGGAGGAAGGCCATCGCATCTTCATCGATGCTCGCCGCGATATCCGCGCCGGCGAGGAACTCACCTACGATTACAATTTGCAGATCGGCGAAAAGCATACGAAGAAGGCGAAGCGCGAGCATGCCTGCTTCTGCAAAGCGCGACGCTGCCGCGGCACAATGCTCGGTGAGGAAGAATGAAGTAACTTATTCATCACCTCCGTCATGCCGGT
>DASYUV010000188.1:0-52954 GCA_036000865.1 Binatia bacterium | reverse complement strand
CCTGTGATATTTCCGCCCGGTCGCGCCAGACTGATGACGAAACCCGAGCCAATAGGATCAGGATCCTGGGTCATAACAATGGGAATCGTAGTCGTTGCTTCTTGGGCGGCACGGGTTGATGCCGATCCACCTGTCACGATGACCTCTACTTTGAGACGGAGCAGCTTGTTCGCAAGACCCGGGAGACGATCGAGTTTTCCATCTGCATATCGCCATTCCATGAGAAAGTTTTTTCTCTCTACATAACCAAGCTCGCGCAGACCCTGCCGGAATGCCTCGGTGCGTGCGGCGAGAGAGGGAGCAGTGCCCGGAGCCAGATACCCTATCCGGAAAGCTTTCGTCGGCTGCTGGGCCGCTGAACCAGCAGGCAGAAAGACAGCAGGCAGCAAGCAGACAAGGACAAAGATTCGACTAATCCGTTTCGCTCTTGTGTTTTTGCTGCTCGCTGCCCCCTGCCCGCTATCATCTGATCACCCGATCCGCTCTCGCCAGCACGTTCGGTGGAATGGTTAATCCGATCTGCTTGGCAGCTTTCAGATTGATGATGAACTCGAATTTCGTCGGCTGCTCGACTGGGAGTTCAGCAGGCTTTGCGCCTTTCAGGATCTTGTCCACGTAAGTGGCGGCGCGTCGAAACAAGTCGGTAATGCTGGCGCCGTAAAACATCAGACCACCGGCGTCCACATACTCCGGCTGCCCGTACATCGCCGGAAGGCGGTTTTTGACCGCGAGATCAGCGATCTGCGCTCGCTGGGAGGCAACGATCGGCATGGTCGGTACCAGAACTGCGTCAGCGCGTCTCTTGGTTGCCTCGCGGAATGCGGTTTCAACATCTTTAGGACTGCGCGCATCCAAAAATTGGATTTGTATTTTGAGCGCTTTCGCCGCGAGTTCCGTCTCTTTTCGCAACTGCATGTAACTCGGCTCGTTGGGATTGCTTGGGACGACCACGCGCAAAAGCTTGGGAATGCTCTCCTTCAGAAGCTCCAGTTGTTTGCCGCTTAGTTCTGGCGCTACAATGGACAGTCCGGTAACATTCCCGCCCGGCCACCCCAGGCTAGCGACAAATTCGTTGCCAATCGGATCGGTATCCTGTGCCATCACAATGGGAATAGTCGTCGTAGCTTCTTTGGCGGGGCGGGTAGCCGCTGAACCGCCTGTGACTATGACGTCAACGTTGAGGCGCACCAGTTCGGTCGCAAGCGCGGGCACGCGATCCAATTTTCCATCCGCATAACGATACTCGATGACAATGTTTTTCCCCTCGACGTAGCCGAAATCGCGAAGACCTTGCCGGAATGCGTCAAGACGAGCCGGTATGGTGGAAGGAGAGGTCGCACTGAGGAAACCAATCCTGGGATTTTTCTGCGGCTGCTGCGCCTGCGCGGGAGAAACAGTTGCCAGCAAGACAGTTATCAGTAGCCAGACAAAGACTTTTCCATTCATGTGTTTTCGCTCCCGTGTTTTCACTGATAACTGACCACTGATAACTGTCATCTGATGACTCGATCCGCTCTCGCCAGCACATTTGGTGGAATGGTTAATCCGATCTGCTTCGCCGCTTTGAGATTGATGATGAACTCAAACTTCTTCGGCTGCTCTATAGGCAGGTCAGCCGGCTTGGCGCCTTTGAGGATCTTGTCCACGTAAGTCGCGGCGCGTTGGTCCAAATCCAGGAAGCTCACGCTGTAGGTCATAAGTCCCTCAACTTCCACATACCGGCTGTCAGAGTACATCGCGGGGAGCCGGTGTTTCACCGCGAGGTGTACAAGTTGTGTTCTCTGAGTACTGAGAATAGGGCTCGTTAGCACAACGAGTCCGTCAGCCTGCCCCTTGTTTGCAGTTCGAAATGCAGTCTCAATATCCTTGGAATCTAAAACGTCCAAGTTTTGAAGTTTCACTCCGAACGCCTTTGCGGCGAGTTCCAATTCTCTTAATTGATGTGTGAGGCCCGGTTGAGTTGAAGTCCCCAGGACGGCCACACGGGAGAGCTTAGGGACGATCTCTCTGAGAATCTCCAGTCGTTTGCCGCCTAGCTCCGGGGCAAGGGTGGATAGTCCTGTGATGTTTCCGCTCGGTCGGGCAAGACTAGCAACTAACCCGTCGCCAACTGGATCGGGATCGTTCGTCATGACAATGGGGATTGTAGAAGTTGCTGCCTTCGCCGCACGGGTTGATGTCGAGCCCCCAGTCACAATGAGCTTCACCGGGAGGCGCACCAGCTCGGCTGCAAGCGCCGCGAGGCGATCGGATTTTCCGTCAGCAGATCGCCACTCAATGACAATGGCTTTCCCCTCGACATAGTTCAGTTCGCGCAGTCCATAGCGGAACGCCTCCATGCGGGTCGCATTAGTGGAAAGGGAGGAAGCATTGAGATATCCAATCCGGGGGAGTTTCGTTGATTGCTGCGCGTGGGCTGCCGTGCAAAGAGCAAAGAGCATGGCGCACATAATTGCGGATTTGTAATTGCGGAGTGCGGATTTTAAATTCGTTCGGGCGAAACGACCGATCCAAATTCGTTTCATCGTTGCTCTCCTCAATCCGAAATCCGCAATCACTTGATCACCTTGTCCGCTCTCGTCAGCACATTCTGTGGAATCACCAATCCGATTTGCTTGGCTGCTTTCAGATTGATGATGAACTCAAACTTCGTCGCTTGCTGCACGGGCAGATCAGCCGGTTTCGCACCTTTCAAGATCTTGTCCACGTAGTGAGCAGACCGACGGAACAAGTCATCGAAGTCCGCCCCATAGGACATGAGACCGCCCTCATCGATAAACTCCTTCTGGAAGTAAATCGCCGGCAAGCGGTACTTGCCGGCAAGCTCGACGATCCGCTTTCTTTCGGCGAAATAGCCCGTAGCGGTGGTTGTCATCATCGCGTTTACCTGCTTCTCCTTTTCGGTTTGAAAGGCGCTCTCTAAACCTTTGGCGTCGAGTTGAGTCTCGATCTCCTCCAGTTTGAGGTTCAGTGCCACAGCCGCAGCCCTGAGTTCTTTCAGCTGGAGGTCTACTGTTATGTTGGCTCCCGGCGCAACCAGAAGTCCAACTCGGAGGAGCTTTGGGACCGCGTCCTCGAGTATCTCTAGCCTTTTGGTATTTAGCTCGACCGATAAAGCGGAGAGACCGGTGACATTGCCTCCCGGCCGCGCCAGACTGGCAACCAAACCTGCACCCATGGGGTCCGCAGAGGCCGCCATTACGATGGGGATGGTAGTGGTGGCGCTCTTGGCCGCCAATGTCGCTGGCGTCCCTCTGACCACAATTAGATCAACCTTAAGACGAACCAACTCCGCCGCAAGCTCAGGCAGGCGCTCATTCTTTTGCTCTGCAAACCGATACTCGATGGTGATATTCTTTCCCTCGATCCATCCAAGTTTGCTCAGCTCCTGCCGGAACGCCTCTAAGAGGCCCGCGCTACCAGAAGCGGTGCTTGAATCCAGGAGACCGATGCGGAAGATTTTTCCCGTCTGCTGCGCGTCGGCCACCGCACCAGACACTGTGAGCGCGACGACGATTGCGATAAGCCCCAACCATTTTCGATTTTGGATTTTAGATTGCCGATTGTCGGAGCAAGAATCGGAAACTCGCTTCGAAGAAATTACTTTCACGCGTCTTCTCCCCCATCAGTGCGAAAAATTTTAGTCATGTCTTAGTCTCCTAAATCGCAGACCCCATGTTTCCCTGGTGCCTCGTGGTCTGTTCAGCGGCAATGTGTTGGCGAAAAGCCAGACCCATTTGCGCCGTCGCAGGCGACGCGTTATCTTGATAGCCAAGATATTTAGAAAGGAGCTTTGCCTGTCATGCGTGTAGCAGCTCGATCCATTGAAGCCGCCCGAGTCGGAGAAAACGGTCGCATTGCCGTTCCGCCCCGCTACCGCAAGCTGCATAAGCTCTCTAAGGGCAGTGAAGTGCTGCTCGTTCAGCTTGGCGATACGCTCATGGTGGTACCTTCCGACATCGCACTCGATCGTCTCTGCGATCGGATACGAGGGGCGCTGGCTGGCCAGGGTATATCGACCGAAAAAGCTCTGAAACATCTGCCGCAAGTTCGCCGGCGCCGCTTCCAGCGCCTGTATGGCAAACGGTAATCCGGCGGGTCTCCCGAGAGTCTTTTTGGACTCTGGGGTTTTTCTCGAAGGCCTGCTTGCTCCATGGAGCGCATCGCGAGCCGTGCTGGTCCTTTCACGCCGCCGGGTCTTCAAAATCATTCTCGCGAAGTACGTGCAAGGTGAAGTTGAAGAGAATCTCCTTGAACTGCTTGCTTCAGATGTTCGGTTAGGTAGTGAGATCATCAATGTGTACGGCACGCTCTTGCGGTTGCTCGATCCCGAGTATGTTTCGCTCCCTTCAAAGCAGGAAGTCGAACGACATCGTCACTTAATCCGTCATCAAGCCGATGTCCCGGTTCTGGCCTCGGCCCTGAAGGCAGCTCCAGATTGGTTCCTGACGACGAACACACGACACTTTAACAAACAAGTCGCCCTACGCACCCACCTAAGAATCTCCACACCCCAAGACTTTGTCAGCGATATCAAAGTGCTTGGTTGAGTAGACATCGTTCTTTCCAAAGCATGTCTTGCGCCCTTCGACTCGCCTCAGAGAAAACTCCAGCGAAGGATCTCGTATACAGTCCGACATTGCGACATTACTCTTCATCTGATCACCTTATCCGCTCTCACCAGCACGTTCTGCGGTATCGTCAACCCGATCTGCTTTGCGGCTTTTATTATAGATTGACGATGAACTCAAATTTCTTCGGTTGCTCAACTGGGAGATCCGCTGGCTTAGCTCCTTTCAAAATCTTGCCCACATAGATCGCGGCGCGCCGGGCTAAGTCAGAACGGTTTGCACCATAGGTCATTAGGCCTCCGTCCTCGACAAATTCTGCCGCGTAGTATATCGCCGGGAGCCGACTCTTTACCGCGAGGTCTGCAAGTCGTCTTCGCTGAGACGTGAAGACGAGACCCGCCAACACGAGCAACGCCTCAGCGCGCCCCTTGCTCGCCTCTCGGAACGCAGTCTCAATATCCTTGGGATCTAGTACGTCCAGGGGTTGAAGCTGCAATCTGAATGACCCTGCGACCAGTTCTATCTCCTTTAAGGTTTTTGGGTTAGCCGGCTCGTTCGAATTCCCGAGGACGGCCACGCGGGAAAGCTTAGGAACGATCTCCTTCAGCAGCTCCAGTTGTTTTCCGCTCAACTCCGGGGAAAGCACCGACAGTCCAGTAATGTTCCCTCCAGGTCGCGCCAGGCTGGCAACGAATCCGTTTCCAACAGGATCGGTATCTTGCGCCATGACGATAGGAATCGTAGCGGTTGCTTCCTTGGCGGCCCGGGTCATTGTCGGACCGCTCGATACGATGACGTCTACCTTGAGACGCACTAGTTCGGCCGCGAGTTCACCCTGTCGTTCGAATTTCCCCTCTGCAGATCGCCACTCAATGACAATATTTTTCCCCTCCACGTAACCCAGATCGTGCAGCCCCTGCCGGAATGCCTCGACGCGAGCCACGTTAGCGAAAAGGGATGCAACAGTTAGGTATCCGATCCGGGGGACTTTCGTTGGTTGCTGCGCCTGAGCGGACATGCAAAGCGCAAGGAGCATTGCGCAAAGAGTAAAGCCAATGACTTTATGCCGTCGAGTAGGCATCGAAATAACTCCGTTAGGCATGCTTTGTATTCTCTGTTGCCTCCCTCTTTCGATACGGGAGGTGCCACACTATTCTGCCGTAGGGGATACTTCGACGCCCCTCACAGAACCGGACTTGCAGATTTCCCACATCCGGCTCTTCAGCTACCCTCACTTCGCAGGCGACAAGGTATAGAGGTTACGATAGATCCTCGGCTTGGGCAGAGAATAATATTCAAGGTACTGGGTAAAACCCTTGCGCGTATAGCTGTGCCTTTGGCTCCTGCGGTTGATCCACTTGTACACGAGCGCCAGCACCCGCAGGTAGTAACGCTCGATTCCCTTGAAGTTGCCGCTGATCCCGTAGTACCGATAGTGACCTAGGAGCTTGGCCCGAAGAACCACCCACCATTCCTTGAGCTTCACCGCATTTCTGACCGACTTAAGCCAGCTATTGATGGCCTTCATCTTGGCCCGAAACTTCTTCTTGCTTGTCCTGCGCCCGACCTTGAACTTTCCCCTCCGACTCCTGTCGACAAAGTGGGTGAAGCCCAAGTAGTCAAATGTAGGGGGCTTCTCCCCGGGCTTCTCCCCGCGCTTCTCTCCATTGGCCCTTGCATATCTGCCAAATTCAATCAGCCGCGTCTTCTCCTCCGACAGGCTTAACCCAAACTTCGCGAATCTCTCCCGTAGCGCCTTAAGCACTCGTTCCCCGTCTTGCCGGTACTGAAGACAGATCACAAAGTCATCGGCGTATCGGTTCTCCTCGGCATAACCACAAAGCCCCTTCCTCAGCCGCTTCTCAAACCACAGGTCCAGCACGTAGTGAAGGTAGATGTTACTGAGCACCGGAGAGAGAATGCCTCCCTGCGGAGTCCCCTCCTCGGTCTCTAGGTACTTCCCCTCCTCCATGATGCCTGCCCTTAAGAACCTCCCAATCAGCCTTAGAAAACTCGGGTCCGAGATCCGCTGCCTCAGGCACTCCATCAACCACCTGTGATCTACGTGATCAAAGAATCCTTTGATATCCGACTCCACAATGTAGTTGACCGGTTGCGTCATGATTGCTTTATCCAATCGATCCAACGCATCATGACAGCTCCGATTAGGCCTGAAGCCATAGGATTCCTCTAGGAAGTCTACCTCGAAGATCGCTCCTAATATCCGCGCCATCCCCATCTGCACCACCTTGTCCTCCACCACTGGCAACCCTAGCGGTCGCCTGCTCTTCTCGTCCTTGGGGATATAGACTCGCTTGACCGGCTGTGGCCAATACTGCTTCGCCTTCAGCCGACTCACCAGCCTGCACAGATTCTCGGTAAGCTTCTCCGCGTATTCTTCCCACCTCACCCCATCAATGCCCGGAGCTTTTCCTCTCTTTAGCTCCATGAAGCACTGCGCCAGGAACCCCTCATCCAGTAGGTATGCCAGCGAGGTAAACCGACACCCCCGATCCCTCCGCGCCCTGCTCGTTATGAGCTTGAGTTTCGTTTGCACCCAGTCCCCATTTCTATGCATGGTGGGTGTTTCCCCCTCGCCCTGCGTGTAGCTGCCACCCCCTTCGAGTGAGCTTTCGCCCTCGCCAGGCATTGCCCTGACTACCCCTCTACTACGGGTTGGTCCGACTTCCAGCGCGCCGTCGTGGCTTCCTTTCCTCTTCGGATTGTCCGCCACTACTCCCTCACAGAAGAACGCCCTGGATCTCCCAGGTTCCCAAACAGCCCTTTTGATACCATGCCACGGTCTCGGACCCCGATAGAGCGGCTCCATCCTCGCCCTTACGGATGTAGCCGTGCTGCCTTCCCTGCTCATGAAATATGTCGACCTCTATGACGTTGAACATTTCGGGGCTCTATCCCTTCACTTACGTTGGGGCCTGGTATCTCCTTCCTCCTGGCACCACGGAGTTCGTTGCCTCCCTCCATGCAGGATTTCGTACTGGAGTGGTGGCTAGCCTTTCTCCAGACAGGACTCTCACCTATTGAACTGTCCAAGCTTCACCCTGGCACACTCATGAATTTTCTCCAGCGTGTTTTCTGCATGCACTTTGCGCAGGCTCTCTACCACTAAAATTCGATCACTCTATCCGTCCGATCCGGTGAGACGGAGCACAAACCTTGAGCGTCATGTAAAACTGCTGATATAATCCTTCGTATGAAAAGGATTGCTATTGATGAAGCTACTTCAAAGCTACTAGATGAGCTCACCGAAACGTCATCGCGACGCCGAAGCCGCGCGGCGCTGGTTCGTACAGCCTTGCGCCAGTATGCGGAAACCCAACGACGCCGTGACACTGCAGCCAAGGACGGCGCCGTGTTCCGCAAACACCGCAAACGCCTCGCCCGCCAAGCCCGCATGCTCATCACGGAGCAAGCGCGCTCGTGAGGCGGGGAGAAATCTATCGCACACGCGAACGGGTTGCCGAGCGTGGAGCAAAGCCCGGTTTTTACGTCGTAGTATCCCGAACCTTTGTCGCGGAACACGAAGATGTCTCGACCGTGATCTGCGCCCCCGTTTACGGAGAAGTCCTCGGACTCACAACGGAGGTCGTGCTCGGACAAGAAGATGGATTGCCCCGGACCTCCGCCATCCGCTGCGATTTTCTTACACTGATGTTCAAGAGCAAGCTCACTCACTTTGTCTCCACCTTGTCGGCATTCAAACTCGCCCAACTCAACCGCGCCCTTGCCCACGCTCTCGATCTGCCCTCTCGATGAAGGAAAACCCGTTTGATCGGCTTTCTTTGCCCATCTCAAATCGAGTTTTCACCAAACTTCTAAACCTTCGCCCTCAAAGAATTTGACTCACCGAATCACCCTGTCCGCCCCGCGCGAGCACATTTGGCGGAATCGTCAGGCCGATTTGTTTTGCCGTTTTCAGATTGATCACGAATTCAAACTTCCTCGGCTGCTCGACTGGCAGGTCGGCGGGCTTCGTGCCTTTAAGAATTTTGTCGACAAACGACGCTGCACGCCGGTTCATGTCCACCCGGTCCGGCCCGTAGGACATGAGACCTCCAATTTCTACGTCAGCTCTATTATTGTGCATTGCCGGCAGTCGAGCGTTTGTAGCTAAATCAATTATTCGTGGTTGATGAGGGCTAAATAGGCCAGCTTCGATCTGAACTAGGGCATCGGCGCGTTGCTTTTTCGCGGCTTCGAATGCGCCGTCGAGTTCATCCGGCCCCTTCACTTCGAGGAGTTGAAGTTGCATGTGTAAAGAGTGCGCCGCGACTTCCGTTTCTTTAATGCTTGTGCGCATTGCTTCTCCTCGGTAAGCAAGGACGGCAAGGCGAGACATCCTCGGTAGAACTTCTTTGAGCAGCTCCAAACGCTTACCGCTCAACTCTGGTGATAGATTGGAGTTGCCTGTGATATTTCCGCCTGGGCGTGAGAGACTGGCAACCAAACCCAACACAATCGGATCATTCACATGCGCCATCACGATGGGTATTGTTGCGCTGGCATTCTTGGCAGCTCTGATGGCTCCCGCTCCTTCAGCGACGATGACGTCAACTTTAAGCCGCACGAGCTCGGCGGCCAGATCGGAAGACCGCGCCAATTTTTCAGGCGTGCGATACTCAAAAATAATGTTCTTGCCCTCGACATAACCGAGGTCACGAAGACCTTGCAGGAAGGCTTGGGAGGACCAGAGCCACCGGCACCTAAATAACCTATTCTCAAAATCCTCCCCGGCTGTTGCGCCTGAACCGGAGAGCTAAGTGCCAAGAGCAATGCGCATAAACCAGAGATCAGAAGTCGGAGAGCGGAGATCGGTTTTACCACAGAGGCACAGAGGGCGCAGAGAAAGCGCTTCGCGCATGCCGCGTCTCGGCGATTAATCTCTTCCCTCTGATTTCTGACCGCTGACCTCTGTTGTCTGACCTCTGTCATCTGATCACCTATCTGCCCGTACCAGCACATTGGGGGAATCGTCACACCAATTCGCTTAAGATCCGCAATATTGACAGTAATATTTCTATAGAATATCGTTAATAATAATCTTCCATGAATATAGAGAGGTAAACTCATCTCAGCCACTCGACGACAATATGAAGTCGTAAGCGTCTCGCTTCCCCGAGACTTGGTGAAGCGGGCCAACGCCGTTATACCGAAAGCGCGGCGCAGTCGTGTGATCACGAGCATGCTGACGGCCTTTCTTGATTCAGTCGCACGCAAACAAATGGAGCGCGATTACGCGGCGTACTATAGCCAGCGCCCGGACCGCGAAGCGAAAGAGGAACGCGAGCTGTTGAGCGAGTGGAAATTGAGCGACCAAGAGGCGTGGGAGATCTTGGAGGCGGAGGAAACCAGTGGTCGGCGTAAAGCGGGATGATGTCGTAGTCGCTAATCTCGACCCGACCATCGGCGTCGAGATCAAAAAGACTCTGCCCGTGATCGTTCTCTCCAATGATAGTATCAATCAGTTCAGCCAGCTGGTGGTCATCGTCCCACTGACCAAGAACACGGCGCATCTCTCTCCCAGTCACGCGATCATACCCAAGGGGGTTGCTCGTCTCACGTTTGCGTCCAAGGTCGTGACCGAACAGATCAAAGCTGTCGATAAACGACGTCTGGTCAAACGGTTGGGAAGTCTGACACCCGCGCTTCTTGCCCAGGTCGAGCGCGCCCTCAAGAATACTCTCGCCTTCCCCTAGAACATCTAATTTTCTATTGTCAGATTGAGAATCCAAGAATCGTGACCCTATCCGCCCTCGCCAACACTTCGGCGGGATCGTGATGCTTACGAGTCGACCGCGAGGCATCCGTACTGACTCGGCTTGCCGGAGACAGGGAGCATCGTTATAATCCGCTTCATGTCGTTGCCAAGAAAAATCCACCCGGTGGAACAAACGGTGCGAGCCGTTTACGAGAAAGGGGTACTGAGACCTCTTCGACCTCTTCGACTGAAAGAGCAATCCCGCGTCCTCATCACACTTTACCCCGAGCGGCAGTGGCGGAAAGAATTTGAACGCTTGCTTCGCAGGATGAAAGCTCGTACCAAAGGGGTCCCACAAGAGCTCATTGAAGCGGAAGTGACTCGAGCAAGAGCCGAGGCTAAAGCCAAACGCCGTGCCGCTCGTCGTCCTGCTTGACACCAACGTTTGGGTCTCTGCTTTCCTCAAGCCTACCGGCCCGCCGGGCCAAGTTCTTACCGCCTGGAAAGACGACGCGTTCAATGCCATTACATCGCTCCCGCAGCTCGGTGAAATCGCGGACGTCCTCAGCAGGTCACGATTGGTCCAAAGATTTCGGTATACTAGCCGTGAAGCCGAGGTATTTGTGCGATTGATTGCGGCTCGTGGAACCATCGTGCAAATTTCTGGTGGGCTGAAGATATGCCGCGATCCCGACGATGACGAAATTTTGGAGGCAGCTATTGTCGGCAAATCACAGTATCTGGTGACACGGGATGACGATCTCAAACGCGACCTTGATTTGATCAAGATGGCGCGACGCCACCGAGTCAGGGTCGTCTCCATTAGACGGTTTCTTCGCCGGCTCGAACGCCAAGCAAAATGGTAGCTATTCCTTTCATCAGTTTTCATTTGCTCTTGTCCAAAATTGCAGATCCAAAGTCTTTTCCTATCGTCTTACGCCTAACCCCTCACCGAATCACGCGATCCGCCCGCGCCAGCACATTCGGCGGAATCGTCAGTCCGATCTGCTTCGTCGCTTTCAGATTGATCACGAACTCGAACTTCATCGGCCGTTCGATTGGAAGATCGGCTGGCTTTGCACCTTTCAGAATCTTGTCTACGTAGGTCGCGGCGCGGCGATAGCTCTCAAATTGATCTGCTGCATAGGACATCAGGCCGCCAGCGTTTACCCACGTATTAAAAGGGTAGATTGCAGGCAAGCGGTTTTTGACGACAATTTCTAGGATCTGCTTTCGGTTGGCGACGAATAGGCCGGTTGGGTCCGCCATCACGGCGAGCGCGCCAGCACGCGCATTGGCTGCGCCATGGAATGCCCGTTCCAAATCATCGGCAACACGGACCTCCATCGTATGAAGTTTGATCTGCAGAGAGAGCGCGGCGGCCTCTAGCTCATGCACGGCCGGCCCGCGCTCAGCTGGACTCGGCAGTAGGGCTACACGAGTGAGCCGGGGAACGATCTCTTTCAACAATTCCAATCGTTTTGTCCCCAAATCAGTCGTAAAGTTCGTCAGTCCGGTGATGTTCCTGCCCGGCCGCGCTAGGCTAGCCACAAGGCCACCGGCGACGGGGTCGTCACCATCAGCCATGACGATCGGGATTGTCTTCGTTGCGACCGAGGCAGCACGGCCACAGTATTGCTTTGCACGACAATGACATCGGGCTTGAGTCGAACCAACTCGGCTGCAAGCTCGGCGAGCCGATCTGGCTTCCCTTCCGCAAATCGGTACTCAATTGAAATGTTCTGCCCGTCCACCCAACCAAAATCGCGCAGTCCCTGCAGCATTGACTCTATGCGGACCGAGGCAACGGAAGATGAGGTAACATCTAGATAACCTATCCGAGGGACTTTGGCCGGCTGCTGCGCGTCAGCGGGTAAGCATAGAGCGAAGAGCAAAGCGCAAAGAAAGCTAAGAGCATAGAGGCAAGGGGATTGTTTTTGCTGATCTCTGACTTCTGAACTCTGATTTCTGTCATCTGATCACCCTGTCCGCTCTTGCCAGCACGTTGGGCGGAATCGTTAGGCCGATCTGCTTTGCGGCCTTCAGATTGATGATGAATTCGAACTTCTTCGGCTGCTCCACCGGGAGATCGGCAGGCGTGGCGCCTTTCAAGATCTTGTCAACGTAGGTGGCCGCGCGACGGTACAAGTCGGGAAAGCTAGTTCCGTAGGACGCGAGACCACCGGCATCGACAAAATCACTGCGTCCATAGATCGCGGGGAGGCGCTGTTGCGCAACGAGGTCCACGATCAGTTTACGATTCTGAACATAAATGACGTTCGCGCTCACAACCAGGCCATCGACACGCGCTTGCTTCAACTCGCTGAATGCACGTTTGAAGTCGTTTAGACTTCGCGCGTCCACGGACTTTATGGTCATGCCCAATTCCTGCGCCACAGGCTGCATTGATTTGAAGACAAGCACATCAGGGGTCAACTCTGGATTTGCCAGATACGCCAGATGCGAGGTCTTGGGCGACATTTCCTTAAGCAGCTCTACCCATTTGCCGCCCAGGTCAGTGCCTATGAAGGTTAGCCCTGTGATGTTTGCGCCAGGGCGTGCCAAACTCGCAACGAGCCCAGCTCCAACCGGATCGCCACTTAGTGTCATTACGATGGGAATATCTGCGGTCGCTTTTTTGGCTGCCTGCGCGGCTGGCGTCGTTTCCGTTACGATGACGTCGACTTTGAGTTGCACCAACTCGACCGCGAGTGCGGGAAGCCGATCCAACTTCTCCTCGGCCCATCGGTACGTAAAGGTAACGTTTTGACCTTCGACGTAGCCCAGCTCCCGCAGGGCGATTTTGAATACTTCGTCCAAAGGCCCCGGTCCGGAACGGCCTGAGATATATCCAATACGGTGTACTTTTACCGGCTGCTGCGCTTCGGCGAGCGAAACAGTTGTCAGCAATATAGTTGCCAGTAGCCGGACAAAAAAATTTCCGCTCATTAGTTTCGCTCCCGTATTGTCGCCGACCACTGATAACTGACCACTGACAACTGTCACCTAATTACTCGGTCCGCCTGCACCAGTACGTTCGGCGGGATCGTCACACCGATCCGCTTCGCGGCCTTCAGGTTGATGACCAGCTCAAACTTCGTCGGCTGCTCCATCCCTTCACGCAATCCCTTCATCCGCCGGAGGCCTTTAATAACGCAGACGCAGTACTACCGGGGGCCCATCGCTTTTCGGTAAAATCACGAAGAGATTATCGTATTCGAATGGTGGAATAGTAACCTCGACCGGATGCCCCAGCGCCTTAAGAATATGAGGGATGTTGAGAGAGCCGGTGACAATGAGGACGCGATCGCGCGGATGTGTACGAAGAGCACGGATGAGTCCTTCGACATCGTCGCGGCGAACAGGCAAAACTTTACTCTCGACGTTGAGCGCTTTCGCCAGCGGCTCTGCGGTCTGAATCGACCGGAGACGCGGGTTTGTGTAAATCGCATTAATGCCCGCATCTTTAAACATCTCGGCCAGAACTCTGGCTCGCCGCTGTCCCACCTCGGTTAGAGGCGGTTCTTCCACGTCAGGCGCTTGTTCGGCATGCCGCAGGAGAAAAATCGCCTGCTGGGCTTCGATCGCAAGGGGAGGCGCGAAAATGAAGTAGATCAGGAAAGCGACGAGTATTTTTTGTCTCATAATTTGCTCCTCCTACCGTTTACAGCCAGCTATTTGATCACTCCATCCGCCCGCGCGACCACGTTAGGCGGAATCGTGAGGCGGATCCGCTTTGCGGTCTTCAAATTAATCACCAGTTCGAATATTGATGGCTGCTCCACAGGAAGGTCGGCAGGTTTGGTTCCTTTGAGGATTCTGTCGACGTAGAAGGCGGCACGCCGAAACAACTCCGAGAATTTCGGGCCGTACGACATGAGGCCGCCGCCCTCCACAAACTCTCGCGATCCGTACATGGTTGGCAGCCGATGCTTTACGGCGAGCTCCACGATGAGATCTCGGTAACGAACATTGATAGGAGTCTCAGGCGCATAGACAGCGTGCGCCCGTTCACGAGAGATAAGAGAAAAGGAGTCGCGAAATTCTGTCGGTGTGGCCGTCTCAGGAGACAGAATCAGAACCAACCCGAGTGCGTGAGCTGCCTCCTTGGTAGGCGTGATATCCAAACGACTCGCCGAATCAAGAATCACGGCGACACGAGACATCCTGGGCACCGTCTCTTTAAGAAGCTCCAGACGCTTGCCTTCGAGGTCTCGTCCAGGGGAGTCAGCCAGTCCGGTGACGTTTCCGCCTGGTCGCGCCAGGTTCGCCACCAACCCAAAAGCTACGGGATCGGGAGCCCCCGCCATGACGACGGGAATGGTCCGAGTGGCATCTTTAGCCGCTCGAACGGCCGAAAGTCCAGAAGCCACAATGATGTCAACATTAAGACGGACCAACTCAGCCGCAAGGGCGGGAAGCTTCTCACGCTTCCCCGCAGCCCATCGAGACTCAAGGATGAGGTTCTGGCTTTCCAAATACTTCAGCTCGTGGAGCGCCTGGCGGAAGGCCCAAAAAGGAGATGTAGTCGGTACAGGCTCGGGCTGGGGTGGCCCAAGCGCTAGAAAGCCAATCCGGTAGACCTTCGCTACCTGCTGCGCTTCGGCGGAAAAGCTAAGAGCCAAGAACAAAGCGCCCAGAGCGAGAGAAAAGATTTTCTTGTTCACGGCTTTCCTCTCTTTATTTTTGCCTTTTGCATTTTTACTTTTTCCTTACTTGATCACCTTGTCCGCTCTGACCAACACGTTCGGCGGGATCGTCAGACCGATCTGCTTCGCCGTTTTTACATTGATCACGAACTCAAAATAGGTTGGGGCTTCTACCGGCAGGTCTTGCGGCTTCGTACCTTTTAGAATTCGGTCAACGTACCAAGCCAATCGATGGCCGATGCGATATCTGTCAGAGTCGTAAAACAACAGTGCACCGTCTTCGGTAACGTGTGACGCTTCGGAACCCATGACGGCGAGTTTCTTCTGTATCCCGACAGGTGCGATCTTATTGAAGCGATTCCTGAATATATTCGCAGAAAGAACCATGATGCCGTCCGTAGTGTCTTTGGCGAGAGATCGAAGCGATTCGTCCAGATCGGCGGCCACCTTGATGGGTTTCTCTGCCAACTTGATTCCCAGCTTGGGACTGATCTTGCGCAGCATATCGAGGTTCATTTCGTGGGCGGGATTTTCGCCTCTGGCGTTGTAGAACACGGCCACTCGGCGTAAGGACGGAACCGTCTCGTGGAAGATTTCCAGCCGCTTACCGTCGAATTCGGGACCGGCGTGAAGCGTCAGGCCGGTGAGATTTGTTTCGGGGCGCGCGATGGATTTGACGAATCCAGCCTGCACTGGGTCTGAACCGAAGTAGAAGACCGTGGGAATCTCCGGCGCGATTTCTTTGACGACATTGGTTGCCATGCCGCCGATAGTAACAATCGCGTCCAGCTTCTTTTCTTTGTAGCTCTTCACAAGAGGACGGAGTTCCTCGTAGCTGTCCTTTGCCGAGACATCCAAGGCAAGGTTTTTTCCCCGGATGTATCCAAGTTCTTTCAGTCCATCGCGGACGCCCTTTATCTGCGGGATCTCTGCGCTGCCGACGACTAGTACCGCGACGCGATGGATTTTGGCTTGCTGGGCGTGGGCGGGCAAGCAAAGCGCAAAGAGCATAGCGCCGCATAAACCAGAGATCAGAAGTCGGAGATCGGAGATCGGTTTCACCACAGAGGCGCAGAGGCCGCATGGTTCGACCGTTTGAGAAGCCTCACGGCAGGCTTCCTCGACCGCCTTCAGTTCCGAGCCCGTCGAGGAATCACCATGAGCGGAATTCTTCATAGCCGTGCATCCTGAGCTTGGTCGAAGGACGCGTCTCGGCGGTTAATTTCTTCCCTCTGATTTCTGACCGCTGACCTCTGTTGTCTGATCTCTGTCATTTGATCACCTTATCCGCTCTCGCCGCCACGTTGGGCGGAATCGTCAAGCCAATATTTTCTCCAATCCAAAACCTGGCCGAAGGATCAGGGCGCTAAAACGCGTAAACCGTAATCGCACGAACAGTGCCATGTCCGAGTCAGCGATCGCCCAGACGAACGCGTTGAATTCACGAGGTAATTCCCGGCACAGGAGCCGAAGCCGACGCGCTGATTTAAGCGAGCCTGTAGTCGATTTGATTCGGGCTGTAGCAAATTTGATTCAGTATCTATGTTTGGTGCGATGTGCGAAGGACGGTCAATGATCGAGCGGGATCGAAGTTGAGTAGCCCGGACAGAAGGCGAAAAAAAAGCCCGAGCCGTATGAAACCGTTCGGGCCTTTGGATTGTCGATCTATGTCGCCAGCCTAAGCAGCGTCAGCCGGTCTCTGTGTATCCAGGTTATCTCACGGTCGTGAAAGCCCTGTCAATCAACCGAATTCAAGAAGTCTCTCGCGCCAAGCACGCTAAGCTCGCAAAGGCCCCCCCATGCCGCTTTTTTAATTTTACCTTCGCGTTCTTTGCGCTCTTTGCGGGAGACATAGTCTTGGCTCCGCCAGATTGCTTGACAGCCAAGGGTTGCTGAAATATCTCTCGATAAACAAAGAGAGGAACTCAAACGATGAGCATACGAGGAAAGACGGCAATCGTCGGCATCGGCGAGACGCCGACCGATAGGCTCGGCAGCAAACCCGGCGAGCCGAAAAAATCGACGGCGGATTATCTTGCGTGGGCGGCGCGCCTCGCAATGGAAGATGCCGGGTTAACGAAAAAGGATTTCGACGGCCAAGGACTGGCGGCGATTTATACGACCAATCATTCGCAACCCTTTTGGCCCGAGGAAGTGGCGGCGATTCTTGGCATTACGCCGGGAGTTTCCTTGGCCGGCGGCAACGGCGGCGCAAGCTCGGTATCACTGCTTGGCCATGCCGCCGCGGCGATTAACGCCGGGCTCTGCGATCTAGTCTTGGTTATCGCGGCGGCCGCGCCCTTTAGCGAGCGCGGCGGTCATCGCGGCACACCTGCCGACACGCGCGACTACGAGATGCCCTTCGGCGTGATGGGACCGAATTGTAAAATTTCTTTCGTCATGAGCCGCTACATGCACGAATCAGGCATGACCGAAGACCACTTCGGCAAGATCGCCGTCACTGGCCGCTATCATGCCTCTCTCAATCCCAACGCCTATCTCAGGAAACCGATCACGATCGACGATTACAAAAAATCACGACTGATCTCTGATCCGATTCGATTGTTCGATTGTGTCATGCCGGCTAACGGCGGCAAAGCTTATATCATGACATCGGCGGAGCGCGCGAAGTCGATGCACAAGCCGCCGGTGTATTTACTTGGCTGGGGCGAATGCAACAACGCAAGCTACGGACCGCGCTATCGCGCAAACCCGTTAATTACGGGTATCACGCAATCAGGCAAACGGGCTTTCGACATGGCGGGCATCACGCACAAAGATATCCGCTGCTTGAATCTCTACGACGATTACATTCCCATCGTGATGATCCAGATCGAAGACTTGGGCTTTTGCGGTCGCAACGACAAAGCATTCTTCGAAAAAACCGATTTCACGTTCAAAGGCGATCTGCCGATTCAAACCAGCGGCGGCATGATCAACTGTGGCCAGCCGTCAACGACGGGCGGCATGCTGCACGTGATCGAAACCGTGCGCCAGATTCGCGGCGAGGGCGGCGACCGCCAGGTGGCAAATATCAAATTCGGCATCTCGACCGGCGTCGGCGCGGTCAACTACGGCAAGAACTTCGGCTGCACCGCGGCGGCGATTTTAGGAAGCGAGGCGTAACTCGTGTTCGTGATCGTGGCTCGTGTTCGTGGGGTTGGATGCTGGGCACGATTCACGAACACGATCACGAACACGATAGGAGTTTTATATGGCAGAAGAGAACAAAGTATTTAAGAAGCCGCTCCCTGAAATCACTCCCGTCAACCAACCATTCTGGGAAGGCGCCAAAGCCGGCAAGCTGATGATGCAGAAGTGCCAGGACTGCGGCACGTGGGTCTTTTGCCCTCGCCCGGTTTGCGGTGATTGCGCCAGCGACAGACTCGAATGGGTTCAGGTTAGCGGCAAAGGCAAAATTTTTTCCTTCACGGTCATCCGCGAAGTCGTCGGACAGGCGCTCAGAGGCTTCGCTCCCGACATCCCTTATGTCACGGCCTGGATCGACTTGGATGACGGTCCACGCTTTTGCAGCAACGTCATCGGCTGCCCGATCGATAAAGTCCACATCGACATGCCTGTGGAGGTTGTCTTCGAAGACAGCGGTGATGGAGTCACGCTGCCGAAGTTCAAACCGTGCTGAGGCCGCTGAAAAAGGCTCAACTGCCGAATGCCCTGAGCACTGCCGAAGGGTGCGCTCGATCGCCTCACTCCAACGTAGACGATCGATGGGTATCGCTTCGCTCCACCCATCCTACGACTTGCATAAATTCATGATGCCGAGACGGCTCGGATAGTTTCCTGTAATCACGGCGATCATCCGCCGCGAACATAACCATACCAATCACGACGACGTAAAACCGTTGTAATCAGGTCTGACCGCATTATATTGTCATGCAAAACTTTTTTTCGTTCGCGAAGACCTCATGAAAAAACTTCTCGGCCTCTTAGTCATGAGCGGCGCGGTGTTGGGCGCGCTCTTTTTCTTAACCAGCCTCGCCCGTATCAGCGGGCCGATGCCGCACGCGACGACGCTCAAAACCCTATCGGCGATCCGCGACGGCGCGGCGGTATCCATCGAATACACGCTCACCGACGATGCCGGCACGGTCATCGACAGCAACGTCGGCAAAGAACCGTTAATCTACGTCCACGGCGCGGGGCAAATTGTTATGGGACTGGAAAGAGAACTAAACGGATTGAAAGTTGGCGACCAGAAAAAAGTGCAAGTCAAACCCGAAGAGGGTTACGGCCCAATGAACGAAAAAGCGTTTCGTGAAGTCCCGCGAGACGAAATTCCGTCCGAAGCTCAAAAAGTGGGGACCCTTTTGATGACCAAAACGCCGGACGGACGGGCGATGCCAGTGCGCATTCATGAAGTCAGGGAAAAAACCGTGGTCGTTGATTTCAATCATCCACTCGCCGGCAAGACTCTGAACTTTGACGTGAAGATCAAAGACATCAAATCCGCGGAAGTAAAGCGGACACCGAACAGATCCTTGAAGTAGTCGAGTGATGGAATGCTGGAGTATTGGATTCTAACCCATTAAACCATTACTCCAACACTCCAGTACTCCAATCCCCCTCATGCGCCCCAAGTTCTTCTACGGCTACGTTATCCTCGCCTTGTGTTTCGCCAACATGATCGTGATGCGCGGGGTCAACGGCGCATTCGGCGTTTACTACCTTGCGTTATTAGACGAGTTTTCCTGGTCACGCAGCGACGGCGCAACGGTGGCATCGGCCAACTTCTTCGTCTATGCCATCGCGTCACCGTTGGTTGGCCTCGCCTTCGACCGATTTGGACCACGGCTTTTGATGCCTCTCGGCGCGCTGTTGGTTGGAGTCGGCCTGGTGATTTCATCGTTCGCCAGTTCCCTTTGGGAGCTCTACGTTTCTTACGGCATTATCACTGCGCTGGGCCAAGGAGCTCTCAGTTTTGTCGGCCATAACGCACTTATTTCATTCTGGTTTGTGCGCAGGCGTGCCACGGCAATCGGCATCGCGTCGATGGGACAGGGCGTGGGCGCGTTGGTGATGGTGCCACTGACTCAGTTGCTGATAGATCAAGTCGGCTGGCGTTGGACCTACGTCGTCACTGGAAGTCTGCTGCTGCTCGTCTTGGTGCCGGCGAACGCGCTGTTCCAGCGGCGCACGCCACAGGACGTCGGACAGTTTCCCGATGGTGACGATAAGGCGCCAGCGGAGAATCCTGGCCGACACTCGGCAAAACACGCAGCTCAGCGGCATTGGACGCTCGGGGAAGCGGCACGCTCCTTCCCCTTTTGGTGTATCACCATCGGCCATCTCGCTCTCGGAACCGCTTTGTTCTTGATCAACACCCACGTTATCGCCCACTTCGTCGCCGTCGGCTACGAGAAGCTGGCGGCATCTTTTTACTTTGGCCTCATCGGCTTTATTCGCATCGGCGCGACCATAGTTTGGGGCTCCATCTCGGATCGCTTGGGCCGCAGTGAAGCCTACGGTGTCGCCACGCTTGTCACGGCTCTCGGCGTAGGCTGCATGATCGCCATGACAGTCGACGCGCCGCTGTGGCTCGTTTACCTGGCCATTTTGCTCTACGGCATCGGCCATAGCGCCGGTAATCCCACCTATGGCGCCGTGATCGGTGATATTTTCTCCGGCCGCAAAATCGGCCTGATCTTCGGCTTTTTGGAAATTAGTTTCGGACTGGGTAGCGCCTTTGGTTCCTGGATCGGCGGTTATCTCTTCGACGTAACGGGTTCTTACGGCTGGTCCTTCGCCGTCTGTCTCGTTTGTTTTATTATCTCCGGCTTGGCCATTCACGCGTGTGTGCGCTGGCACACACGTCAAATGGCGCGCGTAAGTTGACAGCCACACGCGAGCCCAACTAGATTGTGCGAAGACAGTTTTCACCACGAAGGACGCGAAGATCACGAAGTTCAGAGTTTGATATCCGAAACCTTCGTGTCCTCCGTGCTCTTCGTGGTGATCAAAACCGATCAACAATCACTGACGTTACGCATCCTGAGTGACGCTCGGTGCGATAAGGGAGACCTCATGAATTTTTGTCTTCATGGTTCCGCGCGTACGGTTGAAGAAGCCGTGCAGCGCGCCATGCGCGCCGAAGCGCTCGGCTTCGAAGCGATTTTTTTCGCCGATAGTCAGATGGGCAATGTCGATCCCTATCAGGTCATGGCCATGTGCGCCGTGCAGACGAAAAAAATTCGCTTCGGCACAGCTGTCACGAACATGGTCTATCGCGATCCGACGATCACTGCGAATTCCTTTGCGACGCTGAATGAAATTTCGCAAGGTCGCGCCATCATCGGCTTAGGCACCGGCGACGGACCGGTTTACAGCTTGGGACGAACAGCAACGAAACTTAGCGACTTCGAAAAGGGTCTGCGCACGATTCGCGATTTGCTGCACGACCGCGGCATCGATGTGCCGCAGAGCAAAGAACGCGCAGGAGGCAATGTGCAGCTCAAAGTCGGCAAGCGCCCCGTGCCGATTTACATCTCCGCCGAGGGACCGAAAACGCTCCGCGTCGCCGGACGCACCTGCGACGGCGTTATCCTCGGCACCGGGTTCGATAAACAAGTCACGGACTGGGCACGTCAGCGCATCAACGAGGGCGCAAAAGACGCAGGCCGCAGGTTAGAGGAAATCGACATCATGCCTGCCGGTATGATCGTCGTCGACGACGATGGCGACCTCGCACGCAGGCGCGTGCGCTCGCGCATGGCCAACCGCGCCCATCATAATTTTCGCTTCACCATGGAAACCGTACCCGAGGGAGAAGCAGCAGGCGTCAAACGATTCATGGACAACTTCGATATCTCCAAACCCATCGAAGAGCGCATCGATCCTGATTTTGTCACGAATTATCTACTTGAACGCTTTACCATCGCCGGCACGCCGGAAGAATGTATTTTTAAAGTAAGGCGGCTGGAGTCCGACGGTATCAAACGCATCCTGTTGACGCCTCCGAACACCATTTACGATCAAGTGATGGACGTCTGGGGCAAACGTGTTATTGCCAAAAGCTAACTCCATTTGCCAAACTGACCTCACGCCGGGAGTGATCGGCGTGCCTAGCATCGCTGCTCCAGCCTCTAATTCTTAACCTTCGTTGTGTTCCGGCGTTTCAGTGTATAAGTTGATTAAGTCACCCAATCGCAGACCATTTGTTCAGGAGAAAAATTAATGCGTATTAAAGTACTTTCGCTCCTCACGCTTCTCGCTCTATGCAGTCACAGCGAGCTCGTCTTCGCTGCCGCTGCAGAGAAAACCAAAGATGACCGCGTAGTCAAGGACGGCATGATGGTGAGCTTGGACTACACGCTTAAGGGGACGGATGGAAAAGTCATCGAAACGAGCAAAGGCAGAGACCCGCTTAAATATATTCACGGCCAAAAGATGATGATCCCAGGATTGGAAAAAGAACTGACCGGCATGAAAGTCGGTGGCGAGAAACATGTCACGGTCAAGCCCGAGGACGGCTACGGCAAGGTTAATCCAAATGCCGTTCAGGAAGTCCCCAAAGAAAAAATTCCTCCGAACGCGCTCAAAGTCGGCGCCGTGCTGGCCGCAAAAAGTCCGGAAGGAATGGTCGTGCCGATGACGGTCCGTCAAATCAAGGAAAAAACGGTCGTCATGGACATGAACCATCCGATGGCCGGGAAGACTTTGGTCTTTGACGTGAAAGTGGTCGATATCCAGCCCGCGCCGCCGCCTCCCTCTGCGCAGCCGGCAAAACCAGCCGCGCCCGCCAAACCCGCACCGCCAGCGAAGCCGGAGGATCCGGCGCAGAAAAAATAAAGCTCATCCAAATGCGAGAAGAAGATGAAGATCGAGGAATTTGCCGCGCGCTTGCGTCAATCTCAGGCGATTGTCTTTTTCACGGGCGCCGGTATCAGCACGGAATCCGGCGTGCCGGACTTTCGCAGTCCGGGCGGCGTTTGGACCAAGTATCAGCCGGTGCTGTTCCAAGATTTTCTCGCGAGCGAATCGGCGCGCCTTCAACATTGGCGCCTCAAAAAGGCGACCTACGAACTCTTTAAAACAGTTAAGCCGAATATCGGCCACTACGCGATCTGTAACTTCGAGGCGCGCGGCCAATTGCTCGGCCTGATCACCCAAAACATCGACGGCCTGCACAAGCTCGCGGGAACTTCCGAAGAGCGATTGATCGAGCTTCACGGCACCGATCGTCTCGTTACCTGTCTTAAATGCGCTAAGCGATATGAACCGGTCGACATCTATGAAAACCTGGGCGAAGAATTTACCGCGCCGATGTGCGACGACTGCGGCGGATTTCTCAAGTCCGCCAATGTTTCCTTCGGACAGTCGATGCCTGTTGTTGCCATGCAGCGCGCCCAAGCATGGAGCGAGCAAGCGGATCCCTTCATCGTCGTCGGCTCATCGCTGCAAGTTCAACCCGCTGCTTCTTTTCCCGTCATTGCCAAACGGAGCGGCGCGCTCCTGGCCATCGTCAATCGCGATCCGACTCCATTAGATGACATGGCCGATTTCGTTCATAATGGCGCCATCGGAGAGTTTTTTCGCCAGCTCTCGGCGTTGCTCGGCGATAGCTAACGTGGCTGCTTTCGTAAGGACGTCTCGTGTTAACATAACAGCGCCATTGGGATTCTCTTATCCTCGCCCGCCTTGTGGGAGAGGGAAGGGTGAGGGTCAGAAAGCGCGTGAAGCCCTTCACGCTTCACGGGGATGTTGGTAATGCAGCTCATGCGCTTGGCCGACGTCCCTGTGGATCAACGCGACCGAGTGTTTCATTACTCCAGGTTTCGCGCTGTGACCGGCGCGATGATCCTCATCGCCATCGCATTTGGGACGCTAGCGTTCGGCTGGCTGAAAAATGCCTGGCTGGCATACTATGTCGCCGCCGTTGTCGCCATCTGTCTGCTGATCTTCCAAAGGCTCGTCACCGCCCGCTTCCGTTTTTCCAACTGGCTCATACGCATGACCAACCACGGGCTCTTCGTAAAATTTCGCTCGTATCTCAATCATCACTTTTCCGATCAAGACCCCACGGTTGTATTTCTTCCCTACTCCGAGATTCGCTCGGTGAAGTTGGTAAAGGAGCGTCAGGAGCTCCCCGGTCGAGATGATACAAACCAATCGACAACGATCATTAGAACGCGCCGAATCATCGATCTCGAACTCGCCGACGACTCCACCCAGCTAGCGGAAGCGCTAACAAAGGAACGCGAGCGAGTATTCGCGAAGCCAACCCATGGCACCGGCAGGACATCTTCGCGTTACCAACATTTTCCGGTCCGACTCGCTTCTCCAATGCTTTTGAGAATTGAATGGGGCGTCGTTCCCGGCGCTCAAATGTTACTCGAAGCCCTTACCCGTCACACACTCGTTCGGCACGCGGAAACAACGAGCAAGGACTTCGTCAATTTCGACGGGTTGAGCCGAGAGGAACAGGAAGCGCGCCTACTGGAGTTAGCCGAATCAGGCGACATGATCGGTGCTGTGGGAATGGCAAGAAAACTGTATTCATACGATCTGGCCACAGCGAAGGCGTTTGTGAAGTCCCTCATCCAAAAGGCCACTCACTAGCGGATGAACGCCAATGACGCCCGAAACCATTCTTGATTTCTGGTTCGGCTCCAAGCCCGACGACGCCGCGGTCGCCAAGGAGCAAGCCGATCTTTGGTGGTCGAAGCATGAGGCAACCGACAACGAGATTCGCCGCCGTTTCGAGATCTACCTGATCTTGGCGGTTTCGGAACAACTCAACGATTGGCTGTCAAGTCCGCGCGGGCGCCTTGCACTGATTATTCTCACGGATCAATTTCCGCGCAACATCTATCGAGACACCGCTCGGGCGTTCTCCTGCGATGAAAAAGCATTGACGTGGTGTGTCGAAGGGCTCGAACAAAAAGTCGATCGTCAGCTCCGGCCGATCGAAAGAGTATTCTTCTACCTCCCGCTCGAGCACGCGGAACATTTGGTACACCAAGATCTGTCGGTGAAATGCTTCAGCGAGCTAGCTGCCGACGTTCCGGCGGAGCAGAAAAGCATCTTCGAAGACTACTTGAACTACGCGATTCGCCATCGAGAAATCATCGAACGTTTCGGGCGATTCCCCCACCGCAATGAAGTACTTGGACGAGAATCAACACCCGATGAATTGGTCTTTCTAGCAGAGCCCGGATCGTCTTTTTGACGGTAGGGGCGCGATTCATCGCGCCCGCTATGATCGCCGTGGATATTGGTGCTACGACGGCCGAATCAAAATTTTTCTCGCTCCTTGCTTCGCCGCGTGACCGACAGCCGCTACACCGTCATTTAAAGAATAGATCTCTTCGATTAGCGGAGTCACACAAACCTGTTTTGCCGCCAGGGCACCGAGCGCGTCGGGAAACGGGCCGCAACGGGATCCGATTACGTTGATTTCATTAATCACGATTGGCGCCAATGAAACTTGATGGTTGCCGGCGATGGTGCTTTTTAAAATTAGCGTGCCGCGCGGGCGCACGGCGCTCAATGCAAGCTCGAGCCCTGACGCGGAGCCACTAGCTTCCACGACGACATCAAACAGGCGAGGCGTCCATTCGTTTAACGGAATTGTTCGTACGCCCGCGTTCTTAATCAGTGCGAGCTTATTAGCATGATTTCCCAGAGCAGTCACTTTCGCGCCAGTGAGCCGCAGCACCTGCGCGCATAAATTACCCAACTTCCCGTCGCCCAGAACGAGAACGTCGTCGCCAGGATTGAGCTGAACCTGGGTTAGAATCTCGAAAGCGGCAGCCAGTGGTTCGGTGAACACCGCTTCCTCGTCGCTGAGATTGTCCGGCACGACGTGAAGGTTTGCCGTCGGCACCGAAACGTACTCAGCAAATGCGCCGTCAGCATCAAGAATTCCCATCACGGTACGATTTGGACAATGGCGCCTAAGATCGCGCCGGCACGAATCACATTTTCCGCAAGCAAAGTTGATTTCGCCGACGACACGCTTACCGACGAGATCGCCCGGACCTTCGCTGACGCTGCCGACGAATTCATGGCCGGGAACGCCTTTGAATCCCATGTAGCCTTTCAAAATTTGCAGATCGGTGGAGCAGATGCCGGCGAGATGAACTTTGACAAGCGCCGTCTGAATTTCATCAGCTGTGGAGCGACTGGCAGTCGCCCCGACAATCTTCGATTCTCGATCCTCGATCTTCGGCCCAGTAGACGGTGACGGATAGGATGTATTGAGGCTCAGCTCATGACCATCCCAGTAAAGGGCGCGCATGTCTGCGGAATGTCGAGTCAGCTTCTGAGCGGTTGGGCCCATTTCGTCTTAGGCTGCGGTATCAGTTCGCCATCGACGTAAATGTCGCAGCCGCGCTCGTGAAAGAAACAAACGAGCCCTTTGATCTTGGGACATTCGGGAATCGGATTCATGTAGCCCCAAACCAAGTCAGGGAATGTCTCGCTGCCGATTTTGACCGACCAATAGGACGCCGGACCTTTATAAGGACAGCGCGACGTCGTTGAGCTCGAGACCAGCATGTCCATTCGCACGTCTTCCTGAGGAATGTAATAGCGCACGGGGTGATTGGTCTCGAAGAGAAGATGCGGCCGGCGCGTGTCGGCAACGGTTTTTCCGTCGATCACGACGCGCACGTGGCGCCTGCTCGGCATCGCATCGACGCGCTTGTATGGGTCGCGCGCGTGCTTGAAAATCTCCTCGTCTTCCTCCATCCACTTGTCCATTTTGGGCCATTCGAAAGCAAAATGGTCTTTGATCGCGCTCGCACCAGGCAATGGGTTCAGATAGCTCCACGCTGCGTTCTCTTCGGTTTTGTTTCCGGATCGAATCGACCAGTACGACGCTTCGCCTTTTTGCGGACATAAAGTCTTGTGTTGGCTCGGCACAAAGACATCTATCCGCACATCTTCCTTGGGAAAATAGTAAGCCGGCAACACTTCCGGCTCGCGCACGAGTTTAACTCTTTTGCTGTCTGCGATCGTCTCGCCGCCAAACATGACGCGCACGTGGCGCGGACTGTCGCTCACATGAATCCAGCGGCCGGGATCGCCGTGGATCGGTACGCGTTGTTGAGTGACATTGCTCTGCATAATCGACTCCTTGGCTTCAGGGCGACCGGCCGGTCGCCCCTACAAATGATTCTTCCTGATTTTGCTACTACGTTGGCCGTGCGCAGAGCGCACCCTACGAAAACGGCCAAGGCGTGATGAATCACGCCCCCAATTATGTGACCTTTGTGCTCTTTGTGGTTGGTTCTCCCCGTCTTAATTCAGCTTCTTTAGCTTCTGCAGACTGCGCAGCTCGCGCTGCGGTTTCAGATGCTGTCCCATGATCGTCCACGAAACTTCGCCGACGTAAATATCGCCGCGTGAATCGATGGCGATGCCATGCGGCGCGATGAACTGTCCCGGCTTCTCGCCGGCGCGAATGTCGCCGAGGCGCGCCAGTCGCTTGCCTGTCTTGTCGTAGATGTCGACTCGATTGCCGAGATTTGGCGCCTCTTTATTCACACCCAATCCCGGCCCGAGCTCCCCGATGTAGCAGATCGGATCTTTTTTTGTATTGTCCATGTAGAGCGCGCAGGGACGATGCATGTTGTTCCATTGCGTCTCGTATTTGCCGTTGCCGTTGAAAACTTGAACGCGGTTATTCTCGCGATCCGCGACGTAGACCCAACCTTCCTTGTCGGTGCAAATGTTGTGCACGATGTTGAATTGTCCGGGATCGGAACCCGATTCTCCCCAAGACAACAGCAATTTGCCGTCCGGCGAATATTTGTGCACGCGAGAATTGCCGTAGCCGTCCGAAACATAAATATCCCCCTGGGGCGAGAAGGCTACATGCGTGCAGCGATTAAACGGCTCGCCGCTCTGATAGGGCGACGACTTTCCAGGAACTCCGATCGTCAGAAGAATTTTTCCATCCAAGGTGCATTGGCGAACCGTGTGATCGCCGTCATCGGTCAAAAAAACCGTCTCGTCCGGTCCGATGGTCGCGCCATGCGCCCGCTTGAAAACGCCGTCCCCCCACGCCCGTAAAAAATTACCATCGCTGTCGAAGACGATCACCGGATGTTTGCCGCGGGTGAAACAATAGACTTGATCTTTGTTATCCACGGCCACGGCGGCAACTTCATGAAAGGTCCAATCGTCCGGCAACTTTCCCCAGCCTTCGATCACTTCGTAACGGTACTCACCGCTCCCTAAGACGACTCCCATAGAAACCTCCTTATTATCTCAATTCGCTATCCTCGATCTTCGATCCTCGAAAATCCTATCCCGCCTCATGCTCATACACTTGCCGCCACGCTTCGAAGCCGCCACTCATGCTCGCGACGTCTTTGAATCCATTGTCAATCAGAAACGCGGTGGCGCCGAGACTGCTGTTGCCGTGATAGCAGTAGACAACAATCATCTCATCCTTTTTCGTTTTCTGCAGAAACTCCTCCACGTTGCCGTCGTGCAGGTGAAGCGCCCCCGGAATATGCGCGTCGCGGTACGAAGCGGGGTCGCGAATATCGACGAACGTACACGCTCGTTGATTCAGCTTCGTCTTGGCATCATGAATTTGAATCTGCTGGATTTCCATGCGGGATCGCTCCTTACTTACAACCACTATCAAGCCAAAACTTGACTGTCCACAGCAACAAATTTCAAGCCGTATCATAGGCGATGGTTAAGTGAGTTGCTATAATCCGCCGTCATGAGATTTCCGTCGATCATCCTTTACGTATTGGCCGCCATTTGCCAGGCGGCGGGATCATCCGGTGCCGCGATGCTGGCGCCGTTCTTTATGAAAGAACACGGCTATTCCGTCGCATTGGCTGGAATCCCGCTGGTTGCCAACGGTCTGGGACGAGTTTGCTCTGACGTCCTTTCCGGCATCATGGCAACTTACTTCAGTGCTGGTCGACTGCTTATTTTTGCCATGATCGTTGGGCTTGCGACCAGTATCGTCGGTTATACTTTCATCGATACGATGCCGGTTTTCATGGCAGCCTGGATCGTGTTTGGATTAACCGAAGCCATGTTCGCTCTCTCGCTGAGAAAAATTGGCTTCGATCAGTCTGCGCCTGGGCGACAGGGTCGGGTCCAGGGCCAGATGGCCTCAGCATTGGGGATCGGTTTCACTCTCGGACCGCTACTTGGTGGCTTTGTCGGCAAGTGGCTTGGACCGGACGGACTGTTTTTTCTCTACGCCACGCCTCAATTTATCGGCATGATTCTCATTCTTTCTGCCGGCGCACACCGGTATCGGCGCAGTGGTAGTGACCCATCACCAAACCTTTGGCGCGAGGGTCGCCTTCTGCTGGTCAAACTGCCTTTTCTCGCCTCGTGTCTGGCGATCTGTCAAGCATTTTTGTTTTTAGTCGGCGTCACACGAGTTGCGTTTCCATTTTTGGCCGTGAATCTCCGAGGCCTAAGTTTAGAAACCGTCGGAGTGATGGTATCGGTATCGCGTTTGACGGACACATTCGGGCGCTACGTTGGCGGTTGGCTGTGCGATCGGATCAAACCAGCCCATGTCATTCTACTTGGCGTTGCCGTTGGGATCCCCATGTTTTTGCTGCAGGTTCATGGTGCGGGCTTTGTCACGCTGCTAGTTCCGTTGGCTATTATGACGATGGGCTTTGGCTTTACCAACGTCGGCGCCACCACCTTTGCGCTGCAATCGGCTGACCGTGGCGCTAAAGAGCTAGCGCTGGGTATATCCCGGGCGTCCAGCTCGGTTGGCCAAGCGATCGGACCGTTGGCATGCGGTGCACTGATTCAACAAATGGGTTACGAAGGAGGATTTCAAGCGATGGCGCTGAGCTCGATAGTCGTTTTGGCGGCTGCCTGGTATGGGCTAAAACAGCAACCGGCGTAGGGGCACGGCATGCCGTGCCCCTACATGATAAGATGCGCTAGCGTAGTCCTTTGTAGTCCTCGCCGATCCCTAAATCTTTCAGATATTCGATACTGTTGTTGGCGAAACCCACCTGGCCGGCTTTCTCGGCGCGCCAAGCGTCGAGATACTTGAGAATGTCGTCCAGCGGCAACACATCGGCGTACTTCTGATTCATGTCGAAGAGATTGATCGCATGACAGGCTTCGTGCCGATCGAAAACACATTCTTCAGCGACGATCATGCGAAGACGATTGGTCGTGCCGTCGACAACGCTCGCGCGCACGCATCCGCTGGTGCTCTCGCCGCAAGTAATGATCGTATCGACGCCGAGGAAGGTCAGATGGCCGATCAGCGGCGTACCCCAGAAGGCGCTCGGCGAAGTTTTCTTGAGTACGGTTTCGCCAGGAATCGGTTTTACTTCATCGACAATTTGGAATCTGCGTCGAAAACGATCAAGATCTTCGGCGTTCATTGTCGCGCGTTTTTTTCCATCGCGCCGAAACGACCAGGGCTCCACCGCTACACCGTCTAGTCCAGTAACGTGAATCACCGGAATACCCACTTCGCGCGCCTTGGCGATCAGCTTTTGAATGTACGGCAGCGCATTCCAGCCCGCGAGTCCACAGCTCCCCGGCCAAGTTTTGATCGCCTCAGTCACCGGTTCCGGTTTGTCGCCGAAAACCCAGCGATAAAGATCGATCAGCAATAAAGCCGGGCGTTCGCCGAATCCGACGCGCCGATCCGCTTTACCCACCAGCGTCGCCTTGTCTTGTTCCGTCAAAAAACGTTCCCAAACTCTCTCAGCCATGGTGCACCTCCGAATGCGTCAATTGGCTGAAAAACTATCACCGTGGTCACTGGAGCGTCAAGACAACGCGAGATGATTCGCGGAGCATGTCCTGAGCTTGCCGAAGGGGCTTAGCACGACACATCAACAGGAAGATTGCTTGTCAGCTAAGCCGAAGTGAACATTGAGGCTGTCACTCTGAACGAAGTGAAGAATCTCGCTTTGAAATCCGCGCCACAAGCACGCCGCCAGGAGTCTATTGCCGGGTACGATTCGAAAGCGTTATAGTCCGTACATGAAAGAGCTAATACCGATCGATCTCAAAGACATCGTCGACGATGTGAAAGCCGAGGGCAAAGGTCGCCGCGTGCTGTGGCAGGATTCCGAATCCATCGCGTTCTTGAGCAGCGGACGCAAAGAGCGCTGGGATTTTCACATCGACCCGGCGGACGAAGTGACGTTGCAACTGAGCGGAGTGCAGCATCTGGTCTATCGAACGCCCGACGGCAAAGAACAAACGGCGGACATAAAAGCCGGCCAAATCCTCCTTTGTCCCGCCGGCGTGCCGCACTCGCCGCGGCTTGAGGAGAACTCTTGGTTCATCGTCTTCGAGCGCAAGCGCAGAGCCGGAGAGATGGATCATTTCCGATGGTTCTGCAACGAGTGCGGCGAGAAAGTTTACGAAACCTCTGTCGAGGTCGGCGATTACCGCGCCGATCCGGTGGGACAGGTCTACCAGAAGTTCTCCAGTGATGAAAAACTGCGGACCTGCAAGAAATGCAGCGCCGTCGTCCCCGTGCCGCCAAAGTGACAAGTTTGGCAACAGCCACGCGAATGAACTACCTCGCAGCAAGCTGACGATGGCGACGAGAATTTATCCCAAAGGTGTCACCCCCGAATGTTTTAATCGGGGGTCCAGTTCCGGTCTCGCCTGGATTCCCGATAGAAGCATTCGGGAATGACGGACTTTAAGAGGTCTGGAATAGCTCTTTACGCAGCAAGCTGCGGGGAATCAAGCCCGCAGTGATTGAAGGATCTTTCCTATTGCCGAACCAAGATCCAATCTTAGATCTGGTCCTATGAACCATTTCGTTCGACAAATAACTAGACTCGCCTCAGCTTACCGCGATGCTGAAGCGAAAGTGGTCCGCGCTTTCTTCAAAGAGCCCAGAACCAAAAAGGAACACTTGCGCTGGCTCAAAGCGCAGGGGTTCAAAGAATACTCCGCCATCAAACCAATCATCGACGCGTTGACCGCGCTTTATCCCAGTATCGATCTCGGCATCCATCGTCGCGACTACGCGGAGCTCACCGAAAAGCTCGCCGACGAAACCAAACATGCCCGTCTGGTCATGGATCTGCTCCAAGAGATCAGCGGCGGGAGCATCGCTCCTCGCGATCTCACTTGGTTACCCGAAGACCGAAAGCTTGCCAAGGTGCGAGCCCAATACTCCAAGAGCTTCGCCGGGCTTTTACACGGCTCGGTAAATGTCAGCTCCAAGGAAATTCGTCGCCAGGACGAACAGCTCGAGCGCGCCGCCATTACCCTCACCGAAGGCGGTGGCGGCGCGCTTTATCAAGTCTGCAGCCGCCTCAAGAAACGCGGCATCGAAGGGCATATCGCGCGCGCCTTTCACGAGATCTTACGGGACGAATTCGAACACAAAGACGCGGGCGCCCGCTCGCTTGTGCCGCTGATAAAAAATCAAGCGTCATTCAGACGCGCCGTGGAAATCATCTGCGAGATCTCCGGCCAGCGCTTGCGCATGCGCAACGAGCAATTCGGTTTTCCATTGAGTAGTGCGGCGCTCGTGGCGCTCGATCAGCGCGCGAAACGATCCATCGAGCGGCGATGAACTTCTTGGTCATCGCGCTTCTCGCCAACGTTATATTTGGCTCCAGTTCTTTCGCCCTGGAACTTCCGTCACTCAGATCGACTATCAACGACTTGGCCGGAATGTTCCCGCAAGCGAGCATCGACGATCTTGAACAGCGCCTGCGCCGCTTCAAGACCGAAACTGCTGACAATATCGTAGTTCTGACGGTCAAGAGCCTCGATGGGGAGAACATCGATATCCTGGCGCGCAGGGCTTTCGAAACTCTTCCGCTCGGTGAGGCGGATCTAAAAAAAACCGTTCTCCTTGTCGTCGCGCGCAAAGAACGCGAGGTAGGATTCCACGCTGGCGCTGATTTACGCCATCTTCTTCCCGAACCCATCGCGAGCCAAAAGCTGTACGCTCAAGTGAAACTCTATTTCGACGGCCTCAGGCCGGATTTGGGCATTCATGGCGCGGTGCATTATCTCTTTCGCGTGCTCAAGGGCGACGTACGAGTGGGCAGCCAAACCGAAGAAGAAAAGTTAGAAGAAACCTCTTTGCGCGGCGGTGAGGCTGGAGCGATTTTCGCGCTCTGTTTGGGACCGTTTTTGGCATTCTTCGCCGGCGGGCTTTGGGGCATCTACGCGACCCAGTACGGAGTTCAACGTCTTACGCGTCTCGCGATGGGCGCGATCTTTGGCGGCGGCACGGCGAAAATCGTCGCCGCGCTCATGTCTTTACTCGGCAGCTATAGCGATAATCTTTGGTACTTCATCATGGCGCTGGCTATTCCGCTCGGCGTGCTCGGCAGCCTGACCGAATTTTGGATGGCCGGCGACTGGAGCGGTATACCGCGCGTCAAAGAGCGAAGACGGAAGCCTAAAGACAATATGGGCATATGAACAGTGCTGACTTAGGAGCCCTGGGGGACCAGTGTCGGGCGCCAATAAAAAGGCTTGAGCAGCTGCAATGACTGAATTAAATTTCTCGCGTGCCAACTCGATGTCTCGGCGCGAGTTCGTGCGAGTCGCGCTTGGCGCCGGCACCTTTGCGCTCACGGGGGAATTTGCCATGGCGGATTCGACCATACGCAAGCCAATTCCAAAAACAGGTGAATCATTGCTCGCAGTCGGTCTCGGTACTTGGCAAACCTTCGATGTCGGGGCGGGACAATCCTCCCGCGAGCCGCTCAAAGAAGTTTTGCGCGAGTTCGTTCGCTTAGGCGGCAGCGTCATCGACTCGTCGCCCATGTACGGCCAATCGGAAAGCGTCATTGGCGATCTCGCCGCTGAACTGGGCGTGCGCAAACATCTGTTCCTCGCCACCAAAGTTTGGACCAACGGTCGAGAAGCCGGCATTCGCCAGATGGACGAGTCGTTCAAGCGTCTGCGCACGCAGCGTATGGATCTCATGCAGGTTCACAATCTGGTGGATTACCGCACTCAACTGGCGACACTCAGACATTGGAAGGAGCAAGGCAAGGTTCGCTACATCGGCGTCACTCATTACACTGCGAGCGCCCACGACGAGCTCGCGCGCGTCCTCACCTCCGAAGATCCCGATTTCGTCCAAATTAATTATTCCATCGTGGAACGGGAAGCCGAACGACGTCTGTTGCCGCTCGCCGCCGAAAAACGCGTTGCCGTGTTAGCCAACCGGCCTCTCGCTGCCGGAGGACTATTCAGCCGAGTGCGTGGAAAATCGCTCCCGCCTTGGTCGAGTGAAATTGGTTGCACGAGCTGGGCGCAATTTTTCTTGAAGTTCGTTATCTCCCACCCCGCTGTCACTTGTGCGATCCCCGCAACCAGCAAGGTCGAGCATCTGATCGATAACATGCGAGCAGCCGTTGGGCCGCTGCCCGACGCGGCCACTCGCGAACGAATGGCACGTCATCTCACTGATCTGTGATTAGCCCCCCAATCAAATTTGCGCCCGGCGGAATTGAGTCATGCAGCGCTTTGGCATTGTCGTCATTGACAGCTTGGCACCCTGGTGATAGCGCTCAATTTCATTTCCGCAAATTTCTAAGGAGGCGCTCCCATGGCCAAACTGCGTCATCTCGCCATTCTCACCCATCAGCCCGCTAAGCTCGCCGACTTTTACAAACGAGTATTCGAGATGAAAGAGATGTACCGCACCAAGAATGGCTCGGTTCATCTTTCCGATGGTGAGGTGAATCTGGCGATTCTCAACGCTACGGATCCGAAGGAACCGGGGCACCAGCCCGGCCTTTATCATTTTGGGTTTCACGTCGAGGACAGCAAGGAAATTGCCCAGCGCATCAAGGACATTTATCCCGAGGGCGCGCCCAAGGAGCGTGAAGCGACCTACGCCGAGGGGCGCGGCTCGGATCCCGACGGCAACTTATTCGACATTTCTACCGTCGGTTGGGGCGATAAGTGCAGGATGGATCTTTAGTTGCGCCAGCGCAAAGTCAGCGCCGCGAAACCGCAAAGATTGCAAAGTCTGTAGGGGCACGGCATGTCGTGCCCTACAGACAGAGATCGACAGACGACCGCGCGTGCCCTACTTCAACGCTTTTTTCAGTATGCGGACGGCGTTGTCTGCATCCGCCGCACTGTCGAACGCAAAGTACGACACAGCCCGCCTGCCGAGCGCCGCGGCCGATATTCCACGTAAATTTATACCCGCGGCCGCGAGGGCATCGGTCATTTTTGCGCCGAGTCCGGCCCGATCCGGTCCTTCCACGCGCACCGAATGCAAGCCTTCGCTCGTACCGAGACCCGCTTGCTGGGCAGCGGCCTTTTGCTTCGAGCCCTTGATCGGCGTGAGGAACACTACCCCAGTGCCGGGCTTGTCGGGAGAGCGGCGCGCAACGACGAATTCGATATTGCTGCCTGCGCCGTGGATCGCCGTTAGCGTGCTCGACAGTCCACCCGGACGATCCGCGATTTCGCCTGCCCACACGTCTACTTTTTTTATCGAGTATGCCATGCTCACACCTCCTTAAATAATTTGAACGCCTGCCGTTTTAGCGCGGACCCAATTATTACGCCGAAACAAAAACCGGTCGCACTCAAAGTCGAGACCCTTTGAACGAGATCGGATTTCTACGTTTTTTCACTCCTGAGATTTCATTAGAAACTACGGTGGATGTTCACATTACAGCGATGCTTGCCAAACTTCAGCAAGGCTCATGCCCAATCTGAGCCGCTCATATCACCAGCCGGCGGAAAGTGTCAAGAAAATCACGAAAACCATTATAGAAAACCATTATAAGTGTCCGGTCGGCAGCGGGATTGAGAATATTGCCGTCATCCCACCGTTGAAGCGTTGCCGCCCGGTCTAACCTCACGCTGCTTGCGAAAATGCACAAAAAAACCCCGAACGATGCTAAAATTTGTTGAAGGCAAACCATCCTCATGTTATTCTTTCCTGCTTAATGAGAACAAAGATCATTGCCCCCCTAGTCACTGCTTTTGTCCAATGGTTTGACGCCGACTTTCATGCCTCCGGCAGCTGGGGCAAGGTTCGCGACATCGACCGCGTAAACTGGCTTCGCTGCACACCTTTTGTGATTCTTCACATCGGTTGCCTTGCCGTGTTTTTGGTCGGCTGGAGCTGGGCCGCGGTGGGCACCGCCATCGGGCTTTATCTGCTGAGGATGTTTGCCATCACGGGAGCCTATCACCGTTATTTTTCGCACCGGACATTCAAAACCTCCCGATCGGCGCAGTTCATCTTTGCCCTCTTGGGCGCCTCGTCGGCGCAGCGGGGTCCACTTTGGTGGGCGGCCAACCATCGAACCCATCATCGTGAATCAGACACGCCCGAAGATCCCCATTCGCCGGTGCACCACAGTTTTTTTCGCTCGCACGCCGGATGGTTCATGGCTACCCGTTACTACGCGACACAATACCATCGCATCCGGGACTTCACGCGCTTTCCGGAATTGGTTTGGATTAACCGCTTCGATAAGGCCGTGCCCGCTGCCCTTGGATTGTTGGTTTACTTATTCGGTCTCTCGTTAGAATATGCCGTGCCGTCGCTCGGCGTCACCGGTATGCAGCTCTTCGTTTGGGGCTTTGTCCTGAGCACGACCGTATTGTTTCATGCCACCGCGAGCATCAATTCCGTGGCGCACTTGCTCGGCAGGAAGCGCTATGACACTGGCGACGAAAGCCGCAACAATTTTTGGCTCGCGCTTATCACCCTCGGCGAAGGGTGGCACAACAACCACCACAAGCACATGGGCTGCACCCGCCAGGGATTCTATTGGTGGGAAATCGACATCACTTTCTACGTTCTGAAATTATTATCATGGGTGGGCATTGTCTGGGACCTCAAACCGGTGCCGACAAAAGCGTACGAGCGCGCTGCACAATTGCCGCGCAGAAAATTCGCGTCGGCTGCCTGAATAAAAGTCTCTCGCCGCAGCACTTTAATTCGCCCATGAGCGCTAATCCACCTCAGCGTGCGACCGCTCGTGCGCCGTCGTGCCAAACGAATCCCGCTGCAGTCCAGAACTTGTTTATCGTCTCGGCTGCGGCTAGCATGGTTGTGCGCTGCCAATTCGGCTCATGAAGATACCTTTAGACTTTCTCAAAAATGTTTCTTTGTTTCAGGATCTAGACCCCTTGGCCCTGTCCAAACTGGCGGCGCTTTTAGTGTCAAAGAAATTTTCTGCCGGAACCGTCATATTCCGCGAGCTCGACGATTCCGACGCGTTGTATGTCGTCGAGAAGGGACAAGTCGTAATCAGTAAACATATCCATGGCCAGATGGATATCGTTCTTACGCGTTTTTCCGCAGGCAATTTTTTCGGCGAGATGGGGCTTTTCGATGCTGCGCCACGCTCCGCCACCGCCCATACCGAAGCTGAATCGATCCTCTGGCGGCTCGACCGCCAGGCCTTTCAGCAGATTCTCTCTGACCATCCCGAGATGGCTGCCAGGATCTGCTACAGAATGGTTATAGTCTTCATCGAACGATTGCGTGCTACCAACGAGCAAGCCCGTGAGGCCATACGCTGGGGCCTCGAAGCCACGGGCTATTCGCCGACTCCGGCTCCGGCGCTGTTCGGCCGCAAATCCAGTTGATAAGTCCCATGTCCGATCCTGCAAAGCTCGAGCTACTCACGCGCACTGTCGGCGAAGTGGCGTTCCAAATCGTCGAGATTGACAGCAGCCATGCCTATTGGGCGTTCAAACCGCAGCGACTGCCACCCACGGAATGGGAACTCACTGTGCAGCCGATAAGCTGGGATGGCGCGCGTAACTACGTCCTGAAAAATCTCCGTCAAGAGCGTTACCTGTTGCTTGACCCAAAAGAATACTTTCTTTGGGAATACTTCGACGGCCGTCACTCCCTCGAGGAAATCGCCCGCGCATTCTATCTTTCGGTCGGCGCCTTTGACTATTCAATCATCCGTCAATTGCTCACGAAACTTTACCAATGCGGTCTCCTCGAGGGGCGCCACACAAAGGACTTGCAGCCCAGCCGCGCTGGAGCGAGAGATCGCCGATGGACAGACCGAATCGGACGGCACCTGAGAACATGGCACCGCAGCTCATTTAGGATTCCCAACGCCGACCGATTTTGCTCGAGTATCTATGACCGCGGCGGTTTTCTGCTGTTTCATCCGCTCACATTCTGGTTGATCATGTCCGCTGCTGTCATCGCGCTGGTGATGGCCGTTCAGCTCACATCGAATGCCCGCGATTTCACCTACCTTCTCACAGCGCGACCCTTTTTGATCACGGCTGTGATGATGGTGACGCTCATCATAGTTTCCATGCTCCACACCCTGGTCCACGCGCTTGCCTGCAAAGCCCACGGGCGCAGAGTGCGCGAGATGGGGTTTTTCTTGCTTCAGGGGGTCTGGCCGGCGTTTTACGCCGACGTCACGGACATCTTCATGTCGAGCCGGCGTGCCCGGGTGACGGTCGATTTGGCCGGACCGATGGTCGAAGTCGTCTTGGGAAGCATCGTTATCATCGGCGCGCATGCGTCGCTCCCAGGTATTGGACAAGCGTTGCTATTTGGCGTCGGCGTAATGCTGTGGGAAAGCGCTTTGATCAATCTCTATCCTTTCAGCTTCCTGGAAATGGATGGCTACAACATTCTAGCGGACCTACTGGCCATGCCGATGCTGAGGCAACAGGCCATGGCACTGATTCCAAGCCTGCCGCACCGTCTGCGAAGCGTAAGAACGATCGATCGTGCGGAATGGATACAGCTCGCCTATCTGATCTTTTGTCTGGTTTCGGTGCTGATCTATTTGACGGCACATCTCGATGCCGTCGGCGCTCTGCTGCCGTTCTCGAGATAAGAAACCCTCGCACGCGCGGCACTGATATCGGCGCTACTTTCTCCCTAAGTCTCTCAGCAATTTCTCCCAGCGATCGCTCTCACGTTCGAGCTGGTCGATCGACATGCCTTTTTCGCAATGGCGGCGAACTTTCGCCAACGTCCAGCAAATATTTTGGCCCGTGTCTCGGCTAAAACTTTAGCGATGAGATCACTGCTCGTGCCGCGGTAGGCTTCAACTTGAACGCCGTACTTCGTCTCGAACGCGCGCGCCAGTTCTTTGCATGAGCCGCCGGCGAGCGCCGTGTACCAGACGAGCTTGCCTTCCTTCTTCGCGCCCGCGAGAAGTATTTGCTCGCGGTCCGGCCCATTGTGGAGAGCGAGTTCCGCGAGCGTAGTGGGTTTGGATGATTGTGCCCATGAAATAACCGGAACCAGCCATACGAAAAACAGAAATAACAAGGCTCGACTCTTCACAATGCATCTCCTGGCGCGGTTTGTAGGGGCACGGCATGCCGTGCCCCTACGTTCGCACATCTGTTATCCCGATGTTTAAATTCGCCACGTCAATTCTGGTTCCGGATTAGTCGCTATTGGGTTTTCCCGATCGAATTCCCAGCGCGCCGGGTTGTCGAGAATGTACTGGCGGATACGATGCAGCGAGTCCTCGTGTCGAATAACGTGTTCGAAGTAGTTGCGTTGCCAAACCGGTGCGCCCGATGTATTTCGTGAATTATTTATCCGGCGCGCAGAAAAGGTTTTGAACGCCCTGACCATCTCCGACAAACCGTGGCGTGTACCTGTGTTTGTAGGGGCGGGTTTGAAACCCGCCCCTACCGGCAGATCAACCAAATTGACAATGCCGTGGATGTGGTTCGGCATTACACCGAACGTGTCAATTTCGACATTGGCGTAATGGTTCGGTAAATCATCCCACGCTGTTTGGATAATTCGTCCGGCATCGTTCAACTGCATCTCGGCTTCTACGATTTCACCGAACAAACATTTCCGGCTTTGCGTCACGATTGTCACGAAGTATGCGCCAGGCTGTGCGTAATCATAGTCCTTCAAACGAATCGAATGGCGGTGGTGATCTTTGGAATCAGATTTCATGAGGGGTCCGCTGGCATGTGATGCAAGCACCGTAGGTTATCCCTGCAGATCAGATAGACGAGATGTAGGGGCGGGTTTGAAACCCGCCCGTACATCGATGCCTCCAACGCTGGGGTACTCGCCTGTCCTTTCACACCCCCTCCAATGCTGCGGCCTCCGGATGGAAAAACGTCATGTAATCTATTCGCTCCGGTGACAGTCCCTGCTCGTGCGCATACTGGGTCATCGCTTCCAGCACCTTGCGGTTGTTCTCGATATTGTAAGCCCAATAATTTTCTCCCATCAGCGCGCGCTGCTCGGCGACAGCGGCAGCTATCCATGAGTAGGCAATAACCTGCGGGTCGGAGCCCTCGAGGCGGTCGAAGGCAACGTCTCGCGACTTGCGAAATGCTTTGAGCAGCGCCACCGGCGCTTGCGGATGGCGATCAACGAATTCCTGTTTCAGCGTGACGATGTGACTGGTGGGAAAGATACCGGTTTTCCGAAAATAATTTTGCTCCTCGCTTCGATAATCGCGAAACAACCGGCGCGTGCGCGGATCGCGCGCCGAGATCGAAGGCAATAAATTGGGGCCGATGACGGCGTCGAGCTTTCCTGCCAACAGCAAGTTATCCAACAACACATCGGCTTCGTCCGACCCGTCGATTTTCTCGATGCGAATGCCTTCAGCCACGCCTTCTTGCTTCACGCGCGCCGCCATCCAGTTGATACGGCGGAGATCGACACCATAGAAATGCTGCAGCGCGCCACGCGCCCACACGCCGGCGGTATTGTCCCACTGCATGATACCGACCCGCCTTCCTTCCAGATCTTTCGCTGTCTCGATGCCCGCTTGACTGTTGACGAAAAGATACGCCAAACGAAACTTCCGATTCGGAAACGCCGGAATGGAAATGTGCGGTAGCCCCTTCGCATAGGCGCGCACCCGCGCCGCGAAGCCGCAGTCCCAGGCATCGGCATCGTCTTCGTTGTCGACGAACTCCCAGTCGAAGCCTTCCATCTTTATCGTTCCGTCGGTGATAGGAATGTTGGTGTCGATCGTCGGCTCACGGAAATAAAAGCGCAGTTTGGCATTGGACATTTTGTTTCCTCCTTTCAGGCCACGCGGCAACATATATCGTCCAACCGCGAGAGTTCAATTGGATTATCGTTTTTCACTGAACTTGACAGTTGTTGACGGTCACAAAACTTAAGTGATAAACCAACCGCTGTTGGAATTTCTCCGACTCTGGAAAGGACGCCCCATGGCTATAAATCCCACCGAAACTCTGACGGTAGAATACGGCAATCTCGTTCCCACGGCGCGGCTCAGAGACGGCAAGCCGCGAAGCATTCTCTTCGATGCCACTAAGTGTATTGGCTGCCGCCACTGCGTGCAGGCGTGTAAAGACTGGAACGATCACGACCGCACGAGTCTTTATCAGCTCTCCAGCACCAACTGGATCACCATGGAACCACCGGTGCTCGAAGGCCTTTCACCGCTTTGGGCGCGCAATAGCTGCATGCACTGTTCTTTTCCGGCATGCGCCGCGGTTTGTCCGGTGGAAGCGATTACGAAATACGAAGAAGGCCCGGTGGTCATCAACAAAGACGTTTGCATCGGTTGCGAGTACTGCATCCATGCGTGTCCCTGGGAGGTCATCACCAAGAACGACATCACCGGCAAAGCGAGCAAGTGCACCATGTGCAGCGACCGCATCAGCGAAGACAAACAGCCTTTCTGCGTCCAGGCCTGCCCTGTGGACGCTCTCGACTTTGGTCTCTCCGAAGAAATTTCCGATAAAGCCAGGAAGCAGGCGGCTGCCGTCGGCGGTTATGTCTACGGTGAAACGGAAGCCGGCGGCGGCAACGTCGTCTACGTGTTGAAAGAAAATAAGGAGAAATACGGCGTGCGCAACATCGGCGCGGAGAAATTTCCCAAACACAAAATCCCTCTCGGCCTCATGCTCAAAGACCTGTTCACGCCGCGCTGCGGCATCCCGGGGAAATTGCGCGCCTTGTATTTAGCGATTATTCACCCGAGGCGGCTTATCTATCGGTATTTTTCATGACGAGCAGAAGTCTTGGAGACCGTGTCGGAATTGCCGAAATGTCGTATCCCGTTTTTTCTGTCATTTTGAGCGCTAGACTGTGTGAAAACTCCGTTCATGGTTCGACTGGGCTCACCACGAACGGAGCCCCTTCGTTTGCAATTAGGCACTTAGCCGTTCGCCCTGAGCGCCGTCGAAGGGCTCCGATAGAGTTTTCACAGTCTGGCGCAGCGAGAAATCCTCTTTTGGAGTCCATGGAGAAATCTATCTTAGATCCCTCGCGGTTGCTCGGGATGACAAACCCTGTCTGGGAGGTCGCGACACAATCTCTTGCGGGAGAAAACCAGCATAAGGGGTGATCCGTAATCACCTTCACCTCGAGGGAGAGGAAGTTAAGATCTGCAATGCCGCCGATGAAAATATTGCAAAGCACGATCCTTATTTTGCTCGCAGTCGTATTTGCTCCAGCGGCTCATGCCGAGAAAATCCGCACTGCCATTCCGCAAGCCAACTTAAATTATCTGTCCATCTACGTCGCCGACGCCAAGGGCTTCTTCAAAGATGAAGGCCTCGATAACGAAACCGTGGTCATTTCAGGACCGCTTTCGATCGCGGCGCTGCTCAGCGGCGACGTCGATTACAGCGGCGCGGGCGGCAGCGGCATGCGGGCGGCGCTCAAAGGCGCTCCCGTCAAGGGCATCATGTTCCAGGCCGACAAAGTGACTTTTTATCTTGTCGTCGATCCGAGCATCAAAAGCGCGGCGGATCTCAAAGGCAAGAAGATCGCCATCGGCACCCCGGGCGATACTCAAGATCGGATTATGACGATGTTTGCCGAGCGCGGCGGCGTTGCGGCTCGCGACATCATCCGGATTTCGACGGGGGCGGACACCAGCACCCGGGTGATGGCGGTTAAATCGGGCGCCGCACAGGCCACCACGGTGGATCCCGGCGGGCTGGTCTTCGCGCAGAAAGAAGGGCTTATCTCGCTCGGTTTTCTCGGCGATCTCTTTCCCATGCCCTTTCAAGGCTTCGTTACCACCGAGAGAAAAATTCGCGACAATTCGGCGCAAATCAAGCGCTGGCTCAAAGGAGCCATTCGCGGTGTGATGTTCGTGCGAGATCGGCCGGAAGAAGCCGTCGACCTCGGCATAAAAAGACTCCAGCTCGGCAGCGCGACTCGTTCGATGATCCTCGAAGGCGTGAAAAATTATGTGCGCGCGTTGTCTCCCGGTGTGCCCGGCCTGCCAACCGCCGAGGGGATCAAGAATTTTCTTGAGTACGACATCAAGATTCCCATGCAGATCAAGGAAGACATCCCGCCGGAGCGCTTGCTGAGTTTGCAATTTGTCGAAGAAGTAAAAAGAGACCTGGAAGCCGTACAAAGGAGAACTCCACGATGACTTCAGAACAAGATTTGCGCGAACAACTCGCCACCTGCACGCGGATTTTTGCCATGCAGGGCATGATCGGACTTTTCGGCCATGTCAGCGTGTTTCAACCGGAGACGAAAACCGTTTTCATCACCCCGGGCATGGGTTCGGACAAAGGAAGTCTTCGCCCGGAAGATATGGTGCCGACGGATCTCGACGGCAAGCCGCTCGCAGGAAAAGAAGGGCCGCCGGTGGAATGGCCGATTCACACGGCGCTGCACGGCGCCCGTGCCGACGCCCTCGCCGTCGCGCACCTGCACACGCCTAACGCGACACTCTTCGCGATCGCGAAACGCCGGTTTCAGCCGGTCACCCTGCAAGGCGCCATCTTTAGCGACGGCGTGCCGCTCTACCCCGAGGCGCAATTGATCACGAATCCACAGCGCGGCAACGCTCTGATGAAGGTGATTAGCGACAAGCGCGCCGCCTTACTGCGCGGCCACGGCATCGTCGTCGTCGGGCAGAATCTTCAGGAAGTTCTTTATTCCGCTCTGGTATTGGAAGACGACACCAAGAAAACTTTACAGGCGGCAACGCTCGGCGAAGTCGGCACGATCAGCCCGGGAGAGTGCCGCAGCTTTGGCGCGGAGATCGCGCTCGAGCGCCGCGCACAAAGAGCCTGGAATTATTTCTGCAGTCTGGAAGCTCGCTGGGATCGCCAACCGGCGACGGGCAGAAGCGAACTGTTTCCGTAGATCGGAAAATACCGTTCCAATGGCTCCAACCGTTCCAACCGTTCCAGAACACTGCGAGTGAGCCAAACGATTGGAACTTTTGGAACGGCTGGAACGACTGGAACAAAGGAGAAGGAAAATGAGCGAAGGCGTACGGTTGTATGCAGGCACGCAGCATGGACTGATCATCTGGCGATCCACGCAGACCGGCTGGCAAGAGATTGGCCGCCATTTCGAAGACGGCATCATCGATTCCATTCACGGGTGCAAGCATTCGCCCGAGCGAGTCTTTGTCGGCGTCACGCATAATGGACTCTACTGCACAATGAACGGCGGTAAGAGCTGGACAAAAGTGCTCGACGGCGATATTCGTTCCGTCACAGTCGATCCGACGGATGACAAAGTGATTTACTCCGGCATCGAGCCCGTGGGCCTTTTCCGCAGCGAAGACGGCGGCGATCACTGGCAGGAAATCACCGCGCTCAAAGCACTGCCCCAGACTGTTCGAAAGAACTGGTGGTATCCGCAGGCACCGCACCACGGTCACGTGCGCAATATCCACATCCATCCGGACGATCCCAACGCGATTTACTTGTGCCTCGAACACGGCGGTATCGTACGCAGCTTCGACCGCGGCAAGAGTTGGGAAGACGTCAGCAAGGGAATCGACTATCTCGACATCCACGTGATTGCGAACTTACCCAAGCGCAGGGATCGCTACTACGTTGCCAGCGCGCGCGGCTTTTTCACCAGCGACAAACCGGAAGAAGGCTGGGTGCGCGCGGAGAATTGCCTTACCCGTGATTATTTTCACGACTTTCTGTTTCTCGATTCAGAAAACGACAAACCAATCATGCTCGTGGCTACCGCCGATGCGTCGCCGGGCTTTTGGCGCAGGGAAAACTGCGGCGCGCGGCCACGCGCACGGCGCCGGCGGCGCCGGCGATCTCATGCTCAGTCGCGATAGGGGCGATAGCTGGGAACGATTGGATATCGATTTGCCGGCGGACCGGGTGCTGTGGGCGGCGGCGGACTGAGCGAACGCCTGGCGTTCGCGTTCAAGACGTTCAAGCAGTTCAAATCGTTCAAAACGTTTTGAACCTCCGGAACGGTTTGAACGGCTTGAACATTTTGAACGATTTGAACGAAGGCAGGTAGAATGAGGCACAGTAATGTCAATTTCTAATTCAGACTACACGAACTTTTTTCCGCGGCAGCGTAAGACCCGGCTCCCCGGCGGCTACATGGGCAAGATCCTGCGCGTTGATCTGAGCACGGGAAAATTCACCGACTTGAATGTTCCCGAGGAGCCGCTGCTGCGGAAGTATTGGGGCGGTCAGCTGATGGCGGAATTTATTCTGCTCAATGAATTACCGCTCGGCATCGATCCGTACGATCCGGAGAACGTCATCATCGGTATGACCGGTCCGGTCACCGGCACTGGCTTTACTCCGGGTGGTACGAAGACCTGCTTTGTCTATCTCAGCCCAGCGACTCGCTATACCCTGGGCCGGGCCGCCACCAGCGGCTACTTTAGCTCGTCGCTGAAATCTGCCGGCTATGACGGCGTGATCATCGGTGGCGCGGCAACAAAGCCTTCCTATCTCTATGTCGGCGAAGACAAGGTTGAGCTCCGCGACGCAAGCAAAGTGTGGGGCAAAGGCGTGCGCGCAACCGAAGATCTGCTGCGCGCCGAATCGGGCCACCAGGACGCGCGCGTCGGCGCTATCGGTCCGGCCGGCGAGCATCTCATTCGAGCAGCGATGTTCGTCAACGACTACAATCACACCGCGGCGCATGGCTTGGGCGCGGTCATGGGCTCGAAAAAATTGAAGGGCATCGTCGTCTGGGGCACCAGGCGACCGCGGGTCGCGCGCAAGAATGAGCTGATCGACGCCGGTCTACGCTGGCGCAAAGCATTGCAGCCGCGCGTGTACACTCCCGCCCAAAAGAAAAAAAGCGTCGGCCACGGCGACTCATGGGGTGCCATTACGAAGTTGAATTGGCGCAGCACGGTCATCACCGATGAGGCCAAAGGCTATGACCAAAACCATGTCGTCTTGCGTCCCTGCTTTCAGTGCCCGCGCATGTGCCCTTGGGACGTCGAGATCGGCGAAGGTCGGCACAAAGGCAAGATCGGCCACTTCAACGCCGGCAGTGAGTGGCAGGACACTTTTTACAACTTGGGTTTCAAGGGCAACGACGTTCTCTATCTCTCCGAGCGCATCAATGATCTCGGCATCGAGTGCAGCCACTACGCTTGCGGCGCCGGCCTGGCGTTCGAAGCCTGGGAGAAAGGCGCGCTCGGCGCTGATCGCACCGATGGTTTGCAATTGGAATGGGGCAATTTGGAAGCGGCCGAAACTCTGCTCGAGCGCTGCGCCCGGCGCGAAACCTGGCTCGGCAACATTCTCGCCGACGGGCCGAAGGAGCTGGCGGAAACTCTCGGCGGCGAGGCGAAGAACTGGGTCGTCCACACCAAAGGCGGCACGCCGGCGCAACATGAGTGGCGTCCGCTGTTGAGCCAGATGCTGCGCGAGTTGGTCGCCAGCGGCGGCATGAAACCCCAGGGCGCCGGTGGCGCCGAGCCGCCGCCGGACCTCGCCTATCGGGAGAAATGGGGCCCGCTCGACATGCAAACGCCCGACGGCTGGACGCACTCCCACATGCTTACCGAAAAATTTCGCCAGGCCTGCGGCATCATGGGCGCGTGCTGGTTTGCGCTGAACGATAAGATGCCCGATGGTTTGAAGAGCATGGTCGATTCGTTGAACGCGACGACCGGCTGGGATGTGAGCCTCGACGAGATGCTCGACGCCGGCCCTCGCGCGATGATTTTGCAGAGCGTCTTCGGCACCCAGCGCGGCTGGATCGCCGATCACGATTGGCAGGATGTCGGGCCGCGTTTCTTGGAGCCCATCCCGGACGGCAAATACAAAGGGTTTACCATCGCCAAGTGGCTGCCGGAATTGGTCTACGAGTATTATCGCTTGACCGGGCGGCACGAGAGAACCGGCAGGCCGTACATGGACACGCTGCAACGGTTAGGCTTGGAACAATTCCAAGAATGGTGTCAGAAGGACTGATCAGCGCTTGTTGGCCTAATCAACAGTGACACGATTGGGCGCGCTTTTTTCTTCCCTGCGTCATTCCCGTGAAAACGGAAATCCAGGGTTGTTCTCATTCCTAGACTCCCGCTTTCGCGGCAGTGACGAAACGAGGAACGCGGAAATGAAATACATCACACAGATGCCGGCGCTCTTTTTTGTATTATTCTGGCTCATCGTAATGTCTTTCCTTTCAACATCGAGCCAGGCCCAGACCTTAAAAAAAGTCCGCATGGGCAGCTCCTCGACCAACGTTTCCTTCTTGGCGCTGTATACCGCCGTGCACCGCGGTTTTTTCAAGGACGAAGGCATCGATTTGGAGATCATCTACATGCCGGCAAATCTCGCCAGTACCGCGGTGCAGAACGGCGACATCGATTACAACGGCGCGGTCACCGGCACCATCGGCGCGGCGGTACGTGGGCAACCGATGAAGGTGCTGCTTTTTACCGTCGCCAAGCCCTTTCTGTTTCTGGTCAGTAAAAAGGAAATCAAAGACGTCAAACAGCTCAAAGGAAAAAAAGTCGCCGGCAGCTCGCCGGGCGGCTCAGCGACGCTAATCGCGGACAAAGTGCTGAAACACTTCGGCCTGGAGCCGGGACGGGACGTTTCGCTTCTTCCCATGGGCGGGTCGGCGGCCGGCCGCTTCGCCGTGTTGGACACGGGCGTCGTCGACGCCTCGTTCCTATCCGTGCCGGAAAACATATTCGCTCTCGAAAAGGGCTACAACGAGCTGGTCTTTGCCGGCGACGTGGTGGAATTTCCCCAAAACGGCTTCGGCACATCGGAGAAAAAAATTCGCGAAAATCCCGATGAGGTTTACCGCATGGTGCGCGCCACGCTGCGCGGCCTGCAATTTGTTTGGGACAAGAATAATCATGAAGCCGTCGTCAACATCTTGATGAAGCAATGGAAAATGAACGATCAAAAAATAGCGTCGGAAATGTTTCGCCACGTCACCCGCGTGCTGACTAAAGACGCCTACGTCAAGCCGGAGTCCGTGCAAGTGCTCGTCGACCTCGCGCGCGAAAGCGCTAAGGTCACCAAGCCCGTCACCGCCGCGGATGTCGTCGACTATAGCTTTGTCGACAAGGCAAGAAGAGAGTTGGGGATGACCCGTTAACGGTAGGGGCAGGTTTTAAACCTGCCCCTACGGAAATGTTCAGGTGCCCTCATTCGCGGGCTATAAGGGCGTTAGCTCTTCGGCCGATGCTCCGCCGGACCGCCGCGCCGGGTTAGATTGCGCGCCGTATTGACGAGCCCCACGTGCGAAAACGCCTGTGGAAAGTTGCCAACCAACCGGCGCGCCACGGGATCGTATCCTTCAGACAGAAGACCGACGTCGTTGCGAATATCGAGCAGCCGTTCAAATATGGCGCGCGCTTCATCATGGCGATTTTGCAATGCCAGATTATCAGCAAGCCAAAACGAGCAGGCGAGAAACGCGCCTTCGCCAGGCGGCAGACCGTCGATTGCCGGGTCCGTGTTGTACCGCGCCACAAAGCCGTCCTGCATCAAATATTTTTGAATGGCTGAGACGGTGCCGAGCACGCGCGGATCCGTCGCCGGCAAAAAGCCAACCAAGGGCATCAGCAACAAATTCGCATCCAGCTGTTTTGCGCCGTAGTACTGGACGAACGAGTGCATCTCCGGGTCGAAACCTTTTCCGCATACCTCGGCGTGAATGCTGTCGCGAACACCGCGCCAACTTTCCAACGGTCCATCGAGCTTGAAGCGCTCGATAGCCTTGATCGCGCGCTCCAGCGCGACCCACGCCATCATCTTTGAGTGGGTAAAATGGCGGCGCGGTCCGCGCACTTCCCAAAATCCCTCGTCCGGTGCTTGCCAAACGGACGCGAGAAAGTTCACCAGTGATTTCTGAAACGCCCAGCTCGCTTCGTCCGGTTCCAGTCCAACTCGGCGCGCGAAGTGAAGTGCATCGATCACTTCGCCGATGACGTCCAGTTGAAACTGATCGGATGCCGCGTTACCGACCCGAACCGGCCGGGAGTTTTCGTATCCCGGCAACCACGGCAATTCGAGCTCGGGCAAACGCCTCTCGCCCATGACGCCGTAGACCGTGTTTATTTGCGATGGTTTGCCGGCAGCGGCGCGGAGCATCCAGTCGCACCACGCTTTGGCCTCTTCAGCATAACCACCGGTCGTCAAGGCATAGAGCGCAAACGTCGCGTCACGCAGCCAACAGAATCGGTAATCCCAATTGCGCACGCCGCCGATCTGCTCGGGAATGGAAGTCGTCAGCGCGGCCACGATGCCTCCCGTCGGCGTGTGGGTCAGTGCTTTTAAAGTGATCAATGACCGAACCACATCCTCGCGCCATTCGCCTCGATACGTGCAACGCCCGGACCACTCACGCCACCAATCGGTGGTATCGCTGACTTCGCTCATGGGATCTTTCGCCGGCGGCGCCGCGCGGTGGGAAGGGAACCATGTCAGACTAAATGGAACTTTATCTCCCGCGCCCACGGTGAAATCCGCAACCGTGTGAAAATTTTCTCCGACGAGCCGAACCGGTGTCTGCAAACGCAGCGCGTCCGGGCCGCCGATGGCGATCAGGCCGTTGTCGACGCGAGTCACCCAGGGAATCAGCGAGCCGTAATCAAAACGGATAACCAGCTCCATGCGCATATCGACGTGCCCGCGTTTTCCCTCGACCAGACGTACGACGTCGGGCAATTCGGTGCGCGGCGGCATGCAATCGATCAAAGTCACAACGCCGGTCTCAGTTTCAAATTCCGTTTCGAGGACGAGAGTTTCTTCGCGGTAGCGGCGCCGGATCGCACGAACCTCGTCTTTCGGCGCGATCAGCCATCGTCCATTCTCGGGCGTACCCAAGATGGCGGCAAAACAGGCAGGCGAATCAAAGCGCGGCAAACACAACCAGTCTATAGAGCCGTCACGGCCGACGAGCGCGCCGGTTTGGCAGTCTCCGATAGCCGCGTAGTCTTCGATCCGCAAGGGTTTGTGCTGAATAACCATGATCGGCGCTGTACTATTAAATTAGCATGAGAACTTCCCCTTGTCCCCTCTCACGGTCGCGTGCATCAGTAGCCAGCGCCATGCGACTAGGATCATCCGCGCGCGACTCGTTTTGGAGATGAATCGGAACGACGAACTCTGCCGAGCCGCTCTCTCTTCCCTGTCTAAATCAATAACTCGATCGTGCTGTGATCAGGCGGTACACCCACGCCGTGAGCCACCACGGGGTTGGATTGCCGATTCGGAGAACCAAAGGATTTGCGAAGCCTATAACCTTGATCGTGATGGGTGACTGGTGCCGACCAACGACGACACCGAATGATTGAAAAACAGGCGCGCGTTACTGGAGATCACGGGTCAAGCGAGTTGAAACGCAAAGGAACAGAGAAATTTATTTCACAGAAAGTGTTTGCCTCGTGCTACCTGGCAAATTCCGATGGTAGACCCCGATTACTGACCTCTCTCAATGAGAGATCTTTCCTGTCTGTCAAGCCTGACACGGAATCCCATCGAGATCGGGTTGATGGAGAATTGAGTCTAATCCTACGTTTCGTACTGGCAAATGACCGGCCCTTTTAACCTTTGTACCTTAGTTGATCCTTAGACGAGGTTAGCCGCACCGTGTTTCATGCCCAGACCAACCAGAGTCCGTCCCGTGTTTGAACGTCGAGTATTTCTCTTTGCTACACGCATGGTAGTAGCCTTATAACTCTAGGGGGATTTGCCAGATCACGGGTATTTGAGTCGGCGTCTTGACAATATAGACCTTAAAGGGGTTCAATCTTACCAGAAGAGGCAGAGATGCACGCGACACTCAGTGGGCGGGAATTAATCCAGTTAGCCATAAACAGAGAGAAGGCGTCTTTTGTGCTCTCTATAGTCGCGCCGCGGTGCAGGCAGGCTCTGAGAAAGTAAAGAAGATTTTCAACCGTATTGCCCGGGACGGGCTGGTTCACCTTTCCCTTTGCTTAGCAGGTTCGAGCGGGTCTACCCTGAATTTGTAATGAAGTTAACATCATCATGCCAATACCCGAAGAGGACCTCAATGGAATCCAGCTAGCAAATGTGGACGTTTGAGCTTCTCATAGAACCAAACGCGCTATATCCTTGTCCAAATAAGTGAGGGCACGGACCGCATAGTCAACGCGGCGGCCCACCGGCCAAGGTTATCAGCAGGGCGGAAATTGAAATGAAGCAAGATATACCCTCGCACTATCTCTCCAAGATCATGAAAGATCTTGTCGCGAGCGGGTTGGTTCACTCTCACGTCGGTTCCAAAGGGGGTTTAGTCTTGCTAGACCGGCAGAGACGATCAGCATCAAAGAGGTCTATGAGACCGTCGAAATACCCACTTGAGAAAGGCGATGAGTATTGTCCGTATTGCTCAGGATGCACTCAGATATCGATTTGGGACAGAGCCCAGAGTCTTTTGGCAGATTACTTGAGTAGCGTAACTATAGGGGCGGTATATTAGCGTTCACGGCTAAATTTTTTTCCTTTAATTATGGACCTAATAAGTCTTCTTTTCTAGAGGCACACAAATGATCGACTTAAGCTCAGAGGGAATGAAATGCCGTGCCGTCCGAGATATCGAAGGCTACCAAGGCACGGTTAGCGCTTCCATGGAAGGGACCATCCAGTACGAAATCGAAAACCTTGGTCGTCACATCATAAATGTTCGTTGGGATAACGGTCTCACGCTGAATGTATTTCCCAATGAGATTGAGATCATCGATGGAGATCTTTCGTGGCAATGAGATCTTATAAAGCACCTTCAAGTAGGAGGCGTCAATGCAATTAATAAATAGTTTGCCCGAAACCGTCTTTACCACAAAAGTGGACGACCTCCTCAACTGGGGGCGAGCATCTTCGCAGTGGTACATGCTATTTGGCCTGGCCTGCTGTGCCATTGAGCTAATGCAGACAGGAGGCCCGCGCGCCGATATCGATCGATTCGGCGCGGTGCCGCGCGCAACGCCGCGACAGTCCGATCTGATGATTGTCGCTGGCACGCTGACCTATAAAATGGCCAAGCGGACCAAGTTGCTCTACGATCAGATGCCCGATCCGAAGTATGTAATCTCGATGGGGAGTTGTGCCAACTGCGGAGGTCTTTTCCAACTTGCGTATTCGGTCTGTAAGGGTGTGGACAAGATTATTCCCGTAGATATCTATGTCCCGGGATGTCCGCCTCGGCCGGAGGCGTTAACTGAGGGGCTTCTGAGAATTCAGGACAAGATCATGAAGGAAAAATGGTTGGTAAAAAATGTCACGTGATCGACCAGACGGAGGGATAGCATGGCCTATACGATTGCTAAACCATGCATAGATGTAAAAGATACCGCCTGTGTGGATGTCTGTCCGGTTGACTGCATTCATCCGACGAAGAACGAGGCGGAAGCCTTCGGTCAAGCGCGTCAGCTCTACATCGACCCCGTAGAGTGCATTGATTGTGGGGCCTGCGAGCCTGTTTGTCCCGTTGAGGCTATCTTCGAGAACGACGCCCTGCCGGAAAAATGGAAGCATTACGCCCAGATTAACGCAGACTATTACCTGAAAAAAAGCGAATAGAGCTTTGCCCAGTTCGCTAAGGAGAGCGCATGGCGGATACGGAGCAAGTTGAAGAGCACCTGATGAAGAAGCGTAAAGGTACACCGCTCCTTGCTGTCATGGACGAGAGCTGCAGTAGTTGTGCGGGCTCGCCAGTATGTGAGCTGCATTGTCCAGTGGAGGACTGCATTAATTTACTCTATGAGGAAACCCCCGCCGGCGGACTAAAGCCGTATCGGGTCTGGGTCGATAACGACAAGTGCATTGGCTGCCAGATGTGCTTCAGCGACGACTTAACGAAAGTCCATCGGCATAAGGAAACCGGCGAAATATTCCGCGAGTATGCG
>DASYUV010000187.1:0-111460 GCA_036000865.1 Binatia bacterium | reverse complement strand
CGGTTTTCCATCCCTCGATACCCTTTTGCTCGAAGTCAAATCGTTCGACCTTGCTAACTTCAGGGAACTTCGCGTTTGCCATTGACTGGCCTCCTCTATCCAAGGCAAGGAATCCGAGCAATCCCAGCATACCAAGAGTCACTTCGACCACTACAGCGAGAGTGATTCTCATGGGAGCCTCGCCTAATCCAATTTCTCTGCCGCCGTCTTGAACTCTTCACCTTTATCGAGAGTAATTTCCGCCACCGGATGTCCATCCTTTAAGGAAGGCATGGCGCTAACGGCACGGAATCCCTTGTTCTCCTTAACAGCTTTTTCCGTCGCTCCACGAAGAGACAATTTTGTCTTAGCCATGGCCTCGCTTTGCGCCTTGGCGGCCGTGAGATCCTTGCCGCCTGTAATCGCTTCAGTCTTCGCAACCTTCCCGGTCTTGTGGTCTACGATGACCTCTGAAAACTTGTCACCCTTCATCGTGTAGACCGAGAGCTGGAGCTTCCCGTCCTCCACCTCAAACTTGCCAGAGATCGGTTTGCCTTGACTCTCACCGGCCGCGAGCCCTTTTTCTAAAGATGTCTTCACGCCCTTAAGCGCTTTGGCAAGTTCGGCGTGTTCTTTGTCGTTGGACTTCTGAGCCCAACTCAGTTGGGCACCCAACAACCAACTAAATGCTACTGCCAACGCAAATATAAAAGTTCTTCTCATAAACGTACCCTCCTTCATGTTTGAACTTTGTTTCTTACTTCACCAAGACCTACGTCGATCCATTAGGTCGCATCCCGCGAACAAACTGCTGTACGATTTTTCAACTGCTTTTTCTTCTGAAGTACTCGTATAGGTCATCGAATACGGCGGCACCCCGAGCCAGGCGGTTCTCATCATCTTTGTGAGCCATCGCGATCCCGGCAATGAGCCGTTCGATTCCCGGTGTGTCCTGCCGCCCAAACTTGGAATCTTTGAGGTCAATGTCATGAACAATCTCCGCGATCGGGCTAACGGCGGGATCATTGATCCCTGTCCGCTGAATTAGAACTTCCAAAGTGCATCGGTCACCTTCGTGGGTGAACTCTGCCTCGAACATATCGAAGCGTAGCTCACCGGGCAGAGGCTTGTAGCCTTTCGGAGGAACAAACTTGAAGCGGGCATCCGGATCGATAAAACGACGAATAAGCCAGGCGCTTGCCATGCGGTCGACGTAAATGCCCTTACGGGTAACCCAGGTTTTACCGAGGAAGTCTTCACGCCGGAACGTTCGAGCGCTGTCGGGTCCTAGCATCGAATTCTTGCCGGTCATGCGTACCTCAACCCCGGAAACCAATCCCTCTGCTGCCTCCCGTCCGGGAGCGCCGAAAAAGTCGATGGCGACAACCTCAGCGAGACGCCGTTTAAGCCGGGTGAGATCGATCTCCAGTTGTGTACGGCGCGTTGCCTCCCTTTGCTCATCCGGCAAAGGACTCTCTGCAAGGCGGCGAGCCTCCTCTGCAATCTGGTCGTACTCAGCGCCTCGGGCTACTTGAAATAAAGCTTCCACTTGGTCATCGGAAAGACCCTCGACGAAACGAGCCTCACACAAGGACGCTTCTCCGCGACCTTCAACGATTTCCCGCAAAACCCACTGAAAATCCTCCTGCGTCTGCTCGTTTTTGGGCAGCACATAGACCGAGTTCTTAATGGCAACAGCGCCGAGGCGCTGGAGCCGACGCCAAATTTTTACTCGGAAGTAGTCGGGCTTTGGCGGGATTTGATGAATAAGAAGTAACCAGCGCCCTTCAGTTGCCGCCTCTGCCATAAAGTTCACCTTGTTGACTGAGAGATACAGCTGTTATACATAACTCTTCAGTTATTAATTTCAAGACCTACAAACAGGATAGTCGTGATATTGACCCGAATAGCTTTTATTCTCCTCCCGCCTGGCAAGCAGCCAGGCTTCGACCACGCCGACGTCTACCGCGCACCGTCGCCTAGAGCATCCCGCCTTTATGTCGCTCATACAGGAGCTGATCGCATTGAGGTCATCGACTGCCTCACAAACAGCTATCTAGGCTCCCTGCCAGACATCCCCGGCATCGCCGGTGTCCTAATCGACAGCGAGCAGGACTTCATTTTCTCCTCCGATCGTGGCTGTGCTCGGGTGAGCATCTACCGTTGCTCTAACGAGACGCTGCTCGGCAGGGTCATAGTCGGTGATCGCCCTAATGGTCTGGCGTACGACCCGGTCCGGCGTCGTCTTTTCGTGTTCAATGTCGTTAATCCGCCGGGCGTGAACTGCACGGTTTCCGTGATCGCGACGATCCCGCTTCCCGGTCGACCGCGCTGGGCTGTTTATGACGCCGTCACCGAGCACATCTACGCCAATGTTCAGAAGCCAGCTCAAATCGTTGTGCTCAGTGCGAAGGACCTCAAGATCGCACGGGCTTTCAACGTCCCGACTGCTGGGCCACACGGCTTGGCGATTTCTGACGAGCGGCTTTTCTGTGCGGCCGATGGCGGAGCACTGGTTGCGCTGGATCACGACAGCGGAGCAGTGCTCGGCAGTGTCACATTGCCGGGAGAGCCCGACGTCATAATGCACGATCCGGCTTCGGCTCGCTTGTACGTAGCCATCGGATCGCCGGGAGTCGTTAGCGTGATCGACGACCAGCGCTTGGAGACGCTGGAGACAGTCGGGACTGAGTCCGGAGCCCATACCATTGGCTGGAATGCGGACACCCGTACACTGTATGCGTTTCTGCCGACCAGCGGCGGCGCCGCAGTATTCGCTGAACAGTAAAAAGGTAAAAGGAGGAGAAATGACAGCTTCGAAAGCAGAATCGGCTGAGCGGTTACACGATGAGCAGAACTCGGTACAAAAGGGAATTGGCTTATGGCCGCTCACCGGGTATTTCCTGAAACTAGGCACAATCGGCTTCGGTGGGCCGGTGGCGTTGGTAGGATTTATGCACCGCGACCTGGTCGAGCAGCGACGTTGGATGACCGAGGATACTTACAAGCTGTCCCTCGCGCTCGCTCAGATAATGCCGGGACCGCTAGCAGCACAAACTGCAATCGCCATCGGCTATTTCGAAGGCGGTGTTCTGGGTGCAACGCTCATCGGTCTGGCCTTTGTGCTCCCTTCGTTTCTGATGGTGGTCGCCATCTCGCTAGCCTACGTTGCGTACGGGGGGCTGTGGTGGATGCAGGCGCTATTTTATGCGATCGGCGCGACGGTAATTGCCATCATCGCCATCGCTGCTTACAAGCTCGCCCGCAGCACCAACAAGCGCGACCCGCTATTGTGGGGTATTTTCGCGGTGCTCACTGTGGTGACCGTATGGGCTCAAGCCGAACTAGCGGAGTTCTTCATAATAGCTGGGTTGATCGCGCTCCTCATGCGGGCGTGGCCAGGCTGGAAACGCAGTGTTCTCATGGGATTGATCGGCGTAGTCTTGGGTCTGGCAATCTGGTTCCTTGAGTTCTGGCTGCGTCAAGCCGGGACAGCTGCCGATTCCCAGGATGTACTGACGCAGATTCTTCTGTTTTTTACTAAAGCCGGCGCTTTTGTGTTCGGCAGCGGGCTCGCAATCATTCCGTTTTTGCAGCAAGGCGTAGTGCAACAATTCGGCTGGCTCAACGAACATCAATTCTTGGACGCCGTAGCGGTGGCGATGATTACCCCCGGTCCCGTAGTTATCACCGTCGCCTTCATCGGCTTTCTTGTCGCCGGCTTCGCTGGCGCCGTCATGGCGTCCATCGGCATCTTTCTGCCGGTCTATTTGTTTACCATTCTCCCGGCGCCCTGGTTCAAACGCCACCGAGATAACCCTCAGCTTAAGGCCTTCGTTGATGGCGCCACAGCGGCAGCCACCGGCGCCATCACCGGCGCAGTGATCGTGTTGAGTGCTCGGGCGATCATAGATCTGCCAACGGCAGTCATCGCACTAATCAGTTTCGCTGTCTTATGGCGCTACAAGATCCCCGAACCGGTGATCGTCACTATCTCAGGAGTCATTGGATTGATCCTCTGGCCGCTCATGCGATCCATGTGAACATCGTGTCCTATAGAAAGAAAAAACTAATCCGAACTTCTATTGGTGAAACCTATGACGATACAAGGAGATAAATGCCATGAAATGGGTAACTCGTGCTCGACCTAAGGTGGACCGTGTGGCTTGTCCGTGGCTAATCAAGCGCTTCGTCGATCCGCAAGCCGAGTTTTTATATGTGCCGGCGGATGAGGTGTTGGAAACAGCGCGGCGCGAAGGAGCGATTCCATTCGATGTGCCGAACGTCGAATTAAGCCATAACGGGCTTGAGTGCAGCTTCGACGCCATAATTAAAAAGTACAATCTCGCTGATCGCACGCTTCAGCGACTCGCGCTCATTGTCAGAGGTGCCGATACGTCGGCCAAACAGCTAACGCCGGAGTCATCAGGCCTGGAGGCGATCGCCGAAGGTTTCAGACTCGTCTACAGCGATGACCACGAGCTGCTGGAACGAGAGTTATCGGTTTACGACGCGCTGTATGCTTACTGCCAGCAAACGATGGAGCAGAACACTTCCAACGACGCTCCCAAGAATTGACTTCGCTTCCGCAGAGCACATCCCACAAGCGCGCAGTCCCTGGACACTGCCTCGGTTTACTTCAAGCGATGCAGAATCAGAGACCCTGGCTTCCGGCTGTTAGCAAAATAAGACCCTCCGTTTCTGGACGGGAAAGCATTTCCCCGTCTATCGATTCGCAGTATGCTAAAGGAGAATTTGGCATCTGCTCACGCTGATTACGCGTTAGGGGGGAGCGTCTATGGCCAATCAGAAACACTCTCACGCGCACGACGATTCACGAGGCCACCCACATCCGCATGACCACACCCACGGCACGATAGACCCGGCACTGGTCGCTACGGAGCGCGGCCTTTGGGCGGTCAAATGGTCGCTCATCGGCTTGGGTGCAACGGCACTATTTCAAGTGCTTATCGTCTTCTTTTCTGGGAGTGTGGCTCTGCTTGCAGACACGATCCACAACATTGCCGACGCGGCGACCGCCATACCATTGTGGATTGCGTTTGCCCTGGCGCGGCGAAAACCTTCCCATCGCTTCACTTACGGTTACGGCCGTGTAGAAGACGTGGCAGGAGTCATGATCGTCCTGACCATCTTGTTCAGCGCGCTTCTGGCCGGCTACGAATCCATCTACCGTCTACGCAATCCCCAACCCATTGACCATTTATGGGCAGTAGTGTTGGCGGCGATTGTTGGGTTTGCCGGTAACGAGGCTGTGGCGATCTTGCGCATCCGAGTAGGTAAGCAAATCAACAGCGCCGCGCTCGTAGCCGACGGTTATCATGCGCGCGTGGATGGTCTCACTAGCCTAGCGGTCTTGTTCAGCGCGGTTGCAGTCTGGCTCGGTTATCCATTGGCAGATCCGATCGTAGGCCTCGTCATCACGGTTGCCATCCTGGCCATTGTTTGGGAGTCAGGAAAAAATGTTTTTACCCGCTTGCTGGACGGCGTCGATCCTGAAGTAACCGACGAAATCACCCATGCGCTGAACCATGCCCAAGGTGTACGCGGTGTTACAGAAATACGGCTACGCTGGTCGGGCCATCGTTTACTCGCGGAAGTCAATCTCGGAGTCAGCCGTGAACTCTCTGTCACTGAAGGACACGCGATTGCGGTGGAGGCCCGACATCAACTTTTGCATAAGCTGCCGTATCTAGCGAATGTCACCATTCACATCGATCCCGAGCATCTTTCAGGAGAAAATCATCACGGTATCTCTGAGCATGCTCACGGAGGCTCGGCGCACCATTCCCATCGTTAACTCGAATACTCGCAGTAAGCGTTACGCTCCTCCTTCGAACTCAAGATCTTCCAAGAGATCAAAATCCGGGAAGAACAATCTAGAAAACAGCAGCAGGTCGGCCAGAGACTTTCTTAGCATCGGCTGAATGTCGTCGAAAAGCCTGCAATTGTCAGTCAGCCATTCTATCGAAGCTCAGCTCTTCCTGAGAGGCGAACGATTGCCGGGTGAGCGGCGCTCGGCACAGTGATATGTGTGTCGATAGGCGGGAACTATTGCGCAACCCAAAGCCGAGGCCGGAAGCAAACTACAATTGCTGGTCGTCACGATGCAAGCGGCCGCGCACGAGAATCTAGCTCTCCCGGGCCCAGCAATAGCTTTTTCGATGTCCGGAACGGCGTTAGGGTAGACCTTGGTTGCCAAGCGAGCAGCATCTTTGCCTGCTCCAATTCGCAGAGAATTTCCATGATGCGCTCTCAGTGGCCGTCCTACCAATGATGCCGCTCATCAAAATCGCAAATTCGGCGGAGTCCCTTTTACATTTGCTCGTAAGATCGTCGTAGCTCGAAAGGGACATCTCAATCAGCATGGTCATTGGCTGGGGCTATGTGCCGTCACGAGCAAAATTTCAATCGCGGGATGGCCAATTCGAAGATGACCGATCTATGTCTCGCTCGGGCGGCCGATTGCTTTTGCTATATCCGGAACGGCGTCGGGATAGGCTCTGGTTGCGAACACGAAAACTATTTTCGCCTCTTCCAGTTTGCAGAGAATTTCCACCGTGCGCATGTAGTGGCCGTCCTTCGGATGGCCGACAATGACGGCATTTTGCAAGATCGCGAACTCAACAGAATCCACTGCACATTTCTCGGTGAGACCGTCGTAATGATCGAGAGACATCTCAATCAGCACATTCATGGTCAGAAGCTAATCACTCGATTGCGGCGTATTTTACCGAGTGTCCGACGTAGAAGATCATCCAATCAACCGCCGAAGCCGGTATAAAGCACGGCCCCGACAGCGTAGATCACTGTTGACCCTATGACTAACCAAATAAGAAGCTTCAGCCACAAAGGGAAATCTTCCACGATTCTCTTCCTTTCCAAGGCATTTGGCATGCCGAGAAGATTACCTAGACCACCCCCGCGAGGCTCATCTAAGGGGGGCTAGCTTTAGTTTAGAGTGACAGGGGAAAAGGAGAGTTGGTCTAGATGAGAAATACGCGGTGAAGCTTATGCAGTTGGGAGACCTTCTGGAATGATAAAACCGGGTGAATAGGCGACTGAGCGGCCGTCAGTCGAAGGAGCGCAGGATAAAATAGCTGCGCATGGTCTGCCGATTCAACAATGTTATTTGCCAGCGGGGCGCGGTGAGTTGAATTTGGCGGAGAGTCGTCAGTTGGACTGTTATTATAAGCACTGGCCTCGCTGTCAAACTCAAGGTCTTCCAACAGATCAATCGCTGAAAGAATGACCCAGAAAAATAGCAGCAAGATGGCCAGAGACTTTCTTAGCATCGGGTCAGAATATCGACCCAAAGCAAGCAATTGTCAACGATCCGTTGAAGCGAATAGGCAATGGCCAAAAGCCGTGCTTATTCGTATGACATCGAAAGTGTTTCGACACCGTTTTCTCAGCTGCTAATCGATCATCCTTTTCTTATCGGTTATCCAGCTGACAATCTTATATGACAAATGCTTGTGGATTTTGTAAGCTCTACACGAGTTCGTACAGTGATCGGCTTGACTAATTTAGGAGGCCGGGAGCGTGTCCACTATCGCACTTGAAATGATCGCGATCTTCTTACTTCTCATCGCGAACGGCATCTTTGCCATGTCGGAGATTGCTGTGGTTACCGCGCGCAAATCGCGCTTGCAGGAGTTGGCCAACAAAGGCAAGTCCCGGGCACGAGCGGCTTTGGAATTGGCCAACTCTCCCAATCCTTTTCTCTCCACAGTACAACTCGGCATAACTCTGGTCGGCATCCTGGCCGGTGCCTTTGGCGGCGGCGGCCTTACCGAGCGGACGGCGGCGGGACTGAGCACGTTCCCGGTGATCGCGCCCTATAGTCGATCGCTGGCTCTTGGCATCGTGGTGCTTGGTATCACCTACTGCTCCGTGATCATCGGCGAGCTGGTGCCTAAGCGTCTTGCTCTGGGCCATCCCGAATCGATCGCCATGTTCATGGCCCCGCCCATGCGTTGGCTACTGAAAGTCTGCGCGCCTGCGGTTCATCTTTTGAGTATCTCGACTGACCTAGTGTTTCGACTATTCGGTAAGCGCTTCGACGAACAACCGTCGGTGACGGAGGAAGAAGTCAGAACGTTGGTTCGGCAGGGTACAGAGGCCGGCGTTTTCGAAGAATCGGAGCAGGACATGGTTGAAGCCGTGTTCCAGCTTGGCGACAAGAGCGCCCGCGCATTGATGACACCGAGGACTCAAATTGTCTGGCTCGATGCTGACGATTCCGTCGAGCAGATTCGCGCGAAATTAACCGACAGCGGTCATTCGCGCTTCCCGGTCTGTGCGGGAAGCCTGGATGATGTCACTGGTGTGGTACAGGCGAAAGATTTGTTGGCGAGCCTGCTCTCGGGCAAGAGTGTTGACCTTAAAACATCCATACAGCAAGCCGCCTTCGTACCGAGGAGCATGACGGCGTTTCAGGTGCTCGACCATATCAAGCAATCGAGCAGCCACATTGTCCTGGTAGTCGACGAATACGGCGGTATCGAGGGACTACTTACCCACCACGATATCCTCGAAGCAATTGCCGGCGATATGCCCCTTGGCAAAACTCCACCCGAACCCAAGGCCGTGCAGCGGAAAGATGGCTCTTGGTTACTCGACGGAATGTTATCGATCGACGAATTTAAAGAAATCTTTCATCTCGAGAATCTGCCGGGCGAGAAGAAAGACACCTTTCAAACTTTAGGCGGCTTCATTTTCACCCGAATGGGACGAGTCCCTTCGGCATCCGAGCAGTTTGAGTGGAACAGTTTGCGTTTTGAGGTCGTCGACATGGACGGAAAACGCATCGACAAAGTGCTCGTATCGTCTGTTCAGAACAAAGAAAGCCTGGACAACTAAGGCCTTTCACCTAGACCTCTTACAAGCAGCTCGCCACCAACCGCCGTGAGCACAAGTGCGAGCCACGGCGGCCACTTCCAGAACAGCAGCAGTCCAGAGGCCATGACTCCGAGCGCGAAATTGGCGGACGGCGAATCGCGCCCGTCCAGACCAGTTAGTTTAGTAGAGAGCATACAAACGCGTCCTATTTACTGTGGAGTTGACTCAGTCAATTTCGCCGAGGTGAAATCGCTCATCACGGGCGGTTATTCTAATTCCTAGTGGGTGCGCTCAAAACGTCAGGCTTTCTTGACAGAAGACACGAATGGTTCTATATCGAGAATCGATAACGAAATGCAGAAGCCTATTAAGAACACGACTAATGACCGACGGGATCAGGAGCTATACACAGGCTTGATCCGTCTCCACATTCTTCATCACGCCGCCAAAGCTCCGGTTTTCGGTCTCTGGTTCATCGAGGAACTCGGACGGCACGGTTACAAGCTCAGTCCTGGGACTCTTTATCCTTTGCTTCATGGCCTCGAACGAAAAGGATACCTCCGATCAACGAGCGAACGATCGGGCAGGAGCGCACGGCGGATATATCAGGCGACTGCTCTGGGGCGCAAAGCATTAGCGGCCGCGCGACAAAAAGTCAGCGAGCTCTTTGGCGAGCTGTTGGAAGAGGAATGAATTGAATCATCAAGCGAATAACAACCACTGAAACGAACAATGAAGGCCGCATGAAGTATGCCGCCTACCTTTGGAGCGCAGGAACAATCTGTCTGGTTTTGATCGTTGTTCTGCTAATTTGGATCAATAAATTGGACAACCGGATGCGTAGTCTTGGCGACCCGAATAGCGGTGCACTGACCGCTCTTCAAGACTCTCTCAAGCGTGTGCAGGCGGACCTCACAAGCGCAAAAGAACTAGCACCTGGGCTAGGAGAGTACGATTCAGTTGCACGCGGGTAAACTTTGGTTTGCCGTCAAAGCCTCGAACTGGGAGCTGGCAGCCTACGAGTTGGATGAGTTGAAAGAAACCATGCAGGCGGCTAAAGCCCTAAACGCTGAGAAAAACGAAGTCAAAATCTCGAGCGTTCTAGATTCCGTCCTTCAGACTCAGGTTGCTCAACTAGCCGAATCCATAAAGCGCAAGAGCCCTGGTGAATTTCAGAAGTCGTACGACGAAACTTTGAGCGCGTGCAACGGATGCCACACCGAGGCTGGCTATAAGTTCATCCATATCGTACGACCCAGTGCTCCGCCTGTTACCAACCAGAAGTGGTAAATTCTAATATTTGGAGGAGACCATGGCAAAAACATCTTTTCAGAAACGACATTCGATTCTCAGCATAACGTTTGCCGCGCTTGCGATGGCGGTTAGTTTTTTCCTCTGCCAAGGCGTTATCTCAGTATCAGCCCAAACCATTGTGGACGAGTGGGCTACAGTGCAGGCGCCAAAGCCTCCGGAGTTGAAACCTGTAACGCTCGATTCCAAGATAACCGCTCTGCTGGTTCTCGATTTTGTAAAACAGACTTGTAATGCCGAGAGGCGGCCACGCTGCCTGACTTCAGTCCCTAAGGTTCAAGCCTTGTTGAAGCTTGCCAGAGAAAAGGAGTATCGGTCGCCCATAGCATCACTACGGCCGCAACTGCGGTTGATATACTTAAGGACGTAGCTCCGCTGGAGGGGGAACCGCCGCGCAGGGCGCCGTGCTCAATACAGCCAGTCAGACCGCGTTCCGGGGATTTCGAGTCATCATCCCAGTAGACGGGATGTCAGCGGAAAACACCTATTTTGAACAGTATACCGCTTATCATTTGGCAAATGCTCCCGGCGTCGGGCAACAGGTGACGTTGACCAAAATCGATATGATCAAATAACCGGCCAACGCCAGATCAAATCGAAAGCACAACCGGAAAGGAAAACCCGGAAATGAGTCAACTAGGACAAGCTCAAAAGGATCAGCTGAAAGCTCTTAAGGGGGAGTTCAAGCGACTCCAAAAACAGCTACAGGACATCCATAACAAAACCGGTTACGAAGACCTCGGCCATGGAGTACTGGCGCTCGAAATCGCTGAACATACGGTGGAAGAGACTCTCGAACACACCGGCCTGGGCGGTGAGGTTGAGCACAAGAAAAATCCTAAAGCACACCGGCAAGCAAAGCAATGGCACAAGATCGTGAAAGGGTTGCGAGTCCAAGGAGGCAAATTTCTTAAAACTCATCCGAGCGAGGATCTCGAAACCGCTCTGAAGGCGTTGGAAATCGCCGAGGGTTCGCTGGAAGAGGTGGCGGAACACTATGAATGAGCAAGCTGAAGCTGCCACGGGGCAAATCCTGCATGATCGAAGCCAGGTTTCTCTTCTGGAGATTCTTGGGGTCACCACGCGGTTGGGCTTGACCTCTTTCGGCGGTCCGATCGCTCATCTCGGTTACTTTCATGAGGAATACGTAAAACGGAGAAGGTGGGTCGATGAGCAAAGCTACGCTGAACTTGTGGCTCTGTGCCAATCTCTTCCTGGCCCGACCAGCAGCATGGTGGGCACTGCAATAGGATTCGTCCGTGCCGGTTTGCCTGGCGGACTCCTGGCCTGGCTTGGCTTCACACTACCATCAGCGCTCGCGCTGGTCGCGTTTGCCTACGGCATCACTGTGTTTGGTGCGACTAGTGGTGCCGGGTGGCTGCACGGACTGAAACTCGTTGCCGTACCGGTCGTCGCCCAGGCCATCTGGGGGATGGCGCGCACACTATGTCCCGATCGCGAGCGCGCCACGCTCGCTATTCTCACCGCCGCCGTCGCATTGGCGTGGCCCACAGCGGCCGGCCAAGTCCTCCCTATCATCGTTGCTGGTTTCATCGGCTGGCGCCTTTTTCCACCGGCGAACACACCTCCAGCTTTACATATTCGGGTCCCGATCAGCCCCTGGCTTGGGATGATTTCATGGATACTTTTCTTTGGACTTCTGCTTGCACTCCCCTTGGTTCGTCAGGTGGTTGCCAGTCAAACGGTGGCAGTCTTCGATAGTTTCTATCGTGCCGGCGCGCTTGTTTTCGGTGGCGGCCACGTTGTCCTCCCCTTATTGCAGGCCGGAGTTGTCGCGCCGGGATGGGTCACAAACGAGCAGTTCGTCGCGGGCTACGGCGCAGCACAAGCCGTTCCTGGGCCTCTTTTCACCTTTGCTGCTTATTTGGGTTGGGTGATGCAACCGCCGCTCAATGGGTGGGCTGGAGCTTCGTTGGCGCTCGTTGGTATTTTTCTCCCAGGGTTTCTGATGACGCTTGGTTCGCTGCCATTTTGGGATTCACTCCGTACACGCGGGAGTTTCCAATCCGCGATTCGTGGCATCAACGCGGCGGTGGTTGGACTTCTCCTCGCAGCCTTTTACCATCCTGTGTGGACGAGCGCGATTTTCAAGCCAACGGATTTCGGGCTCGCCATTCTCGCTTTTGGATTGTTGGCTTTTTGGAAGTTGCCGCCCTGGCTGGTCGTTGTGCTGACTGCTGTTGGCGGAGAAGTGATCGCCCGCGTATGAGGCGAAGGCGGTGTCATTTACGCTTACCTTGAGGGCAAAAATAATCAATTAGAGGAGACAAATATGTCTATCATTCCTATCCATCAACGTGGCTACACTCACCCAGAGCTGCTAGCCGAGACGGACTGGCTCGGACAACATCTGGATGATCCCAACGTCCGCATCGTCGATGCGCGTCCACCGCAACAATATGCCGCCGGCCACATTCCCGGCGCCGTGAATTTGAGCGGGTTTGGCGGTATTCCTAGGGCGGCCAATGGGGACATGGCCGACCCTGAAGATTTCGCTCGCGTTGCGGGCAGTCTTGGCATTGGCAATGACGCAACTATCGTTGTGTACGACGCGCCAAGCCAAATGATGGGAATGGTTGCGTGGGCGTTTCTCTATTACGGGCACCAAGATGTGCGTCTTCTTGACGGCGGCTACCACAAGTGGACTCAAGAAAGGCGCCCAGTCTCGACTCAGGCCGCAAGCTACCCGCAAACCATCTTCAGTGCCAAACCCGTTGATGCAATCTATTGTTCGCTAAGCGAGGCAAAGTTAGCCCATGGCCGTCCACAGACCGTCTTTTGGGATACGCGGTCCCAAGCTGAGTATCAAGGAACAGCCACCGCATTTGGTGAACCGCCTCCCCGATTGGGGCGCATCCCGGGCGCGATCCATCTGGAGTGGATTGACCTTTTTGATACAGACACTAAAACACTGAAGCCAGCTGGAGAGTTACGAGGCCTACTTGAGTCAAAGGGAATCACTCCCGACTGCGAAATAAGCACTTATTGACAGGGCGGTGCGCGAGCGGCGCTCGCGACGATTGTATTGAAGATATTGGGATTCCAGAATGCCAGGACCTACGCCGGCTCTTTTGGTCAGTGGTCCAGGCAACCAGATACCCCTGTGGAACGCTAGGAACTTAGCCGGTGTCTTGATTCTATCGTGTGGCATAGCCGTTGGAGTCAATAAGAAACGACGATGAGAAATGGTCGACTAGAGGACGCTTGGGATTACGCCGTCTTTGGCACCACCACAGTCATTCCCGAACCTGACTACCGCTTCAATCTTGTCTTTGAAAAAATCCCCGGCGGTCACGGCGGCTTCAATCGTTGGACGATCAACGGCAAGTCCTGGCCGAATGTCGATCCGCTGATGGTAAAAGCGGGGCAACGCTACCGAATGGTCATGGAAAACAGAAGCGGCGACGATCATCCCATTCACCTTCACCGCCATACGTTTGAGTTGACGCGCATCGGAGGAAAAATGACTTCAGGAATCCGCAAGGATACGGTCAACATTCCACGCCGCCAGAGTGCGGAAATCGATTTTGTTGCGGATGATCCAGGGCTCACGCTGTTTCACTGCCACATGCAGCTCCACATGGATTTCGGTTTCATGGCGCTGATGAGATATGCGTAAGAAAGCACGCGCTCGCTGCCAACCTGGATCGTCGAGCCTTATCGAAAGGCAATGTAAGTAACCGTTGTGGCTATCTGAAATTTTGTTGTGGCGCACCCAGCGCGGGCAGTGCCATCGGCGCACTGCTTCAACTTAAAGCTGCGGTTAAGTTATTACGCAACCTGCTTACGTTTTCTCCTCCGGCGGCTTCACGTTTCGAAACACCGCGAAGATCCAAAGATCGTAGACAATCTTCAATCCTCCGGCTAGAAGAAACGGCAATCCCAACGACGGACTCGTCAGAATCGCTCCCGTAAATAGCGGCGCGATCGCAGCACCCGTGTTGCGCGCGACGGAGAGAATTCCCGCGGAAGCGGCGCGCTCCTCTGGCTCGACGACCGCCATCGTATACGACTGGCGCGTTGGCACATCCATTTGTGAAAGCAAGTGGCGAATCAGTAAAACCGCAACGGCCAATTCCGCGTCTGGCATCAGCGGTACAAGGAGAATCAAGAAATTCGACGGCAGATGCGTAAACACCATGGTATTGAGGAGCCCGAAACGGCGAGCAATCGCCGGCGCGGCGAGAAACGACACGGCGGCGAGAAGATTGGTGCCAAAGAAGATCCCACCCAAGGCGCTCAAATTGGTTTTGAATCGAAGATAAAACCAGTAGGCAACGATGCTTTGTACGATGAATCCGCCGGCAAACGCATCGAGGGCGAACAGCCCGGCTAATTTTGCCACCATGGCGCGAGATTTCTGTAAACCGACCTTGCGGTTTGAAGATGCGGTTATTCTGTCGGCTTCGACGCTGGGCGAGAGCAGCGCGAACGATAACCCGAGGACGATCGCCGAGCCGACGTAACACCAAACCAGGAGCCGGTAACCCGATATCGTTGTGAATGAGAAAAGTGCCGGCAGGCCTACGACCAGCGCGCCAATGGCGCCGGCAAACGAGCCGACAAGATTGTAAACAGAGAAGACCACGGTTCGGTGCCGGTCGCTGGTCGTCCCCGGGAGAATGGCCTGTTCGATCGAAAGAAACGGGCCGACTTCTTTTCCCGAAGGGCTGATCGTGCCAAAGATGGCCGCGATGGCAAGAAATATCGGGTTATCACTGACCGCAAATATCCATCCCGCGAGCGCCATCAGCGCCGCACCGGCGATCAACAGCGCTCTGCGACCGAGGCGGTCGGCCACACCGGTGATGATGATTGTCATCACCGCTCCGCCGGCCAGCGCGGCAGTGAAAATCCAACCGATCGCCGCGGGGCCCAACCCGACGGCATCAAGGTACAGCCCGAGAATGACGGAGAGAAATCCGTAAGCGAAAGAACGGACCGCGCAGGTGGCGAAGAGTAACCATCCATCACGAGATAGCGGTAAGCGCTCAGTCACGCCGGTATTGGTATCAGGAAAAGCAAACGCAAGCGACTTGGTGGCCCGTCGCTTGTTGGCGCTCGCGATTCCGTTCAGACTACCGCGGGACGTTGGCAAGAAGTTGTGGCGTGAAGCTTGTGTTACCGCACGGCAAAAAGCGCCGACTCCGTGGCCTTATCTGAAAGAAAAATCTACGTAGAGGAAATTGCGGGCTCAATCACCTTTTCTCTTGTTACAAATACCATCTAAGGAAAGCGGCGGCACTGAGCGCGGTTAGAGCCATAATCACCATCAGCTTCCACATTTTAAGCTGATTAAGTGCGGACCAGTGTGAACCTTTCATCAGGTAGAATCCTGCTAGAACCATTCCTATAAGAGTGCAGCCTACCTTTAATACCAGCGCCGTCAGTGCGACGCCTTCAACCTCCGGGAGCGCGCCTTTCATCGTGTAGCTTGTGATCGCAAAACCGATTCCACTCGCTCCTTGTGCCATCCATCCCAGTGCCATCAGCCAGGTGAGCTTTTGCAGGGCTATCTTGTTTTCACGTCCGAACCATAAAGCGACAACGGGGCTGCCGGCCACTGCGACAGCCCCGAAGTTGTGCACTAACTGCACCAAGGTATAGATGAAATTTTCCATCTGATGACTCTCACTTTGCAGTTACATTAATGGACTGTTGTGGACCGGTGGGCACATGGCCCTTGTCGACGACCTTGATGGTGATCACATGCTGCCCCGCACTCAGCTTGGGTAAGGTGTAGGTACCCTTAGAGTCGTGGACTCCTGGCCCTCTATCCTTATCCACCCAAACATGGAAGTGATCCCCTCCGGGTCCAGGGGTCACTTCGTAGTTGAGCGGGTACTCTTCCCCGGCATCTAACTGCGTGTTGTTGGCCGGTGAGAGAATCTTGACTGATGCCGCATCCTTCGCAAAGGCTATAGACCCCTGCGCCAGACCTAGAAATCCTGCTAATATGATAATACTTGTAACCTTCATCACTCGTCCTCCTTTTTATCCCTATGATTATTTCAATCTAAGGTTATTCCCCTAAACCTAATCTCGCCTCGCACACCGCCGCTTGACGCGGTTCGCCACCCACCAGGGGGAAAAGGTTTACTACCTGTCCCCCCCGGAGCTTGATCACAAAATCTTCAATCCTCGTAATCCGCGGCAAACCTATGTTGTAACTCGATCTTCTGGGTCTGAATCTCATCTTTGCCCAGAGGATCATGGTCACAGGAACCATAAAAATCGACAATGTCATCGACATCTTTAAGGACCGGTAGGGACGAAGCCAAAGTTTCTTCACGAATAGCCTCGAACTTCGTGTGGCAGTAACTACCCTCGGTCATAACGTCTTGGGAGATCACGCCTTGAGCACGCGCCGATGTTACCCCCAACCCGATCGCTCCTCCCAAAAACAGAACCGAAACAACTAACTTTATGTTATTCATCTTTGTCACCTCCTTTCCGGCCAACTCGTGGCCTCTGCTCTGTATGACAAGATCGCAGCAGAAAAAATTCCCCGGCAGAAAATCCTTTATAAAAACGCTCTCCGCGGAATTTTTCCGGAAGAAAAAAACCATGCATCAACGGTATGAAGATGAGACAGCCTCAGCAGAAAAAAAGAATGGCTTCATCCAGCTGAGCAGCTTGAAACCTACACCGAAAAACTTCGTTTAAAGCCTGAGAGGAGACTCATCGGAGCGGTCTTGGGAGTGCCGTTGCGTATTACACTAAGTGGGTAGCGAAACGGAAGGATCGAACTAGCACGGCGCTGTCAGAGTTACCGTTACAGTGCGCTAGACGCTGCTACACGCGCCCGATGCGTGTCCGTTTTTTCTGCGATCTGTTCTGATGAGGTTGGCGCCAGCGTTTCAACAGTGATTCTCAGCCTGCGGGCTTCGTCGGCGCACGCACTACATACTTGCCTTTCCGTTGCATCGGTAGAGGCGCGGTATGTCGCCTTTCCGCCTTTCAAACAGAGCTGACACAACTGAGCGAATGCCCCAACATGATCAAATAGATTCTATTTTGGGGATTGCATGACTTATCTCTTTCAGTCCGATCAAGGTTCAGTTCCACGTTACGTGCCTATGAAGCACGACCTCCTGCCCGTTCTCATCGACCTCAATTATCGGATCGCACCAACATAAATCCGAGTCTAAGTGGTTGAGCCCTATCGGCATCTCCACCGGCACTACCGCAGGCAAAAACCATGTTGGATTCACGAACAGCACAGTAGACCTCCTCTTCCCTCGTTTCTTTTCATGGAAGATCTTCACTCGGTCAACAAAGCAAAACACCTTGAGAAAGGGCTCACCCTCCCTTTATGCGGTTCCACACCGTTTATTCGTTGAAATAGCCGGTCGATCCAGCCCAGTTACTGTGGTATTTTTTGCACGCACGTTGATCGTAACTTTGGGCAGCTAGACAGCTGCACCCCCGTTGAGACTACCGACTACAGGTTGCCAAAAACGATGTTGCGATCTTAACTCTCTTCACGTCTTTCCGGGCCAAATAACGGCCTCTGCTATGTTTGACAAGGGCGCACCGGAACAAATTCCCCTCAAGAAAACAACTCTTTAAAATCCAGTCGGCGTGGAATTTTTCAGAAGTCTCAAGAAGTAAGAGATGGATTTTACAATAGGATCACGTGGATTTTTGCGTTTGAGAATATTTGCAAGGTCTAGGGTTTAACCACATAGTCTGGGCTCGCCTTAGAGTCTGCTAGCAAACGAGAACTACTGCGTTTTGTACTTCTCGATCGCTGCCTTCAGGTCGTCGTACTCCGCGCATTTGCCAATCAAGGGACAAGTCCTTCTCAGCACCTGGAGTTGTTTCTCGGCGTTGGCAGGCTGATTCATGTCGAGGTAAAGCTCGCCGAGATATTCGTGCGCGCTTCGATGATTGGCATCGATCTTCAGAGCCATGCGGTAATGCTGCGCGTGGATTTCATCCTTGCCCAGCGGATCGTGATTGCATGATCCGTAGAAGTCGATGATGTCACCCAAGCTAGGATCCTTGAGAACCGGACGTTTCGAGCCCAAAGTTCTTTCATCAATCGCCGGGAATTTCATGTGACAGTAGCTCCCCTCGGTCGAAGCATCTTTGAGGATCACCCCATCGGCGCCCGCCGCCGACGCTATGCTCGAACCCATGGCTCCGGCCAGAACAAGAACCGATAAAACTGATTTCATAGTCTTCATTGTTTTTCCGTCCTTTCCGGCCGATCATCGGCCTTTGCCCCAGTAGACTAAAATCAACTTAAAAAATTCCCCGCAGGAAAATGTTTTTTTATTTTGTCTCCTGGGAATTTTTCAGGCTGAAAAACAGTCATCAATTGTGTGAACAGCAAGACCGCCTTCAACCCACTACCTTTCCACCTGAAGGAACGAATGTCTCAGGTTTTTATTCCTAAGAAACCGGCTTCATTGACTCACCGCTCGCAGCCAAATAGACTTTGCGCCGATCAATCCCGCAGCAATAAACCGTTTGGGTTGTTGTTGGATTCCGAGAATCAAATGGTTGGAGGAGCGGTCTTAACGTTGGGAGGAAAAGATCAACTGGTGCGTTTTGAACAGGCTATATTGCCGCACCTAGATGCCGCGTATAACCTGGCCCGCTGGCTGACACGCAATGAGCATGATGCACAAGATATGGTGCAAGAGGCCTGCCTGCGCGCGTTTAAATTCTTTGACGGCTTTCACGGCGTCGACGCTCGCGCGTGGCTGCTCACCATCGTGCGCAACACCTGCTACACATGGCTGGAGCAAAACCGTCGCGGTCAGGCTATGACCTCCTTCGATGAGGAGATACATACGATCGACGAAGATGCCTTGAATCCCTCGGCATTGGCACTCAAGAGCGGTGACTTGGAGATGCTCAAAGAATCTTTGGAGCAACTACCGGCTGAGTTTCGCGAAGTCATAGTATTGCGTGATCTGGAAGAATTGTCTTACAAGCAAATTGCCGACGTAATCACCGTTCCCTTAGGTACGGTCATGTCACGTCTGGCACGCGCTCGCGCTCGATTAAAGCGGATTCTGTGCTCTCGGCTAAAGGAGAAGCCGTAAGATGGATTGCACAAACGCACAAACTTTGCTCGACGGCTACCTAGATGGGGAGCTCGATCCGGTGCGTAACTTGGAGATCGAAGATCATCTTCACGGGTGCGCTCATTGCTCCCAGAGCTACGGTGACCGCCAAGTTATTCGCTCAGGCCTCAAAACAGACTCTTTCTATTTCAAAGCGCCGGCAGATCTCCAGAAGCGTATTCAGCGCTCCGTGCGTCAAGCTGCCAAAGCCGAAGCGCCGACGCGTTGGCTGTCCTGGTCGTGGCTTAGAGTTGCGGCGCCTATGGCCGCGGCGGCGCTCGTCGTCTTGATGCTCGTTCCATTTTTCGCTGGTCCGTCTTCGGACGAACTCTTAACTCAGGACGTCGTCGCCAGCCATATTCGTTCGCTGATGGTCAATCATTTGGCCGACGTTCGCTCGACGGATGAACATACGGTCAAGCCTTGGTTCAATGGCAAACTGGATTTTTCACCGCCGGTCAGTGACTTGGCAAAGCAGGGGTTCCCATTGGTTGGAGGCCGCCTCGATTACTTAAACAATCGAGCGGTTGCCGCTTTGGTCTACCAGCGCGACAAGCACGTCATCAACGTTTTTGTCTGGCCTGCAGACAATAGCGCACAGACCGGCGGTCCAATCAAAACGCTACAAGGTTACCATGTAATTCGCTGGGCGAGTTCCGGGACGAATTTTTGGGTTGTTTCCGATCTCGAACAAAACCAGCTCGCGAAATTCACGGATTTGCTAAAATCATCGGCTGCGGCTTCGCCTAGTTGATTGTACGAATCGCTTCGATTGAATGAATTCAGAAACGGATTTCTCTCGTGACTGATTGCGAGCGCTCTCGGATCGGAAAGACGCGCTCGATGAAAGCATCGCTCCAATGACCTGATTGGTCGCCATTGCCGACGTCGAGAATTAATGTCGCGCGGACTGTGTAGGGACGGTCGAGCGCAAAATCAGGAAAGCGCTTGCGAATCTCGTCCTGCCTAAGAAAGACTCGTAGGTTGCTATTGTCGTCCACATAATAGCCGGAGGAATGTAGCAGCGCAGTTTCTTTGCGGGTATCCGGTTGAACAATCTCAAAGCGCAGAACGTAGCCATGCGCGTAACCGCCAGCGAAGAAGGGAATGATATCGAAGTCGCGACCGTTGCCGTTCCTTTCGACGCGAAAGTTACGCAGTGTGACGGCTCCTTTGATGTAAAGCCGCTTGATCTCTTCCAGCGTCGTTCGATCCGTGGCGGCGCCTTGTCCGACAAGTTCACGGCAACGGGCTCTTGAGTATCCCCAACTAGATGACAACAGCGAGAACCGTTGTCTCACTTCGGCACACAGAGCTTCGTCGCGAAACTGAACCGCGGTTTTTTGAAAACACTCGGACCGAACGTAGTACGAGCGATAACCATCTGGATTGAAAAAGAGACCGCTCTGATACTCCGCAGGATCGATTGCTTGGCATTTCGTTACCGCCGCCGATCGCAATTCGTCATAACTGGCAGAGAATACGGGACATCGAACAACAATCCAACGACAGCCGCTGAGTCTAGGATCGATAACAAAAACCTGCGCACGAACGGCGTTTTCATTGATTCTATCAGGACGCCAGCGCGGCGCTCAGAGCTAGCGCACTGCGCTGATCATCGAGAGCTGCCGCTGCTCATCGAGTTCAAGCGTCCACCGTCAACCGGTATAATCGTATTGGTGATGTAGCTCGCTTTGTCGGAGGCGAGGAATACCGCAGCTTCGGCGACCTCTTCCGGCTGGCCAATCCGGCGTAAAGGGATGATGTCATACTCTGGCTTGCGGTTACCCATGTCATTTCGACCGATGGGCGTACCGACAAGTCCGGAGATCAAACCATTGACGCGAATGGTTGGCGCCAGATCCGCCGCGGCCTGATGCGTAAGAGAATTGATCGCGCCTTTCGATACGGAATAGGCTGCGCCGCCCGGGCTCGATCTTTCACCGGAACCGGCGGAGATGTTGATGATGGCGCCGCTGCCTTGCGCTTTCATCATCTTACCGGCGTGCTGGATGCAAAGAAAGTAACCGGTCAGATTGATCGTCATAGTTCGGTTCCATTCATCGAGGGTGGCCTCAAGAATGCCGGCGCTTGACGATTGCGCCACGCTATTGACGAGAATATCGAGCCGGCCATGTTTGGTTTTGATGTGATTGAAGAGCACGGCAATTTGTTCCGCGTCGGCAACGTCCGCGGCAAAGTAGTCGCCGTTTAATTCTTGGGCGATTTTCTTTGCGTCTTCCTCGTGGCGCGAGTGCACGATCACCTTGGCGCCTTCCCGCGCGAAGGCGCGAGCGATTGCCAATCCGATATTGTGCGTCGAGCCGGTAACCAGCGCGATTTTATCTTTGAGCAGCATCTCCGTCCTCCAAATAATCTTTTTTGAGCTCTAGCTTTCCCAATCGGTAACGCCAAGCAATCCCTACGATCGCGTTACCGAAGTTCAAACTCGTGCGTCTAAGTGGTATTAAATGATATTAAATAGGTGCGTACGACCGTCGACGATCGCTTTGACTAGGAGGCCGAGGCAAATGAAAACTCGAAAATCGCGCTTTTACACCCAGCGGATTATCTTCGCAGGTTTTTCGCTCGCGTTATCTGCCTGTACGAGTCAAACCGTAAAAATGATTCAGCCGCAGACCGGCGCTACCGCCGAGTGTAGCGGTTCAAGTTTCGGGTTCGGACCACTTTTCACCGAAAGCTTCGCCGATAGTTGCGCTCGCGTGTACGAAAACCGCGGTTACGTTGCCCTGGAGCGCTTGACCCCGCAGGAGCGCGCAGACTTAGAGCGGCGCGGACTACTGCCGAAAGATTAGTCGCTGGTAGATGCCGATTATCCGCCGAGGGAAATCATTTCGATTTTTTTATGGCTCTTGGGGTCGTAGTTCGACGCTTTGAGCGCCTCGAGCCGTTCCGCCGAATAGCGATCCGTTCGGCCGCGCCAGGTATTGCCGATGAATTCCGAAATCTCTTCGTCGGAAGCGCCGCCGCGCAAGCGGGACTTGATGTCATGTCCGACCTGGGAAAATAAGCAAGTGACAATCTTACCGTCCGCCGTCAGTCGAAGTCTCGTACAGCTCGAACAAAAGGGCTCTGTCACAGAAGCGATCACGCCGATGTCGCCTCGCCCATCGACAAATTCGTAATCGACCGACGGCGCGCTCCCCCCGTCCCGGCCCACTTCTTTGAGCGGGTAACGCTCGCCAATTTTTTCAATTATCTCTTTCTTTGAGACCAGCTTCGCCGACGTCCAATTGTTCGAGTTGCCAACGTCCATATATTCGATGAAACGCATGGCAAACCCATGCTCCCGGGAGAACTCCACGAGCGGCAGGATGTCGTCGTCGTTGACGCCCCGTTCGATCACCGCGTTGAGCTTGATCGGCGCAAGGCCGGCTTTCTTTGCCGCAAAAATTCCTTCGAGAACTTTATTCAGATCGCCGCGCTTGGTCATGCGCTTGAACTTCTTCGCGTCCAAAGTGTCGATACTGATGTTGACGCGGCGCAGGCCTGCCTGTGAAAGGGATTCAATTTTCTCGGCAAGAAGCGCGCCATTGGTCGTGAGGCAAAGATCTTCTAAACCGTCGAGTGCCGAAAGTTTTTTCACCAAGACCGCCAAGTCCTGGCGCACCAGCGGTTCACCCCCAGTAAGACGAATTTTCTCAACGCCGAATTGAATAAACAGCCGCGCCAAGCGCGTGATTTCTTCGAAGGTTAAGATTTCCTTCTTATCGATCCACTCGTACTCATCCAGCGGCATGCAATAGGTGCAGCGGAAGTTGCACCGGTCCGTCACCGATATTCGCAGATCCTGGATCGGCCGTTTGTAAGCGTCGACTAACATCTAAAATACTATGCAACAAAGGTTCGGGCACCGCAAGTCAGCTATTTTGTGATATAAAATCCTAACTTTGCGGGATTCGGCCGATCTGTTATCCTAGGGGTCGCATGAGCCTGCGCCAACAACAAGTGGCCGTTTTCTGCGCTACCGTCGTAGTGATCTTCGGCATTTTGGGGATCGGTATTTGGCTGATAGCCCAGCGGCTCACGACCGAAGCGACGCTCCAAACAGCTCTCCTGATGGCACGCCAAGTGGAGATCGCGCTAGCCGACAGCCTGCGGGAGCGATCGATCGTGCTCGAAACGCCGCAAGGCCAAAGAAGCACATCTTCCTTTTGGGGCTTTCTTGGCAATCTTTTACCTGGTAAGTCCGCCGGGACTCCATCATCCGGACCCAAGCGCTACACACCATCGCGTCGCGCGGAAGTGCAAGGACTCATGCAGGCGTTTGTCGACCGTAGTGCCAGCATCGAAGCGATGTGGGTCGTCAATGCCGAAGGCCGTCTGCTTTACAGCTCTGTCGACGGCGACAAGCAAAGACCGCCCATAGCCGACTCTCTGCTGGAAAAGCTCGGGCGCGGCGAGACGATTATCAACGCCAAGCGTCAGGGTAATATTAATTACTACGATGTCTGGGTGCCACTGCAAATGCCGGCCGGAGTGCGCAGTCCAGGGGGATTAAGACTGTGGATTAATCCCTCCGACTGGACGGGACTGCTGTCGGGCTTATGGCGCCAATTCATTCTCCTCTTTGTTCTTGGCGGCGGCGTCGCTCTCGTAAGCGCGTTTTTGACCACCGCGCTTTACACCCGGCGCTTTCGTTTGATCAGCGACACGTTGCGCCAAGCTGAAGCGGGAACCTATGCGGTCCGGCCTCAATATGCTAGCCACGACGAAGTCGGTGCCAGCTTGGACTTGATTGACCGGTTGGTGATGAAGCAACGTAAGAGTGTCGGCGCTCCCGCACCGGTGCAGCGGCTGGCCATTGCCGCGCGCACGCTCGCCCACGAAGTAAAAACGCCCCTCAACGCGTTGGCGATTCATTTAGAAGTGCTGCGCAACAACGTCAGCGCTAACGATGATGCCAACAGCCAATCGGAACGATCTCTTTCCGCTTTGGATTCGAGCATCCGTCAGGTCGATCAGCTGGTGCGCGATTTTACTGACTACTCGGCGCCGGTGACCATGGAACGCAAACCGATCGACGTCGCCGAAGTGTTGGGCACGACTTTGGAAGCGGCAGGTTCGGCTTGTGCGGCGAAAAAGATACGCCTAACAAAGGAGCTTGCTCCCGGGCCCTGGCAAATTCAGGGAGATGCGACGCGTCTGCGACAAACCTTCGATAATCTCCTGCGTAACGCCATGGAAGCTCAACCTGACGGTGGCGAGATCCACGTGACCGCCAACAAAAACGGCAACGAATTGATCGTCGAAATCAGTGACGCCGGTCCCGGTGTGCCGCCGGACCGACGTGCGGAAATGTTCGAATTCGGCAAGACCACCAAGGTCGGCGGCAGCGGTATCGGTCTGCCGCTAAGCCAATTAATCGTCGAATCCCACGGCGGCGCCTTGGTTTACCACGACCGTAATGGTAACGGCCGCGGCGCGACGTTTCGAGTGACACTACCAATGGAGGTCGCTCACTAGATGGCTCGGCCTCGTCAAACGGTGCTCGTCGTCGATGACGATGCGGCCACCCGTGAAGGTCTAACGACCTTGTTGGAAAGCTGGGGCTATAAAGCTTGTGCAGCTTCCGACGGTAACACCGCTCTTGAAACTTGCGAGCAGGAACTGCCACACGCGATCGTCACGGACTTGATGATGCCGGGCATGAACGGATTAGAATTCGTCACCGCGCTCGGCGATCGCGTGCGCCAAATCGCGATCATCTTTGTCACCGGTCAAGCCACCATCGATACCGCCGTCCAAGCGATTAAGCTCGGCGCCTACGACTACTTGCCCAAACCACTTGAACCGCAGCGGCTGCGCGACGTGCTTGAGAAGGCGCTGAAGCAGGTCGTGCTCGCGCGCGAAGCGGGCGCGCTCCGCCAACGCTTGGAATCGCCTCTGGGGTCCTACGGCGCCCTCATTGGTAAATCAGCGCCGATGCGGCGGCTCTACCAACAAATCGGCCAGATCGCCGCAACCGACGCCGCAGTGCTCGTCAGCGGAGAAAGCGGCACCGGCAAAGAACTGGTCGCACAAACCCTGCACGATCTCTCACCGCGGCGCGAGGGAAATTTTCTCGCCCTCAATTGCGCGACGATTTCGCCGACTTTGATGGAAAGCGAACTGTTTGGTCATGAAAAAGGCGCTTTCACCAGCGCCATCGAGCGCCACCTTGGCTGTTTCGAGCAGGCCGACGGCGGCACGCTCCTGCTCGACGAGATCACTGAAATGGCGCTGGAAATTCAGCCAAAGTTCTTGCGCGTGTTGGAAGAAGGACAGATTCGTCGCATCGGTGGCAACAAGAATATTGCGGTTTCCGTCCGAGTCGTTGCCGCTACCAATCGGCAGCCCCTAGCGGCGGTGAAAGATGGCAAACTGCGTCAAGATCTTTTTTATCGGTTGAACGTGTTTCATCTCGAGCTTCCGCCGTTACGCGAACGTGGTGAGGATATCACGCTTTTGGCTCGGTATTTTCTAGAGTCGTTCGCGGCGAAATATCAGCGCGAGGTCTTACCCTGGGCCGCCGACTTTGCATCGACTCTGATGGCGCAAGACTGGCCGGGCAATGTCCGTGAGCTGCGCAATGCCATGGAGCGGCTTACGGTTTTGCCTACAGGCCCAAATCTCGCTGCCAAAGACTTTCAGCAGTACTGTCTTACGACGCTCGTGGAAGAACAATCCGATCTCGCGCCGCTGTCGCTTGCCGAAGCCGAACGGCAGGCAATCGAACGCGCTCTGAACGCAACAGGCGGGAACAAGACGCAAGCGGCCCAACTCTTAGGCATCACCCCGAAAACATTGAACGCCAAACTCGCGCTCTATTCCAAAGAGTAATTTTTCCCTAGCGCTTTACATTTTTTTCCGTCATTTCTTCTCTCCGCGGGACACAACCCCGCATATTGTCGAATCTTGGCCCGTGGCACAACGATTGCGTTTTTCAGAGGCAAAATCTGGCGTTGGAGATCGCCGGTCGCTGCAGAGTGAATTTAGCAATGAGACGTTGGTGCAAATGCGTCGGAACACTGATTGTCGTGATCTTTGTCGCGGTAATTTCAGATGCTCATGCGTTCCGCAAAAGCCGCACGGGACAACATGACAATGCGACGATAACGGAGCAGCAGGTGGACCGACTGCGCTATATCATGGTACCCCTGCTGCGCGTGACGAATCATCGTGTACCGTTGGAACAAATTCGTTTGTCCATCGTTGATAATCCGGCGCTCAATGCTGCGAGCGCCGGCAATGGACAGTATTACGTGACTACCGGCCTATTAAATCAGGCCACCGATGATCAGTTGCGTGGGGTCTTAGCCCATGAAATCGCCCATGAAGACCTCGGCCATCCTGCCAGGGCTCAAGTTGTCGGCGTCGGCGTAGGGTTGGGAGTTGCGCTCTTAGAGCAGTTGTTTCCCGGCAGCAGCGCGGTCACGCCGATCGCCGGCACGCTGATAAGCGCCAGTTATACGCGCCCGCTTGAGTTAGAAGCCGATCGTCACGCGGTTACGTTGCTGCAGCGCGCCGGTTATTCCCGCGATACCATGGTGGATACTCTGGCGTGGCTCATGCGCCGCAACGGTAACAACGGTGGCGGAATTCTATCCACTCACCCAGCGACATCAGAGCGCATTCAAGCTCTGCGTGCTGCCAGATAGAACTTTTCAACTGGTACTCGCTTCAAGTCGCGGCACTCATTTCTCTTCAACAGATAAATTCCTTCAACAGAGTAAATCCGTGAGCGATTCTGCATTCGCTCGATTTATCGACCACCGTCGGTAATTTCTCCCCATGGCCAGAGTTTTTTACCCACCGAGGAAGCGCTCCATTTCTTCATAAGCCGCTAAAATCGCTTGATTTTTTTATTGGCATCGCAGTTGCGTTTGACGTTGGGCAGCAAGCGGGTAGTTAACATGAAGAAAACCGCGCGAAAGCCGAAGGAGAAAATGTTGATGAAGTCACCCAACTTTGTTGTGATCATGGCGATTCTTACCGAGATGGCTCGTCACCTGAGCGAGAACATCTCGAAGGTCGAGCTAAAACCGCTCCAGACCTTTGGCGGCGCGGTACGAGCAGATCCCCAGAAACCGTAGGAGAAGTTTCGGACACCTAGAAAGTGCGATCATGAAACTAACCAAATACGTCATTGCTGCGATAGTTCTGTCGGCGCTACTCGAGACCAGCGCGGCTATCGCCGCCGGACCCGGCAAAAACAGCGCCAACCAGCGCGGCGGAAAAGCAGCCGAGCACATGAGCACTAAAGGTGCGGCGAACACTAACGCCCAATGGTCCGCCGATCCCGAAAGGGGTTGGGTGCGCGCTGAAGAGCGGCATAAGCAACAAGAAAAGGGCAGCGCGTCGAGCGACACCAATCAGACTAATGGCAAACCAAAGGCAAAGGGTAAGGCGAACAAGTTCTAACCGGAAGAAGGAGGAGGACACCAATGTTTAGTCACAAGAGAATTCTCAAGAGCACAGGCATTACGGTTCTTGCTGGAGCACTTTTGCTTACCGGCTGTGCCGGTGGGCCCCTAACCACGCGCGAAAAGGGTGCCGGAATTGGTGCGCTCGGCGGCGCGGCGGCTGGTGGCCTCGTCGGCGCGGCGGTCGGTCATCCGGGTGCCGGAGCGGCGGTCGGCGGCGCTCTCGGATTGGGCGCCGGTGCGCTGGTCGGTGACCAATTGCAAGGCCAACAGAACACCAACTATCAGCAACAGCAGCAGATCAATCGTAACCAGTACGAGATCGATCGCAACCGCCAGGAGATTCAGCGGCTGCAGCGCCAACGCGGTGAATATTAGAGAGCGCTTGTCGAGGCGCATAAAGAAACCTATTTGACGTAAGAGAGCAGGACCATGAGCCGTCGATCGCCACGACGAAAATCACGTTCGGACCAGCGAAATTCGGCACACGGAGCGGGTCTCTGTCATACAAGCGACGGCTCATGGTCCAAGCCTTTGTTTTGGAAAAGTCGAGAGGTGTTGATATGAAGCTCTCCGAATGGAACATGAATCCGGCGGTGAGAGAGAAAATCGTTTGGACCTGCGGCGGAGCGGTGTTTGCACTCCTGCTCGCTTTCATTGTCGGCGGCGTTTACACGATCACTCCGCCGAGCGGTCCGGTCGACGCAGCTTACAAGATGAATCGCTTCACCGGCAAAGTGTGGCTGATTAAAACGTACGCTAAGCCTATGGCCCAGGGACAGGTGCGCGTATTGGTCGCACGTGAGGCTGAAGTGGAGAAAACCCGCGACCTCAAGGAAGAGGATTTGCAAGCCTTCGCCATGAACCAACCGGAGACTCCGGCGACCACCGGCCGGCGCCGATAGAGTTCGTCGGCGGAATACAGAATACTTCACTGCTCCGCTCTTCATAACAGTACCAGCGATGGTGGTGGGGTAAATTTTTGCAGGCCGCATATGTCGTTAGAGAAATCCACACCGGCGATGGTGGTGGGAATCAGCAAGCACGTATGGACGATCAAAGAATTGATCACGGGCGCGGCTTAACTCTCCGGTCTCTTTGTCACTTTTCTGACAATTCCACTTTGGCTTGAAAGTTGTGACCGATTTTTATAAATCGCTGCCCACTGTGCCAGTCAACATCGAGATGCCACTCCCAGTTTATGACGGCTTTGTAGATAAGTGCGACCAATCCTCGCGTGAATACGCGATCCTCAAAAATGGCCTGATTATCCGCCGACCGAAGGGCGATCACTTCGAACGCATAGTGGAAATTGCATGCGATATGGACGATGCCGACAAACTTTTTTTATTAGCCTCTAGGGTGTATCCCGAAACCCTTGAAAACATCATAAAAGCTATCGCGCAGGCGAAGTCGGATTGGCTTCAGCAACACACTATTACCCCACTACCCCAGCGATCTTCCCATTGACACCGATCGGTCCTCTGACTAATCTCTGGCGTTGAGTCGTCGACTGACGACTATCTTTCGCCTGGAGGACTTTCTATGAATACGATCGATGCCGACGGCCATATCGTCGAAAAGGTCGCCGACCTGCGGAGATATTTGCCGGAACCTTATTCAAAGCGAACCGGAGGTCTGTTACCTTCCGACGGCATGGATACCAACATGGGCGGCTCGCTGGGAGGGATGGAAGATAATGATCTTGCCACCCGGCTCAAAGACATGGACACCGAAGGAATCGACATTTCGGTGCTGTTTCCCACCAGCAGCTTTGCCGTGAATAGCCTGGTAGAGCGCGACTACGCGGTCGCCTATGCCCGAGCCTACAACGATTTTATTGCCGACGTTTGCAAACAAAGTCCTCGGCTCAAAGGCATCGCTTTAGTACCGCTGCAAAATCCGGCGGCGGCGGTCGAAGAAGCCCACCGGGCGGTGACCAAGCTTGGCCTGTCTTCCATTGCCGTGGCGACACAAGGCATGAAAGAACACCTGGGGTCCCAGAACTTCTGGCCATTGTACGAAGAGCTCGAACAGCTCAACGTGCCGCTATGCGTCCATAACCGGCGCGAAGGGCCGGCCGGAGAAATCCGCTTCGATAGTTTTATTTTCATGCACACCATCGGCCGGCCGGTCGAAACGTTTATTCAATTTGCCGGTCTCATCTATGGCGGTGTCGCCGAACGATTCCCCAAGCTGCGCATCGCGTTTCTGGAGTGCGGCGCTGGTTGGGTCCCATACTGGATGGAGCGTATGGACGAGGAGTGGGAAAAGCGCGGCAAAGTCGAAGCGCCGCTGTGTAAGAAAAAGCCTAGTGAATATGTAAAGCATGGCAACTGGTTCTTTGCCATGGAGCCAGAGGAAGAGACGGTTCCGTACGTGATCGAACGAATTGGCGACGACAAGATCCTCTTTGCCTCGGACTATCCTCACTGGGACGGCATCTTCCCGCATGTCGTTTCGACCATTCGCGGCCGCAAAGACATCTCCGATCAAGCGAAATCGAGAATACTGGGCGAAAACGCCAAACGGTTTTACGGATGGCAGTGACTTGAATCTTGGTAAGCTCGCCTGCTATCTCGCTCTCGCTCTGAGCCTAGTCGGTCGGGCATCCAGCTCTGCCGACGCAGCCGAATTATCGGGACCGCGCAAAGTCCGCATGGCCTTCACGTCACTATCCTCGGTGATGTGTCCGCCCTGGATCGCGCGCGAAGCCGGTATTTTTACCAAGCATGGTTTAGACGTCGAAGTCATCGCCACGCCCACCGGCGTCGAGGGAATGAATGCCTTGATCGCCGGCGAAGTGCAGTTCTTGCAGATTTCCGGCGGCACGACCGCGAGCGCGGCACTGGGTGGTGCCGATGTCATGGTCGTTGGCACAACGCTAGATTCACTCGTGCAGAGTTTGATGGCCCGTCCGGAAGTCGACAAACCGGAGCAGCTCAAGGGCAAAGCCTTAGGCATCACGCGCTTTGGCACATCGATTGATGTCGGCGCGCGCCTCGCGCTCCGCCACTTCGGGCTCGTGCCCGAGAAGGACGTCGCCATCGTCCAGGTCGGCGGCATGGAATCCATGGTCAGCGCCCTGCAAGCCAATCGCATTCAGGCCGGGATCCTTTCCTACCCAGCGATCACCCAGGCGCTGAAACTTGGTCACCATGTGCTACTCGACATCGCGTCACTGGGCATTCCATATGCTTTCACGGGCATGACCACGCGCGGCCGACTGATCCGCGATGATCCCGATCTCGTGCGCCGTTATATGATGGCGCAGACCGAAGCCATCGCCCGCGCCAAAAGAGATAGGAATTTAGCCCTGAAAGTCATGAGCAAGTATTTACGCACGGTCAATCAGGCGGCGCTCGCAGAGTCGTACGACATCGACGTGCAAAAATATATGCTTAAAATACCGCTCACGACCATGGAAGCGATGAAGTCGGTGCTCGATGATCTCGCAGGGCGAATTCCAAAAGCGAAGGACGCCGACCCAAAGAAATTTTTTGATGACTCCTTCGTGCGCCGGATGCAGTCCAGCGGATTCATCGACACGCTTTACAGATAAACCGAGCGAGGAGGGTTTATGAAAACCTTTCGCCGCGTTCTAGGGTCATTCTGCGTTGACCCAGCGGTTCGGCCGTTATAAGTCATGAATAAATTTCACTAGCGAGGTCTTTCCCATGCGCGTCATCGATGCCGACGGTCACGTCGAGGAGAATCCGGTAACGTTTAGCGACAAATATTTCGCTCCCGCTTTTCGCGACCAGCGTCCTCAGGTTGTTCCCGGCAACGAAGAAGGGCTTGCCTATTGGATGATCGATGAGCAGCTCTTTCCACGACGGGTGGGCCGCGGCTGTAATAATCTCGGCACGCCCGTGAGCTATCAGGGCAAGCCGGTGCGCCACGCGCGGCGCAAGCCCGATACCGTGGGCAGCATGGAGCTGACGAGTTTGAGCGACCGGCTAAACATCATGGACGAAGAAGGCATCTGGCTCCAGGTCCTCTATTCGACGCTCTTTCTTGCCTATCCGCTGAGCTGCAATCCCGCTTACGTCACCGCCATGTGCGACGCCTACAACCGTTGGTTGGGCGATGTTCTCTCCGGTCAGGAACGGCTCAAGTGGGTGGGTGTGGTCAATCTCGACGACATTCCCGCATCGGTAATACAAGTCAAAGAAGCCAAGAAACTCGGCGCGGTGGGGATGATGATCTTGGGCACCGCGGGAGACAGACTGCTCGACGATCCCAGCTTGCTGCCTTTTTACGAAGCCGTCTCGGACTCGGATTTGCCTTTGGCCGTGCATGTTGGCTGGTCTTGTCCATCGATCAACAATCTGTATACCCACATTTATCCTTCGGGAGTGATTCCATTTACGATGCCTGTTTTGATGGGATTGGTGTCGATGATGAGCGGCGGTATTTTCGATCGATTTCCCAACCTGCGCGTCGTCTATCTCGAGGCCGGTTGTCTATGGGTTCACTTTATTCTCGAGCGCTTGCATCACCGCTTTCAGCACTCGGCGAAAAATCTCGCCAATGTCGTTTCGCGCACCGCGCCGATCCAAAAGCTCACGCCGATGGAATACGTCAAGAAGGGAAATCTCTACTTTAGCGCCGAAGTCGAAGATGCATTGCTGCCCCAGGTTTTGGAATTGGTGGGTGACGGGCAGATTATGTTTGCGTCCGACATGCCCCATGGTGACCGCGAACGTTTCGCGGCTCGAATGTTGCAGGAAAGAACTGATATCAGCGAAGCCGCGAAGATGAGGATTCTGGAATCAAACCCAACTCGGTTTTACCGCTTGCCACGTCCTAATTAGTTTTGTGAAGATTCGCGTTATGCATTTATGTGTACAGCTAAACGCTACGATTACCCTCGCCCTTGGAGACTGTGTCGCAATGCGAAAAATCCCTCAAGTGTCATGCTGAGCGGAGCGAAGCATCTCGCATTTTCAGTCAGTTACGAAGACGAGATTCTTCGCCTTTCGGCTCAGAATGACATTAAGACACAGTCTCCTGTGGGAGAGGGAAAGGGTGAGGGTTCAGCGGATTTCAAACAGCAGCACCGAGTGATCGTGGACCAGGTTCCCGGGAACTCGCTCCACGCGAGCCGGGGTCCATCCTTCAATCGGATAGTCGTGCGAAACCACCCTTGAGCCTGGCTTCAACTGACCTTCCAAAATGGGTCGCAGCTTGGCATTGAACTCCGGCAGCATGTAGAGGGTAACCACCGTTGCCGGTGAAACGTCGGCGTCGAAGGCGTCTTGAACGCGGAATTCGACGAGATGCTCGATCTTTTCTTTGAAAGCGTTATTGCGCGCCTTGAGCACCAAGTCTTGATCGATTTCGATGCCGACACCTCTCACGCCGTATTTCTTTGCTGCCCGAATGATGATCGCGCCGTCACCACTGCCGATGTCGTAAACAACGTCGCCAGGTTTCACACGCGCGAGCTCGAGCATGAGGTCAATGACCTCTGTCGTGGACCGCACGAACGGCACCTCACCGTCCGTCCAAACCGCCACGGATAAGCCACAGCCAGCCGCTGTCACGAACATCAAAGCCCTCATCAGCCAAATTGTGATTTTCTTCATCTTCGCGCGATGACCTCTTACCCACGATGCTTCATTGTTTATAGGAGATCCTTTGCTTCACGGTCAACCACCACAGCTGAAGCGACTTGACATCAAAGTCGGTTTGTTATGAACATCCGACTGAAACCAACAATTAAAGGAGCTGCTCAATGGCGATCTGGGACGACATACTAACGCCGCGTGACCAAGAAGTATTTGCCCTCTCGGGATACGGCAAGCGGGCGGGCTTCGGCCAACGGCCGGCTATTCTTGTCATTGACGTGAATTACAACTTTGTCGGCGACAAGGCGGAGCCGATTCTCGAATCGGTCAAACGCTTTCGCAACAGCTGCGGGGCCGAAGGATGGCAGGGCGTCCATCACATTGGCGAATTGCTCACCGAAGCGAGAAAAAAACATCTGCCGACGTTTTACACCACCGGCCACGACGACCGATCCAACAGCGTCGCCTTCGGCCGCTGGCAAGCAAAAAATAGCCGGTCCACTGAAGATATGAGCGAAACCTGGGATAAGGGCAATGAGATCGTCTCTGAAATCGCGCCGCAGCCAGGAGACATCGTCGTGCGCAAGCAGAAACCCAGCGCATTTTTTGGCACGCCGCTCATGAGTATGCTCAACGAGGTTCACGCCGACAGCGTCTTGGTCACGGGCACGACCACCAGCGGCTGCGTGCGCGCCAGCGTGATCGATGCGTTTTCCTACAACATGAAAGTTTCCGTGGTCGAAGAATGTGTCTTCGACCGAGGGCAGGCATCGCACAAGATCAATCTTTTCGACATGGCGATGAAGTACGCCGACGTAATTTCGTTGAAGGAAACGATCGACTACATCCGCGGCTTGCCGGACAATCTCTACGCGCCGGCGCTGTGAACAGAAGGAGATTGAAGAATGCAGAAAGAAGCAGTCAATCCTCATTTGCGCGCCGCGATCATAGAAGTGGTAGAGAACCAGATCCGCAATAACGATCCGCCGCAGACGGGGCAGACCTTCAAGCGCCTCCTTGAAGCTGGTCACTCTGAAGCCGAGGCGAAGCGATTAATTGGGTGTGTCGTTACCTCGGAGATCTTTGACGTGCTGAAAAAGCAGGAGCTTTTCAATCTTGACCGGTTTGTCAAAGCTCTCGACAGACTTCCAGCGCTACCGTGGGATGCAGGTTGAGTTCGACGGCGCAGCCTTGAGAAAGTTCGGGCGCAATTACTTAAAACCAGTATCTAGGTAAGAAAGAAACCTATTCGGTCTTTAGCCGAGACATCACACCGACTTTGATCTTTCACTTTCCGGCTCCTGTAAGATCTCCACGACATCGCCGGGCTTTCTGGAAACTGCCCAGCTCCACTTTCCAAACCCACCGTACTCGTTGACCGCTTTACTCCATTCAGCTAAGAACGCGCGCTTGGTTTTGTCCTGATCGGTGTCCTGGCCTTTTGTTTCAAGGATTAAGAACGCGCCACTGTTTAGCCGAATGAGGAAGTCAGGGCGGTATTTGTGCACCACGCCTTTGTAGACATAAAGGATTTCAAAGCCAAGATGATCGTTCTTAGCCCATGCGTCAACGTTGCCGTTATGATCCAGTTGGAACGCATCGGCTGACTCCCACGTGCTATCGTAGACGCAGAAGTTAACATGCGAGCATTTTGTGTATTCGCACGGTTTGCCGGTGTACCACGTCCGCATATTGCCGGTCGAAATGATTGGCCGTTCCGTGTCGAAGATCGGCGTTAGCGATTCGGTATTCTCCGTAATGATGGCCTCCCATATATGTTGGACAACTTTGCCGAGATTCAGCGTGACGACGAGTCGGCGTCGAACGTCGTCCTGATTGAAAAGAGGCGGAGTGATTTCAATCTTACCGGACGCAACAAACTCTTCCATCACGCGGATGAGTTTTGCCAGCAGATATTCTTTGCTGCCTTTCCAGCTCGGCTGCATTTGGTCGAAGATACCGCTTGCCGTCTCGAAGGCGATCTTTTGCCAGCGGAATTTCTTGCCAAGCTCTTCAAGATCGATCTCAGATAGCTTGGTCACGTCCGGTTTGCCCTCGACGATCGGAGCCACTTCAGCCAACGTCGGCGTTTTGAGCGCGTCCAGCTCCAGCGGCTTTACTTTATGCCAGTCCAACTTCAGTTCCTGCCGATACACATGATCGATTCGGATGATGTTCGGCCAACTGATTTCAAAATCTCTCTTTTCACTGACCGGCTCAATCTTGGTTTTCGGCGGTGGTGGCGGCGGCGGCGGTCCGTCCTGTGTCTCATGCGGCAAGAAAGTGAATGGTACGCCGAAGATGTTCACGTACTCGGGTTCGAACACTCCCTTTTCTTTATCGAACTCGTACGAGACGCGCCTGAGCCCGCGACCGACGACTTGTTCACAAAGCAACTGGCTGGAAAAGGCGCGCAGTCCCATGATGTGGGTAACGGTCCGCGCATCCCAGCCTTCGGAGAGCATGCCGACAGAGATGACTTTTTGAATCTGCTCGCCCGGCTTACCGGCCTGTCCGATGGTATCGACTTGCTGGCGCAGCCGCTCAGCCAGTTCCTTCTTAGTAAGTTTTCTGACCGGCTCGTCGTTATCGTCCTCTTCTGCATCTTCGTCCCCGGCATTGAAGGAGATCGGTTCTTCCTGCGCTTCCGCCATGTCGAGAACTTTAGAGTCGATGTGGAGAGTTCGCTCTGGCATACAGAGCTCGTCTATCAAAATCTTCTTGTGATCGAAGGCGTATTTCACCCGCGCCGCCGTTTCCGTCCGGTTCGCCACAGTGATCATGACCGGCGGCGTGGGCAGCCCTCCCGCTTTCCAACTCTTCGCTGCTTCAAGCCAGTCTTTGCCGAGGAGATAATAACCAACACTTACCAAGTCCGGCAGCGGCACCTGATCTTGGGCTCGGCGGTTCAAGTCGTCTTTGACGTGTTCATAAATATGGTAGAGCTTCGACTTGTAAGTTTTGGCGTCGGGGACGCCGTCGTCGCGAACGACCACGCGCGGGGTTTTCACCAATCCCGACTCGATGGCGTCGTTAAGGCCGAAGTCGCTGACGATCCAATCGAACAGCGCCTCTTCCGAACTTTGTTTGCCTGATGGAGCGAAAGGCGTAGCCGAGAAGTCGTAACAGGTCAGTATGCCGCGCGCCTTTTGGATGCGATCCAGCCCGCCGACCCATTTGGTCGCTTCCTCGATGTCTTCTTTTTTTACGCCTTTGACTTTCGACTCCGCTGGTATGCGCCAGGCGTGGTGTGCCTCGTCGTTGATGACGACGATGTTGTGCGTGTTAGCCAACTCCCCCAAGACTTCCCGGACGTAAGCCTCGTCGCTCTTCGCGCCCCGTTTGTCGACGGTTTTCTTCTTGGCGATGCGCTCTTCCGACTCCCAATTGAGCGTGTGCCAATTGCGGACGAGAACTTTGCCTTGCCGAAGCTTGTCCAGAAGCGCTGCAGGCACGACATTGAATTCGTCGTAGAAGTTGATTTTTCCAGCGGGTTCCAAGACTTGAAGCCGGCTTTTAACAGTGAGGCCGGGCGCGACGACGAAAAGATGCTTGGAGAAGCGCGCGTCTTGCGGATAGGTCGCCTTGTTCACAGCTTGCCAGGCGATCAGCATCGCCATGACGGTGGTTTTGCCGGAACCAGTCGCCATCTTTGAACAGAGCCGCGTGAACAACCCACCGTCAGATGGAATGTCGATGCCGACTTTTTCGGACGCCGGTGCCTCGGCGAGCCAGATGAGCGATTCCATTGCCTCCAACTGGCAGAAGAAAAACTGATGCTGCCGCTCGTCGGGATTGTTCCAGTGCTCAAGCAGCCGCTTGGTGATTCCCGTGACGCCCGGATAGCCCGCCTCTCTCCACGCCTTCACGCGCGGGCGAATCTGATTGACTAATGGAATTTCAACAAATATTCCCGGGTCGTCGAAAGTTTTCGAGCTTTGTGAGGCGATGACGTAACCGGCTGGCCGACGGCCTTCGCTAAGATCGAACGTCCGGCTTTCGCGCTCATAACTCCAGTGATGTTTCGGTTCTTCGTAGGGCGAGTTGATAATCAGGTGGTCTATGGTGGTCTTGCCCATCAGTCGACCTCGATGATTCTCAAGCTTTCGATTCCCCGATCATCGACGATCTTCACTGCGACACGCTTGTGTGTTCCGGCTTCGAAGGACAGCGACACGGCGCCGCGATACGCTTCAATCAGCTCTTCGTCAATTTCGGCTTTTAGATTCCGCGCCAGTCGTGCCCAGCCGTCGTTTTCACCGGCCATCGGAAAAAACACCTGGCGCGGAAAGAGGCTTCTGCCATCATAATCGGTGTCGAGCAACCACATGGCAATCTTTTCATTGCCGCCCGACTCGATGGTTCCGGTTTTGGTGTTGTAGTAGTCGAAGCCCATCACTTCGACGCGGTATTTTCCCTTTTCGTTGCCATCTTTGATTCTTTTGAGCACGATATCCGGCTGGCCGATAAGCCAGAAGCTTTCGTTGCTCACCCGCTTCTTCTTTAGATCTTCGGTCAACAGATCGGCGTTCATCTGCACTTTGAGCAGCGTTACGCCGGGCCAATCGGTCTCGTCGATGTCTTTGGCCGCTTCCGGATCGAACTGAAACGCGGCGAAGACGATGATCTTCGGCTTCGGCACCAGCGTCTGCGCTTCCTCGATCGCCAGCTCCACCTGTTTCTGTTCCAGCGGCGCGTGCTCTGGACCAAACGAGATCACGACTCGCTGCGGCTTCCCGTAGAGCCCTTCCGGGTCCTTTACTTTGTCCGCGCCCCTTGTCGTTGGGCTTAGTCTCAGCCTCCGCGTGGAGCCAGCGCGTCCCCGGCAAGGGTTCGACACGCGAGAAGAGAATGTACTGCCCTTTTTTGCCGCGAATACCGGACTTGAGCAGCTCATTGCGCCATTCAGCTTGCCGCAACGTTTCACCAGCCCGCGCAACCGACTCATCCGCGGCTTGATCGGACTTGATCTCAACCAGTGGTTTCACCATCGGCGCAGGAACTGCCTCGACAGTAAACGGTCCCGTAACCCTCCCTCGTGAATTATCGATAAACGGCTGATCATAAAGATCTTCTTTTTCAGCGGGTTCATTGTTGGCGATAGATTTTAGCGTGACGTGGGGCACGGTTTTATACTTCAACCCGCTACCGACTCCTTCAATTGGGTGCGCCAGCTCGTAATAATCAAAAACAGAAGTCATAAGGCGCTGTTTGGCTAGCGTGATGGCAACGCGTGAGGTATCGCATGTAATCCAACGGCGCCCCCATTCCTCAGCGACGAAAGCCGTGGTACCGCTGCCGCAGGTAATATCCAACACCAAATCGCCAGGGTCCGTCGTCATAAGCAGGCAACGTTCGATAACTTTTGTACTGGTCTCGACTACGTATTTCTTGTCTGACGCAAAACCAGCTATTCCCGTGTCGTCCCAGAGATTTGTAACCGGAAATACGGGAAAGTCATCCAGGTACCGAACATAGTAGATTCCGGTATCTGTGGCTTCTAACCGCTTACGAGCCTTGAGTGCTTCCATCCCTGGTTCACCGGTTTTCCAATATCCGCGTCTAGGCCGATACTTTTTTCCATCCAACTCAATGGGAAAATCACCTGGAGGCCGTTGACTCGTTAGATTGTCGAGTCGGTATATTCTTGACCCCGTGGGAAGAATTGAGATGTCTCCCTTTTCTGCAGAAGTAAGGCTCCTCCTTCTTCCGTCTGGGAGCTGCACGCGATTATAGGCGCTAGCCCCTTCGCCTCCGAAAGCTTTTTCTTTGTAAAGCTGGCGATACTTAAGACGATCGACGTCTTTGGCGTACAGCAAAAGATAATCACTAACTCCGGCTAATAATTCGCTCGACGCGCTGGAGGTCTTTGAAAAGGTCACAAGTGCGCCAAAATTTTTCATCCCGAAAACTTCATCGAGAACTCCTCGAACAAAGTGAAGGTTTTCGTCGCCAATCTGAAGCACAACGACACCGGAGTCGTGGAGAAGCTCTCTTGCAAGAAGTAAGCGATCGCGAATGTAGCTGAGGTACGAATGAATCCCGAGCTCCCAGGTATCTCGAAACGCCTTAATCATTTCCGGCTCTTGGGTGAGGTCCTCGTCTTTCCCGTCTTTTACATCGCGCTTGTTTACGAAGGGCTGAAAGTTAGACCCGTAGCGGATGCCGTATGGCGGATCGAAATAAATTAACTGCACCTGCCCAGCCATGCCTTCTTTTTCGAGCAGCGAATTCATCACCAGCAGAGAATCGCCGGCGATCAAGCGATTCGACCAGTTGTGCGGATGTTTGTAGAACTCGATGGCTTCGCGCAGTGGCGGATTTTCTTCCGGCGACTGAAACAGCGACATCTGCTGGTCGGCTTGACCGTTGCGCCTGCGCACGGCTTCGACGATCGTGCGCGGGTCGATGCGCTCGTGAACGTGGAGCGAAACCGTCGGCACTTCGAACGAAGTCCGCTCCGCCTTCCCCGCCCAAACTAACTGCGGGTCGAGATGCGGATCGTAAGCATAAGTCTTCTTGCCGCTTTCCTTGTCCGTCTGTGGCGTGACCAAACCAACCGGCGGATTGTTAACCCGCTTCTTCCCCTTGTGATCGTACTGCTCGATGGGCTTCTTCTTGGACTTGCTTGCGCCCTTCTTCGCCTTCGCCATTTGATATCTCCGTTTATAACGAATCAGCGCAGAATGGTGGACGATCGGAACCCTGAACTTCAGAGGATTCTACGCAATATAACGTTGAAATGACAAGAAGTCTTTTAGGCGAAAACCGGAAGGCGAAAAGTGTCAGGGGAAGCGGTTTACGCGGCGGCGTAATCAGGTGCGTCGTGAAGAACCATTAGTTGGTCCGGCTGGATTGGCAAGATGGCGTACGCTCGACCGTCACGGTCAGCGAACTCGACCTCGCATGTGCCGTCGTTGTAAATCATCACGACCGTACCGATTTGGCCGCGGTGCAGCAGCAAAGACCTGGCACTTTCGAAGTGTTTTGCCGGAACGTCTTCGAGCAAAGCAACGACATCGTGCATATTTCGCTTATCACTCATCGTCTACAATATATAGCAAGTTATCAGCCGGGGAAAGTCTTCCTCGTGGCGGATGATCCACGCCGTTAAAACCGTCGCGGCACTCCGCGCTGTGACCAAAGGGAATCTCAGGACGTAAATATCGCCATGACCGTTATCGCCAAGTGACTCGGCCTTATCCGAGTTCGCCGCCGCGGACAGTATAGCGTTCCGCAAGGAGTCCTGGTTGGCGAGGGAAATACCAAGCACCGATTCGAAAACGCGAGCCTTGTGTCGTCCCTCCCAATGCCACGGATTCAGCACATAGTCCTCGATCTTCGTGCCGAGATCGGCGCGGTCTCCGTTGGGCAGTTTCATCGTTCATCGGTTTGCCAGAGTCCGTAACGAAGTGTCAAGCAGGCGAGAGCCGGATCATGCGCCCCGTTGAAACTGGCTGGCCCACCGCGACCGGCGTTTGACATCGCAATTTGCGATGTCAAAGCGGCCAGTTCTTCAGTGGTCAGTTGGAACATAAAATCATTCGAGAAGCGCTTCTCACGAGTCTCAATCCAGCGCCTTTCGCCCGCTGCTTCCCCATGTGCGCATACTGCTCGATGGGTTTTTTCTTCGAATTGCTTGTTGTCTTCTTTGCCTTTGCCATTTGGCTTCCTCTCAACAGAGACCGCGCTCGTCGATCTGGGGTTGATTATCGGTCGCAGTTCATCTGCTCCCGATCTTAGCTCGAAGGAAATCTCGCCAATAGTACGGCTATCTAATGACGATTTGACTGGTATATTTGACGAGATACCAAAGGAATGGAACAATGATAGCATCGCAAAAATTTCCAGCCATCTAAGGAGCGTCCGGGATCACGCGGCAGAGTTCGTTAAACAGGTAAAATGGAGGGTGGCATGAAGACTCCCTATACCTTTAGTGTCTTGCGGTATGTGCATGACCCCGTAAGCACCGAGTTCGTCAATATCGGCGTCGCTGTCTATGCTCCGGCTGCCAAATATCTGAGCGCACTCTGCACGACTCACTATCAACGGCTGTCGGCGATGTTCGACCCCATTGATGGAGAGCACTTTCGCCAGATTAAAAAATTCATTCAAAATCGTGTTGAAGCGCTGGGTCAACGAATCAGTTCGGAACTGCCCTTCAAAGATGCGCCGAAAAACATTGAGGACGTTCTTGCGCAGGTGTTACCACCGGACGACAGCGCGATCCAGTTTTCAAGCGCAGGGGGAGGATTTAGCTCCGATCTTCCAAAGACTTTGCATGAGCTGTATCTCCGCTACGTTGAGCGTTACGTAGCGCAGACAGTACGGCCCAGCCGAAATGACGAAGAAGTTTGGCGAGTTTTCAAAGCCCCCCTGGAAAAACGGGAGATCATAAAGCACCTGCGGCCCAAGAAGATCGTCGCGCCGAACTATGACTATGAGTTCGAGCACGCCAGACAAAATAAACTTTGGCACGCGTATGAGCCGATATCTTTCGATTTGGTCGAAGGCGCGTCCATCAAGGACAAAGCCAATAACTGGGTGGGCAGAGCTACTAGCTTAAACGACAGCAAAGAAAAATTTAAGCTTCATCTATTACTGGGAAAACCGCGGGAAGCTAAGCTCCAATCGGCGTACGTGCAAGCGAAAAATATCCTCCACAAGATGCCTGGGAAGCCCGAGTTCGTAGAAGAGCACGAGGCTGATCAATTCGTTGATGCATTGAAGAACGAAATTAAGGATCACGGCGAGTAGGCCCACCGTTCTACGCGGCTAATTCGTATCGCCGTAGTATGGCCGGGTTTGTGCTCGAAAATCTGTTCGCGCGCAGATCGGTGACATTCCCGAAGCTTGTGAGTCCGAATGACCCGAACGTGGCTGCTTGCCCTATCTTTTACGATTCTTGAACGTTAACTGGATAAGAAGCCGTTAAAAAACTCTTCTCGTTTCAGCTGCTTAGGTTGTTTGTCGTTCTTGTTTTCTGTAGAGCTTGGAAAACAAAGAGGCAGATATGGAGTTACCGCTGGGAAGGCATGATCATCGCACATGCTGACATCGTAGGAAGTCTTCTCCGACCGGCCGAGCTGCTTGACGCCCAAAGGCGTCTCGCCGCCGGCGCAATTAGCGCAGCGCGATTCAAAGAGATCGAAGACCGCGCCGTCGACGAAGTCGTCGCGCTCCAGGAAAGCGTCGGTCTGGAGATTATCACCGACGGCGAAATGCGCCGGCAATCGTTTCAAAGTCAGATGACGGCGGCCGTTAGCGGCTTCGGCGAGTACGATCTCGACGCGTTTCTTTGGGGCGAATGGTACGACGAAGAAGGTGTGCAGAGAAAATCGCGGCCACGACGGCTTGGTGCAGTCGAAAAACTCGAGCGTCTCCGATTTCTTTCCGCGGATGAATTTGTTTACCTGAAGAGCAAAACCAGGCGAGTTCCTAAGATAACCCTTCCCAGCCCGGGGCTGTGGGCGAATTTCTGGTCGCCAACATATTCGCGAGACGCCTATCCGACGCTCGACGCTTTTCTCGCCGACATCGTTAAAATACTGCGTGACGAAGTGGTCGAGCTTATTCGACTGGGAGCTCTGTACATTCAAATTGACGCGCCGCACTACGGTCTGCTGCTTGATCCCGCCACTCGTAGCTTTTACGAAGGACTCGGATGGAGTTTCGACCAGTGGTTGTCCTTTGGTATCGAGCTCGACAACGCCGTGATGAAGGGCTTTCACGATGTCACGTTCGGCTTTCACGTTTGACGTGGCAACCAGGGCAGCCGGTGGCTGTCGCAAGGGGGTTACGAAGCGATCAGCCGCGAGTTGTTCCGCCGGCTTGATGCCCAGCGGTTGTTATTGGAATTTGACGATGCCCGATCCGGTTCGTTCGAGCCGTTACAGGATGTGCCGAACGACAAATTCGTCGTCTTGGGGCTGGTGACCACGAAGAAACGGGATCTCGAATCCATCGACTTGTTGAGCCGCCGGATCGTCGAAGCCAGCCGGTATATTGCAAAGGACCGACTGGGACTGAGCCCGCAGTGCGGTTTTGCTTCATCAATTATAGGCAACCGTATTTCTCCGGATGATCAAAGACGAAAACTGGAGCTTGTGGTGAATACCGTGAACACGGTCTGGCGATAACGTTGATTTCACGCATCCTGGGTAATCGCGCGTACGATCAATATCACGCCGACCAAAGCCAACAGCACCAGCAGTCCACGATTAAAATTCCTTTGGTTGACCCTATCCTGAGCTTTCGTGCCCGCGTAAAAACCTGCGAGGCTAAACGAGAGCACCAGCAGCGATAGCTTTATCGTATGCCAGTTGAACAAATTCCACGTCGAGATCGCCGCCAACTGGCTGAGTTTCGTCGTCACGAAGATCGTTGCGAGCGATTTTACGAAGGTGCGCTTATCCAATTTAAGGCTATAAAAATAGATCGCCAGAGCAGGGCCGGCGGCATTAGTCACGCCGTTTAGAAAACCGCTGACAAAGCCGAAGATGGGCGAAAGAAATTTTTCCTGTTGCCGTGACACCGTGAAATCCAACCTAAGTAAGTTCGAGATCACGAAGACCAGCACCATCACACCGAGACCCAGATTGAGTACCCACAAGGGGGTCTTGACCAAGACCATGGTGCCCAAAAAAACGCCGGTGATAGTCGGCACTATAAAACCTTTGAAGCGCCGAAAGATATCGTAAGGTAAACCGTCACGGATAACTTGCGCAGAGTCCATGAACAGATTGGGCAGAATCAGCACCGTCACGGCAGTACGAATATCGAGCAGGAGCGCGACCGTGGGTGTCGCGATCAGCGGAAATCCGAGACCCGTGGCGCCCTTGACGAAAGCGGCAAGGAGCAGGGTAATACCCACGACTACATAGGTAAAATCAAATGACATTTGTGGCGCGCTCTGTTGTATTTCTGAGTTGCGTTATTCAAATTGGCAGGGAATTCGTCCACAATGCAACATCGAGTTTTGTAAGCTTCGAGCGATAAGCGATGACGCGATTCTTAAGCCGCACGCCGATTAGGACTTTTGTCCTCTACCCGATCGGGACGCTCCTGTGGGAGTTAGTTATCCGCGGCCCACACTTCGCGCCCAATCTTTGGTTTTTGCCGCTGATGATCTGGGGCTATCTTCAGTACCTTCTGTGCGGCCGTTATCGGCTCAGACTTGGCGGTGGCGGCCCTGGATTGGAAGCAGCGCCGGATAAACTCGTCTCCAGCGGGCCGTACGGTTACAGTCGCAATCCGATGTATCTCGGTCACATTATTTTTCTAATCGGCCTAACTCTGACATTGAAATCATGGATCGCTGGTTTCATCACCGCAGCTGTCGCAGTCTGGTTCCATCGTCGTGTAATCGGCGACGAGAAGAAACTGATTAAAGTACTCGGTCGGCCTTACGAGAATTATCTGGCAAACGTGAAACGCTGGATACCTGGACTTTTCTAAACGTTGGCGTGCGTCTTCTTATGCCTTTTTTCTCTGAGTCGTTTGCTTCTCGCCGGTTTTGAAATAATCGCCTTGGACCGCCAGTTCCGCTTCTTCGGCATCCTCTTTAGTCCATGCCCCGAGACTGTAGCCGTACCAGGGCATGCGCGGTTTGAGCGGCGGCAATTCCAATTCTTCCCAAATCTGCTTGGATCGTTCCATGAACTCTTTCTTCGGCAACGACACAGGCGTGTAGGGCCAGGGACGAACGGCGTTAATGAGCAGCGCTGAAGTCGAGCTCAGCCGCTTTTCTTCACTTTCCATTCCCGGCGGGTACGTCGATGGATCGAGCCCGGGTGATTTTCCCTTGACGATGGCCACATCTTCATCCGGTCTCATGCTGTAACAGATCGCCCAGTTGATCATCGCGGGATCGTGAATATCGACGTCTTCATCCACGGCGATGCAGACTTTCGCGTAGCTGCCGGTAAAACCCGCCGACGCATTTAATGCGCGCCAGGCGTCGGCCTTGCTCGCGTTACGCATCTTGATAACACAGTACGCCTGGCCGCTGCCGCTGACTTCGTCGTGCAGAGCAACGTCGATCACCGCCGCGTTGCCGCTGTCGTGGCGCAGGAATTTGTAAATGATTTTTTCCGTACCCGTGTGTTTGATCTTGCTCGACTCGCTTGGGGGGAACTGGCTCATGAGCGCCGTGTAGATCGGCTCACGGCGGTGCGTAATACAGGTCACTTCCAAGAACGGTGAAATCGTCCGGTGACCCATATAGCCTGGATATTCACCGAACGGCCCCTCAGGCTCGACAACATCCGTTGGAATTGTACCTTCGATAATAATCTCGGCCGTTGCCGGCACCAGCAGGTCAACGGTTTTAGCTTGAACCAGCTCCACGGGCGCGCCGGCCAGGCCGCCGGCGAGTCGATACTCGTCGAAGTCGTAGGGAATCTTGGCCGTAGCCGCATAGGCGATACTTGGAATAACCCCGATGGCGATGCAGGCTTCGAGCCGCTTGCCTTTGGCTTTACATTTACGCCAGTGCTGGCCCATGTGTTGAGAGGTGAACAGTCCGCCGGTGCGATCCGGCGCTTTAATTTGGCTTCGATAATTGCCGAGGTTGTAGATACCGGTTTCAATATCTTTGGTGATCCAGTTGGCCGAGGTGAGATAGGGAGCGTTATCGAAACCGGGCGTCGAAATCGGCACCGGAATCATGTCGAGTCCATGCCCGCTCAACAAATCCTGTCCTCGCCAAATAACTTCGTGCACCGACGCGTTATTAACTTTGATCGGTTCAATCGCATTTAGTTGCGCCTGTGCCCATAGCTGATGAATTTCTTCGGGTTCGCACATAAGGCCGATGGCGTAAATTTCACTGGTTGCCGCCAACGTTCCAACCGTCACCGGCATCGCATAGCGTCTACCTTTGCTGTCGACGACGTTCTCGAACATGAACGCCTTGCGCTCGCGCTCATCCAAGCCGCGGAATTGCCAGCGCACCAGCGGCATCAATTCCGTGTCCTTGTTGATGGCACGTTTAATACGCACCAGCTTGCCGCGTTCCTCCAGCGCTGCTAGGTGCTCGCGAAAATCCCGATAGTATTGTCTCGTGCTCGCCATGCGCGACTCCCTTTTAACCGTGCTGCTGCCATCTATCGTCTGCGCAGCATGGGTTGTCAAGGAGCCGGAGCCAGGATAGAAGATCTGGAGACATCACTAAGTTTTACGAAAATCGGTACAAAGGCAGGCAGGGTCTTTTTTGAGCATTTTGCCACCACGTTGCGTAAACAATTATGCTCTTTGCCCGCTGCAAGAAGGTGCTGCTGGCGTCCCGAAAATAACTTGTATGGTGATGAGATGGTTTGCTACACTTGGTCCTTGTTTCGTAAAAAGATGAAGCGACCGCACGAGTAGATGGTAATGCCAACCGACCGATCGCAAATTTCCCGACACAGTGGTCAAACAACCTCGGTGAAGCCCCGTTTCTCGGCAATCGCGACCCACGGTTGGCTGATTTGGCTATTGGTACCGCTGCTTTTGGTCTTTATGTTTGTGACTGATATCTGGACGCCCATCGGCCCGGCTCTTCCGGTCAGTTATATCGCCGGATTGCTGCTCGTCGTTGCCCTACCCGGAACCCGGGAAAAAATCTTGGCGGCGTCGACTTGCACAATGCTGACGATCTTCAACTATTTTTTGTCGCCGCCGATGCCAGACGTCCCCAGTTGGATTTACATTGTCAATCACAGCCTTGCGGTGCTGATGATCTGGACTGTGACGATTCTGGGCCTACGCCACCGACAAGTGCAAGAGGTTATGCGCGAGAATGAACGAGTTGCTAATGAAAGACTGGCGCAACTGAATACGATTTACGCGTCGGCCCCGGTCGGCTTGTGCTTTGTCGACCGCGATCTGCGTTACGTCTCCATCAACGACGCTCTGGCGGAGATGAACGGGCGTTCACCCGAATATTTTCTTGGCAGAACTGTGCGCGACGCCATGCCGGAATTGGCAGACACTGTCGAAGCCCATTACCGGCGCGTGATTGATACCGGTCACCCCGTCATTGATGAGGGAGTTCAGGGTGTTATTCCTGGCCGTCTGAAAGAACGCCGTTATTCCCTCTGTAGCTACTATCCGGTGCACAACGAGAGCGGCGAGTTGCTTGGCGTGAACGTAGCGGTTCAAGATATTACTCGGCGCAAGGAGGCCGAGGCGGACACGCTTTTCCTGCTTGATCTTGGCGAATGCATCCGCTTTGCCGCCAACACAGACGAACTGCTCTGGGCGGTCGCGGTTGCGCTCGGCGAGCATCTGAAAGTAAGCCGGTGCGGATTCATCGAGGTGGACGCCGAACATGATCGCTTTACCGTCCAGCGCGATTATCACCCCCATGTACCGTCGCTAGTGGGTAGTTATCCTCTTAGCGCGCTCAGTCCGTCCGTGATCAGCGCGGCAAGATCAGGCCAAACAACCGCGATCGCCGACGTCGACGGTGATGAGCGTACTGTGGAATATGTCAAAACCTACCGCCAGCTGGGTGTCAGTGCTTTTGTCGTCGCGCCAATGCTGCGCGACGGTAAATTAGTTTCGGCGCTCATCGTCGCCGACACCGACCGGTACCAATGGAGTGAGCGGGAAATCGGTTTGATCAATGTGGTGGCCGAACGCACCTGGTTGGCCGTCGAAAAATTACGACTCGACAACGCGCTGCGCGAAAGCGACGCCGCGCTGCGCGACGCCGACCGGCGCAAAGATGAGTTCTTGGCCACCCTCGCGCACGAACTGCGTAACCCGTTGTCCCTCATTCGCAATGTCGTTACGCTCGAACGAATACCCGGCATCCCCGAATCCGATCCCCACTGGGGGCACGATATCATCGACAGGCAGGTCAATTACCTGACCAGGTTGACCGACGACCTCTTCGATGTGAGTCGCATCACTCGTGAGAAGCTCGTCTTGCAACGAGAGTCGCTCAATTTAGCAGAAGTGATCGGAGCAGCGGTGGAATCGAGCCGGCCGTTGATTGACCAACGGCATCACGAACTAACGGTCACCATGTCGCAGGATTCGGTTTACGTTGAAGCCGACCGGGTAAGGCTAACGCAGGTTTTTATGAACCTGCTGAATAACGCCGCAAAATACACACCGAGCCCCGGCCATATTTGGCTAAACGTCGAGCAGGCCGGTGATACCGTTGTCGTCCGCGTCAAAGACACGGGAATTGGCATCGCCTCGGAGAACTTACCGCATGTCTTTGACTTATTTTACCAAGTCGACCGCTCTTTCACCCGTTCTGAAGGAGGTCTGGGGTTGGGCCTTACCCTCGTGCATCGGTTGGCCGGAATGCACGGCGGCAATGTCGAAGTCCGCAGCGACGGCGTGAACCGTGGCAGCGAGTTTATCGTTCACCTTCCCGTGCTCCCGAATGAATCGCTGCAAGAACGCTTCGAAGAGGATAGCGGCAATGGCTACACCACCGGCAATCGTTGCCGGCGCATTCTGGTCGCCGATGATTTCCCGCAGTCCGCCGAGATTCTCGCGCGGCTGCTACGGCAGGACGGTAACGAGGTTCAAGTCGCCCAAGATGGCATTGAAGCTGTTGAAACCGCCGCGCAATTCCGTCCCGATGTGGCGGTGCTTGACCTCGCGATGCCCAAACTCAACGGTTACGAGGCCGCGCGTATGATACGCGAACAACCGTGGGGCAAACGTATGTTACTGATCGCGTTGTCCGGCTGGGGGCATCAGCTCGACCGCCAGCGAACTAAAGAGGCCGGCTTCGACGCACATCTTACGAAACCAGCGAAGTATGAGACGCTGATGGAACTGCTCGCTCATCTACCCGAAGACGGGCAATTGGCCGCGGCTCGCAGCCACGAACTCTGACACATCAGCTATTAACGTAATCCCCTGACATATTTGGCGGCCGAGCATTTAAGGCACGGCTGACCATTAGGCGATGCGACGAGGATGTCCGTTGTCAGGTCGCCGCCGCGCCAACAGGCGGCTTCCGACACCAGATCTGGTACATACCGAGGAAGATTTCGGATAGCGTGCCTCCGACGGCATCCCAGTTGCGGTTAATCGTTCTATACCGCACTTGTTAATTCATCAATCACTCTCTGGGCTCGGAATATCGAGCTACGCCGCATCGCAACCGGCGTCTCCGCATCCCCCGTCAGGAAACAACGTTTGTGGATAAGTTCCTCCGGGCGCCAATTCATGGTCAGAATTCGCAGCGGCTGTCACCGCAACTCTAACCGATAGCTTCTACCCGCCTTCACCGTGCCCGGTTAATTTCGATGAAGACAAAAATCAGAATCTGTCATTGATCCATTTCGCCGCGTAATCGAAAAAATTCTTTGTCACATTGGAATAAGCCGAGGCCGGTAGGGGACAGTTCGTGCATGGCGTTACTCCAGTTGTCGCTCCTTCTACGACGATAAAATCCTTATCTGAGCTTTTCGCATACAAATAATTGATCTCCACTTCCTGAATCAGATTCTGAAAGGAAGCCTGATTAGCGGCAGCAAGCAGAGGCACGGTGACATTCTGAAGCATGCACGGCGTGGAATTGTTGCTCGAACAGAGATCAATTTGCTTTTCGTCCATGGAATTGGTGGCTCTGATTGCGTTGCTGCTGAGAAATGACCTTACGGTTAACCCGTCGCGCGAACCTTCGCTGAAGGTTTGGTTGGCCTCTCTAAGTTCCGGGCGAGATGGAGCGATACTCTCGATAATCTGTATCGCGATGCTACCGTCGTTTTTGAGTAATTTTTCCGGCTGGATAGTCGTATGACGGATACTCGGGTCGAGCGACAGGAGTCGCGCCCCGTCAAACCTTCCGATATTGAAGGGCGCGTCGTCCGTGTAGACATAATTGCCTTCTTCTATGCGTTGGAGCAGCTCCAGCGCGCTATCAATAAGCCGGTTCATTCGCTCCGCCTGCGCCTTAAAGTATTTCTCTTTGAATGTGTCAGAGTAGCTTGAGGCCCCGTTCGCGTTATAACCGTTTGCGGGATCAAAGGGATTCAGGGGCAAGATCAAGTGGTCCGAATGAGACTCATTATTGACTGCCGGATTAATACTTCTTAACCTCAAAATGGGATTTCCTGGGTGTCCGTCGGAAAGGATGATTCCGTCTGCACGCGTCAAGCCCGCCACGTTACTGCCGCACTGGACCAGCTTGTTCGATCCCTGGCACACGGACGGACCGTTTTCCGCGACCGCTTGATAAAAACTCATCGTCACGCCGCCACCACTGTTGCCGTAGAGTATCACCTTGTTCATGTGCTGGACGTTCTTAAGGTGATTTACTCCTTGCGCCACGTCTAGCGGTATCAATTCCCAGTCAACTAGAGATTCGTTGTTTTCGAATCGAGAGTTCATACAGAGGACCATAAATCCCCTTCTCGAAAACTCTCGGCAGGCAATGTTGTTCATGTAGTTCGATTCCCGATGCATGACTACAATTCCGACATGAGGTGCCGGCCCGGAATCGGGTTTGTAAAGAGCAGCCTTCGCCTGGCCGAGTTGCATGAAGATCGGATTGCTCTGGGCGAAGGATTCGGAGTAACTGATCATGACAATAAAAATCCATATCAATCGAACCGACAGTGTATATTTGGTATCCATCTTGAATTCTTTCTGTTACGAGCCTAGCTTTGCAGTGCGGGATTGCTTGGATTAGTGACCGATCGCGCTATTGCTAGCCGCGTCCTTGATTGCCTCTCCATCTTCCTCAAGCAGGAGTCGATTGCGCACCAAATCGTTCACCGCATGAGCGACTCGACTCATGTACGCTCCGTGATTCCTATAGCGCTCCTCGACAGACAATCGCGGGTCGCCCTTGGCCAGGCGCTCCGCTTTGGTCGCCGCAAACGGAATATACTGGCCGGTAAGAGCACAGTCCTCGCCTTCCGCAAATGGTGCGCGGCGCAGCGCCCAGCCCGTGTACGTGGCCAGCGGTACCTGCACGTTGACCGTGCGTATTCCGGCGATGTCGTTGCCGTCGGCGTCCGTCTTTGGCACCAAGACCGTGTAGCTCTTTCCCGGGATTGGCATGTTCGGCAGGACGCTCTTGTCCAATAGGTCCACCGGGTTATACCACCCCGTGTAGTTCACGCCAGGAATCACTGGAAAGCCTTGACTGACTTGGGGCAGAGAGGGCACAAGGGTTCCGTCGCTAATTTTCGCGTACCGGCTTGCGGGCGGTGCCACGTCGTGAGTAGCCCAGTCATCGAGTGCCACAAACAGCGCTCGCAGATGCGGCGAGTGTTGATTAGGGTTGCTGAGCTGCTGGCAGGTCGCGGTGACATTCGGCGTTGCCGAGGGCCCGTGCTGGGAGCTGCCGACGTAGTACACGCGCACGTTCGCGGGCAACGCGATGTCATGCCCCAATCCATCCGTCGTCACCAGGGCAGTGGGCTTTAGGTAAGCCTCATTGCCGCTATCCATGTGCGCCACCTTCGGGCAAGTGCTTGTCACCTGGCAGCGCGCGAAGATGCCGTCCGTAAGGCCGCTGATCGGATCGAACCGCACCTCGTACGTGAACGGGAACTCCTGCTTGGCACTCAAGTGTCGCTGATAACTGCGGCCAGTGGCATTGGTATCACCGAACCGGTCGTTGCTGGCGATCGCGTGAGCGCCGGAAATTTTCGGAAGAATGCCATCGAAGACTTTCTGCCCGGCTTCATCCTCGTTGAAGCCCCAGTAGGTGAACCCTTTCAAGTATCGGCCGCTCTGGGACTGGCCATAGGCGAGCACATACTGAATACCACCGCGAAGCGGATTCTGCGTCGAAGTGTCATGACGTAAAAATGAAACGACATCGCGAGTGGCGGCCAGCCCGAGCCCCAGCACCTGTGGATCCTTCGCGGGATAGACAAACTCGTAAGCAGCCCCCTGGTCATAGGGCGCCAAGAAAGGATCCGCGCGATTAATGCGCACCGTCGTGTCGTTGACGTAAGACCACGCGGTCGTCGGTACCACCACTCGATCGACCAGCGGCCCGCCGACAAATTTTGTGTGATTGTGCACCAGCATCTTGGCTTGAGTCTGATCGAGATTGGCCGCCCGGTAAGTGAGAGTAAGATTCATCCCGGTCGCATTGTCGAAAATGACTTCGGTTATCGTCTGCTCGACGACCGAGCTACCGTTCGGATTGCGCGCGATAGGCAGCCTTGCAAGGGCTCGATTACCTCCCGGCGCGACCAGCCCTTCGTCTTCCCAACCGGACCACACCATTGTATAACCCAGTCGCATGAGCAGGCCGGTTCCGGCATCGGCGGCGGTCGTAGGATTGTTGCCGCCGGCACCGTTGAAGGCATTCAAATCTTTGTTGCCGCGGTTGACGACTTCGTAAAAAACTCTGCCGTTTCCCTTCGACATGTCCACCGGTTTGATAATGTGGACATCGGTTGAGTACTCGACCTTGCCGCTCGCGTTGCGCGGCGCCAAGTGAATGTCGGTAGTGAGCGCGTTACGGCGGTCAGACGGATCGACCTCGCCGTACGCTCGGGCAAAGATTTTCTCGTAAGTGCCGACAGTGCCGAACGACAATCCGCCGAACGTCGGCGACTGAATGCTGAGAATCTCGAGTCGGGTAATGCGTGCATTCACAACCGGCGCCGTGACAGCCATGCAGACGGTCACCACAAGAGCCAAGCATACCGGTAGTAAAAGCGCGCGCGAGTTTAGAACCAGTTGAATGGTATCCATGCGCCAACCCTCCTCACTTCGTGCAGACTCCGAGTCACACTTGCTTTCGTTTCGGATATCAAGTTGGTTCACTACGTCCCGAATCTGGCTTTGATCCAATCCGCTACATAGTTATAGAAGTTCTTCACGACATTGGGATAGGGTCCGCCGGTGCAAGCCGTGCAGGGGCCGATCCCGTGAGTCGCTCCTTCGATGACTATAAAATCTTTGTCTGCGCTCTTGGCTTGGCTCAAGAAATATTCGCCGTCGCTCATAAAATAGTGCGCGCCCATGTTGGTTATCAGCAGCGGCTTGGTGATCACTCTCAGGGCACACGGAGTGGAGTTATTACTCGAACACCAATCAATTTGATCATTGTCTATTGAATCTGTGGCGCGGATTGCGTTCGCGCTTAAGAAGGAGGTTACGGTAAGGTCTTTAGTTCCGTCGTCGAACGTCGCATTGCCGACAGCGCGGCTGGGATCACCGATGCGCACGCTCTTAATAACTTGAGTGATGATCGAGCCGTTATCTTTGAGCAGTTTCGCCGGCTGGTTGGTACAACATAAGATACTCGGATCCATCACGAATAGATTGGCGCCGGAGCCTCCCCCTGCCTGAGAGCCCCCGCCTCTTCCGATCGTAATGTCGTCGTTATCCGGATAGATCCATTTGCCTTGTTGCATTTGTTCGCGGATATACAATGCGCGCTCGATCCATTCATTGAATCGTTGGGCTTGCGCGGCTGTATAGGCTTTTTGGAACTCCGGAGGATAGTGAGAATCGCCGCCCGGATTGTAGCCATTCTTCGGATTGAATGGATCCAGCTTGTTCTGCAGTAGATCCGGCCGGTTCTCGTTATTCACTGCTGGATTGATCGCTCGCAATGCGTTGACCGTATTTCCTGGATGGGCGTCGACAAGCACGATACCATCGGCAGCGGTCAGGTTCGTAAAAGCATTGTTGCTGTTGTCGCATTGGGTCAACTTGTTGGGTCCCTGGCAATACGACGGGCCAGCTTCGGCAACGGCTTGATAAAAGGTCGTCGTCGGTCCGCCGCCGCTGTGGCCGAAAAATATGACCTTACTCAAGTGCTGCGTATTTCTCAGGTAGTCGACGCCGCGCTTCACATCGAGCGCTATTAGCTCCCAGTCAACCAAAGCTTCGTTGTTATCGAACCGTGAATTCATGCACAGAACCATGAATCCCCGCTGCGATAGTTGTGTACACCCTTGATGTTGCAAATAGTTCGCTGTGCGGTGAATGATGATGATCCCAACATGAGGAGCGGGGTTGGCATCCGGTCTGTAAAGTACCGCCTTCACACCGCCGCCCAACGGAATATACTCAGGATGACTTTGGCCAAAGACGTGCGAGAGCGCAAAAACAATAAGAACGCTCAGTGATAGAATATTGGCTAGAAGTGCTTTCTTTATCATATCGTAATCCTCCGTTTTTTTTCGCTGTAAGCCGCGATGCTCTCTTTCGCGAACGGCGAATCGGTTAACAACCCCGTTCCTAGTATCTTGCGCCCAGCCATTCGGCCATGAAGTTCCAAGACCTTTCCGCGGGACCGTTCCCGGCGGGATCGGTCCAATAGGCATTGGCTGTGGCAGTGGCAAGATTGGGGTCATTTAAAATTATGCGTGTGCACTGAGCACACGGACCACCGCCATGCACAGCACCTTCTGAAAAGGCCAGGGTCTTATCTGTGCTGTAGGCATAATCATAAACAATCTCATCCGGCCGTAGAAAATAATGACCGGTGTTCGCGATAATCAGCAGTGGCGTCGTCGTCTGACTGCCACTGGGATGTTTGCCAATTCCTTTGATGTTTGTGACCGTGCTTGTGGCCGACGAATCATAATCAATTCCCGCGATATCGTCTGGTGTTTGCGTGTATTTGCCCGGAGTGCTGCGCAAGGCTCTCGAGCCGAGCCAGACATGAACATTGACCTCGCGCGTCGATGCATCGCAGTCCAAGGCGTCGAGATTGCCCGAAGGAGGCCGAACTGATTCGATGATCTGCGCTGGCCGTGTTCCATCCCGAGCTAAAAGTGTGTGAGGCTTTTTCGTGTATTTGAGCAAGCTCGTATCCGGCTGCCAGAGACGCGCGCCGTCCGAGCCTGGGACCACAAACGGAATGGCGTCGCCCAGGTCATCGGGATCGCCGGTTTGAGTTCTTCTTTGCTGCAGTAAATCGAGCGCGACTTCGAGGAGATCTTCGTTGCGCACGGCCTGATGAACCAAGAAGGTTTTCTTGAACTGCTTGGAGTACGTCGCGCTGTTGTCGTCTAATTGCCCGGGATCACGAATGTAGCCGTTGGCTTCAGCGAACATGTCGTTTTGTGGCTTGCGCGGCTCGCAGGCAAAAATATTATTGCTGAGAGCCGGGTCGACATAAGTGAATGTCGCCAACCCGTCTCCCAAATGGGCATCGAACAAGATCACGCCGTCGGCTTTGGGCAGGTTTTGCAGTGTGCCATCTACGCAGGGAATAATCTTTTCAGCGCCTTGGCAGGCGATCGCCGCGCCATTTTCTGCGACGTTCTGATAAAATGCCATCATCGGCGCGCCCTGGCTGTGGCCGAAAATAACCACTTTGGAAATTGCCGGCAGGGTTGCGGTTGCCGGGATGCTTTTTAGGTAATTGATTCCCGCCCTGGTCCCCGGCGCGTGCTGTTCATAGCCGTAATAATCGTTGTCTCTCCCGGTAAATACGCTGTCGGCGCAGAGCGTCGTGAAGCCTCGTTGAGCCAAAGCGTTGCAGGCGGCGAAGTTTTGATAGCCAGAAAAAGAGTGCATGACGAAAACACCGATATGCGCCTTGCCGAGCACATTGCTTGTCGGCCGGCGTAAACGAGCGGCAAGCACGTTGGTCTGGCCGCCAGTGTTGAGATTCGCAGTCACGACCACATTAGTGGTCGGCTGGAGTTGGGCTCCGACGAGAGCTGGCACTGCCGGATTTATCAGCACGGCGAAACCCAGTATCGATAGTGCTTTAGGAATTACTCGATGCATTTTTGGCTCCAATCAGTCTTGTTCGTTTTCTTGGGCATATGACGCAGCTAGGGTTCCTACGCAGAAGCCGACCCACTTGTCCAATATTCATTTGGTAACTGCTGCTATATTTTGGCGGCTATTGATTTCTAACCGCTGCGGGAGTAACCACGTTCGGGTGGTCAGCACAACAACCCATGTGAGACAAACGGTGAAGCTATGACGCTCAATCAGATCCGGGCATTCGAGGCGGTCTCAAGGTACCTCAACATGACGAGGGCGGCAGAGTCCCTAGCGATCAGCGAACCGTCGGTTTTCAAGCAGGTGAAATCCCTGGAAGAGTTCTGCGGTGTGCGGCTCTATCGAAAAGTCGGTAGGCAGATCGAACTGACGCGAGAAGGACGGCTCGTCCAGACCGACGTCCGAGAAATCCTGCTGCGCGTCGAGCGACTTGGTCAAAGATTCAAGCAGGCGGCGCCGGCACTGAATGGTGGCTCGCTCGCGGTCGGCGGCTCCCACGGTCCATCGGTCGCTCTCATTCCATCTCTCCTGGCGGCATTCAAAGACAGCCACCCACACACGCAAATTGTTTTTCGCACCAAGAGCAGCCGCGGCGTCGAACAGCTGGTTCTGCAATCTCGAGTGGAGCTGGGAGTGATTACCAATCCCTCCAATTCACGTCTGCTGCACGTCGCGCCGTACCGCCAGGGAAAGGTGCTGATCGTCGTCTCCGCGAAACACCCACTCGCTAAACAAATGGAATTGACCATGGCCGACCTCGCTCTATGCCCGCTGATCATTAGAAAAGATTGGGAAGGGCGGGCTTCGAAAATCCTGAAACAAGTTGAGAGCCAGGGATTCAGCCCGACCATTCTGATGGAGTGTGACTCAGGTGAGGCTATAAAAATCGCCGTCATGAATGGGATGGGGCTGGGGATTTTGCACGAGGCTCACGTCGCTCGAGAACTCAAGGCGGGACAACTCAGGGTCGTGAGAGTTGCCGGATTGAAACAAATCAACAGCAACACTTTCATCATTTATCGCAGGGGTATATCGTTGTCTCGAAACGCCCTCGATTTCATGAATCTGTTGCGCGAACCGCGGCAGAGAACTGGCTGGAACGGAGCACTTGATAAGGCTAATCTGTTCCAGCAAGGATCTTTCCAATTGCAAAAAAAGCGCATTTTACTTACCGCTGGTCGGATTCGCAAAGACAATCGTCTTGTCTCTTGAGGATTTGGCACCCCGGCGAATCGTTAGTCGCATATCCCGACCGTCTGAATTTGCGTGGAGATCACGCTTGCTTGTGCTCCGCTCCTCCTGGAGTTGCACATAGAGTAAGTACAAGCGGCGTCTGGTGGAGGATTGCAAAACTCGCTATACAAAGCATCAGCATCTGAGCTATAGGGTTTAACCGCGGGAGGTTTTTACGGCGAATCTTGGTTTTGTCGGACTTGGCGCGATGGGCAGTCGGATGACAAAACGGCTGCTCGACGCCGGCCACAGCGTTACCGGTTACAATCGCACCAAGTCGAAAGCCCAGTGGCTGCTCGATCTGGGCATGAAGTGGGCCGAGACGCCGCGCGCGGCGGCGCAAGCCGGCGACTTCGTTTTCTCGATGGTCACCAACAGCGAAGCACTGCGCGCCGTAACCGAAGGACCGGACGGGATTCTCGCCGGCCTTGCGCCCGGAAAAGTTTATGTCGATATGAGCACGGTGAGTCCGGCCGCGATCCGCGCGATCGCCCGCCAAGTTGAAGCCAGGGGCGCGGAGATGCTCGACGCGCCGGTATCCGGCAGCCAGATCACTGTCGAAGAAGGCAAACTTTCTTTCATGGTCGGTGGCAAGCGTGAAACCTTCGATAAAGTCTTGCCAATCCTCCATGCCATCGGTCCGAAAGCGACCCACGTCGGGGCTAACGGTCTGGCCGTGTCGATGAAGATCGCGACGAACTTAAGCCTTGCCGTCCAGATGCTTGCTTTCAGCGAAGGCGTGCTGCTTGCCGAGAAAAGCGGCATTTCGAGAGAGACAGCCGTTGAAGTCCTAGTGAATAGCGTGATGGCCTCGCCGATGGTCAAATACCGCGGTCCATTCGTTTTGAACATGCCCGACGAAGCCTGGTTTGACGTCAACATGGCTCAGAAAGATGTGATGCTAGCTTTGGAAATGGGTGTCCAGCTCGACGTGCCGTTGCCGACTACGGCGGTCGCAAATCAAATGCTCACCGCCGCTCGTGCCATGGGTTACGCCAAGGAGGATTTTGCGGTTCTCTTCGAAGTCCTGGCGCAGATGGCGGGAGTAAAGACTGGGGGGATGGAGTAATGTGATGGGTCTCGAAAAACCCAACACTCCATTAATCCAACACTCCAATTCTTCATGGTGACGTCTGATGACTCAAAGTAAAAAGACCAAACCAAAGGTAACCTCGGTCGCTCCCGTTCACGACGAGCGCTGGCTCCACTTCTATCGCCAGATGCTGAAGATCCGTTTGTTCGAAGAAGAGGTCAATCAGCTCTATCTTAGCGCTAAGATGCCGGGCCTCGCCCATCTCTACATAGGCGAAGAAGCCGTGGCGGTGGGTGTCTGCGAGGCGCTTCGCCGCGACGATTACATTACCAGCACGCATCGCGGTCACGGCCACTGCCTCGCCAAAGGCGCGGTTGTCGATAAGATGTTTGCGGAGCTTTTGGGCAAGGCCGCGGGCTACTGTCGAGGCAAAGGCGGCTCGATGCATATCGCCGATCAGGACACCGGCAATCTCGGCGCCAACGCCATCGTCGGCGGCAGCGCTGGAATGGCTACTGGCGCGGCGATGTCGGCGAAAATGCGCGGCACTGATCAAATGGCGGTTTGTTTCTTTGGCGATGGCGCGCTCGGTCAAGGGCTGCTTTACGAAGCCATGAACATGGCGTCACTGTGGAAGCTCCCGGTGGTCTATGTCTGTGAGAATAACCAGTACAACGAGTACACGGATTTCCGGGAAACCACGGCGGGCGAAGTAACGGCGCGCGCTCAGGCGTTCGGCATTCATAGCGAATCGATCGACGGCCAGGATGTCAGAATCGTCCATGCTACAGCCTTGAGGCTCGTCGAGCGAGCGCGGCACGGCGACGGCCCTTCGTTCCTGCAGTGCAATACTTACCGTTTTCACGGCCACCACGTCGGCGACGTCGATCGTTCGTATTACCGCTCGAAAAAGGAAGAAGAGGAATGGAAGAAGCAACGCGATCCGGTGAAACTACTCGCTGACTGGCTGCAGAAAAACAAATTGGCAGACGGCAAACTCTTTGCACAAATCGAAAACGAAATCGCTACTGAAATCAAAACTGCCGTGCAGTTCGCGCTTGAGGCACCTTATCCGGAGGCGGACGAAGTGAAGCTGCATGTGTACACGTGACGAAATCAACGACGGCGTGAAATTGAAGCCGTGAGTTCATCAACGCAGAAAACACCTGCGCCGGAAGGCCGCACACGCGAAATCACCTTTGGTCAGGCGATCAATGAAGCTCTTGCCGAGGAGATGCGCCGCGATCCGCGGGTTTTCATCATTGGCGAGGATGTCGCCGAGGCGGGCACGCCTTTCAAAGTGCTTTCCGGTCTGGTCAAGGAATTCGGCACCGAGCGAGTCATAGACTCGCCCATCTCCGAAGCAGGTATTGCCGGCATCGGCGTCGGCGCCGCCATGACCGGCATGCGTCCCGTGGTGGACATCATGTTCGGCGACTTTATTACTTTAACAATGGATCAGCTGGTGAATCAGGCGGCCAAGATCCATTACATGTCCGGCGGCAAGCTCAAGGTGCCGATGGTTTTGCGTACAACGCTCGGCGCAACACGCCGTTCCGCCGCGCAGCATAGTCAGAGTCTACAAGCCTGGGTCAGTCACATCCCCGGTTTAAAGGTTGTCTTGCCGTCGACACCCTATGACGCGAAGGGATTGCTCAAGAGCGCCATCCGCGACGACAATCCCGTGGTCTTTTTCGAAGACAAGATGATGTACCAGCTGAAAGGCCCGGTGCCGCAGGAGGAATACACGATCCCGCTCGGGGTTGCCGACGTCAAACGCGTCGGCAGCGACATCACACTCGTCGCGACGAGTAGCATGGTTCATGTCGCCCTCGCGGCGGCAGATTCGCTCCAGGCAAGCAGCATCAGCGCCGAAGTTATCGACGTCAGAACTACCGCGCCGCTCGACAAGCGAACGATCATTGAGTCGGTAAAGAAGACCAGTCGTGCGCTTGTCATAGATGAAGGTTACGAAAGCTACGGCGTGACCGCGGAAGTCGCGTCGGTGATCGCAGACGGCGCATTTTACTATCTCGACGCACCGGTGAAACGCATGGGCGCGATGGACGTGCCGGTGCCGTTCTCACCGGTGCTCGAGGATCAGACGGTGCCGACGGCGGATTCGGTGGCGGAGATGGCAAAAAGGCTGTGCGGTAAGCAATGAGTGCCATCTGTTCCAGCAGTTCCAATCGTTCCAGTGGTTCAAAAAGACCTATCGGCTTGAACGTTTTGAACTGTTTGAACAGCTTGAACCTTGGAAAAGGAGGTGGGCGATGGGGTTAAAGACCTTCGGCCTCATGGGTGTCGATTGGGAAGAGCGGGTAAATCTCGAGCGGCTGCGTCAGGATCGTCTGCATCGAATCAAAGCTGCGCTGAAAAAATCCGAAATGGGCGCGCTGCTCTGTTTCGACATGAACAACATCCGCTACATTACAGCCACACACATCGGCACCTGGGCAATGGACAAATTGGTCCGCTTCTCACTTTTACCGCAAGACGACGAGCCGATCGTTTGGGACTTCGGTTCGGCGGCGCGCCACCATCAGATCTATTGCCCGTGGCTCGGCGAGCGTTCCCGAGCCGGTATTTCCACGCTGCGCGGCGCCACCAATCCGGGATCCGGTCTGGCTGAAGACGTGGCCAAAAAAATTAAGCTTGAATTGGAAAAACGGAAATTATTGAACGAGCCCGTAGGTGTCGATGTCATCGAAATGCCGGTGCTCTTCGCACTGCAAGCGCAAGGGCTCAAAGTCGTCGACGGCCAGCAGCTCATGCACGAAGTGAGAAAGATCAAAACCCAGGATGAGATCACGCTCCTCAACACGTCGTGCATGATGGTCGACTCCGCCTATGACGAGCTTTATCGCTTCATGAAACCGGGCGTCAAAGAAAATGAGTGCGTCGGCGTCGTCAGTAAAGTCCTCTACGATCTCGGCTCGGAACACGTCGAAGGCGTCAACGCGATTTCCGGCGAACGCTGCAGCCCCCATCCGCATGTCTACACCGATCGAGTGTTGCGCCCCGGCGATCCAGCCTTTTTCGATATTTTGCACAGCTACAACGGCTATCGCACCTGCTACTACCGGACCTTCGCCATCGGCAGCGCCTCGCCGGCAATGGTCGACGCCTACAAACGCTGTCGCGACTACATGGACGCCGCCATCAGCATCGTCAAACCTGGCGTTACCACTGGCGACATCGTCAAACTCTGGCCGAAAGCCGAGGAGTTCGGTTTCGCCAATGAGGAAGCCGCATTCGCTCTGCAATACGGCCACGGCGTCGGTCTATCGATTTGGGAGAAACCGATCTTCAGCCGCTTGGTGTCCCTGGATCACCCTGAAGTGATCGAAGAAGGAATGGTCTTCGCGTTGGAGACCTACTGGCCGGCATCCGACGGTTGGTCCGCCGCTCGGCTCGAGGAAGAAGTAGTCGTCACCAAGGACGGTTGCGAAATCATCACGCGCTTCCCATCCGAGAAGTTGCTCGTTGCTGGCACGCACTATTTCACTAGCGGCGGCGAGTTGTCGACGACGCGTGAAACGCAGTCGAATCTCAACAATCCTGGCGCCTTTGACCGGGTTAAGAATTGAACGGTTCGAACCATTTGAATCTTGAACTGCTGAACCTTTTGAACCGAGGTTAGTTTGCCAACCAACGTAATCATGCCCGCGCTCGGCGTTGCCCAGCAAACTGGCACACTGCTCAAGTGGCTCAAGACTGAAGGACAATCGGTGACCAAAGGCGAGCCGCTTATGGAGATCGAAACCGATAAAGCAACCGTCGAGATCGAAGCGCCGACCTCCGGCATGTTAACCCAAGTAATCGCCCAGGCGGGTGACGAGGTGCCGGTCGGACAACGTATCGCGATGATCTTAGAGCCGGGAGAGTCGCTGCCCGCCGCAACGAAATCAGCCACGCCGACGCCGGTTGTGACGCCAGCCAAAAAAACCGCGCTGGCGTCTGCGGCGAACCCGACTCCAACGCCAGTCTCGACGGCGCCGAGTGGTGGACGACTGCTCGCTTCGCCAGCGGCGAAGCGCATCGCCCGAGAGCGGGGCATCGAAATAGCAACTCTCAGCGGCAGCGGTCCCGACGGAAGCATTTTAGCCCAGGACGTGCTGCGCGCGGCGTCCGACAAAGCGCCGCAGCCGGCGGCCGCCGCAGCAGGGCAGAAAACCGTACCGCTCACTCCGATGCGCCGCATTGTCGGCGAGCGCATGACCCAAAGCAAGCAGAGCGCGCCGCATTTCTATTTGAGTATGGACATCGACATGACGGCAGTGAGCAAGCTGAGGACCGAATGGAAGGAGGGCAGCGACGAATTCGTCCCCTCGATCAATGATTTCATACTCCATGCCTGCGCCCGCGCGCTCAAGGATTTCCCGTCGGTGAATTCAAGTTATACGGAGCAAGGAATTAACCAGCGTGCCGACATCAATATCGGCATGGCGGTCGCGCTGGATGAAGGACTCGTGGTTCCGGTGATTCGTCAGGCGGATCGTCTGAGTCTCGTGCAACTCGCCCGTCAGAGTCGCGAGCTAGCCCAAAAAGCGCAAAATAAGAAGCTCTTTCCGCTCGATTATGAGGGCGGAACTTTTACCGTGTCGAATCTCGGCATGCTCGGCATCGATAACTTTATTGCGATCATCAACCCGCCACAGTGCGCGATCTTGGCCGTCGGCCGCGTTGCCCCGCGAGTCGTGGTCGAGGACGGAATGTTCGCGATCAAATCATTGATGACCGCGACGCTCTCAGCCGACCATCGGGTCATCGACGGCGCTATCGGCGCGCGTTTTCTGCAAGACGTCAAGAAACTGCTCGAAAACCCAGAAGCATAATTTCCCCATGGCCAAAATCGTCATCCGGGATCTCACCAAGACTTACAGCGGCGGAGCGGTGGTGGCGCTGGAGGACATCCATCTCGAAGTCGACGCCAACGAGAGTCTCTGTGTCTTGGGGCCGAGTGGCTGCGGCAAGACGACCCTGCTTCGGATCGTCGATTGCTTGATCGCCCGCGACCGTGGCGAGGTTCTCATTGATGGACAGCTCGTCACCCAGCCGCGGCCCGATATCGCCGTGGTGTTTCAACATTTCGGTCTGTTTCCGTGGAAGCGATTGGAGGAAAATATCGCCTACGGCTTGACGCTTAGAGGAAAATCGCGCCAGGAAATTTCCGCGACCGTTGCACGATACGTCGCGCTCATTGGCCTCAAGGGATTTGAAAAATCCTATCCACACCAGCTTTCCGGCGGCATGCAGCAGCGCGCCGGGCTGGCGCGCGCCATGGCGATCAATCCGTCCGTGTTGCTCATGGATGAACCTTTTGGCGCGTTGGACGCGCAGACGCGGGAAATGATGCAGGAAGAACTACTGCGGCTCCTCGAAACCGAGAATAAAACCATGGTCTTTGTCACTCACAGCATCGACGAAGCAATTGTATTAGGTGACCGTATCGTGGTCATGTCGCGCCAGCCCGGCCGTATTCAAAAAATCCTTCCCGTCGTTATTCCCCGGCCGAGAAAGATCCTCTCAGTCAGAGCCCACCCGCAATATATTGAGCTCAGAAACTCCATATGGGAGATGCTCAAACGTGATCTGAATCAGGAGACTCCCGGAGAAGCCAGCCATGAGTCAGCGCGTTAAAATTCGCTTGATTTCGCTGTTCCTCGTCCTAGCCGTCTGGGAGTTCTACGGCAGGCGCGTGAATCCGATTCTCTTCACCTATCCGCTCGCCATCATTCGCGCTTTCTTCTCGCTGGTGGTCTCAGGAGAGCTGCAAAGTTACATGAAAGATAGTCTTTTAGTTCTGCTCTACGCGTCGATTTTATCCGTGGTCGTGGGAGTGTTTTTTGGCGTCGTGATGGGCCGTTTTTCCCTGGTGGAATGGGCTACGGATATTTACATCAACGCGCTTTATTCCATGCCGATGGTAGCCATGGTGCCACTGATTGTTCTCTGGTTCGGTTTCAAGGTGCCGGCGAAGGTTATAATAGTTTTTCTCTTCATGGTCTTCCCGATTCTGATTAACACCTATCAGGGCGTCAAAGATGTCGATCGCAATCTGCAAGAAGTCGCCCGCTCGTTCTGCTCCAACGAAGCCCAGCTCTGGCGCCATTTGATTATTCCATCCGCGTTGCCGTTTATTGTCGTTGGCATTCGGCTGGCGATCGGCCGCGGGCTGGTCGGCATGATCGTCGCGGAATTTTACACATCGGTCACGGGTTTGGGTTACATGATCGTGCGCTACGCCAATGCCTTCGAGACCGATAAGCTCTTTGTCCCCATCGTGGTGGTTATGATATTAGGTGTTGGGCTCATGTGGCTCGCCAAGTGGGTTGAGGGGCGCATCGCTCCGTGGAGAAATTTTGACGAACGGGAGTAGCGAAAAGGAGGCTCGTATGAAAAAAACTTTTCTCATTCTGGTACTGATAACGATTTGGATCTGGGGCGCACCGGTTGAAGCGCAAACCAAACGGAAAGTTGTTTTTGGCGTTCCGGTCACGCCACCCAATGTGGTGCACATCCCGCCGTACATCGCCAAGGAATTGGGCTTTTTCGCAGAGAACAATATCGAGGCGGAGTTCGTTACCTTCGAAGGTGGCACGCAAACCTTGCGCGGCAGTGTCGCGGGAGGCCTCGATATCACCGGCACGAGCTCCGATCCGGCGATCATCGCCGCCGCGAGAGGCGCCGGCACCAAAGTGCTCGGCACCTATTCGCACAAACTATCGCAGTCGATGTTGGTTCAAGGCGATATCAAGAGCTGCAAAGAGCTCAAAGGTCGGAAAATTGGCATCCAAGAAGTCGGCGCATTTAACGAAGTCATGAGTCGCGCCGTGATGGCGACCTGCGGGCTCACGCCCAAAGATGTCCAGTACGTGCCGGTGAGCACGAAGGGCCGCGTGCCGGGACTTTTGACCAACCAGATCGACACGGCGATTCTCCATGTTGACCAGGCGATCGTCGCGAAAAAGAAAAAACCCGAACTTAATATTCTCGTCAATCTCTGGGAGCCACTGCCCAAGTGGCTGTACGCGGCCTACATCGCGCCGGAAAAGGAGATAGCCAGTAATCGCCAACTCTACGTCGACATCATGGTCGCGCTCATCAAGGCCAACCGTTTCATTTACAACAATAAGGCAAAGACCGTGGAAATCGCCACGAAATATACCCAGCAGGATTCTGACGCCGTGGCGCAAACATATGACATCCTGGCGAACGCCGGCGCGTGGCCGGTAAATGACGGTCTACCCAAGGATATGGTCGAGTGGACGATCAACAAACAAGTGGAGCTGGGTACGATCAAAGCTGAAGAGAAACCGAGCTACGATAAGCTGATCGATGCGTCGATTTTTCAGGCCGCGTTGGCCAAGGTCGGCGGTCGTCTAACCGGCGACAAACGGTGGGACTAACGCAAGCTGGGCGAAGTCGAACATACTTAGTTAGTTAGAGGGAGGGCAAGGATTCTCTTCTTGCCCTCTTTTATTTGTGGGTAAGCGCGGCAAAGACAACAGTTGCGATTCTTTTGGCTCCGAGACGGGTTCTCCATTCGGCGAACCGGTGGAGATTACGCTGCGTGACTCCATAGATCTCCACCCATTTCAGCCCAAAGATATCCCGAGCGTTGTCAAAGAATATCTCGAACAGTGTAAGCAAGCCGGCTTTCGCGAGGTGCGCTTGATTCACGGCAAGGGCAAGGGAGTTCAGCGCGATGTTGTGCGTTCTCTATTGCAGGAACATCCCGCCGTCGAATCATTTCACGACGCGCCGCTTGAAGGGGGCAGCTGGGGCGCGACGATCGTCGTTCTAAAAAAAGGGGATTAATTGGCAGCGAACGGATCTTCGCCCTTCGCCTTGATCAGGTAGTAGAGCGTAATCAGCACACCAACGGTAATACAGCTGTCGGCGAGATTAAACGCCGGCCAGTGATAATGCGACCAGTAAAAGTCGAGAAAATCGATGACTTCGCCGTATAGAACGCGGTCGACGAGATTGCCGAGCGCGCCGCCAACAATAAAAGCGAGTGCCGTGATCAGCCCAGTCTGTTGTTCGGGCAAACGTCTGAGCATCACGAACACGAAACCCAAGGCCAAAACGGATACCAAAATTAAGAACGGCAAGCGAAAGGCTTCATGGCTGCCGGCGAACATACCGAAAGCCGCGCCGGTGTTACGGACGTAAGTCAAATTGAACAATCCGTCGATGATCGGAATCGAGTGGTGCAGCGGCATGGTGCGGTCGACAATGATTTTCGTGAGCCGATCCAGGACGACAATGATCACCACCCAGGCAAGGACAATCTTGGATTTGACGGTCAACAGAAGACTCCGAATTTCAGCAGCAAGGAGGAACAAGCGTAGACTTTTTTCAGAGCATCTGAAGCCGATTCAAAAATGCTTGGAGACGCTCATTAAAGTCCTGCCACGATCACCTTGCGCAACTGTATCGTTAAGGGATGGCCGTCCACTTTCACGCTGGTCGTGTGGGAATCTCCGTCAAGCGGTACATTTACCCATTCAACCGCCAATGTTTCTGCGGAAATATAAGAACTATGACCCTCGACGGCACTCCGCAGCGCTGGAGACTCCGTGGCAAAGTACAAAATAATACGATCTTCCATTTCCAGACCCGACTTTTTCCGCAGCTCCTGGACATGCCGAACAACCTCACGAGCCATCCCTTCGCGGGCCAGCTCTTCATTGATCCGCACGTCCAACAGCAGTTGGGTTCCGCGATCAATGAGGCCTGTCCATCCGTCCGGCGCCTTAGCGTTTAACAAGATATCGTTTTCATTCAAGACCACTGTTGTTCCCGCACAGTCCAACTCGATACTACCCCCAGCCTGTAACTTGGCCACCAACGAGTTCGAATCGAGCGCAGCCAGAGCTGTTCGGATCTCTTTTACTCGCTCACCAAATTTCGGACCTAGCGTTTTTAGGTTTGGATTAACCTCGTACCTAAGCAGCGGACCCTGGGCCGGATCATGCAAGCTCACCTTTTTTAGGTTTAACTCCTCTGAAATTTGTTCAGCATAGCGTTGGACGGCATGGCGCTCTGAGTCATTGGCTGGCTGGATCACTATTTCGGCCAACGGTTGGCGGACTTTGATGCGTACACTGTTCCTTGCCGCCGAGCCCAGCGAGACGAGCCGGAGCAGCGCCTCCATATCAGCCGAAAGCTCAGCGTCAATCAGCGACTCATCGACTTCGGGAAAATTGCAATGGTGGATGCTGAGGGCGCGGCCTGCCTCTTCGCTTCTGCTCTGCTCCAGGTTCTGGTACATAATCTCCGTCAAAAAAGGCATCACGGGCGCGAAGAGCTTAACCAAGGTCGTAAGTACGTTGTAGAGCGTTTGGTAGGCCGCCAACTTGTCTTCGCCCTTTTCACTCTTCCAAAAGCGGCGGCGGTTTCGGCGCACATACCAGTTGCTGAGCTTTTCGGCCACGAAAGTTTCGGCCGCAGAACAAAAGGCCATCACGTTGTAGTTTTCGAACTCGCGCCGGGCGGTTTGGATTAATAGCTGCAAGTCAGACAGAATCCAGCGGTCGATATCGGGCCTTTCGCGTACCGGAACCGGAGGGGTGTTAGGATCAAAGCCATCCAGCCGAGCGTAGTTGCAGAAGAAGGCGTAGGTGTTCCAAAGCTTAAAAATAAAGCGATTTCTAATCTCATCGGCGGGCCCGTAGCCGAAATTGATGTTGTTGGCTGGATTGTGTCTGCAAAACATCCAGCGCATCACATCAACCCCCATCTTTTCCGCTGATTCCTCGAACGGTATGGCGTTGCCCTTGGACTTGTGCATCTCCTCGCCCTTTTCGTCCCGCACGACGGCGTGCCCCAGGAGCACTCTAAATGGGGCTCGTCTCTCCATCAGCGCGCTCATAGCGAGCAGCGCGTAAAACCAGTTGCGAAACTGGCCGGGAAAGCTTTCTGTAACGAAGTCCGCTGGGAACCATTTCTCCCAGTAATTGCGGTCGCGGTTATAGCCCAGGGTCGAGTAGGGCACGATGCCGGCGTCGAGCCAGGGATTGCCGACGTCAGAGATCCGGCTCGCTTTTCCGTCGCACTTGGAACAGCGAATTTTGACTAGATCTACCCACGGCCGGTGCGGAGAGTGACCGCTAAATTCTTCCCATCCCTCGACAGCTCGACTCTTGAGCTCCTCACGACTGCCAATGACGTCGAAAGCGCCGCAGCTCTCGCAAACCCAGATGGGCAGCGCGAGCCCCCAATAGCGCTTCTTTGAAATCATCCAGTCGCCCATGTTTTTTAGCCAGTCGAGCTCACGCTGCAAGCCAAAGTCGGGAATCCAGCGGGCGTCGTAACAGATTTCCATGATCGCATCACGCCAACGCATGTCGATAAACCACTCATCCACAAGCCTGAAAAGGAGCTCCGTTTTGCAGCGCCAACAATGGGGATAGTTGTGCGGGTAGTGCTCGACTGCTACAAGCAATCCTTTGTGCTGGAGGTTACCCAGTATCCAGTCAATAGTGGCAGGATCAAGCGCCGATCGGCCTTCAAGCTCTCCAAAGCCACGGAGGAATATTCCGGCCTCGTCGAGGGGCGCAATCGGAACGAGACCTTCTTCCTTGCCAAGGGCGAAATCTTCTTTGCCGCATCCCGGGGCAATGTGTACGATACCGGTGCCTTCAGCCTCGCTCACCGCATCCCAGGGTATCACCCTATGTATCTCACGCGCAGGTTTTACCGGTCCCCACTTTTGTTTCACCGCCACATCGGCAATTTTCGCCGGAAAGCCTCCCGGATGACTCTGCGCCTCGAACTCATCGAAAGGGCCATGATATGGCCATGCCAGCATCTCCGCCCCGACTAACTCGCCGAAGACTTCGTAGCCACCTTTCTCCTTGAAGATCTGTTCAATGGACTTAAGTTTGGGTACTCCCTCAACCCATTCCTTTCTCCGGAACTCCTCTTCAAGCCGTTGCGCCGTGAAGGTCCCTTTGGCCAAGTAGTACACTTCGTTTCGATGGCGAATCCTTAAGTAGGTAAGGGCTGGGTTAATCGCGACCGCCACGTTACTGGTTAGCGTCCACGGCGTGGTGGTCCAGACAAGCAGGTTTTCGCCTGGCCGCCCACGAAGGGGGAAGCGCACGAACACTGCCCTGTGAGCGACTCGTTGATAGCCTTCGTGCATCTCCATCTGGCTAATACCTACAGCGCACCGGGGGCACCAAGGCATCGAGTCGTAGGCCCGGTAAATCAAGCCGCGTTCATGACACTTCTTGAGGAAGCTCCAGATCGTGTAGTTGTTTTCCTCGGACATGGTGAAGTAGCTGCGACGCTCATCGGGCGGTTTCAGCCAGTCTTCATCCCGATCCCAGTCCATCCAGTAGCCGAGGCGAATCGATTGCTCGGTCTGAATGCGGGCGAACTTGTCCACGCGCTCCTTACATAGCGCGACGAAACGGTCGATGCTCGCGAAGCGGTCGTCCGGCACGAGATTTTCAATGTCCTGCTTCGACCGTAAACCGAGTTCTTTTTCAACCTCCACCTCAACCCAAAGCCCTTGGCAATCGAAGCCGTTTTGATAGCGCAGGTTGTGTCCGATCATGGCAAAATAGCGGCTGTAAGTGTCTTTGTACGTACGGCCCCAGGCATGGTGTACGCCCATGGGATTATTAGCGGTGATCGGTCCGTCTAGGAAAGACCATTTCGGCTTGTCACGATTCTTTTCCCGGAGCAGCTCGAAGGCACGTACGCGCTGCCAAAAATCGAGGATTGATCGTTCGAGATCAGGAAAGTCGACTTCTGTGGCAACCTTTTCAAAGTTAGACCGCATAGTAGGAAAACTCGTGTGTGAGAAAAACCAATTTTTATCTCAAGAAAGAGAAATTATCTAGATCGGCGTGGTGGTTTCAGTTGTACGGCTCACGCAGGGAATGCGGATCCATGACGTTTTTAGGGTGGCGTATCCAAACCACCCGGCCTTCTCTATCGGTGGTTGTTTCTGTGGTTGTTCAAACCCCGGACCATTCGAAAGGCAAACATGTCGGCCTTGTTTTCCGCGTCCGCCCAGAATACGTAATGGCCCATCTCGTGATACACCATGTTGATCCAGCGTCGCTCGGAATTGTATTTTCTGCCTTTCTTCCAATTCTCTGGGTGGACGAGATAAATCTGCCCGTTCTCGTACGTTTTACCTGCGGTCTTGCCCCAGTCTATATACTCAAACCATTCCACTTTAGGATTTCTTAGGTGGTAAAACCGGCACAACGCAGCGATGGCTTTTTTGAAGTCACCCGCCCTGTATTCACGGAAGAATGCCGATAGGAGGCGATCCACGGCGCGACGCTCCTTGATAGGAGGCAAAATCATTCGCATAGCGCTTATCCGGTGCCACGGTAGTGTCAGATTTTTAGCATACAAATGCGCCAAATAATAGAAACTGGCTGGGATCCGTGAGAGTTTTTTGTACTTTTTCTAAGTTGCCATTATCACAGAGGTTTCTCATCGAAGGGAGAAATCAGGCTGGCCCAATTCAATGCTCTTGCACGGTCTTGCGACGGTGGTAAAAGTATCGTAGATTGGCGTACTTTGAATCACTCAGCCACGCTGCAGAATCGCTAACTGAATGTTCGATTGGTTCACTGGCAAAGTCGCTTATCTGAGCACCTGGATCGGTTTCAAGATTGGCTGCAACGCCGTCAGGATGTTTCCACGGGCGCTCTATTGGTTATCCGACTGGCTCGCAGACGTCGGCTTTTTTTTATTTCGGAGTTTTCGTAATCGCTCCACCGATAACATTCGAGTTGCTCTGGGAGCAGACCTGGACGGACCGGTCATCGAAGACATCGCACGCGGCTGCTTACGTAATTTTTTTCGCGCCTGCGTCGAAATCGGCGCCGCGATAAAATCGACCGATCAGGAGATGCGCGCACGGATTCCCGTTGTCGGGCGCGAAAATATTGATGCCGCTTTGGCTAAGAGTAAGGGAGTTCTGATCCTCAGCGCTCATCTGGGCAATTTTTTCTTGATCGGTAGTCGGTTGGCCATCGAAGGTATTCCGACCTTTGTGTTGGTGAACCAGCCGCGCGACGGCCGCTTTGCCGAACTTATGGACCAGTATCGGCTGCAAGTCCGGCAAAAAACGATTCACGCGCGGCCGCGGCGCATGGCGCTCCAGGAGCTGAACGACGTACTGCGCGGCAACCAAGCGGTCGTGATGATCGCGGATGAGTATCGGAAGGGGAGTGGGATCGAGGTTTCCTTGTTTGGTAGAGCGGTGATTGCTCGTCGCGGCCCGGTCACTCTCGCGCTGAGGACGGGCGCCGCAATTGTCCCGGCTTGTATGGTCAGGCAACCCGACAACTCGCTTAAACTGATTATCGAGCCCGAATTAAAGCTCGAAAGAACCATAAGAGGTAAAGCGCAGATTCGCGATAATACGATTCTAATAACCCAGTGGCTCGAACGCACGGTGCGGGCTTACCCGGACCAATGGAACTGGATGAACGTTGGGCGATGGGGACGCCAAACAGATCATCCGATCGGCGCCAGCGAGCCTGTCCGGCGGGCATCCTAATAATAACAACTGGAAAGGGGAGCCAGGTGAAAGTCGGCAAGAACGATCTCGAAGAACTCAAAAAAAAGGTCGCATTGGGCAACCGCATCATGTTCTACCAAGGATTGGCCGATTACCACGGTCACGTCAGTGCGCGCATTCCCGGAACGCGAAGATTTTTTATCAAGCCGGTGCTCGCGCCGCTCGGCGAAATCGCTCCCAAACATGTTATCCCGGTGGATATTGACGAGTATATGGAAGTCTGCGAACAAAATTATGCTAAAGCGAGCAATCAGCGAATGGTCACCAAACTCAAGAATCCGCCGCGCGAGACGATGATTCATGCGGCGATTTACCACGCGCGCCCCGACGTGAATTCCGTCGTGCATACACATCAAACTATTGCTACCGCTTTTTCGGTGGCGGGTATGCCGATCTTACCCATTTATAATCAGGCCGCCGTTTTTGCTCCGGAGACACCGATTTTTCCGAGTCCCCGTCTTATTTACACCGTGCAAGATGGCAAAGAGATATGTGAAGCGCTAGGTGATCGTAACGCCATGTTACTCAAGGGCCACGGCGTTGTTGTGTGCGGCGACAGCTTGGAATATGCTACGGTTCACGCAATTTACTTGGAGCGCACCGCTTACATGCAGTTCATCGCCAGCTGTGTTGGCAAGCCAGCGGTCATGCCGCAACCTGAGATCGACTACATGAAACAGAACATGATGTATCGCTCCTACGACGCTTTTGCTTACTTCAAATCGCTGCTGCCCAAGGGAGCGCGATTATAAGAGCCGACCAGGAACGCGGACGCAAACATTCGGAGGATCACTGATGGCTAAACGAGAAGAGAGAGTTGTCGAAACGGCCGGCAAAAAACCGATCCAGGACCTGCGTGAATGGCTCGAGCGCGTCGACGCGCTGGGCGATTTGCTGCACGTCAAAGAACCGGTGAGCTGTGACGAAGAGATGAGCGCGATTAGTTACCTGGTCGCCAAGCAAAAACCTTCGCCAGCGATCCTATTCGACAACATCAAAGGGTACGAGAATAGTCCGTTTAAGGCGCGATCGCTGTGGAACATTCTCGGACCGAGTCTGCAGCGCATTGCTGTGACGATGGAAGAGCCGCCCGACACTCCAACAGTCGAATTGATTCGGCGTGTCAAAGAAAAACTCAAACACCGCACGCCGCCGCAGGAAGTGCCGCAGCCTGAAGCGGACTTCTATCAGAACACTCTAACTGGCGACCAAATCGATTTGACGCAACTGCCGATTCCAAAGCATTGGCCTTTGGACGGCGGTCGTTACGCTGGGACTGCCGACGCGGTGATCACGCGTGATCCGGACACGGGCTATCTAAATATCGGCACCTACCGCATGATGCTGCAGGGCAAGAAGGAAGCGGGGCTTTATCTTTCTCCCGGAAAAGACGCGCGCTTGCACATAACGCGCTCCTGGCAGATGGGCAAGCCGGTTGAAATCGCCGCGGCCTGGGGGATCGATCCACTATTCATGGTCGTCGGGTCGCAAACATTTCCCAAAAACGTTTCCGAATACGAATTTCTCGGTGGCATCAAAGGCGAACCCATCCCAGTGGTCAAAGGAAAAACGACTAATCTACTTTTGCCAGCGAATGCAGAGTTCGTCATCGAAGGCATCATTCAACCCAACTCGGTGAAGAGCGAAGGGCCATTTGGTGAGTTCCCAGGTTACTACGGCAGGCCCGAGGCCGGTTGTCCATTGGTAGAAATCACCGCCATTCACCATCGCACTAACCCAATCCTGACGAACGCGCTGATGGCCGATTACCCTTCGAATGAACAGAGCGGTTTTTTCGCGATCATTCGTTCTGCGCGTATTTGGGACGATCTGGATAAACTCGGCGTCCCGGGAATCCAAGGAGTCTACGCACACCCGGCCGGCGCTGGCGGCTTTGGCATGACCGCGATTGCGCTCGAGCAGCGCTACGCCGGTCACGCTGCACAAGCACTCGCTCTCGCTGCCCAGGTGCCTGGCGGCGCCTATTACACGAAGTGGATTATTGCGGTCGACGAAGATGTTGATCCCACTGACATCGATCAAGTGATTTGGGCCATGAGCAGCCGCTGCAACCCGATCGACGATATTGACATACTGCGTAACACCTGGAGCACTTGGCTCGACCCAACGCAGAACCCGCCGGAAAAGCGCCCCTACGGCTCCAAAGCGCTTATCAATGCGTGCAAAGAGCATCGCCATCTGCCGGTTTTTTCGAAACGCACGGCACTGCGCAAAGAAATGTACGACAAGGTCGCCGGCGAGTGGAAAAAACTTGGACTGCCGGGACAGATCCCGACTGTGCGAGCCTTCGAGGAAGAAAAGAAAGTCGTCTACCACGAAGTCGGCGGATTTGAGCCGGGAAAACAACCCGGCGAAGACAAGAAGTAGCCCTGATATATGACGCGGTGACGATCAAAAATTGATCGTCACCGCGAGTGTGTTGGTGTAATTACCCACGCCCGCCCCTTGCCCGGCTGGAATTCGACCATAGATCGGCACGCTGATGTCTTGATTATTCGGTTGTGGGTTTTGCACAAACAAATTCTGCGTACCGCTCGTTCCGTCTCCCCAGATCACAGTTCTGGCCGCATCTTTGTACAAATTATAGTTTAATGAATTGCTGCCGTTGAGCATCCGCCTTGAGCGAAGTCTGAAAGTCGAATCGTGATGACAGCTACGGAGACGGCAAGAGTATTATATAGGGAAGTCGTTTGAAGGATTCACCGAAGGCTCGGCGTGATGTCAAAGGCCACGCCGTGTAACTGCGGCCGACAATAGCTATCTCCTTTTAGGTCCGGAGCGACCGCCGACCACAGTCCCGAGGGGAAGACTAACTAATCGCTTCCTCGCCTCTTTCATTGGTGCGGATTCGGATGACGTCTTCCACCGTCGAGACGAAAATCTTTCCGTCACCGATCTTCCCCGTTTGCGCGGACTCAAGAATCGTCTCGACAATCTTTGGCGTTAAGTCATCCGGGGCGAGGATTTCTATCTTGACTTTGGGCAGAAAGTCGACGGTATATTCGGCCCCGCGGTAGAGCTCCGTGTGGCCCTTTTGCCGTCCGAAACCCTTAACCTCGGTAATCGTCATTCCGGTAATACCCGCCGAAGTGAGTTTCTGCTTTACTTCGTCGAGCTTGAACGGCTTGATTATCGCCTCGATTTTTTTCATTGTTGCGTTCCCCTCTACTTGGTTTGGGGTGTGGTCGCTCGCTTCCTGCGAGCGGTCACATTCTTACTTTACTACTCTAGATATCGAAGTACAGAGCGAACTCCCAGGGATGGGGTCGAAGCCGGATGGCATCGACCTCGGCCTTCCTCTTGTACTCCAGCCAGGTCTCGATCACGTCCTTGGTGAACACATCTCCCTTTAACAGAAAGTCATGATCCTTCTCCAAGGCATCCAAGGCCTGGTCTAAGGACCCCGGCATCGATTTCACCTTGGCCGCCTCTTCGGGCTCTAGCTCGTACAAGTTCTTGTCGATCGGCTTGGGCGGCTCGGTCTTGTTTCTAATGCCATCCAGGCCCGCCATCAGCATGGCCGGGAAGGCTAAATACGGGTTGCAGCTCGGATCGGGGGTTCGAAACTCTAACCGCTTGGCCTTCTCGCTGGTGGAGTACATCGGGATTCGCACACAGGCGCTGCGGTTTCGGGCGGAGTACACCAAGTTGATCGGCGCTTCGTAGCCGGGCACTAGTCTCCTGTAAGAGTTCGTCGTGGGGGCGATGAAGGCACACAATGCATGAGCATGTTTTAGCAGGCCGCCGATGTAATATCTTGCCGTCTCACTGATTAAGCCGTAGCCCTTCTTGTCGTAGAAGATATTCTTGCCGGCTTTCCACAAACTCTGGTGGGTGTGCATGCCGGAGCCGTTGTCTTGGAATAACGGCTTGGGCATGACCGTGACCACTTTGCCTCTCTTCCTTGCCGTGTTCTTGACCACGTACTTGTACGTCAGCACCTTGTCGGCCATCCGGGTGAGGGTGTCAAAGCGCATGTCGATCTCGGTCTGCCCGCCGGTGGCGACTTCGTGATGGTGCACTTCGATCTTCACCCCGCACTTCTCTAAATTTAACACCATCTCGGAGCGTAAATCCTGGTACTGATCCATCGGCGGTACCGGAAAGTAGCCTTCTTTGTACCTAATCTTGTTCCCTAAATTGGGAACGCTGTTGTTGCCGGAATTCCAAAACCCTTCGATGGAATCGATATGATAGTACCCTTCGTGGTGGTTCTGATCGAATCGGACGCTGTCGAAAATAAAAAACTCGATCTCGGGACCCCAGTAACTGGTGTCGGCGAGGCCGGTGGACTTTAAATACTTCTCGGCTTTCTGGGCCACGTACCTGGGATCTCTCGTATAGGGCTCGCGGGTCACCGCGTCTAAAACGTTACACAGAAAACTGATCGTGGAGTGCTCGCTGAACGGGTCGATCATCGCGGTGTCGGCGTCGGGGAGCAAAATCATGTCGGACTCGTTGATCGATTGAAACCCTCTGATGCTCGAGCCGTCGAAGCCTAAACCGTCTTCGAATAGCTCGGCATTGAGTTCGGTGGCCGGGATCGAAAAGTGCTGCCATAACCCGGGAAAATCGACAAATTTCAAATCCACGATCTCGACCTTGTTCTTCTTCGCCAACTCTAGGGCGTCTTTGACTGGCATCTACCTGCTCCTCTCTCTTAATTCTGTTCCACAACCACTTTGGCCCCCTGCCTCTCCGCCGTTTTCGAGGACACGCCTTCTACAGCCATCGTAATTCCCATTCCTGCGGGATGGAGTTGAAAATCCGGATAGCCGAGAACGCCCATCTCGGGACCGTCGAGCCCTTCGATCTCCGTTTCCTTGCTAACCCGAATCGGTGTGATCAGGTCGCTCACCTTGAACCAGACATACGCCATCACGAAGCCGAAGACCGCGACCACGCCGCAGTCAATCACCTGCATGAAGAACTGCGAGAAGTCGCCGTAGAGCAGCCCACGCACGCCATCTGATCCATACAGTTTCACCATTTCGTCACGGACGACACCGTTCCAGCCTGCGCCATACTCACCGGTTGCGAAGATACCGACGGAAAGCACACCCCAAACACCATTCGTACCGTGGACGGAGATCGCCCCGACCGGGTCGTCAATGCCACGAGCTTCAAAGAAGAAAACGCTGAGCACGACAAGCACACCCGCAACTGCACCGATGATCACTGCCCCCACTGGATTGACGAAAGCGCATGGCGCCGTGATTGCCACGAGGCCGGCGAGCATACCATTGCACATCATCGTGGAATCGGGTTTGAGCCCCTTGGCCCATAGCGTGAACATTGCAAACAGAGCGCCTGCGAAACTCGCGAGCATCGTGTTCACGACAACGAAGCTAATGCGTAGGTCAGTACCGGCAAGAGTCGAACCGGGGTTAAATCCAAACCAGCCGAATGCCAGGATGAACGTACCAGTCACGACCATGGGGACGCTATGCCCAGGCATCGCTTGTGGCCGCCCGTGCGCGTCATATTTACCGATGCGCGGCCCGAGAACCATGGCACCAGCCAAGGCAATAATCCCGCCCATCGCGTGGACAACACCGGAGCCGGCGAAGTCCACCGCTCCATGCCCCAGACCCCAATTAATCCCGCCTTGGGCCAGCCAGCCACCGCCCCACACCCAGTTTGCATACAAGCAATAAGGCAACGCCACCCATAAACCATAGAGGACGAAGTTCTTCCACGACCACCGCTCCGCCATAGCACCCGTAGGGATCGTCGCGGTGGTATCCATGAACACCATCATGAAGAAGAACAGCACCATGACGGCGACGTCGTTGGCAACGCCCGTGAGGAACCAACCCGTCGTCCCGATGATGCCATACGTAAATGCGCCTGTAGCTTTCCCCGCCGCGTCCACCGCCGCACCCAACCCCCAACCGCCGTTCAACACCGACAGACCAGGCCCAAGGGAGGCGAACCAACCAGGAGGTACAGGTCCGTTCCACCAATTGCCCCACCCGATAGCGAACCCGTAGAGGAAGAACGCGATACCACCCAGAGGATAAATCATCAGATTCATAGCCGCCGTGTGCGAGCTATTCTTCGCGCGGCATAGGCCCGTTTCGACCAGCATGAACCCGGCCTGCATGAACATAACTAGGAATCCGGCCACCAATGCCCATACGAAGTTGATGGAATAAAGGTTATGAACCATCCGGTCATAGACGTCTTGGATCGAAAGTTTCTCCGGGACATCGCCCTTGGCGTCACCGGCGGGTGTCGCCCAGACTCCTGATGCGCCGCCCGTTGGATCCGGCCACGCCGGCGGTTTCTTCGGATCGTCGCTCGTCGCTGTGAAATACGTCGGCAACTTCGGCGCCGCCTCGGCCGCCGCAGGAGCCGCGGCCGGAGCCTCAACTTTCGCCGGCTCCGGCGCCTTCGCTTCCTCGGCAGCCAAAGAGAATCCTGTGAACAAAACCATCCATAGCCCTGTGGCTAACGACGCAAAAAAATAACTGCCTCTTACTCTTTTCATTTTTCCTCCCCCTGTTTCTCTATTGTGAACTTCTTAAATTGCGTCAGCCCCTTTTTCCCCTGTGCGGATGCGAATCACTTCCTCGACGTTGCTGACAAAGATCTTGCCGTCGCCGATCTTGCCGGTCTTCGCACTGTCGGTGATTACTTCGACAACTTTCGCGGCCTTGTCGTCAGGCACGAGAATTTGAATCTTTACCTTCGGTAGAAAATCGACCGAATACTCCGCGCCGCGATAAAGTTCCGTGTGCCCTTTCTGGCGACCAAAACCTTTGACTTCCTCCACCGTCATCCCTTGAACACCCGCTTTGGTCAGCGCTTCTTTCACCTCGTCCAACTTGAACGGCTTCACGATCGCTTCAACCATTTTCATATGAGCTCCTTTGGTTAAAACTTTGCCGAAAAAATAACCCCAAAATTTTTGGCCCTGAGTTGCCTACAGCAACCGCGGTGCCAAAAGCTCTTTGCTTTCCGCGTTTACTACGTTACTTACCGAATTGATTGAAATTCTCTTGATCCGGTGACGAAGAAACTGATGTGAAGAGATTCTGAAGGATGGGCAATTCTGCCTAGGAATTAAGCGACGTGCTCAATATGTAATCAGCGACGGATTCCCGGTCGCATGGTTTTCGCCGGTGGTCGGCCAGAACGGCGTGTCTCTTATTGGTTGACTCGAATTGACGAACCGGTATCGATCGGGCGGAGAGCGAAGAAAGTGTCGAAGATGCCTTGATCGACCAAATTCAGCTTCGTCTGGAAGGCGTCAAGAAACTCATGCAAGCCGCGCGCGATGATCTGATGTGTGTCCGCGTACGCTAGTTCGGCGCGCAGCTGACCGAGGCGCTGCTCGGCGGGATTGCGATACATTCCGACCGGCGTGCCGGAAATTGCGTGAAGCGCATCATTGGCCGTCGTTAGACAATAGTGGATGGAGCGCGGGAACTCATGATCGAGCACGAGAAATTCAATAATTAGTTCGGGAGCGATATGACCGTGTCGCTTGCGGTACATTTCCAAAGCGCTCGCGGAGCGCACCACCGCCGCCCATTGGATATCAACCAGCCTGCTCCGACATCGGTGAGCGAAAAGAAAGAGAATATCACTTTTCTACGAATCTTAGGATCGTACTTTCCCAAAGCAGACGAAAAAAGTTCTCTGACCCCATTTTTGCTCGCCATTTTTGCTCGACCCCATTTTTACTTCATTTTTTACTCGTTACAAAAAGTCAGTGATAAGTCTTAATACTCATCTGCCTCATCTGCCTCTCGGATCCTTATCGTGCGATAAAGATCATAAAATTTCTAACCAAAAATTTGTCGTTCCTTTTAATGCCTACTTCTCCGTTTGATGCGATGCCGTGATTTCATGAATGTCAGGGCATCTCAAACTGAAATGCGTCAGGTCTGATGGTGAGGACCGGGCAGGACGCCGTGCGCACCACTTTCTCAGCTACGCTGCCCATCAGCATATATTCGAGGCCGGTTCTGCCATGCGTCCCCATCACAATCATATCCGTTTGCCCTTGGTCCGCTTGGCGCACGATCGCGATGGCGGCTTGACCTTCTTCAGTACGTTTCTCCCAGTCCACTTTCGCTAAGGACAAGTCGGACAGAAAGGCTTGCCACTCGCTTTCAAGCTCCTCAGGGGTAGGCGGTGCGAGTGGGACGAACGCCTCCATATCATCCGCGTAGGAGTGCGCGTATAACGGATACAGATCCACCACATGGAGAAAAATGACCCGCCCGGAAAAGCCCTCCGCCAGCACGAGCGTTTCCTCGGCGGCTCTTTTTGCGCAGTCTGAGAAATCTGTCGGGACCAAGAAGGTTTTGGCTCCGGCACTAAGGCCCTTCTTCGCCACCATTACGGGTACCATGGCCTTGCGCACGACTCGCTCGCTTGTACTGCCGAGAAAGTGTCCCCCCTCGGAAGCACCGCCGACCACGATCAAGTCGGCCTGCCAGGCACGCCGCGCGATGATGAGTTCAACAAATGGTTTACCCGTGCGCACCTCGTATTCCACTTGCAGATGGATAAGCTCTGGGCTTGCTGCCAACCCCTGCAGTTTTGCACCGGTCCTCTGGGCGATCTCCTCTATAGTGTACGGAGAAGTAAGAGGATGCGAGATCCTCTGATATGAATGCTGCGGCTCTACTACATGTACCAGGCGAAGCGCAGCGCCGCACTGTTTAGCAAGTACTGCTGCCGATCTTAGAGCTGTTTCTCCGCCAGTTCTCAGGTCATGACCTACAATAATCCTTTTGAGTTGACTCATACCGGTTCTCCTTTTTGACCAGCCGATATTTGTTCACGAGCCCGAGCAATTGCTGGGCTGGACCGCAAACTGCGTCGCTGACCGCCACGTCATAGGCCGAGATGGTCTTGGCTACCGTGCCGGCGGCACCGCCCACATAAAAGAACCAGCGCGCGACTTCTTGACCGCCGCCGATCGCCGCGAATGTCCCATATGGCTTGGTATCCCGGTTGAGCGCTAGAGCCTTTTGCTCTGTACTCGAAACCACTTTATTCACGAACGCAACTCCTCTGAGAAGGGGCGCGGCTTGTTGGCCCGCGTTCAGTCGTGCGTCGTTGCTCAACTTTTACCCTGAACTCCTTTTCTTTGCCCCATCCTTTGCTTCCTTAGCCATAATGTAATCTTCCTTTTATGCCTGCTGATTAAAAGCGCAAAAAATATTCCTCGTTCCCATGACTTCTGCGATCGAGGTTTTGGCAAGAATCTAATAGCCCAGTGAGGTCTCCTTAAAAAGAAGGCGGAGAAACGCCACACATGCCACACATATTTGCCGCAGTATCGTAAACGGTCATCGCGATTTCCAATAAAAGTGTAGCCGTCCATGGCGCTCATCTTGCCGAGGAACATCGACGATATAGGAATGTTTTTCATTATCGTAGCGCATGACCTCCAAAACCGTTCGCCACTGGAGGCCGGTATAGTATAGATAGAAGGAGCGGCGCCCGTAGCGCGAACCGGAGTAGACCGCGAGGAGGGTTTTTGCCGGCTAGGCTCTTCGACATTGCTCCGATCTTATTGGACGCAATACGAATGCCCGCAGGTTGGATGCGAAGCTTAGGGGGAAACAGCAGTGTATGCTCAGAAGCAAAGCGAAACGATATGCGTCAGGGGGCTGGAACTAGAAATTCTCGCGGGAAATCCAATCCAGCACAGATTAAAACACCACAAGTAATTAATATGGAGCGGATGACTCATACGAAATCGTTGGTTTTTCACAAGTACAAATTACATCGATTTCAAGAGTGTCTTACCTGGGCTTATCCGGGACAGTTCCACCGGCTGTTCGCTCGAGCCGGTCTTCGATTTCACCGATGTAGGCGGCGAGAGTGTTTCCGGACTGGTCCACCGCTGAACGCAAATTTCCTTCAAGCTGGTCCAGCCTCGCGAGCACGCCGGCCCTACATTCTTCGGTTTGATTTGCCAGTTTCCCCAGCTCCGTTTCCAGAAATGAACGCAGCTGAATGAAACGCGACGCCTCGGCTTGTTCAGCCATTTCGCGCTCGACCTGCAGCTCCCGCGTGTGGCGCCGGCTTTCTAGCAAGGCCGATGACTGCAAATATACGACGTAAATTAGAAACAGCAAAGTGAGCAACCCGGCGATCCCAATTAAGATCAACGCGAGAGGCGCCTCCACCGTAGTGAACCCAACAGAGAGTGTTGTCTGTGACATGAAAGCGCTCCAATTGATGAGCGCAAAAACAATCAACACCCCTAATACAATGACTATCAGTACGGTGCGCAAGTACACGACAACCTCCTTCGCTTACTGAGTATTACTGACCGTGCCGAGTCCGCCAGCAAGTCCATCCCGAAGTTTGCGCGGGCGTAATATTTAACGGAACAGTCGCAGGAAAATCCGATTCGCTTAATTTTTCCGGAACGGTTCGATTGCCAGGTCACGCGCGCGACTGCCGCCCTCTCGGCTTGGGTCCCGTGCCGCCGTTCAACGGCGTCATCAGTTTGGGAGCGCTCTTTGTCAAGCAGGAGCTCGAGTGTTTTTAGAGGTTGCTGCGTCATTTCTTCGAGCGGCGCGCGAGCAAGAATCCGACGACAAGGACCGCGAGGCCAATCCGAATCTCCCATTCCAAAGGCTTGGGAGCCTCGCCCAGTGTGACTTCGATGAAGTTGTCTTCGAGGATCATCTTCCCCGCTACCTCTCCCAAGATCCCGGCGCCCACATACATGATCCAACTACAGCGGCTCATGAGAACCGCGATAAACGCTGCCCCTACGACCACGATAGGGATGCTCAGTCCGAGACCGAAGAGCACGAGTAATGAGCTCCCCTCGGAAGCTCCGGCAATCGCCAGTATGTTATCAGCCTCTGAAAAAGATCCAGCATATGCGGAACTGACGCGTCGGCTCGGATTCGAATATGGTAGCATTGCTTCATGAATACTATCTTGAGAATCTAGCGCCGAACGGGAAAGGTGCGCCTAGTAAGGAAACTAAAGATACCGTCGAGAAAAGTTTCGGGACCTTCGAAACCTGGAGAGCGGATTTCGCCGCCGTCGATGGGATGAGAGGGGTGGGCTGGGCGATTCTTTACCAAGATCCAGTCACCCAGCAACTCTCGAACCACTGGATATCGCTTCACCATATCGGGGTACCGTCGGGATTCAAGCCAATCCTCGTGATGGATGTATGGAGCACGCATACCTGCTGGACTATAAACCAAGCGAGCGAAGCAGCTACATTGAAGCGTTCTTCTCCAACATTAACTGGGACGTTGTTCAGCGGCGGCTTACCAGCCCTGCTGCTATTCGGGCTGCGGCTTAAATCGCCGTGGGGGCCTGGCACACAATCCTTGACCCACTTTTGGCGAAATTATTTTGAGGCTCGCGCCTTGGACCGGTTTTAGCGTCGATTTGGGCGTCATTTTTCTCGTCGTGCTTCCTGGGCATCTCCGTGCCGTTCATATGCTCGTGGCTCTCCTGAGCCGAAGTGGCTATTCCGGTGAAAATTATCCCGATAGCCACGAACGTAGCGATATGCGCAAAAATGTAAGCTAAAGAATTTCCAAAACATGACCTTTTAATCTTCGCGCTCCTTCAATGACGATGCTTAGCTTAACCCTGCTGGCCGCAACGATGCCGTGTTAATGCGGCCGCCCGGCGGAAAACGAACCAGTGATAACAAAGAAACCATAGTAGCAGCCCTGGAATCACAAGCTCATTACGCACCTCGGCAGGCACGACTTCTGCCTCACTGACGTGCACGCCCGCATAGGATAGCGCCCGCTGCGCGGCCTGCAACATTGCCGGACAATGACAAAAAGCCGAGGCGGTGCTTCACTATCAGACCAGCCATTCCGAGGGAATTAAGCCATTCAGTTATTGTATTGCGTTTACGGGTCCTGTCGAGTGGGATATATCCGCGGCCTCCAGGACAGATGATGATCTCTGTTCCGGTCGCCCTCGCCAGTGGTGGCCAGTCAATTTCAAAGCTTGGTCTGTGAATATCCTCTCTCCCTATAGCTTGGGGCTCTTCATGGGGCCAAACTGATACCACCTCTCGTTCATTCGTTTTGGGTCCGGGGTACGCTTTGACTCTATTCCAAAGATCATTGGTAACCAAGACAACCAGTACGGGCAGCGCTAGCTTAAGAAGCGTCGTTTTCTTCACAAGATAATTTCAAGCCCGGTAGAGCCAAAACCTATCTCTCGGTGCCATACCCGATGGGAGCGACTTCATTCTCTTCATAGAGGTGGACCAATTTTTCTTGATGCGTTTGACGTACTTTACAGGGCTCGGGAGTTTAAACTCTACGTACATTTAGAGTCGTGGTTTGTAGCATTCCAGATCGCCCGTGCCTCGTCATAGCCAGCGGAATTAGACGTAAGGAGTTCGCCGTGAAGGTCGAAGCATTGAAGACAAGGAGCCGTTTCCTGAAGCACTGCCTTCACTCCAGTGATCGTGGTAATTCGCAAATCTGCCATGGTTCACCCCCTTATATGACCCGTTTGTTTTTCCAACCTCCTATCGGCGCTGGCTAACTGACCGCTCAGCTAAATTCAAAGTTGACCTCCACCGTCTCATTAGACTTGGCTTTTATCTGATTCGTTTGCCTTGCCAATTTTTCGTGCCAACCTCTAATGTCTAATCTACTGGGAGCACTTCGTAAACTTAAAACCACGTTATCAGTCACTGAGCACATTGCCGATGCAGAACATTGCCGTTCTCTCTGATGATACCGAGGTTTCGGCTAGGAACTCTTTCTCTTCAAGTCACTTTTAAGCGGATCGCCCAGCGGGAGACGGTCCGCTTACCATATAATTACGATCTATTAGACAGCCCAATGTGACGCCATAGACCAGATGAAGGATAAGGGTAGCTACAGAAATCATCGGAGTGACAGCGGTGCCAAACAATCCCCAATCCAATGGCGGCAGAAAAAGCACCTGGAGGACAAGCCACAGGAACAAGCCCAAAACCACTCCCTTCCCCACCGTAACGGGCCGAGTTTCGCTGGCCAACACCGCTCCCCAGAAGCCGCCATAGGAAAGATGAGCGATTGCAGCGAGCAACATGATTGCAGGCGTAGGCAGACCGTCACCGAGGACCTGCCCGACGATGGCCAACGGAATGGGTTTGGGCATCGGCGACATGCCCGTGAGCACACCAACAGCCATCAGCACCGACATCGCAATCGTTGCCACCACTCCCCAGCCAAATCCCACTGCGAACCGTTTAGTATCCATCGTTTCTTCTCCTTGTTTCCGCTGTCATATCTTATTTTTGCTTGCGCCTCGGATCAGCCATCATCTTTACGACCAACCATTCCTGAGGAGTGATACGTTCCGCCAATGAGTCTGAGAATGGCCGAGATGGACATCGATACGTTCCGTTTGGTTCTCCAGGACGCAGTCTCGGGAGTAAAAAGGATCGGCATTCACCCTTTCGGTACCCTCGATAACAAAGCCTCCCGAATCTCCCGCAACTTCGCTTTCACCTTAATCACATTTTCACCGCCCATTCGCACCAGGATCTTCTGTCCTGCGGAGAGCCCCTCCAGCCTCGGATCGAGGAACTCGTACAGCACCCTTGGTTGAGTGAGCAGCACCGGCCTCTCTACGTCCGAGACCGCAAGCAGATGATCGATCACTACCACAACCCGATCGTTGAAATACCTCTCGGGGTAACCCAGATTTTCATACTGTTTTTGCAAAAGCGGATAGAAGCGCCTGTACACCGCCACCAGTGCCTCAGTGGGCACTGCCTCCACCAAGCGTACATAGGGCCGGTAGCGCGCGGCGTTCTCCGGACTGAGGGCGAGACTTTCGCCCCTGCCCGTTGTGACAAAAAGCCCCGGCAAAGGCTTCACCGGCATCAGCCGCAGGGACACGTGATCTCGAGGCAGATTGTCGATGGTCGCCACGACTCGGTGGACGATGTCTCGCAAATTAAAAAACTTCTCCAGATCTCCCCCGAACAGCTCCGCCAAGGCATCGCTGAGTGCGCCGTCGCTCTCGGTTAGCTCTGGCAGCGGCTGCGCCGACGGCCCAACCGCTTCAATAGGATAACGAATGGCTGGCTCCGCCGTGGGCGCGGGCGCGAGCGGGTCCTGCGGCTGTGCCCTTTCAGTCTTGGGCCAGAAATACAGAGCAGCGGTAGCAACCACTGCGACGGCCAGAATCAACGGCAAGAACGTTCTTTTCATGAGGTGGAACCTCCGTTGTGCATGGTAACGACTATGAGAGGCTTTTCACGGATTGAGGAAAGAGGCCATTATTGGGCATGCGACTACCTCTTGAAATTTCTGTTTAAAAAACTGGAGGTTCTCTTTGGCCCTTCTGAGGCAGAGACAAGATCTCATCCGCCAGCTTGCCGGATCGAGAGCTAATGGAGCAAATATGAATATCTCTTTTTAATGTCCACTCTTCCGAACTTCTAGCTCGTCCCTCTGTTCGGCACCAAGAAGCTGAGATTTTCTTTTGCCTTCTCCTTGCTAAGTTCTCCTCTAAACGTGATTGGCGGAAGGCAGCAACGGAATATCTCGCTACACTCTCAGCACGCTCTGTGGATATTGCTCATCAGGATCGGTGCCGGCTTTCATCCGGAACGTATGACTCTTGTCCACCACCAGCTGCCCGTCCTCTGCCAAGCTGATTTCAAATCGATCCAGAGGACGGGGCGCAGGCCCCTCAAAATTCAACCCGTCTTTATAAAAACCGCTGCCGTGACAAGGGCACTTGAACTTGTTTTCAGTTGCGAGCCAGCGAGGAGTACATCCGAGATGCGTACACTTAGCAAAGATGGCATAAATACCTTCTTCTTCACGAACAATCCAAACACGATATTCCTGTTTATACTTTTCGCTGACTTCTCCTATGGCGTAGTCTGAAGGCAGGCTGGCCTTGAACCTTGAAGGCGGCTGAAAGTGCACTCTGGGAAAGGCGGAGCGAATGAATCCAATAAAACCAAGCCCGCCAACTACGCCCATTCCTCCCCATCCGAGCCGGGTAAAAAAATCTCTCCGGCTCCAGATCCCCCTTCGTTTGTCTTCTGCCATTTTCTGTATCCGGCGAAGTGCCCGAAATCATTTCTGCAAAAACTCAAAGAAGACATCAGTCTCGTCTTTCGGGTTAACTATTGGTCTAAAGTGTCGGCGTAATCTCAATGTCTTCTTGTACCAAAGCTTGTTCTTCTTGAGCCGAAGTGCCGCATCCGCACAGGACAAAAGAACGGAACAATTAACCGGGAGCGCGCAAGGTAAGAAAGCGTGTCCTCGCTCCACGGTCAACCAGAACGAGGACGACTTGATCTTTCTTGATATTGCTCGTTGCCTTTTGGAAGTCGGAAAGATTCTTGATTCGTTTGCGGTCGATTTCCAAAATGACATCCCCGCGACGAAGTCCTGCCTCGTCAGCGACACTTCGGGGCGCAACTGAGCTTACGACAACCCCTTCCGCGCGATCCAAGCCCAGGCTTTCGGCAACCTGAGGCGTGACGTTCTGTACTGTTAGTCCGAAGTTCTTTCTTTCCTCCGCGGAGGCGATAGCTTCTTTCTCCTTCAACTCGCCGACGGAAACGGACAAGCTCATCTGCTCTTGATCGCGGATCACCTTCACCTGAACACGCTTACCCACTGGCGTCCGAGCGACGACAAGCGGAAGATCATCGGAATCTTCAATATTCTTCTCGTCGAACGCGATAATGACATCGCCAGCTTGCATTCCCGCACGGTCTGCTGGGCTATCGGCGCCGACAGAAGCGACTAAAGCACCTCGGGGTCTTTCCAGCCCGAGACTTTCTGCAAGCGCGGGAGTTACCTTCTGGATCGCGACGCCAAGCCATCCGCGAACTACTTTTCCTTTGCTCTTGAGTTCAGGTAGCAGATCTTTGACGAGATTAATCGGTATCGCAAAGCCAATCCCAATATTGCCCCCACTCCGGCTAAAGATCGCCGTGTTGACTCCAACAACCTCTCCTTGCAGGTTGATCAAAGGTCCGCCGGAGTTTCCCGGATTGATCGACGCATCAGTCTGAATGAAATCGTCATACGGCCCGGCACCAATAATTCTGCCCTTTGCACTGACAATTCCGGCCGTCACGGTCCTATCCAGACCGAAGGGATTGCCAATTGCCAGAATCCACTCACCGACTTGGAGCTTGTCTGAATTTCCCAACGAAACTGTTGTGAGGCTTCCGTCAGCATCGATCTTTATAACCGCGATATCAGTCTTTGGGTCTTTGCCAATTACTTTTGCCTCGAACTTCCTGCCGTCGGAGAGTTTAACCGTGATTTCCTCAGCATTCATGATGACGTGATTGTTTGTGAGGATGTAGCCGTCCGCGTCAATAACAAAGCCTGAACCAAGACTCCTTTGGCGAAACGAGCCCTGATGAGGAAACTGATGACCAAAGAATCTTTCCCAAAACTCAAAAAAGGGGTCTCCTTTCCCAAAAGGGCTTGAAAAAGGCTCCCGTAACAATCGAGGTGCTTCAACCGTCTGGTTCGTAGAAATATTGACCACGGCGGGGCTGAGTTTGTTAGCCAGTGCGACGAAGCTGGGAAGCTCTTGCGTAGCAGCAAAAGCGTTATCACTGGAAGCGATGGTACTCTTTGAGAATAAATCCAGCCGCTCGCCTACGACGTAGCCGAGCAGGGATAAAGTCAGAGTCACAATGACAAGCTCTTTGATTGCGATCTTTCTACAGCACATTTGTTCTCGTCTGCTTGGTTATCTGTTTTGATTGTTGACCTGCATCGTCTTTGTTGATCGCTCCTGTGCGTCCTTTAAGTGGTTTTTTTGAAACGATCAACGTCATCCCATGCGCGCCCGTTATGCTTATCTCGGAATTGGGTTCGATTCGCTGCTCGTTGGGTTCCGTTTCGGCTTGCCACAGCTCGCCTCGGACCCGTACCATGCCGCGCGGATCGAGCGATTCCTGAGCCACACCCTTTTCACCCACAAGCTGCTCCACCCCTGTTTTAACGTCGGACTCATATGCGGTTCGGACGAGAGGGTAGAGCGCGATGTCCTTTATCAGCCAAACAGTAAAAAATCCGGCCGCTGTCCAGAAAGGCAAACCGACCCACTCCGCCAACCCAAGCAACACAACCGCTGCTGCCACCCATCCTGGCACCTGAAATAGCGCATATTTTTTCCACGTCGCTAGCGCCATCTTTCTGTTTTCTCTTTGTGCACGGATGACAGACCAGCGTTCGTTGGAGCAGAAGTGAACTCACCACGACCAGACCTGATCATGCCGGTTTAGGAAGCTTGCTCCAGAGAACGCTCCTGAATCCGACAAATCAGATTTCTATGTGGCAACGCCGGTTCGTCGTGTCCGCGTTATTAGATGTATAGCCCCAACTCTTTTGTTTGGCGCATGGCCTCTTTCTCTTTGTCTCATTTTGTTGGAACAAGGATAACCATAGTCGCATCGCTTGCCAGCGAGGCATCCACAAGATCCTTTGGTTCAACACCTCGCAACCCCTCTGGCCAATGTCCCGCCTCTCCCCGATCGACGCAAAAACCACAGTTTACCCAGTCGAGCTTCACACCCTGCTGCTTTGCGAGTTGGAATAAAGACGCCGCCCGGTCTTTTGCGGCAGTCTGCTGTTCCTCTTCCACAGATGTTTCTTTCACCGGATTGGCAGGGGATTGCTGCGTCTTTGTGGTGAGATTGATCGCTCCCCCATAGGCAAAGACCCTTACATTGTGACCTTCCTTTAAAGCCGCACGGATGATGTGCAAGGCCGTAGTCGGGTCGGCTGATTCATAAGGAATATCCATGATGGTAACCACTAGCGTTTTTCCTGAAGTCATGCTGTACCCTTGTCCCTCTGGATCACTCCAGTCTGTGGTCGTCCCGTCTCCTCCCGGCTAAGATTCTTTTTCCAAGTCCCAATGCACGAGCCGTGTGACACGATCGCCCTCTACTAGCTGAAGATTCTTGATTTGCTTCGTCTCATCCTCGTAAGTCGCCTTTACGGTGTATCTTCCCGGAGGAAGCTTAATATAAAACCACGGTCCGTTGGTGATTGCGCGGACCATTTCCCGACTATCTTTCTCGATCGAAAGCGCTACATCAGAGACAAACACGCCTGAAGTCTCTGCAAAAGCGAGCTTGAGATTGTAATCTCCCGCCCAGCTCTGCATAATCTCGCGTTCGCCGCTTCCAACCCCACCTGTCATATACGCAAAACCTTGTTCACTTACTCCCCGAATAATCTCCGGAGGATTTTGCGTTGACGTCTGGGCGGCGGCGATGCTTCCAACTAGTGTGCATAGGGAAAACCCAACGAAGCTGAAGACCAGCAGCCAGTACCGATTTTTGATTGCATCATATGATTGGTTCATGGCTCGCTCCTTGTTCTTTTTTTCTTTTTAACGAAAAGGCGCAACTTACATGCCAGTCAGTGTTTCTCAGATATTTTCAGCCGGTTAGAATATATTCGAGCTGCGAACAGCAAATTCCCGGTTCTACATGTGCAAATTTTTGCACCGGTGTGCATAGCTTACACAGACGCTAAATCGGCGACACGGATGTGTTGAAAATGGACTAAACGAACGATTACTTGTGAGCCGCCTTCAGAGCCGGCGCTGACGAGCCTCTCAGTCGCCGCCACAAAGGCACCAAAATGGGGAGAAAAAACAGGACGAGGGCGACGACTGTGAAGAATGCGGCGATTGGCTCGGTAAAAAATATCGCGAGAGATCCGTCCGACAAGATGAGGCTTTGACGCAACGCTTCCTCTGTCATGTCGCCTAGAACCAGGGCCACAACGAGGGGCGCCAATGGATAGTCAAGTTTTTTAAAGATATACCCAATCACGCCAAATAGCAGGACGAGCCATATGTCGAACGTAGAATTGTTCACGGCGTAGGCTCCTATGACGCTTAAAAGGACAATGACCGGTGTTAGAATCGACGATGGCAGTCGCATGATGGCTGCAAATACCGGAACAAGAAACAAACAGAGAACAACCCCCATGACATTGCCCGTATACATGCTGGCGATTAGTCCCCAGACAAAATCTTTCTGCTCGACAAAAAGCTGAGGGCCCGGGAGAAGCCCCCAAATATATAACCCCCCGAGAATCACGGCAGCCGTTGGGGAACCGGGAATGCCGAGCGTGATCATAGGAAGAAGAGCGCCGATCCCCGCCGCATGCGCGGCTGTTTCCGTGGCCATCACTCCTTCCGGGATTCCCGTGCCAAAGCGTTCTGGATGCCGGGAAAACTTCTTTGCCAGCCCGTAGCTCAAAAAAGACGCGGGAGTAGCTCCGGTCCCAGGCATTACGCCTATCCAGAAACCCAGAACCGTCCCGGTGAGGAAAGTGGGGAAGCTCCGCACGATCATTTTTAACACCTGCCAAAAATCTCTTAGCGCGACTCTTCCCTGGAATCCTTTGATTTGCAGGCTCTCTTCCGCTGAATAAAGTATTTCTCCGATGCCAAAGAGACCGATCGAGACGGTGATGAAACTAAAACCGCTCAGCATGGTAATTGCGCCGAAAGTGAGTCGGGGACGTCCGGTGACAATGTCGAGTCCGACCGTCGACAGAATAAAACCAATGGCCGTCGCAACCAGCGACTTTGCCACGGACGTGCCCCCCAATCCGGCGAAAGTGCTAAAAGCTAACAGAAGCACAGCAAAGTTTTCGGCTGGTCCAAAACGCAATGCGAATTCAGCCAGCGGCGGGGCAAAAAAAGTGAACAGAAGGACGGCGATCAACGCGGAAAAGAATCCCGGAATAAAGGCCGATCCCAACGCCAGCCCGGCGCGTCCCGACTTGGCGAGCGGATGGCCATCAAACATAGTGGCGACCGACCACGGTTCTCCAGGGATGTTAAAGAGGATCGAGGTAATGGCGCCGCCGAATAGAGCTCCCCAGTAAATACAAGAAAGGAAGACGATCGCAGAGGAGGGAGGCATGGCAAAAGTGAGTGGCAGCAAGATGGCCACGCCGCTGGTACCGCCCAGTCCCGGAAGCACGCCAATGATCGCGCCGAGAAATACACCCGTGCCGGCAATGAACAAGTTGTACGGACTTAGCGCGAGTTCGAATCCGTAAAGCAGATTTCCCAGCGATTCCATGGCAGAGTTCCGCTTGCCTCCTAAAACGGCAAGTAGGATTCAACCAGGCCCTTAGGCAAGGGGATGAGAAACCATTTTTCAAAAACCAAATAGATGGCGATCGGAAAAAGAAAGCTTATGGTGCCGGTCAGCAACCAAGGTTTCTGACCGATCCATCGGATGTAAAGGAACAAGTATAGAAAGGCCGTGAGATAAAAACCCAATGTCTCAATCAGCGGTACAACGAGCGCAATCGGCACCAGAACCATAAGGACCAGGCGGAGGCGCGGCCGGGTTACAAATGCGCCTCCGGCCCGTTGTTCGGAGCCCCAAACCGCTTGGGCTAGAATGGACAGGCTGGATGATCCCAAGATAACCGCCAGCCAGAACGGGAAAAAACCACCCTTGGGACCGATATCCCCCCAACCGATGTCGAGCCAAATGGCCTCCCGGGCAACCACCCCGGCGAGAATCAAAAGCGCGACCGCGCATGCAATTTCTGCCCGTCGCATTTCTGACGACTCGGGCTACTCTTACGAGGACATAGCAGTTACTTGCTTAGACTAGCCCTTGTCTTTTTGGCCCAGCCCGCCTTGGTCATGACCTCCTTGTGGAGCTGATTGTATTTTCCAACCCACTTCGCGAAGTCGTCGCCCTTCAAGTACTTCGGATCGAGAACATTCTTGGTGAGAAACTTCTGAAAATCCTCGAGATCAAAGACCTTCTTCATGAGGGTTGCGTAATACTCCTGGGCTTCTTTGGGCATGTCTGGGGGGCCGAAGATGCCGCGCATCATTTGATAGGAGACGTCATAACCGAGCTCCTTCATCGTGGGTAGATCCTTGAAGTCTTTGGAGCCGGCATGCCTGGCCTCTGCAAAGGTGGCCAGCGGCCGTGCCTTCGTTGGATAATGCGGCAACCCTTCGCTGGGGTTGTTCACCGTCGCCTCAACGTGTCCGCCGACCAGATTTGCCGCGACCGTTCCGCCACCCTTAAAAGGAACGTATTTGAAAGGTTTGAGTCCGGCCCGTTGCTCAAGAAAAGTAAAAATCAACTCGTCTTCCTGCTTGGAGCCCGTCCCCGCTACCTTCAACGGTCGCTCCTTTGCCGTCTTAACGAAGTCCGCAACGCTCTTCCACGAGCTGTCTTTACCCACCCACAAGAAAAAGTTGTCCAGAGCCAAGAGGGAGACGGGAGTAAAATCGTCGTAGTCGAACGGAAGGTTCTGCGCGATGGGGGTCATCACAAAGCTCGATAGCGTGATCATGATCGTGTGATTGTCGCCCTTTTTGCCGTGAACGTAGTCCATGGCAACGGCGCCGGCACCGCCGACCTTGTTGATTGGGACCAGCGGTACCGGAGCAAGATTGTGTTTGTCCGCAAGGCCGGCGATGAGCCGAGCATATTTGTCCGCTCCTCCCCCTTGCCCGGCCATGATGATAAACTCCACAGGTTTGCTCGGCTCCCACGCGGCGGCCTCGGTCCAGAGACCAACCATAGAGACGGCGAGAGCTAACATGCTCACTTGAATCTTCATAACTACATCCTCCTTTCAAAAAATTTGGAGCGCTAAAATTGTTGCCAAGATTTGCCTCCTCTCAGACAGTCATGCGCTGAATTGTGGTTTTTTCCTTTCATCGCGTAGCGCGGTTCACTCCTTCAGTTCAATCCTATTCCCCGACGGCCTCCTTACGTGACCAGTCGGATGCCCAAGCGCTGTGCCCGTCCGCTCGGAGCTTAACCGAGACCCTGCTGCCTTCCTCCACGGGATTGTGGCGCTCCCCGTAGATCACCATGACGCCTTGTCCGTCGACCCCAACCTGGTATTCGATTCGTTCCCCGATGAACAGCGCAGCCTGCGCCGTGCCCCCGCACATTCCCGAGGGCACCTCGGACCCCATAGCCGGGAGGATTTGCGCATCCTCGGGCCGGACCGCGACATAGACCGGCTCGCCGGTCTTGATGCGACCCGTGTCGTAGCCGCGCCCAAAAACGACGCAGTCCGGCGCGCCCTTAACGGCGATTGCCATCTGCCCCGTGGGGTTGCTTGCTTGCACTTTACCTTTGAACAACAAGGTTTTGCCCAGAAAATCCCGCACGAATTCGTTGGCCGGCTGCTCGTAGAGGAGCCGTGGGCTACCCTGTTGCTGCACGACGCCGAAGTTCATCAACGCAACGCGATTTGAGAGACTGAGCGCCTCGCGATCTGGTCGTGCGTGACGAACAACACCGCGATCTTTAGCCGCCTTTGCAAAAGCTTCACCTCCAGGCGCATCTGCTCGCGGAGCTTGGCATCGAGGTTACTGAACGGCTCATCCAAGAGTAACACCCGAGGCTCGCTCACCAGCGCCCGTGCAAGCGCTACTCGTTGCTGCTGTCCGCCGCTTAGGAGAGGTCCGGGTCGGTCCTCGAATCCAGCCATGCCGACCAGTTCCAACGCTTGACGCACACGCTCTCTGATTTCCCGCCGCGGAAATTTGCGCGACTGGAGCGGAAAGGCGACGTTCTGTTCCACCGTCATGTGCGGCCACACAGCGTAAGACTGGAACACCATGCCCACGTTTCGCTTGTCGGGAGGAACAAAGAGTCGGCGCGACGTCATGACAACGGTGCCGTCGCCAAAGAAAATATCCCCTTGGTCGGGGACCTCCAGGCCAGCCACCATACGCAGCGTCGTAGTCTTCCCGCAGCCGCTCGGGCCCAGTAACGTGACGATTTCCCCGTCATACACGTCCAAAGAGATATCCTTTACGGCGGGCTGCGCCCCTCCGGGATATGTCTTCCACAGGCCCACGAGCCGCATGGCAGGGGCTTTAGCGGCTCCCGCTATCTTTGCGCTAGCAGCCCGCACCCCCGACACGTCTGTGGTCGAAAAACTCTTCAGCATAGCGTCACCCGTGTTCCGCCTTGGCACCAGCGGGTAGCTGCGCCGAGTCCTTGGGCGCGATCCGGCTCAGCCGCTGCTCGTGCTGCACCCCAAGGCGCAACCCAAACGCGCGCGCCAAGCCGGCGACGCCCACCGTGAGCACCATGAGAAAGATGCTGATGATGCTTGCTTCCTCCAGCATGGCGATGTCCGGCGACGCGAACTCCAACGCCAGGATGGACAGCGTCCGGGTGCTGCGGTCCGCGATGAGGATGATGCTACTGGTGGTGTTCGCCGCGACGACGAAGTTTAGCGTGGCGATTAAGATCCAGGTGGGCATGAGCAACGGTATCCAGACGCGAAAGTATGTACGTAGCCAGCCCGCCCCTGATACTCTAGCCTGCTCCTCCATGTCTTTCCCGACCTGCACGAACGCGCCCTTGAAGACATTGGTTCCCGTGGTCTTGCCTTGGATGAAGACCACCAGGATCAAGGCATAGATGCTGCCATACAGAAAGGCCAAAGGCCGGAACCCGCTTCCCGGGGGAAAGTCCCCCAGAAATAGCCACAGCAGCCCCAGGCCGGACAGGATGCCAGGAATTGCCGCCGAGCCCCAGATGATGAAGTCCAGCGCGTAGCGCCCGGGCCACCGGGTATTCACCATGATGTACGCCAGGATCGAGTGGAGCACAGGGCTCAGCAGCGCTGAGGTGGTTGCCAGGATCAGTGTCGTCTTGAGGGCATCAACGAAAATATTGTCAGTGAGCACGAGCCTCCAGTGCTCCAGCGTGAACACCGGATCAATATTGAAAAAGCCGCTGCGTGTCATGAAACTGCCGAGCACCAGAATAACGGCAGGGAGCAAGGTGAGCAGGAGAATGAGCGTGGCGATGGCGCCGAAGACCGGCCACTTCCACTTGCCCAGGTCGATGAGGCCGGGCTTGAAGCTTCCTGTAATCGTAGTGTAGTGGCGCCGTTCTAAGATCCAGCGTTGCAAGGGAATGATGAGCGCTACCACCAAAAGCGTAATGCTCGCCAGGGCCGTTGCCTGGCCGTAGAGCGGCGGCTCCCGCCGCACCATGTCAAAGATCATGGTGGAGTAGACGAAAAAGCCGAAGGGCACGCCCAGGAGTTGCTCGATCTCGAAGGTTTGGAAAACACGCAGGAGCTGGAGAGCGAAAACGAGCGCCATGGGGGATGCCATCAGGGGAAGGGTGACCCGCAGCATGGTGCGAAGGTCTGACGCGCCACTGACTCTGGCAGCCTCTTCCATGCTGGCATCCATGTTTCGAAAGGCTGGGGTGAGCAGCATCACCTTCAATGCGATGCCATTGGCCATGACGTGGGCCCACAGGATGCCGGGGACGCTGAAGATGTTGAATGGGCCCTCTTTGATGAAAGGAAACAGCTTCTGGAGCCCTATGTTGATCAACCCCAACTCCGGGTCCAGCAGCATCATCCAGGCGACAGCAATGGAGATTCCAGGCATCATGTAGGAGATCCAAAACATGAACTCAAGGCCGCAGCTTAAGGGTATGTTCGTGCGCGCCAGCGTCCATGCAATGAGGGTAGCAGTGGGAAAACTCACCAGCATGACCAGCGTCCAGATCATGATAGTGTTGCTCACCGCCTGGAGGAGCCCAGGCTCGGTGAAAGCCGCCCGCCAGTTGTCCAACCCCCATTTGGGCGCGCCGATCAGGATCTCAGGGGCAGTGTTGAAGCTCTGAATCAGGATCAGAAAAACGGGATAGATAAGGTAGAATCCCAGCGCCAAGATGATGATCGCCATGATGGCGGTGCTCTTGCGCGGCAGGATCTCAACGCTCAACTGAGGCGCCGCCGTTGTTGCCAACTCGGTCATTTCTTTCTCTCGATAAGAGGAGTTAAGCTCACTCGCGATTGATCAGGTAATCCTCTCTAATCCTGTCGCAAACGATCTATCTACCTACGCCGGATCTGCAGGTAGAGGTCCTCCGCCCGCTTCATCTCCGCGACCCGCTTTTTCTGGATCTCCGGATCATGCTCAAGCGTCAGATATTCAACTCCTGGCTGGCGCATGTCTGATTTCCGGACTTTGCCCTTCTCTGTTACGTCTACGCGAAACGTCTGGTCAGGCGTCCGATCGCTCATGGTCTGCATGACGGTCTGGCCCTCCTTGGAGAGGAACCAGTTGAGAAAGAGCTTGGCGGCGTTTGGGTGTGGTCGCTTGTTCGCCACCATGATGTTATTGGACGCCCCGCTCCCCCCGACGACGGGCCGCTCTTTCAATGGCCGTCCTTTGAGGATCTCCGAGAAGTTCGCCACGGGCAGACCCTTCTTGCCGAGGTTATCGATATCGCGACCGGCCGAACCCACGAAGATAGCCATGGTATACTTTCCCTTGGCAACGCCATCAGCAACCTGGCGAAAGTCCTCGGTGAACGCGACTTTCAGCTCCGGGTCATAGAAGCGCCTGAGGTACTTCTCCCCGATATCCGGGTGAACCATGGCGACGAAGTAAGTTCCGCCGGATCCAGCGATCGTCGGCGGAAGGGCGACGATCTGACCGGCGAACCGCTTGTCGAGGAACGTCCACAGGGAGTCGATCTTCTTCGCCTCCTCGATTGGCAATTTGTCCGTGTTAAAGCGCATAACGATCGGAGAGGCATCGGCAGTGCCTGAGAACGCGAAGACATACTTCTCTTCCGGATCACTATAGAGGTGCTTTCCTTTAAACCACCGGGGCTTGTCCACCACGTCCGGGAGAAATAAAACGGGAGCGATGGGATCGAGCACACCGTTAGGCAAGAGCCGGACAACGGCAGTAGTGCCCCCGGCCATGATAATGTCAACCTCGGATTTGCCGGCGCGGCGCTCCGCGAGCAGCCGATCAGCCTGCTTGCCCCCGCCGCCGGTGGAGACCGCCGTTCGGATGCCGAACTTGTCCTCGAAATGCTTGAAGACCGGCCGGTAGTTCCGGGACGCAGAGCCACCCAAGACAGCCACCAACTCGCCTTCCTTGCGGGCCGCTGCCAGCGTCTCGTCCCAAGTGCCTGCACGCGCACTACTCGTCAGCCCGAGAAGCAGCAATCCCAAAAGCGCTGCCGATAGCCTGCTACGCGTCTTCATCTTGGCCACCTCCTTTTGGTTAGTGTCGCTTTCCTACCGGTGTCGCAGCCCGAACCCGGGATGCCGAAAAAGGATCGACGTGGTGTTCCCGTTCTCACCGGCGTGACCGTTGCCACGGTGGTGAGAACTATCTCCAACTGAACTTTGACCTCACCGCGGCGGTAACGGACCTGGACCTGCAAGCTTGTTAAACAATGCGACCGTCTCCGGATCACGCGGCAACTCGCGAATCGCTCTTTGGTTTTCTTCCGGAAAGAGCGGCGAAGGATCGTCGCCGACTAATTTTTTGTACTCGGTGGTAAATTCCGGATCTTTAAAAGTCTTGGTGATAGCCTGCGTGAGTAGTTCGATCCGGTCCGCGGGAGTCCCCGGCGGCGCAAAAAACGGCGAACCCGTTAGCCGCAGATTACGAAACATCGCGATCACTTTGCGCTCCCTCTTCGATTTGGCAAAAGTTTCCAAATCGGGCAGATGTCCAAACTGCGGATGCTTTAGCCCCTTGGGCACCGCTATCAACAAGTGCGGATCGACCTGTTGCTTTTTCACCCATTCGATATTCCGCGTAAGATGATCGTCAGCCGTAGCCATCGCATCGATCTCGCCTCTCATAAGCGCAACGTCGCGCTCAGAACTCGAATACCCAGTAACAAAATTAGGTTCTTTCAACGGCGCCACCCACGCAAAGACTCTGCCTATGTTATAAATCGTGTGTCCGACGGACTGAGCGCCGATGCGCAGCCCAGAGACTGACCGGAGTTTCTCCAGGTTGGTGATTTCCGCTTGCCGGCGAGTCAAGAAAATATAGTGCGTCGAACTGTAGGGCGAGCCGAGAAAGATCAGCTTGTCGAGATCGTACTGAACGCCTTTTTCACCCAGCACCGCGCTGGCCACCATGCCACCCCCGGCATTGCCGATGGTCAATCCATCCGGCGCCGCGGAGGCGAAAATATAGTTTGCCGCCTTGCGCCCGCCGCCGCCGGGCATGAACTCGTGAATCATCGTGGGGTTGCCGGGGATGTATTTCTGCAGAAACGGTATCATCGCCTTTACCCGCAGATCTCCTGAGCCGCCGGCGTTACGCCCATGAATGATCCTTATCGTCTTGCCCTGATAAAAGTTGCTCTGAGCAAAGGTCAAAGCGGGTATGAAAAAAATTACAGTAACTTGCGCACAGACAAGCTTTCGCAGCGAAAATCCTAGCTTCATGGGTAGACCTCCTCTAATGACGCGCCGGTAACGGACCAGCGTCTACCAGCTTGTTAAAAACTTCGATCACTTCGGGATCACGGGGAATCTCTCGAATGGCTTTCTCATGATTTTCCGGCAATAGAGGCGAGGGATCGTCGCGCGTCACCTTTTTGTATTCCTTCTGAAACTCAGGATCGAGATAAGTTGCTCGGAACGCTTGCTGGAGAATGGCGGCCTGCTCTTGGGGTATGCCCGGAGGTGCCACGAAAGGCTGACCAGTAACTCGAAAGGAGCGTTGTAACGAGACTAGCTTGCGCTCGAGTTTCGACTTTGCCAGAGTCTCCAGCTCAGGGAGTTTCATGAACTTCGGGTGTCTATCTCCTTTCGGAACTTCAATGATGGCATGAAAGTCCACGATATCTTTTTTCAGCCAATCAGGGTTTCGCCTGAGCACAGTGTCGGCACTCGTCGCACGGGCATCGATCTCACCACGCAGAAGCGCCGGGTCCAACTCCGTTCCGCCGTAGCCGGTTACGAAGGTCGGATCCTTGATTCGCAAGACATAAGCAAATAGACGCCCCTCGTTGTAAGTCGAGAAGCCGACAGACTGGCCACCGATTCGAAGTCCGGAAGCCGCGCGGATTTTTTCCAGGCTGCTCAGTCCGAGTTCTTTCCTGGTGACGAAAACTGCATGATGACTGCTGAAAGGTGAACCCAAATAGATAAACTTATCGAGATCGTACAACACACCCTCCGTTTTCAGGACAGCGGCGGCAACCATACCGTTACTCACGTTGGCGATCGTGAGACCATCCGGTTTCACCGAGGTGAAAAGATGATTCGCTGCCTTGCGACTCCCACCTCCCGGCATGTACTCCATGACAACGTTTGGATTCCCCGGGATGTATTTTTGCAGAAAAGGAACCAGCGTTCTGGCCCGAATGTCGCCTGTACCTCCCGGGTCGCGGCCTTGAATAATAGTTAAGGTCTTGCCCTGATAGAATGGCGTCTGGGCCAAAGCCGGTCCAAAAAACAACCCAAAGAGGGCGATAAGAGCAGCGGTCCATATCTGGGCTGAGATTTTTAAGCGGCGGGAGAGCAAGCAAAGTAGCATGACTGTGCTTCGAGCAATCATCTTCATAGCGTGCCCTCCTCTTGTGAAATCTCGTATGAAAACTCTCCGTGCCATGAATTCCGCAAAGCTTTACTGCCCGAGAACCTTTTTCACCCGCTCGATAACACCCGGCGGTTGATCCAGCATCTTTGACGCCAATTTCTGCAGATCTTCACCACTCACTGGCTCAACCTCCATCTTGCCTTTTTTAGCCTCCGACAGCAGCGCTGAGTCGGCCATGGCTTTGGCATAGGCGTCACGTAATACTTGCACGCGCTCTTTTGGTGTGCCCGGTGGCACTACCCACGGCCTTCCGAAATCACCGCCGCGCAAAATTACATCGGCGACGCGCCGGCTCTCTTCCGATGTATTTTCCTTTTCGAAAATTTCGTAAATTGTCGGCGTGTTCGGAATCCGCTCGTCTCGCTTCTGTCCTCCGAACACCAATACGTTGACGAAGTTCTTCTTGCGCCAGCTGATGAACGGCTCACGACCAAAGAAGGGTGCTGCCGTCAAGCCGCGGCACTGCACTTCGCCCTTTTCAACCGCTAGATCGATCTCGCTCCCGCCGGGATAACCCAGGACGGTCTCGATTTTGAGTCCGAGAGTGTCTTCCAACAGCCGAGCGAGAATATAGTCCGTTCCGGCCGTGCCGGTGGAACCGCACTTAGGCGGCGTGGTGGCTTTCCGAATGTCTTCCAGCGATTTATAGGGTGCGTCGCTTCTCATGTAGAGAAGTACATCGCTTCTCTCAGGTGAGCCGATCCAATTGAATTTGCGTACGTCGTACTGAACTTCCTTGCGCCCTACCAGCTGGTCCAGATACATTCCGTAGGAAAGCATACCGATGGTCAGCCCGTCTGGTTTTGCCACCCCGTACATATGATTCGCGGCAATCAGCCCACCGGCACCTGGCATGTTTTGCACGATCATTTCCGGATTGCCCGCGATGTATTTCGGCACATACCGAGCAAGGAGCCGAGACCATCGATCATAAAAACCGCCAGAGGTAAACCCTACGACGATTTTGATGGTTTTGCCCTGATAGAATGGCTGTTCTTGAGCGTTAATCTCCGGGGTCAATTCAATGGCGACGGCGGCGAGCGCAATGCCAACAACGTTTCTCATTTTTTTCATTTCGCTTTCTAACCCGTGCCGTTTGTATTTCGTTTTATCCACCCGCCAAGAAAATATTCCGCACTGCCGGAATATCCACGTTCACCCAGTCGAAGAGAGTGCCATCGGGAAATGGTATCTGTAGCCCGTAATCGAAAAAGCCGTAAAAGAACAACCAGCTGGCTAACGTTAGTCCCAATGTAATCGGCCATTTCTCGCGCGCACCGAATTTAAGGTAGAGAAACGTGGCGACGGCGGATGCCGCGGTAAAGCCTAATAGCCAAATAGCGATGAAGAAACCGATGATCCACGAAGCGATTGAAATCGTTCTCTTGCGCGCGATGATGGGATGTACTTCCGGTTCACTGTACAATGCCTCTTCTACTTTGATTTTGCGTGTGGATTGGAGACATTCCCGCATGAATACATAATACGCCAACACAAGGCTCGGAACTCCGATCACCCACGGGAACAGAGCCGCGCGGGGTTCAAAAGCTCCGAAGCCAAATTGAGCTTGATAAACGACGTAGCCGAAGATGCCCATGATAAACAAAGCAAACAGACTACGCGCATAGCGAGGCGCTAATGGTATGGGCTTTGTCTTGAACGACGCGCTGATTTTGTCTCGGTTCGAATCGTTTGGTGATTCTCTCAAAGCTTTCAAGCGTGCGTGCAAATAAGGATAAAGGAGTCCTGCGATGATTATGAGGCCGATAACGACGACACCAGGATGCGCCAGCCAGCTGTAACCGTAGATTTGGCTAGCGATGAACAAATTATTCTCGGCAATCCCGCCCAAAACCAAACCGAGCAAAAGCGGCGGGCGCTGCCAATCGAACTTCACCATCAACCAGCCAAACGCGCCGAAAATAAGCACAAGCAGGATGTCGCCAAAGCTGTTCTTGGTTGCAAAGCCTCCCAGGTAAACCAACAAAAGGAGAAACGGTATGAGGTATGTTCCTTTGACGAAGGTGATCTTCGCGAGTTGATTTAAGAAAAGAAAACAAATCGCGACTGTAATAATATTAGTAACTACGATGATCCAAACCATGGAAAAGGTAAGCGTTAAATGTTTTGCCGGATTCAACAGATCGGGACCGGGCACGATGCCCTGGATAATAAACGCGCCGAGAAGAATCGCCATCGAAACGCTGCCGGGTACGCCGAACGCTAAAGTTGGAATCAGCGATCCGCCTTCTTTCGAATTATTAGCTGCGCCGGGACCAAGTACGCCTTCCACAGCGCCCTTGCCGAAGCGCTCCTTATTCGGGGAGCTCTGCACAGCATGCGCATACGCGAGCCACTGGGCCGGACCACCGCCCATTCCCGGTATGAGTCCGATGTAGGCACCGATGCCGCTGCAACGCAGCACGAGATTCCAGTGACGGAATGTATCTTTCACCCCTTCCAACACGCCGCCTAGTTTGGTTGGTTGATCACGTCCGGCGATGCTGGACCCTTTAACCGCCAGATCGATGATTTCGGGAATGGCAAAAAGGCCGATGGTTACACTGATCAACGAGACTCCGTCCCACAAAAAGAGCGCATTATCTTCACCCAAAGCACCTTCGAGAGTGAACCGCGGAATACTCTCAATCGGGTCGAGGCCAACCATTGCCAGGACCAGCCCCAGGCCACCGGCCACCAGCCCTTTCGGCACGTTTTCCCCGCTGAGGGACGCGACAAACGTAATACCGAGCAATGCGAGCATGAAAAATTCTGCCGAGCCAATGGAGAGAACTAAGGGACTTACGATCGGTATCGCCAACGCCAATATGAAGGCACCAAAGACCGCCCCGACGAGTGAACTCATCAAAGCCGCCCCGAGCGCCCGTCCCGCCTGTCCGTTTTTTGCCATGGGATGGCCGTCGACGATCGTTGCGGCCGTGATCCCTTCTCCCGGCACACCGAAAAGCACGGATGTAATATCCCCGGTCGTGGCGGTGACGGCGTTGGAGCCCAGGAGGAAGGCAAACGCCGTCGTCGGGTCCATGTTGTAGATGAACGGCAACATGAGCGCCAACGTGGTGGCACCGCCAAGACCGGGGAGGATGCCAACGGCGAATCCAATCGCCATGCCGAGCATCATGTAGAGGAACGTCTCGGTCCCTTGCGCTGTAAACGGCAAGATGTTGACGAGCCCCTGATTAAACGCTTGGAGATATTCCAGCATGATTGCCCCCTAGGAGGTCGGCCGTTTCCTGAACAAGAACTCGAGCCGCTGTTTTACGTCCGGAGAAGCGGAATAAATCTGCTCGACGTATTGCTCGATTTTCGCGCCGGAAATGTAATCAACCGTTAGCTTGGATTTCTCGGCATCCGCTTTGTAGTCCTTGTCTTCCGTCGTGGCCTTGAACGCTTTGCGCAAGACGCTGAGCGCTTCGGGCGGTGAGCCTGGCGGAAGCGAGAACGGCCGGGCAAATTCGTTAGCCGCGTTCCAAGTGTTGAAAGCGTTCAGATCATCCTTATCTTTGATCACATCGCGAAACTGGGCGATGTTCCTAACCTCCGGGTCATCCCATTGGCCATTGATGATAAATGGAATCATCTTGTCGTCGCCCTTGGCATCGAGCATCGCCCGCGCCGTCGACCGCATGGAATCCCATGTCCAACAAGCGCCGTCCACTTCGCGCGAGCGCATCGCGAGGCGGATCTTTGAGGTGCCGGTATAACCAGGAATCACTTCGAAATTTGCGCCGGCCCAGCGGTTCAGCATTTCCGGCAGCTGCGTCGTATTGCCGGCCCTGGTCGCGCCCATGCGCAGCGCCTTCTTGGAGTTGACGATCTCATCGAAACCCTTAAGACCGGTGAACGCCATGATCGCGCAAGCGACCGAGTCCTTGCTGGGTGAGCCGATCCAGCCGAACTTTCGGCCGTCGATGCGCAAGCTGCGGTCGCCCATCATATGATTGAAGACGTTGTGTGAATTCCAAATGCCGACGGTCAAGCCGTCTTTCTCGGCCTTCTTGTAGATGTGATTGGCGGCGATCACGCTGCCTGCTCCGTCCATATTCTCGACCACCGTCGATGGGTGGCCAGGAATGTACCGACTGATGTGGCGCGCTACCATCCGAGTGTAGGCGTCATAGCCGCCACCCGCGGCGAAGCCCACAATGAAGCGAATTGTTCTGCCGGCATAAAATTCGTTGGCGAAGGTAATGTATGATCCCGCGAGCATAAAAGTCAGGAATGAAAAAAGCGCAACAGCGCCTAATTTCCTGGTTTTCATGATGCCTCCCCTTGTATTCCTCTGAGACGATCCCCTGACTAAATCGCTGCGCTCATTTCGTTCGTTCGCCAATTAAAAGCCCCCGCAGCTTTCCTTTAGCGCTTCTGAATCAGTCTCCGCGCACAAGATATGTCGCCCGATGGTTTTCGCGAAGATACACATCCCTGATGAGGACGATTTTGTTCTTGATGCGGGCCATGATCGTATAGCCGCCGGCCGGGAGCTGAATGTAAAACCATGGACCTTGAACCGTGATTTTATCCACTCGACGATTTTGGTTGTCCCCAATCATAAGCAGAATCGATGAGGTTAGAATGCCGGCGGATGGCGCAAAAATTATTTTGAGATTGTACGGGGCGGATTGCGCTTCCATGGTCTGTTGTTCAGTGAAGGTCAAACCACCGTTCATGTAAGAGAAACCCGCTGCTGTTTTACCGCGACTTATGCTCGTATCCGCAAACTCAGGTTTTCGTGCATCACTGAACTGTTGAGAAACCAAGAGAAAGGCGACTGTCGATATCGCTGAAACCAAGCTGACGCAACGAGTACTGGAGAAATGTGTAGTTTTCACGACCGTCGTTTCCGAGCTCCTGGACTACCGATGCTATTAAAGCGTCTCATGGCTCGCATCCGAGTTCGCGATGGCGGGTCTATGTAGCCTAGTCAAAATCTCCAATGAAGCGTCCGCACGAGACGCTCTCCTTCGGACACTTCCAGTCCTTGAATCTCGATGGGTGTCGCCGCATAGGTCGCTTTGACTCGATAACTGCCCGGTGGGAGTTTGACGTAAAGCCACGGACCGTTTGTCACGATGTGCGCCAAGCGTTTGCCGTGCAAATCGTCAATGACAACCCGAACATCAGAGATGTAGTCTCCCGACATCTCTGCGAATACGAACTTCACGTTGTAGTCCGTGCCCAATTTTTCTATCGTTTCCCGTTCGTCCGAGCCTATGCCTCCCACCAGGTAGCGGATACCGTCGTCGCTCGTGGCCATCAAAATTCCTGGCGGAGTCGGGTGGTGAGATTGCGCGCGGGCGTCTTCTCGGAGGAGCACCGTTGGCGAACTGCCTAACATGAAAATTGTCGCGGCGATCAAGCCATTAGCAACGGCCCGATTAGTAACGGGAAGACCTCTTAGGCCAGCTGAAATTCTCTTTTTCATTAGTACTCCTCCGTTAAGGTCGATGCATTGGCGTCTCGCTAACATGCGCTTTCGGCAATTTTCACCAGACGGACTCCGCGCGCTTAATTTGTTTGTTTTCTTACTAGAAACTGAAGTCCCTCTTTCGCCTTTGGAGAAATGTCGAGGATTTCCTTTACTAGTCCGTTGATTTCCTCCGGGGAGACGTAGTCCAATTTCAGCTTGCTCTTTTTTGCTTCCGCCAAAAATTCCGGATCTTCCATGGTCGCCTTGAAAGCTTTGCGCAACATTTCCACGCGCTCTTTGGGAACACCGGGAGGCAATACTAACGGACGCTGGAATTCATATTGATTGACCCATGCGTTGTAGATCTCGACACCGTCATTGCCGTCCTTCGCTTTGATGTACTCGCGGGTGATGGGGACGTTCTTCAACTCAGGATCTTCCCACTTGCCGTGGATGATGATCGGAACCAGTTTGTCATCGCCCTTCGCATCCAACATGGCCCGCGCCGTCACACGCGCCGATTCCCAACCCCAACAGCCACCATCGAGCTCCCGCGATCGCATGGCTACAGTAATCTTGGAGGTGCCCGTGTAGCCGGTGATGACATTGAATTTTGTCCCGACGGTTTGATTGAGGATTTTGGGCAGATCATTGTAGGTGGACCCGGCTCTCGTCGCGCCCATTTTTAGAGATTTACCCGACTTGACGACATCGTCCATCGTCTTGAGGCCGGTAAAAGCCATGATGTTGCAGCCAGGCGATCCCTTAACCGGCGCGCCGATCCAGTTTAGCTTTCTCGCGTCCAGCCTGACGGCCTTGTCGCCGAGCGCCTGATAAAGCACAAACGCGCTATTCCAAACGCCGATGAACGTCCCGTCGCGGTCGCCTTTGTTGTAGGTGTAGTTGGCGGCAATGAGGCTTCCCGCGCCGTCCATGTTCTCGACGACGAAGCTGGGGTTTCCTGGAATGTGTTTTCCCATGTGGCGTGTAACGGCCCTGGCGTACGTGTCGTAACCGCCGCCCGCTGCAAAGCCCACGGCCACACGAATCGTTTTGCCTGCATAAAAGTTATCGGCCGTGGCGGTGGGCGCATTGCCGATCAGGAGCAATCCTGCCACGGCGACAGCCAATAAGACTTTGCAATCTTGCATAGGATCCTCCTCTGCAATTTTTTCATGCTTGGCTTCTACCTCAACTTACTTTTTCCCGGGCGCGAGAAATTGGAGTTTTTTCCTTATGCTGGGCGAGATTGACAACATTTCTTCGACAGACCGCTCGATGTCTTCTCCAGTGACGTTGTCTATAAGCATCTTGGATTTCTTCGCCTCGGCGAGGAATCCGGGGTCCGTGAGAGTTTTTTGCAACCCAGTGCGTAAAATCTGTAACCGTTCTTTGGGCGTACTCGGCGGCACCATCAACGGCCGTTGGAAATCGTACTGATTGACCCAGGCCCTAAAGGCGGCCAGATTTTCCTCGCCTTTGATGACCTTTGTGAATTGCGGAAGATCTCTCACCTCGTCATCCTGCGACTTGCCGTGAATGATGAAAGGGATCAATTTATCGTCCCCTTTCGCATCAAGCAGTGACCTGGCGGTTACCCTCATCGATTCCCAGCCGGAACACAGAGAATCAATTTCTCTTCGCTGCAGGGCTATCCTTATCGGCCCGGTGCCCTTGTATCCGGAAATAATTTGAAACTTCGTCCCCATGAGAGCGTTCATGATCTTTGGTAGATCATCTGATGAGGCGCCGGCTCTCGTGGCGCCAAATTTAAGCTTGTCGCTTAATTTCATCACCTCGTCGAGCGTCTTGAGGCCGGTAAATCCCATTACCATGCAAGCCGGGAAACCTATTACGGGAGCGCCAATCCAACCGAACTTGCGCGCGTCGAATCGAACTCCTCTGGATTCCAGCGCTTGCTGAGTCACCATGCCGCTGTTGAAGTTACCCACCGTGAGACCGTCCGGCTCCGCCTTACTGAACATGTAATTCGCCGCCAGCAAACTACCGGCTCCTTCCATATTCTCGACGACGGCCGCCGGATTTCCCGGAATATGGCGGCCGATGTGGCGGGCAACGGCCCGGGCGTAAGTATCGTAACCGCCTCCTGGAGCGTAACCCACGATGAAACGAATCGTTTTCTCTTTGTAAAAATCATCAGCGCTGGCCGCGGTGGGATATGTGCCAACTAAGGCCAAACCTAAAGCGAGTACTATAAGGAGGTGAAAATATGTTGTCTTCATGTCTCACTCCTTATGTTGCAGGTTGTAACGCTCTCCGCCTCGACGGAGAACCATAATGGCTCGTTAAACCCTTGTGTCGGAGACCGCTTTTTCCCCCCTAGTTACTTTGCCTCTGGGTCGGTCTCACCAAGAAGCTGAGATTTTGCTTCACCTTGTCCGACATGGAATATATCTGCTTTACGTGTCCCTCGATTTCTTTCCCTGACACCGGTTCAATATCGAGCTTCATCTTCTTCGCCTCGGCTAAAAACTCAGCATCCCGCAAAGTCGCAGCGAAGGCTTTACGCAAGGTCTCAAGCCGCTCCTTCGGCGCATTGGGCGGCAATGAAAAGGGCCGCTGAAACTCGTAGGAAGCCGCCCAGCTGTTGTACGTTGCCAGATTGGTTTCCCCTTTGATGACGTCGGTGAACAACGGTAGGCGCTTAACTTCGGGATCTTCGAGCTTTTTGTGGGTGATAAAGGGAATCAGTTTGTCATCACCCTGGGCATCGAGCATGGCTCGATTTGAAACCCGCATCGATTCCCACCCCAAGCAGGCCCCCTCGACTTCTCGCTTTTGCAAAGCCAGACGGACAGGGGAAGTGCCCGCATAGCCCGATATCACATCAAATTTTGTTTCCGCTACGTTATTTAAAATTCTCGGTACATCGTCATAAGAGGTTCCTGCTCGTACCCCGCCCATCCTGATGGGTCGCTTTGAATTGAGAACGTCTTCCCAGGTTTTTAATCCGGTAAAGCCCATCATCGCGCAGGTAGGTGCGCCCTTGCTGGGCGCGCCGATCCAGCCGAACTTCCGGCCGTTAAACCTGGTGCTTTTGTCGCCTAGCGCGTGGCGTATAATCTGACCGCTGATCCAAACGCCGATCGTTAACCCGTCTGGCTCGGCTTTGTTGTACAAATGATTAGCCGCAATCAGCGAGCCGGCGCCCTCCATGTTTTCCACGACCATCGATGGGTTTCCCGGAATATGCTTGCCAAGATGCCGGGCGATCGCGCGGGTGTAGGTATCGTATCCTCCCCCGGCCGGAGCGCCGACGATAAAGCGGATGGTTTTCCCTTTGTAGAAATCATCAGCATTTGCGCTCGGAATGGCGCAAAGAAACGCGAACACGATCGAAAGCGTCGCCGTAACTATTCCGATTTTGCGTTTCATTTCTTCCTCCATTTATTCGGTTTAGGAGCTCACCTGTTTTTAGTCATGCTATTTTCATCGTTCTTTTTGTCTTAACGAAGACCGAAGATCTTCTGATATAGCTTTATGGTCTCAGAGAAGTTCTTGTAATCCTCCGGGTGCTCAACGATCCGTTTGTAGCCTTTGAAAAGCCGAGGCGGATCGGGTTCTATGTCCTCCCTGACGGGCACGCGCCGAAATCCCACGAGCATCTTCTGGCCCTCTTTAGAAAGAAGAAAATCGATCAACAGCTTGCCCGCATTCGGATGAGGCGCGTAGGCCGCGAGCATCAAGGGATTGACCTGAACGGGCACCGGTTCCAGCGGGACCCAATCCATCGGATGTCCCAACGAGGTTTCCCTCTGGATTGTCGGCGCGTAGGCGATGATGAGCGGGTATTCTCCTGCCATCGCTAATTGAACGCGATTGGTATTTCCTCTCATAACTACGGGTTCCTGTGCGGCAAGCTTCTTGAAATAGGCGACCGCCTTTTCCTTGCCCCATTCACGGATCAACCCGGCAAGCAGCCCATAGGCGGAATCGTCGATGGAAATCTTTTTCCCCTTCCACTTGGGATCAAGAAGTTGTTCGTAGGTTTTAGGCACTTCCTCTTCCTTGACCTGGTTGGTGTTGTAGCCGAGAACAAACGGGTTCACGTAGTAGGCGGTCCAGTATCCTTCATCATCAACCATGTCCCGCTCGATGAATTTGCTCTCGGGAGAACGGTACGGCGCCAGCAGCTTGGATTCCGAGAAAGTCAGCACCATATCGCCGCGCCCCGAGACCACGTCCCACGCATACAAACCGCCCCGTGCCTCTGTCTTGATTCTATTTAGAAGTTCATCCGCTCCGCTGCGGAATAGATCCACTTTGAGGAACGGATATTTCGCTTGAAATTTATCGCCGACCTTTTTGCTTTGGCTCAACGTCATGGTGGTGTAATAGGACACCGTGCCTTCGCTTTTTGCCGCCTCAATCAGTTTTGGATTTGATCCCGCTTGCGAGGAAAAAATAAGCCATGGGCAATACGCAAACACGCTTGCCGACAATAGGAACAAAATCAATTTGGCCGGTCGGCGCGTGTTGTTCTCCCTTCTTTCCATCCGCGCTAACGGAACGGTGACGTCAATTCCGGCTCATGTGCGTGTGCGGCCGTAGAGCTTGTCGAAGAAACCGCGCCTCTTGAGATTGTTAACGAACCGTAAATCGACAAAATCCTCCGCGTTTGCCTTGGCGGCTTTTGGATCCCAACTCGCTTGCACTGCCAGTGTATCTTTTAAGCCGTCCAACGTCGGATGCGTGTCCTCTTCCAAAAGCTCTTTGTACGCAACCCAAGAACCTTCCAGCACGTTTGGTTTCGCGCCGCGAGTATACTTGGCCATGATCTGCATCGTTTCTTTTTTGTTGTTTTTAAAGTAGTGAACCGCCTCGGCCACCGCCTTGGCCATCGACTCGACAACTTTGGGTTGCTCTTGGATCAATTTTCCCGAAGCCACGGTGCAGGTGAACTGAAACGGGATCTTGAGCTTTGCCATGTCGATAATCACCTTCATTCCCGCCTTTTCGCCCTGAATCTTTCCCGGCTCGGTAACCATTGTGAAGTCAGTCTGTCCATTGATCACAGCGGCGACGCGGGCCGGCGAACCGCCCACCATGACCGCTTGGATATCTTTGTAGTCGATGCCGTATTTGCGCAGCGCCAGCCGCACCGCAAAATCGGCGGAAGTGCCTGGAATGTGCGTCGCTAAAGTTCGACCCTTGAGATCTTCAGGGGATTTAATCTTTGGGTTGCCGATAATGTAGTAGGGCAGCGTATTGACGAGACTGTCGAAGATTAGGATATCGCCGCCCGCCAATTTTCCATTGATCGCCGAAGTGCCGACGGCGCCTGCAAACTCTATGTCGCCGGCAACTAAACTTTGGATGCCGCGCGTACTGCCGTTTATGAAGACGAGTTCGACATCCAATCCGTACTTCTTGAATAGGCGGGCATCCTTAGCGATCCAGTAGGGAGCGGACGAGCCTGGGGAGTCGGAAATATACGCCATTCGCACTTTGTCGCTTGCCTTTGCTCTGCCAGCGAGAAAGATGGAAAAGATTACAAAGTAGAAGGCAAGTATAAGGAGAACCATGAATATTTTTACCGCGTTGGTTTCTCGGTTCATCATGATCGCCTCCCATCAGGGTTTTACGGTCAGAATTCACCCGTATTCCTCATCCGCTTTGAAGATGCTAAATAGTTGTTCAACTCAGGTATCGTGAGTATTCGCGCTTTTGGTATTGCACGCAGCACGGCATCTGCTTGAACTGCGGCTTCTTGGTCCAATGTTCGATCCGTAAGAATAATGATTTCCATCGATGGCTGGATATCTTTGAGATTCAATGCCGTCTCTGCCGGATCCATTTCTCGGCCCGTGGATACCAGTACGGCAGCACTGAA
>DASYUV010000186.1:0-22391 GCA_036000865.1 Binatia bacterium | reverse complement strand
TAGCGAGAGCCGCTTCAGGTAAAGACCAAAGCCTGTCCATAGAAGCGTTCAAGAAGAGATTCGAGAATGTTGTCACCGAACTTCGCGGCGGGATGTAGAGATGTAGTCTCCGTTTCGGCAAAGGCGACGAACTGACCAAAGCGCAAGCACGAAGTTGCTATAAGATTAGTCGTTCGCTGCCGGAGTGGGCAATTAACTCTGGTAAATTTCGCGCGAACGCTGCTGGCATATTCATTGCGGTAGACACGGACGGGTCAATCTGTGCTAATTTTCGTTAATAGAGGGTTAGACCAAGCTAAAGGCGGTACATGATCTTTGCGTCTTACCAGATCGCCAGTTTTCACGACGAGATGTTTCTCGCCGACGGCGCGCCGCGCAGCGGCGCACGTTTACTAAAAGAGCGTATTGAATCGCTGCCGGACGGCGAGCTGCTGGCGCGGCAAGCGGCTGCCGAACGGTTGCTGTTGCAGAGCGGTATCACTTTCAATGTCTACAACGACAGCGCCGCGACGGAGAAGATTTTTCCCTTCGATATCATTCCGCGAATCATCGAAGCTGCAGAGTGGGACTGGATCGAAAAAGGCTTAAAGCAGCGGGTCTTTGCGCTCAATTTGTTCATCGACGATATCTATCACGAGCAGAAAATCATCAAAGACCATGTCGTGCCGGAATACCTGATCCAATCGGCGCGGTCGTTCAGAAGGGAATGCATCGGACTCAATCCGCCGCAAAGGGTCTGGTGCCATATTACCGGGACGGATCTGGTGCGGGATTGCGACGGTCAAATGTATGTTCTCGAGGACAATTTGCGCTGTCCCTCCGGCGTTTCCTATGTGCTCGAAAACCGCCGGATTATGAAACGGACTTTCCCGCAGGTTTTCGAGGCTTCGCGGGTCCACCCAGTCGACGAATACCCGAGCCGTTTGCTGTCGACATTGCAATCGCTTTTCCCCTCGGCCATGGAGTCACCGAAGGTCGCGGTGCTTACTCCCGGAATATTTAACTCCGCCTATTTCGAACACGCCTTTTTGGCGCAGCAAATGGGCGTACCTCTGGTCGAAGGGAGCGATCTGGTGGCCGTCAACGGCCGGATCATGATGCGGACGACCAAAGGATTTGAGCCGGTGGATGTGCTGTATCGGCGCATCGATGATGATTTTCTCGATCCTCAGGTCTTTCGACCTGACTCATTACTCGGCGTTCCAGGGCTGATCGAAACTTACAAGAAAGGGCGCGTCGCGCTGGCTAATGCGCCGGGGACCGGTATCGCCGACGATAAGTCGGTGTATGCCTACGTGCCAAAAATTATCGAGTACTACTTGGGCGAAAAAATCATCATCCCCAACGTGCCGACGCATATCTGCGCCGAGCCCAATGAACTTACATACGTTCTGGCAAATCTAGACAAATTGGTGGTCAAGGCGGTGAACGAATCGGGCGGCTACGGCATGCTCGTGGGGCCGCACTCGAGCGCAGCCGAACGGGCGGAATTCGCGCGGCTGATTAAAGACAATCCGCGCAATTACATTGCGCAGCCGACGCTGGGGCTGTCGCGGGTGCCGGTCATCGCCGACGGCCGAGTCGCCGGACGCCATGTTGATTTGCGACCTTACATTCTATACGGCAGCGACATTTATGTGCTTCCCGGCGGATTGACGCGCGTGGCACTCAAAGAAGGTTCACTGGTAGTCAACTCTTCTCAGGGCGGAGGTAGTAAAGACACCTGGGTTCTTCTACCTTGAGTCCTCGAGATCTGAATTCTGCAGAGCGCGCGATGCGACGCGTGGATGTATGCTAAGTCGGGTTGCCAATTCGATCTACTGGCTCAGTCGTTATATGGAACGCGCCGAAAACGTCGCGCGTTTCATCGACGTCAACCTGCAGATGATGCTCGACCTTCCCACTGGCTCAAGGGAGCAGTGGCATCCGCTGATCAGTATTTCCGGTGATGACGCCGCCTTCGCGTCGCACTACCCGTTGCCGAGCCGTGAGAACGTGATCAAGTTTCTCGCTCTCGACACCGAAAACCCCAACTCTATCATTTCCTGTTTGCGCGCGGCGCGCGAGAATGCCCGCACAATTCGCGAGGCGATTTCCTCGGAAATGTGGGAGCAGGTCAACGCCAGTTATTTGACGGTTATTGCCGCCGCCTCAGACCCGCTGCTGATTCACTCGCCTTACAGTTTTTTTAATGAAGTTAAGAAGGCCAGCCAGCTGTTCGACGGCATCACTGACGCGACCATGTTGCATGAGGAAAGCTGGCATTTCTACCGCATGGGACGCCTCTTGGAGCGCGCCGATAAGACTTCCCGGCTATTGGACGTCAAGTACTATATTCTGTTGCCCGTGCTGGCTGATGTCGGAACCCCGTTGGATGATATCCAATGGGCTGCGGTGTTGCGCTCCGCGAGCGCTTTGGAAATGTACCGCAAGCGACACGGTCATATCGCTCCCGAACTAATTATTGAATTTCTCGTGCTCGATCACGAGTTCCCGCGCTCAATTCACTTTTGTCTAACAACGGCCAACGATTCGCTTCACGCAATTTCCGGCACACCGGTCGGAATGTATCGCAATTCCGCCGAACAGCGCCTAGGTCAACTGCGCGCTGAGTTGGCTTACACGGACACACGTCAGATCATCGCGCGCGGCTTGCACGAGTTTCTTGATGGGTTTCAAACCAAGCTCAATCTGGTCGACCAGTCTATCTTCGACACGTTTTTCGCGCTTCGTCCGATCGGCGCCAGCCCGGCATATCGACCGAATCAATAGCTGCTCGTTTAGCGAGCCGTTTCACCGCAGGCGATTCTCAGATTCAAATAACGATCTTGTGCGTAGCGAGCCTTTTGATATCACTGTGGTATCGAGCGGTCCGCTGATCAGACTGATCCGGTTCTTATTATCGTGGACGACGAGACTCACTGACTGAAGTGCGCGGGCTATATAACGAGGAATGAAAAATCAGTCACATTTGCAGTCTGGCCCAAAAAGGGAAGGATAACGACAGCAGGTCGGTATTCGACGCTACGCTCTGCTGGCTACCGCTTTCTTGAAAGCTTCGGCACTTGGCGTTTCGCTTGCCGCAATCAGCAACTGATCTCCACCTTCGAGTCGGGAGGGACCACGCGGGAGTTGGATCTGCTGTCTGCGGATAATCGCTACGACAACGAGTTCAGGAAACTGGTCGAAAACCTCCGCGATACTCCGGCCAGCGAACTGTGAATCGTCCGGCATATTTACCGTCATCAAGATACCTTGCCCGCCGTGAATGGGAATGGGCGTGCCGTGGCGAAGCAGAGAGGCTAAATGCGGCAACGTGACATTTCTGAGATCCATAAGAGGGCCCCGCTCGAGCACCGCGAATGTTGCCCGGAGCATGCTTTCCAGGTGCGTCGGCGAATCAGATCTTAGCTCGACCTGTGCCTCATAAAGTTTAGGATACTTGAAGCCGGCCGAGAGGGTTCGCTCGACAACAAAGGCGATCGTGGTGGCGAGCATCGATGGAACGATCAGTCCGTAGCCGCCCGTCATTTCGACGACCATAATCAACGTGGCGATTGGAACCCGCGCAGTGCCTGCGAATACTGCGGCCATACCGACAACCGCGAAGGCGGCGGTGTTAAAACCGGCGCCGGGGATGAAACGGTCTGCGACAAATGCGACCCACGCGCCTACCATACCGCCTATATACACATTGGGGCCAAAAACACCGCCCGAGCCGCCGGAAGAGATCGTTAGAGACATAGAATTTCAGGGCGTCGGCACACAGCGAGCGTCAGCGGCGCGAGCGCGCAGCCGATGCCGAGGCTGGCAAAGGCTACTCCCCAGGCGAGCACACTTTGGTTTCCGCCAGCAAAATCGAGAACGGCGCCGAAAACAACCGGGGCGACGAAGGCTGCACCAAAGCCAAGAAATGAATGGACCGCCATGGCAGCGCCGCGTTGATGCGGCTCTGCGGCCGCGAGCAGCCCAGCGGTGAGGACGGCGGAATCACCCATGATAGCGAGAAAGTAAACGCAGGCGAGCCCGAATACGAAGGCGCCAGGCAAAGGGGCGCTGAAACCGACGACACAGGCGAGGGCAGCGGACATGCTCATAGTGGCGAGGACGACACGTGGTCGATCGAAGCGCGCCGCGATTTCATTGCCGAGGATACTCGCAGTGGGGCCTATGAGATTGATGGTAGCCGCGAGCGTGGTTGCGCTCGGCAGCGCGGGTTCGGCCGTAGCGCGGATCGCGCCCGCAAAGGTAAAAAAGGCGACGATCCATGAGCGAAACCCGAACAACTCCCAGCAGTGTGCGGCGTAAGCGAGGACATATCCTGCGGCCGCGCGGTTACGAAACACCGATCGGAAATCGAGCAGGCCGGCGGTGAGCTTGAGTGTGAGATTGCGCTGGCGCGGTGGTAAACACAGAAACACGAGGGACCCGGCGACTGCCGGCCCGATACCGGCTGCCGCGAATGCCCAGCGCCATCCGAATGCTGTCGAAATCACACCGGCCATCCACAGCGACAAAGCCGCTCCGATGCCGAATGTGGATGTGTAGAAGGCTACCCAGCGGCTTTGATGCGGACCCTCTATGTGATCAGACAGAATTCTCAGACCCGGCATATAGGTTCCCGCCAGGCCCGCGCCCCCGAGACCTTGGAGCACGAGCGCCGACCAGAACCCTTCGGCTAACACAGAAAAACCAAAGGCAGCGATACTCGATAACGCGCAGGCGAGAAGATAAATGCGGCGAGCATCCACCCGATCGGTCATGCCGGTAAGCAGCGGCACGGCGGCCATGTAGCCGGCATAATACATGCCGCTAATCGTGCCCGCCTCGGAGTTGCTGATGCGCCAGGTTACCATGAGGAGCGGCAGCAACGCGGAAAAAGTGGCAAAGCCCGTCATGCTGAGCGCGTGCGCGCTGCATACCACGGACGCAACGCGCTTTACTGGAACCGAGGCATGCTGCGGTGAGATCACGCGATCAGCCCCCTAGAAACAGTCGTTCAACGTCGGGATGCTTGAGAAGGTTGTCGCCTTTATCGGCCATGGCGATGGACCCGGAGACCAATAGATAAGCGATGTCGGCAAATTCGAGACCTTTTTTGGCATTCTGCTCGACCATGATGATCGCCTTGCCTTCGCCGCGTTGTAGGTCTGCGAGAATCTCGAACACCATGTCGATGTAGCGCGGTTCGAGGCCGATGGAGGGTTCATCCACTAGCAGGATTCGCGGTTCCATGACGAGAGCGCGCGCGATCTCGAGCAGCCGCCGTTCACCACCGGAGAGAACGCGCGCCGGTTGATTGCGCCGCTCCGCCAGCTGCTTGTACTTCCGAAACACTCGCTCCGCCGCCTCCCTTGCCTGCTGTGGGCTCGCCATCAAATAACCGCCCATCCATAGGTTCTCTTCGACAGTCATATCGGGAAATACCGAATTGTCCTGCAAGATATAAGCGATGCCGGCGCGCCTGAGCTTCTCGTTTGCTGTGAGCCGGGTGACGTCTTCGCCGTTGACGCGGATCGCGCCGCTGTAAATGCGGGTGAACCCGTAGATCGAGTGGAGCACCGTCGACTTGCCGGCGCCGTTCGGTCCGATCAAGCACAGGGATTGTCCGCCGGCAACCTGGAGATCAATGCCATGCAGGATCTCCATCTCACCGTAACCCGCGCGCAGGTTTTCAATCGCGAGCAGCGGCTTACCGCCAGCGAGCTCGGCGAGGCGCTGCGTGCTCGGACCCTCCCCCGCCATGCGCGAGACTTCGCGGGCGACTTCGTCGACAGAAATCACGTCATCGCCAAAGTCGGCTTCAGGATCAACAGGCGGAGGATTTTTTTCACTCATCAGGGCGCGCCCAAATAGGCGTCGATCACGCGCCGATCTTTCCTGACCTGCTCGGGCTCGCCTTCTGCCAGCAATTCGCCGTGGGCGAGACAATAGATATACTCGGCGAGGTTCATGATCACGCGCATGTTGTGCTCGATCACCAGCAAAGTGATGCCGAACTCGCGGTTGGCGCGCCGTAGCCGATTCATGAGTCCGTTGATGAGCGTCGGGTTAATGCCGGCGGTCGGTTCGTCGAGGAGTAACATTTGTGGCTGATTCATCAACGCCATCGCGATCTCGAGCAGCTTCTGCTGACCGAACGACAGATCACCCGCGCGCAAAAAACGCTTCGCGTACAGACCGACGAATTGCAGCAATTCCTCGGCGCGACTTACATCCTGCGGCGCGGCACGGCGCAACATAAACCGCCAACTGTGATGGGCACGCGGCACGCTCACCAGCATGTTCTGCATACAGGTCATCTTGCCGAAGATACGGGTTTGCTGAAACGTGCGCAGCAGACCGAGGCGGGCGATCTGTGCCACGCGCAGCGTCGACAGCTCGCGGCCGTCAAACCGAATCGAGCCGGCATCAATAGGGTGATAGCCGACAATCGAGTTGAACAGCGTGGTCTTGCCCGAGCCGTTGGGGCCGATCAATCCGACGATCTTACCTTTCGGCACGGTGAGAGTGATATTGTTGTTCGGTACCACGCCCCCAAAGGCTTTGGTGACACCATTCACTTCGAGAATGAGCTTCACTTCGCAGCCTCCGGTCGTACCGGCGTCTCATCAACTCGATGACCAAACAGCTCCGGCCAGCGCTCGCGCGCCCAGCCGAGAATGCCGAGCGGGAAAAAGACGACGGTCAAAACGATCAGCAGGCCGAGGGCCACCCGTTGCCAGCCGAGGAAGTAGGTCCAGAAAAATTCCTGCGTGACGTGAAAGATGACGGCGCCGACCACCGGACCCCACAACGTTCCCTTGCCGCCCAGGATCGCCATCAACACCATCCAGACCCCATAGGTAGAGCCGGCAAAGGCGACATCGCGCGGATCGATAAAGCCGATCATGTTGCCGACGGTGCCGCCGGTGAGCCCGAGAAAAAAGGCCGAGATACACCACGCCATGGTCTTGTAGCGAGTGGTGCGGATCCCCAAAGCCTCGGCCTTGTCCTCGTCGTCGCGGATCGCGTTGATCGTCAATCCGAATTGTCCCGAGTACAACCAGCGCAACACCGGGAACGTCATCGCGGCGAGGGCGAACGTGAGATAATAAAAAAACGTCTCGCGCCCGCCGGCTGCGCCGGGGTAGAGCGGCGTTACCATGCCGGAGCCCGCGCCGATGTAATCCCATCCGCTGGCAAACTCACCCGCGGCAACACCGACACCCAGAGTGCCAATAGCGAAATAATGCCCGCGTAGACCGAGGATCGCCGAACCAAGCAGCGCCGCAAGAGCGACCGCGAGCGCCGCGCCTACACCCATACCTGTGAATAGCGCCGCATAGTAACCGAGTTCGGAATCGCGCTGGATAACCGCACACGCGTACATTCCGACGCCAAAAAACACAATATTGCCGAACGAGTTATAGCCCATCTGCCCGCCGAGAAGATCCCAGGTGAGCGAGAATATGATCATCACCCAAAGAAACGCCAATTGGGTGCGATAATTCGGCGCCAGGACGGGCGCCGAAAGCGCCAGGACAATTACGCCACCGTAGAGGAGGAGACGCGCCGTTAGGTTCATTTTAGGTACCTCCGCTGGCGGCCAAGCCAGAACCGCCGCCACAGCAAGATCACGACGAGCAGCCCGAAGACAAACGCGGCCTGATATTCCGTCCCTAGAATGAACCCGGCGAAGTTCTCCGCTACGCTGAGACCCATCCCCGCCGCGAGCACGGCCCCCACGTTACCCAGCCCGGCGACAATCACAATCATAAACGAGCGCAGTGTATAGGGTAGACCGAGGTACGGATGAATAATCCAAGTCATGGCTACGAGTGCTCCGGCGGCGCCGCAGATCGCTGCATTAAGGGCGTAAGTCCACGCATAGACGCGGTGCGTGTTGATGCCCAGAATGCGCGCTGCGCGCGCGTTCTGGGCGGTGGCGCGGATCGTCTGACCCATGCGGCAGTGTTTAAGAAACAGCATCGTCACGGCGCCGACGATCAGCGCGGCCGCGAATGCGACGAGCTTGATTTCGGCAACCGTTACGAGACCGTCGAAAAGGAAAAGGGTGTCGAGACCGGACTCCGCCGTCCTGACGTCCGCACCGAACAATTCGTTGGCGAGCTGCTGCAGCACAATACTCAGGCCGAAAGTCGCCAAGATCGAGATAAACGGGTCTTTGTCGACGACCCGGTAAATCACGCTTTCATAGAGAACCCAACCGAAAAGGAACAACAGCACGGCCGCCAGTGGGATACCAAACAATGGATGGATTCCGGTGGTATACAAAAAATACGCAGTATAACCGCCCAGCATGACGAACTCGCCCTGAGCGATGTTGATGATATTCATTACGCCCCAGACCAGAGCCATGCCGTAGGCGGCGAGCGCGAAAATCGCCCCGATCAGGAGTCCGTCCAGCAACAGCTGAACAGACAAAATCGGCGCGCTTAAAAGTAATTCGATATTGTCCATCGCTGCAGATTTGTCCCGACCCGGAGCGCGGCGGGACGGGACAAACCCGTCAACGGATACAGGTTTTATTTGAGCGGGAAATTCACTTTGGCCTCGGCCCACTTGGTCGGCGCCACGACTCGGTAGTCGCCCTTTTGAACCTGGTAGAGAATCATTGGTTTGGCGATGTTTTTACCGGTCTTGTCAAACTTGATGTGACCGTAAAAAGTCTCCATGTCGGTAGCCGCGATCGCATCGCGTAACTTCTCGGGCTCGAAACACTGGCAGCGTTGGAACGCATCGGCGAACACCTGCACCGTTGCCGACGACTCCGCCGCCTGGTACGGTGGCGCATACTGATACGTTTTTTCAAAAAGCTTTGCGTAGTCTTCGGCTCGCCCAAATAACTTGTCCGAGTATTTTAGGCTGCTATCCCATTGCGAGGCGCATAGGAATCCTTCCGCTGCAGCGGGCATCGTCTCAGCAACTTTGGCCGAGTCACAGTGCGTGATTGCCATCATTGGCGTCCGGACCTTCATCTCGTTGGTTTGGCGCACGACCAGCGTCGCGCCTTTCTCATGTCCCGAAACCACCAGGAGATCGGGCTTGAGCGCTTTAACTTTGGTTAACGTCGCGGCCATGTCATTGATCTCGGGCGGCAACTTGTCGTCAATAACGATCTTCATCCCGTATTTCTTTGCATCTTCGACGACGCCTGCTCGCACATCCCGGCTGAATGGATCGTTCTCAAACGCCATCGCGACGGTGATCTGCTGAGGCTTTTTGCCGATGGCGGGCGCTTTTTCCGCCATGAGAGCAATGGCAGATTTGAGATAATACTCGGTACTGGAGAGCGTAGCGAATAAGTATTTGTAGCCTTTGTTGAACAGGGAAAGGGCGGCACCGTTACCTTCGACCATCGGGATCTTGTACTTCTCGGTCACGGGCGCGATTGCCGTGGTCAGTCCGGAACTATAAGGACCTAGCATGTATTTCACGCCATCCTGGTTGATAAGACGCTCGGCGAGCTGGGCCGCGCGCGCCGGCGTCGACTCATCGTCGTAGTAAATAATTTTGAACTTGTAGCTCTTACCGTTGATTTTGATACTTTCATTCTCGTTGATGCGCTTCACTGCCAGGTCATACCCGTCCCTCGTATTCTTGCCATTGGTGGAATATTTGCCGGTCAGCGAAACCGCCGCGCCAAGAATGATGGTGTCGCCTTCGACCTTTGCGGCTGCGATCTCAGCTCGCGCAGCGAGCAGCGCGGTGGCGATGAACGCCACCAATCCAGTCTTGGTAATGCTTTTCAGCATGTTTTTCCCTCCTTTTTTTTCAATTCTTGCCAACGGCGAAAGATGCCGATCTCCTTACCTGCAGCCACCCATGCCGCGGCGCCTGATCCCGCTAAAGCGCATGCACCGGTCGCCAGGCGAAGATCCTTTCTTCAAACCGTGCGATCAGACCATGTTCGAGAATCAACATTAAAGCGACGAAAATTATGATCCAGGCCAGCACCTGAACCATGTTGAACTGTTCAAACCAGAAGGTGAACATATACCCAATGCCGAACTTGAGGCCGAAGGTCTCAGCCAGCGCCACGATCTTCCACGTCATGCCGAAAGCGTAGCGAAAAGCGGAAAAAATATACGGCATGAGCTGCCAAATAAGCACCTTGCGGATCAGCAGTCTGCGATTGGCTTTGAAGGCGCGCACCATATCGATCAACTCTTTGTCTAAAGCTTTTGTTCCGGCGAGCATATTGACGGTGACAAACGGCGTAACGGTCATGACCACGGCGAAAAGCCCCCCGCCTCGCTGAAACCAAACCACAGAACGCAGAGAAAAACCGCAAGCAGCGTCGGAATCGTCAGCGCAATCGGGATCAAGTAGCCGAGGGCCAATTCCATCTTGCGTCTTAGTCCCATGACCAAACCGAGCGCGATGCCAGCCAGCATCGCAATGCTGACCATCGCTTGAGAATTGTCAGCAGATAACATCCCTTTGCTGCGTTGTTAAATGGCTCATGCATCGCGTCAGTCGCCACTGCTGCCGGGCCAACCGTTTGAAAGCTTCGATGCTCGTAACTTCGCTTGCTGCTATTACTGGAGGCATTTCCTGAGCATCTCTTCCTTGCCGGGGGCGACTAGGGCTACCACATGATCGCCGATCAAGAACTCCGTTTCTCCTCGCGGCGTGACCACGCGCCCTCCCCGACGGATGGAGATGATCAAGCAGTCTGGCGGGACTCTCAGCTCCCGCAATCTCTTCTCGACAGCGGCATGACCTTCGTGCAGATCGAACTCAAACAATCGTGCACCCGTAGCCTCCTCTAGGTGGAATCGTTCGAGTCGATCCTGTCGGGCTTGCCTGTCCATTAAGGCATGGTTGTAGGACCGGATGATATCCGCCCGGTGCACCATTCCCAATAGAGATCCTGGATTGAACCTGTCAACCACTGGGACACGCCCAATGTCCCGCGATCCGAACCTCTGGGTAATTGCCTCCAGAGTTTCATCCGGATAGGCGGTCGTTACCCGGGCCGTGCAGATCTCTTGCACCGTCCCTGTAGCCTGGCCCCGCTTGATGGCCCGCTCCAGGTCTGAGATGGCCACGATCCCTATAAACTCATCGTTGTCATCGACGACCGCAAAACCATGAGAGTGGGTTGTCTGGAATAATTCTGCCAGAGCGTCGAACGAAGTATCTGGCTTAACAGTAATGAGCTCCGAGGCTGGGGTCATTGCCTCGCCGACTAGTATCGAGCGCATCAAGTTCAGATCTCGACCCGCATCGATATCAACGCCCCGCCGCTTAAGCTTCAAGGTGTAGATGCTATCCTCGCTTAGACGAGTTGACACCAGCGTGCTCACTACCGTGGCGAACATGAGAGGGAGTATGATCCGATAATCACGAGTCATCTCGAATAGGATAATGACGGCCGTCATAGGAGCGTGGGCAGCACCGGAAAATACGGCCGCCATACCCACGAGGGCATAGGCTCCCGGCAGAGCTGTAATGCGAGGCATCCACTGATGAACCAGATTCCCAAAACCGCCACCCAACATAGCTCCCAAAAACAGGGAGGGAGCAAAGACACCACCGGAACCCCCTGAGCCCAGAGTAAGGGAGGTGGCCAAAAGCTTCATCACTATCAAAGCCAGCATCACGGCGGTCAGAATCTCGCCGTGAAGCGCCTTTTCTATGGTTTCGTAGCCAACCCCAAACACCTGAGGAGCATAGAGCCCAATGATGCCTAATCCTAGGCCGCCTCCCACAGGTTGAAGATACTCCGGGAAACTCCAGGCATCGAAAAGATCTTCTGTGCGGTAAAGGAGAAATATGAACGCCAGGGCCACGAAAGCCGCCAGCAAACCCAACAACGTATAAAAAAGCAATTCCCAGGGGCTGACAAGGGAATAAGGGGGCACCAGGAAAGCGGAGGAGTCACCCAAGAAGGCTTGAGCGATCACGCTAGAGGTAACCGAAGCCACGACCACCATGGAAAAATAGCCGGTAGAAAACTCCCGCAGAATAACCTCCAGGGCAAAGAACACGCCTGCGATAGGTGCATTGAAGGTTGCAGCGACCCCTCCGGCAGCCCCACAGGCCAGAAGGGTTCGGATGCGATTATCCGAAAAACGGAGCAGCTGACCCAGCGTGGAGCCCAGGGCCGAGCCAATTTGGACGATCGGGCCTTCCCGCCCCACGGAGCCACCCGTGCCAATGCACAGAGAGGAGGCAAGGGCCTTCACGACCGCGACGACAGGCCGAATCCGCCCTCCTTTGAGAGCCACAGCCTCCATCACCTCCGGCACGCCATGGCCTTTAGCTTCACGCGCAAAAAAGTAGACCAGTGGACCAACCCCTAGGCCGCCGATCGCCGGGATCAGAACCACATAATAGGATCCCATAAATCCCAGGGTCGTCGCGCCGTCCTCAAAAGCAAGACGGCTAAAGAAAGCGATAAGCCAACGAAAGAAGACGGCACCCATCCCTGCTCCCACACCTACTAGCGCCGCAGTGGTTAACATGACGGCATTCTCGGAGGCCCAGAACAAGGTATAGGCCCTGACCGCCTGGGCACGCACCCGTTGGATTATATCGATCAAGCTTGATTTCCCCCTTCGTTAAACATAGTTGACCGAAGAGCTCGTGCCACGAGTCAAAAACCCCGAGCATAAGCGGTGGGCCTTCTCGTCCCGCTGCTCCTCCGGATCCGATCGTGATGGCAGAAGATAAGACTTTTATTAACGGAACGACGGGTCTGACCTTACCGCCTTTGAAGTGAAACGCTTCCACTGCGGCATCCGTTCCGTGACCCTCCGCTTCCGGGGCGAACGTGTAAACCAATATTCCGGAAAGAAGCCCGCCCAAAGTCGTTGCTACTGGAATCAGCCAGAGACCCCAAGGCCCAATAAGCGGTTCAGGATTCACACTTCCCGGCTCAGGTGGCTGATAGCCGGCAATGCCAATCAGGAGCAAACGTTCCGCCAAGTTCAAATCCAGACGAAGAGTTGCGCCCCCAATCCGCGCACAATTCCAATCAAAGCGGAATATAATAGGAGACGATATTCGGTCCAGGCTCGTATTGGTGCCGCCGCGCGCTTAATTTGTTCAGGACTCTCATCCATATAGCTAATGTTTGCTTCGCAGAATTCTGAAGCAAGCGAAGGTTGTGCTCTGATGGATTTCAATTATTGCAGATATCATACCATGGAGTATGGGGCGCCAAAGGTATTGCTAGAGCACCGAAAGGTTCCGATTCTAGGTTACTGGAAAGTAAAAAGAATTAAGTGATCGGGATTCTTGTCGGAGATCTTTTACTCGGCGGTACCGTGTAGCGCGGTGATTCGCGTTAGAATGGAGCCAAGATATGGCGATCGAATCTATCAATTCAGCCAGGATCTTTGTATACACACTCCGTGCGTGTTCTTTATAGAATACATGCTGTGCCGGTAGCTCAAAGTGGAGGCTGCTCTTTGAGAGCCGCAGAATTCCGTGATCTTTAGCTGCCCAAGCGCCAATGCTGACCTGATCGAGTGGCTCAATGACAAGATTTACTTTAGCGACTTCGGGTTCATTACGTAGCAGACGATCGCGGATTTCTTGATACTTGCTCTTGATCGCTCTGGCCTGTTCGCGTGTGATTCCCAGAGTCGCAACATCGATGTTGTTTTCGCTGGAATTCTGGTGCATGTCGATGTAAAGGTCTAAAGGCCCTCGTGCGGCTTCAAAAACGCTTTCCGTAAAGTGTTGGTACACTTCTCTGGCGCGATCGGTTGCTCGCTCGACCGTGTCGGTTGGATACCTGCGCTCGGTTGGACGATTGACGTTGATGCGCCAGCCGCCGCACTCGGTGGGCGTAAAACCTCGGGTCACCACGCTGGCGAGCGAAGTTCGGTAACTCAATTCCTCGACCAACTCGCTGGTATGCCAGTCGAAACTTCCGTGCGGAGCGCCGATCACGATGCCCCGTGAATTGTTTCTGCTCGGAATCAAATCGATGCGCCCGTAGGGCAGTTGCTTTACTTGAATCTCCGGCATCTGGACTGAAATGCGCCGAGCAACGGTGGAAGCTTCGATGACCCACTTTGCGATGATCTCGCGATAGACAGACTTGAAATCTGGCAGGGTGAGAACCTTAGGCATCCGCAAGATCAATCCTTTTTCGGCAAGCATCAAAACGCCATGATTCTTAGCTCCGAATGCGTTCCACGAAATATCGTCGATAGGATTGAGCGCGATCTCGACCTTCGGGATAGGCATATCCTTGATCGAGCGATCTCTAATCGCCGTATATGCTTCTTTCAAAAATTTGAGCTGCTCGAAACTAAGACCACCGGATGCAACTTCTATGCGCGGAGGTTGTTTCGCTTCCTCGGCAATGCGGATTCCCACGTAAAATCTTAACGGACCAACACTCGCGGAACGCAAAAATTTTTTGAACTCAGGATAAACACTGGCCGGCCGTGCGGCATCAGTAGCCGGCCAAGAGATTGGAGTTGTGTGAATTAGTGGCTGCGTCACCGGGATGCGGTTTGCTTTAAAGCCATATGCAATTACAAGCCCTGCGCCCGTCCTATCGCTGATTGTTTTCGCATACTCGATTGCGTCTACCTCAGCGGTGCCATGTGGGACGCCGAGCACAAAGTCATTAATTCCGAGATTGGATTGGTGCAACACGATACGGCCGAAATCGCCGATCAATTGTTCGTGGAACCGTTGGTGGGAGGCACAACTAACCCAGAATAAAAGAAATACGATGAAAAGCGGCCATCGATGGGAGTGGCCCTCGAAGCTGCGTTGCGTAACAAAGATGTGAAACCCAGGCATCGAATATTTCAATTTACATGATAAAAACGAGTATCCGGATCTCTCTTCGAACCAAAAAGAATCGGAAACTAACAGACCCCCGTCTGACTTCGTAAACGATTGTGATTCTACTTATTTGGATTTTAGGTTGTCGGAGCGTTCTTCACGACGAATCGATCGCGGCGATTTCTTTGCCAGCACGCCTCTGTGTGCTCGGTGCAAACGGGAAGTTCTTTTCCATAGCTGATCGTGGTGATTCGGTTGGCCGCAACTCCCGATGTGACCAGATATTCCTTGGCGGCTTGAGCCCGCTTCGCCCCAAGCGCCAAGTTGTATTCACCAGTTCCACGTTCATCGCAATGCCCTTCGAGCTCGACCTGTCCCGAAATATTGTCTTTGAGCCATTTCGCATGGGCCTTAAGTGTATCCCGAGCGTCGGCGCGCAAGTCATACTGATCAAAATCAAAATAGATGTCCTTCAGCGGACCTGAGACGGGGGCTTTCCCCTCGCGATGTGCATCGAGGCTCGAACCGGACTGGGAAACAGGAGCTTTGACTTGTTTTCGAACGACTGCGCGTTGCTGTGGTTGCATCTTCGATTCTTGCGGTTTTGGTGCGGGGGTTGTGGAGCAACCCATAAACAACAGAACCGGTAGAAGAAAAGCAAGAACGCCCACAAACCAATTACATCTCATCGGATTCGGCGTATTCATTCATCGTGCTGTCTCCTTTTGTTTTGAATCTAGATAGCTTCGTAGTTGAGGAATACTCCCCGAGATCTTAAGAGCGAGCAACCGATATGCCAAGTGTCGTATTTTCAACAATCCGGCGACTTAGCATACGAACTAGATTAGTGAGAACCATAACCAGGCCGTAACATGTGCAAATTTTTCACATGTTAACATTGAGCGCCTCTGCAAATAAGTCGCACAAGAATCGATAAAGTCTTGAGTTGGGTGGAGCAGGACCTTCGATTCTTCTTCGCGCCGGTATGTGTCCTTTCCGGTTCCGGCAGCAGAAGAAAGACAAAGCAATTTTTTCCCCGTAAATAGAGCCAGTTGACTCCAATCCTGGCAACGTATTAATCGAAGCTCAAAAAGTGAAATTCACAAAGGAATGTACTGTGATGTTAGTGCGAAAAAAATTATGAAATGATAAGGGAAGTCGGGAATGAATAAATAAATGCAAAAAACGATCAGAAGGAAATCCGCAGCGGAAAATCCTTCTTGGGAACGGAGCCTAGCAGTCAAAAAGGCGGAAAATGTACATGCGCAAACGTGGATCTGTTATCAAAAGAAATCACTTGATTTTGATGCCCATGGCCTTGGGTCTCTTCTTGGGAGCCCAAGAGCAGGAAGACTTGATGAAGCCGCTGCTCTTGGCTTTGGTTATCTTGTTGCCGGTCGCCAGGCTGGCAGGATGGCTCGTCGAGAGCGTCGGCCAGCCGGCAGTGTTAGGCGAACTCGTGGCCGGCATGGTTTTGGGCAATCTTAGCCTCGTCGGCGTTTCCGAATTGCAGTATCTGAAATCGGATGTAGGACTCGAAATTTTATCGGGTCTTGGCGTCATTTTGCTTCTTTTCGAGGTCGGTCTCGATTCGAGCCTTGCTGATCTGTTGAAGGTAGGTCTTTCTTCGCTCATCGTTGCGACGATCGGCGTCATTCTGCCGTTTGGTCTCGGCTGGCTGGTCAGCTCCTTTTTGTTGGCAGAACAATCTCCCTACACGCACGCATTTATCGGCGCCACGCTTTGCGCGACGAGCGTCGGGATCACAGCGAGGGTGCTCCAAGACATGAATAAGTTGAGGAGCCGCGAAGCCAGAATCATTTTAGGTGCCGCCGTGATTGACGATGTGCTCGGCCTGGTCGTGCTCGCGATCATCAGCGGTCTCATCATCGGAGTGAGCACCGGACAAAGCGTCACCGCCGCGTCCATTATCTGGCTGGTCACGAAGGTTGCCGTCTTCCTGGCCGGCTCGCTGGCGCTTGGAATCTTTTTCGTTCCGCGCATCGTGCGCCAAGTGGCGAAGGCGAAAACCAAGGGGATGCTGTTCACGTTTGCGCTGGCTTTTTGTTTTCTTCTTTCTTATCTTGCCACGCTGATCGGTTTGGCCGCCATTGTCGGCGCGTTCGCCGCCGGTCTCATTTTAGAAAGGGTGCCGTTTCAGGACTTCCTTCACGAAGACGAGCGTTCTCCCGAGGACATGCTGCATCCGCTGTCGACTTTTCTTGTGCCGCTTTTCTTTCTTCACATGGGAATCAAAATCGAACTAGCGAGCCTTTTCAGCGTCCAGGTAATCGGCTTGGCATTAGCTTTGACTGCCGTTGCCGTAATCGGCAAGCAGGCGTGCGGCTTGGGAGTTTTGGAAAAGGGGCTGGACCGCCTATCCATCGGCTTGGGGATGGTGCCGCGGGGCGAAGTAGGGCTAATCTTCGCGGGAGTGGGTCTGACACTGAAGATTCATGGAGAGCGGATTTTAGACGAAGCGGCGTTCGCAGCGATTCTGTTCATGGTCGTGGTGACGACTTTGATTACACCGCCGCTGCTCCAATGGAGTTTTTCGCACCGTGGAAAATAGGTGAACTGCTTTTCGATACTCTTTCTGCTGCGACGCAGGATTCTCTCTCCGCCCCTGCTCCAGCGACATCTGTTCATTTGCCTGCGCGGTAGTATTTTCCGCCACTCTACTTTAAAATTATCGAACTTGATATGACTCGTGAGTTTATCCCGGATGATATTGCGGAGTTTATTATCGAGAAGATCGACTCGGTCGCGCAATTGGAGGCGCTGTTGCTGCTGCGTAGCAGTGCGGAAGAAAAATGGAGCGTTCGCGCTTTGTCGGAACGGCTCTACATCAATGAAAAAGAAACGGCCGACGTATTGACGCATCTTCAGATGCACGGCTTTGCCATTGACAAAACCGGCCAGCCCCCACTGTATCAGTATCAGCCGGCCTCTGTTGAACTTCAACAAAAGGTGGACCGAGTGGCCGAGATATACTCAAAACACCTTTTGCCTGTGACTAATCTGATCCACTCAAAGCCGAAAACCAGAGTTCAAGAATTCGCCGACGCGTTCAAGTTCAGGAAGGACGATTGAACATGGCACCTATGCTTTACGCTCTGTGTGCTTTGACCGCATCATTTTGCGCCTGGCTGTTACTTCGGGCGTATTATCACCAGAGCCGATATCGGCTGTTGCTCTGGGGTGGTCTCTGTTTTATCGGATTGACACTTAATAATGCCTTGCTCGTGGTGGACAAATTACTACTGCCTGACGTGAATCTTTTCACGTGGCGTTTGATACTCGCGCTTGTTGCTCTGCTCGTGTTGCTGTACGGCATCATTTGGGATGCCGAGTGAGGAGAGTATGGATTTCTTCTTGCTGGGCGCCATCGCCATGGCTTCGCTAACTGTCGGCTTGTTCTTCCTGCGTTTCTGGAAAGATACTGGCGATCGATTATTTCTTTTTTTTGCGATGTCTTTCCTGTTAGAGGGACTGAATCGAGCCGCGCTGGGATTGAGTCGTAATCCAAACGAGGATCAGCCATTTTTCTATTTTGTAAGATTCCTCTCCTACGTTCTCATTCTGATCGCGATTGTGAATAAAAATCGCAAGAAAACCCGGCCATCTACGCCAAGCCAAACTACAAACATCCTCTAGCCTATACGTAATCCAAGGCACTGTGCTATCCGTTGCCGTCAGTGGGTCTTCGTGGAACAACCGTAAAAGAAGCGAAGTCGTATACTGCTGCTGATGTCCGGTGGCATACTAACTGCCCATCATGGCGCCGTAATCGCGCTTTATGGATCGTCACCTGCGCCCTGCAATTCAGTCGTAATCAATTCAGTAGGTCCCCTGGTCGTATGCTAGATCGATATAAAATCGTGCATCGAGCAGACCCGGCAAAGACGATGATGGGGTCAACCGGTCATCATTGACTTGGAGATATCAGTTCTAGCTGCACAATAAGCCGTTAAGAAGTGCCCGTTTACGGTTTTAGCGCTGTGCAGCTGGGATAGACACCGTGGATGCGAGTCGGCCGCTAGCTACGGGTGGCTACTTGTGATGATGTCTAAGATGCTCTGGAGCGGGCGTACCTCCAGCGCCCGCTCCAGAGCAGTGAATCTGCGACCTGCGAATTATTTCGAACGCTAAGCGCTGAAGATTTGAATCATCAACGCGAGATGCAAGTTCGCAACGGAAACTCTTTGTAAATAATCGGCACATTTTATTGCTTGATGTGTATTTTTACACATTCGGAATTTTCCGCTGCCAGCAAAAGCTTCAAAGCAACTACCACAAATAACGATCAATATTCCAGTTCATCACCTCGGTTCTTCGATGGCACGTGGCTTGCGCTTTCTTTCGTATGGCTCCGCATAATGAATGTACGTAAATGAAGCGGCAAAACCGAAGGAATGAGAGACGGGAAAGGAGGTGAAATCCTATGACGTTTAGAAACCATATACTTGCCTTTCTTTTGCTGTCGGTAATGATTCCAGCGTTTGCTCACGCTGATGAGCAGAAAGCTACGGTGGTAAAGGTCGATAAGACCAAGAGGGAAATCATGGTGAAGACGAAAGAGGGCGAAAAGACCTTTACGTATCGGAGCAGTACCAAAGGAATCGAGAACGCGAAAGACGGCGCCAAGGTTACAATCATGTACGAGAAGAAAAACGGAGAGATGAGGGCAACAAGTGTTATGGCTCAGTGACTTTCCGTTTTCCGAACAAGTGCAATAAATAATCATTAACCGGAGAGGGGAACGATCTGTTTCCCTCTCCGGTGTTTTGCCTTCTCGGCAAAAAGAGAACTTCGCGAGCCACCGTCTAACTTCTGCCAATATTTAGTCGACGAATCTTCAAAAGATTGCTCACAATGAGTTGGTGTCGAAACTCCCTGCACTTATCGGGACCGGGTTTTCACCAATCGACGGCCGCGGATCCGGATCAACCCTGGCCCATAAGCGATGGTCCGCGGAACTCGCGAGCATCCATTTCAATTCGCCGCTGTTAACGGGGCATCGCCGCGGATCAGACGCCGCGGTTGTCGAAAATATTTGGAGTTTAGACTGCATAGCGGCTGTTTGCAGGCCGTAGCGGTACGACTTCAGTAGGGTCTATGTGGTTGATTTTTAGGCAATCTGGACAATGCGCTGGGTCCATAGTATGAGAAGATTCAAGCTGGAGCGTCTAATAGTTTTATGCCCAGACTTCTCATTATTGAGGCAAATCGAGCGGTTCGGGGATTAGTTGAAGACCGATTCGATGCTGATTCTGCCGTCAAATCGGCGACAAACCTACAAGCGGCTCTGACCGAGCACAACCACATCTCATATGACGTAATTGTATGGGATACAGTATCTGCCCCATCAGAATGTTCTAATACCGTCCGCATCGTAAAAAAGTTACTAAAGAACCACGTCGGGACCAGAGCGATCATCCTTTCCGATGTGAAGGAGCCCGAGATTATCAGCATGCGCGGCCTTCCGTGCGACTGGCTTAAGCAGCCAGTCGATGTGACGGAGCTTTTAGCGCTTATTGAAAACGCCATTCGTTCCAAAGTCCCAGCCTCTCGTAGTTCATCCGGCAGTACGGAACTAATCGTCCCCGTTGAGTTCGAAGGCATCCTCGCGTTTAACCTAAAAATGCGAACCGTGATCCAGTACATCATGGAAGCTGCCGCCGAAGATATTCCGGTGTTGATCACCGGCGAAACAGGCACCGGAAAAGATCTTGTGGCTACCGCGATCCACAAAAGGAGTAAACGGAATAACTTCCCTTATTTGCCGGTGAATATGGGTGCGATTGCGCCCGAGCTTGTTGCCAGTGAGCTATTTGGCCATGAGAAAGGCGCCTATACAGGCGCCTCTGAAAGACGCGCAGGATTGTTCGAGCAGGCGCAAGGAGGAACTCTATTCCTGGATGAAATCACCACGATGGACGAGAAGACCCAGGTGAGCCTCCTGCGAGTTTTAGAAAACAAAATTATTCGCCGCGTCCGTGGAGAAAAAGACATACATGTGGATGTGCGCGTAATCGCCGCGACCAATGAGAACATAGAACAAGCGGTTCAGAAGGGACGCTTTCGCGAAGATCTGTTTTACCGGCTCGATGTCTTTCGAATACAACTGCCGCCACTTCGTGAACGTTACGGTGCTCTCTCACTGCTAACGGATCATTTCGTTGCGCTATTCGCCGAATTGTACAAAAAGGACGTTCGGATTGTATCGAGCGAAACATACCGTTTAATACGGGCCTACCCTTGGCCTGGCAATATTAGGGAGTTGAAAAACGTGATCCAACGGGCCGTTTTATTGGCGAAGGGACCTGGGTTGACCCCCGATCTTCTCCCAGAGCGCATACGTGACAACGATCGCACCGCAGCGACCAAACCGAGAGAGTACGACCCGATTCAGCTTGGAATGAGTCTCGAGGAAGTAGAAAAGGAATATATCAGAATGGCGCTTTCCTCAGTGAATGGAAATAAGGTAAAAGCCGCTTCTCTGTTAAAGATTAGCCGCCGTACTCTGTACAATAAGCTAAAAAGATTCGATCTCCTGTGAAGATCGAGATTCACTCTCCTCATGTGAACGATTCGCACAGCAGTTCGCTAGCCTTATTTGTTCCTTCATTCGTTGCTGACGATGAGTAGTGACGAATAGGCATGATGCTGGCTAAAATCTTCACACCTTCCCGTTTTTGATCCCTTCGACTGTGCATTGGAGGCACACGCACCCCACTCAGTAGCGCCCCATTCCTCGATGAACCGCCGTTAACCGGCGTTTTTGCGAGCAATTTTTTTTGGCCCTGCTGTTGCGTTGCACCATAGTGTAGAGCGCCCCGCAATGATTTTCATCGAGCCAGACATTCTGGCTCCTCACAAGTACTTCAAGGTTTACCGACAAACTAGGCCGGGGGAGCCGGAAAGAAAACTCATGTTCGCCGTTTTGGTGGACGCTCTACAAACGTATCAGAAGTTTGCGTTTTCCACCTCTGCCCGTGGGCAGGCGCTTTTTCGCGAAGTAGAGACATGGTTGTGGAGTGAGGATTCCGATGGTGTTTTTTCCTTTTCTAACATTTGCGAGGTCTTTGGATTAGATCCGGGGCTTTTCAGACGAGGATTACTGAAAAAGAGGGTAACTCGGAACCGGCGCGGACCGCTAGCGAAAATTGTTCAACTCCGTAGCCCGGCAAATCGAAGCCGAAGGCCAACGTTTTCCGCGCCGTATAGAGCCTCCTGTAGTTTCGGAAGAGGGCGCCGCGATGTTTGATGCGGAGCCGCAGAGAAATTCTGCCAGCTAACTCGAGCGCGGGAACCCATTCTACAGGGAAGGACGTATGCCGGAAGTAAAGCAGGAGTGGAGAAAGATTTTATTGGTTGGCTGCTACGAGCGCATGGATGTGGAAGACCAGCTAGTTCGTGCCGATTGTTGCGTAGTCAAGACAGACCGTGGAGCAGCAGCCGTGGTATGCGCCAAGCATGATTCATTCAGTGCTGCCGTACTGGTATCCACGGGCCGAGAAATGGATCCGGCAGAGACGGCATTGAATCTCAAAGATATCCAGCCATCGATGGAAATCATTATTCTTACGGATCGAACATTGGACCAAGAAGCCGCAGTTCAAGCA
>DASYUV010000185.1:0-40496 GCA_036000865.1 Binatia bacterium | reverse complement strand
GCCTGCATGCTCTCCAGATTGTCCTCAGGCAGCCCGAAAATGTAATTGGCAATGACGTTAATACCGGCGGCCCTGACCTTCTCGATCGTTTGAAAGATTTCGTCCTGTCCGAATCCCTTATCAACATCATCGCGCACTCGCTCGCTGGCCGCCTCGATACCAAAGGCAAGCCAGTTGAAACCGGCTCGCTTGAGCTTGTCCAACATGTCTTCTTTTACTGTGTCGACCCGGGCATAAGCCCAGATATTCAAATCATAGCCGCGTTCTATGATGGCGTCGCAGATTCCGAGCACATGCCGCGGATTTAATACGAACATCTCGTCGGCGATTTTGATATTTCTCACGCCATATTCTGTGACCAGTTTGTCTATTTGCCCGATTACCGCTTGAGGACTCCAAAACCGATAACTGTTCACACTTTCTTTCCAACCCGCGGCCTTTTCGCCGCTTTTAAACGGCGCCTGAATGCAGCAGAAACTGCAGTGGTAAGGACACCCGAACGTTGTGTACAACGACGCATAGGGTTGGCGTTCGAGATTTCCGAAGCAGTGCCAGTTGTGCGCGCGGTATTTTTTCATCGACAGAAGATCCCACGCCAAGTCCGGCATTTCGTGATCAAGATCTTTCACCAATGGAGCCGCAGGCGTTGATGTCATTGCGCCGTCTTCCCAATAGCAAAGACCACGCACCTTCGAGTAATCAGGTCGCCCGGATTTAAGGGCCTCCAAAAGCTCGAGCACAGTGTAGGGCCCCTCGCCAGAGCAGACGAAGTCGGCCGCTTCTTCCCGCAACGTGCGCTCAGGAAGCGCGGCGACGTGCCCGCCGACCAAAAGGACCTTGCGCTCGGGATTCATCTGCTTGAGTGCCGTGCAAATCGCGCCTGCAACCGTCATGTTTTGCGTAGATGCCGACGGTTGATGACCGTAAACGACGACCGCCGCCAGGAGCGGATCCATCTCAGCGATGCGCGTCGCCGTTTCTTCCGGCCTCAAATTGTCTGCTTCTGCGTCCAGCACACAAACGGAGAACCCTCGCAGACGAACATAAGTAGCCATCAAGCTCGCCCAGACCGGAGGTTCGATCGCTGACAGAGAGGATCCAAGGGACTGGTAGATTTGAGTCCGGTTCCCCGGATGGATCAGCACTAGGTCTAATTGTCTAGCCATGCCGCGTTACCTCGCCAGACAGTCCATTTAGAATAGAGCAGAGGTGCAAAAGTTTTTCTCTTTCCAGCCCGGGATAGTTCCCGATGTAGAAACCATAAAAATGGACGTGATCGACTGATGGATATTTCTCGAATTCCCTCTCTCCCACAATTTTCTTCAAATAAGGCTGCCTGAGCTGGTTCCCTCCACCCGACGTTCCACGACGGAATTCCACTCCATGTTGATGTAGCGCCTGCATGACGTTCTCACACAAGATCGGATCAGGATATTTGAGCACCAGCGTAAAGGCATAATTGCAGCTGCCTTCGACGGCAAAGTCGGTCTGATATTTGCCCCGATCGAGGTTCTTTAGAAATAGATGGAGATTTTCGGTTCTCAACTTATTGTTTTCGTCCAACCGTTTCAACTGCGAGCGTCCAATGACGGCGTTGATCTCTGTGCTGCGCACGTTGAAGCCGGGAAAAGCAAAAATGAAATCGGGGTTGAGATCCGGATGTTTTTCACAATAGGACTGTCTCAACTCCGCCGATTTCGACTCGCGCACCATGCCGTGGGAGCGCAGCATTCGCAGGGTTTCATAGAGCCTCGGCTCATTCGTGCAGATCATCCCGCCTTCGATCGTACTCATATGATGCGCATAGTAGAAAGAAAAGTTCGACATCAGTCCGAAGGTTCCGAGCTTTTGCCCCTCAAAGGTCGCTCCGTAAGACTCGCACACATCTTCGATGAGCGGCACCTCGCGCGCTTTAAGGCCCGTTAAGAAATCTGCGTCCAAGGCATTGTAACCGAGGATATGCGTCAGGAAGACCGCTTTCGTTCGCGGCGTAATTTTTTCCAACACCTCAGCCGTGTTCATGCCGAGAGTTCGCGGATTGATATCTACAAAGACGGGCTTGAATCCGCATTGAACCACCGACGCGATGTCAGACACCCAGGTGAGAGTCGGCACAATGATGTCACCCGTGCCATAAGTCTCTTTTAGAGCCGTGATCGTCAAGAGGTTGGCCGATGACCCAGAATTGACCAAGACACTGAACTCGACGCCAAGCCAACGGGACCATTCCTGCTCGAAGGCCTCGACTTGATTGGACTGCGTCAGGATCGGCAGTTCAGGTCTCAGGAAATTGATTACCGCCTCGGCGTCCGATCGAAGGATGTTATTGCGCATGAGCGGCCAATTTAGATTTTCCGCACAGCTCAGCGTCATTAGAACGGACCTTTGAATTGAATCTCTTGCAATTCGACGTTCTGCTGCGGCAACCAACGGTTTTCGCCGCCCCTGACCAGATCATAGACCGCGGAAGCAATCGTTCTCGCATTGGGATAATAGAGATCTTCTAGGGTCGGCGTGGGAGGACAGGTAACCGGCGCAAATCCCATTCGGCGCACGAGCACAGGCCGAATTCCCTGCAGTCGCTCGACAACTTGGGTGATGATTTCCGCGCTTGCTCCACAGGTTGCCCAACCATTATCAACGACGCATAACCGGCCGGTTTTGCGCACGGAATCGACTATCGTATCGATGTCAAGCGGGCTCAACCAGATCGGATCGATGACCTCCGCATGAATGCCGGCCGACTCCAAATAACGGCGCGCCCGCAGGCATTCAAGCTGCATGTAAGAAATACCTATTAAACTAACGTCCGATCCGAGCGCGGTGATGCGCGCCTTGCCTGGAGCAACGGTGTAGAGAGGCTGCGGCACTGGTCCTTTTTGAAAGTGCAAGATGCGATGCTCGATGTACATCACAGGATCGTTGTCACGAATCGCTTGAATAAGACATCCCTTGGCGTCGTAAGGCGTCGTGGGCGCGACAACTTTCAATCCCGGAACATGCATAAAGAATGAGTGAAGCCCCTGAGAATGCTGCGCGCCTTGGCCCCAGCTCTTTCCAATCATGGAACGCACCACAATTGGCACCTGCACTTGGCCGCCATACATATAGCGACTCTTAGCCGCGATGTTGATCAACTGGTTCATCGCCAACAGAAGGAAGTCCATGCGGATGTGCACATGAATCGGCCGCAATCCGGCCAGAGCCGCGCCGACCGCCACGCCCGTCATCGCATCTTCAGAAAGAGGCGTTCCGAACACCCGCTCCGGCCCATACTTTTCCACGAGACCGCGCGTCGTTCCTTGGATGGCCTTTGGGTCATCCACGTCAAGCCCAAACACGATGACCGACGGATCTCGCTCCATTTCCTGATCCGTCGCTTCTCGTACGGCTTCGACGTAGGAGAGGTCCCGCTTCATATGATCTCAAGCTTCAAAAACATCCCTGTAGAGCTCGGCCGCTTCCGGAAACGGGCTTCGTTCCGCGAAGTCGAATGCCTCGCGAATCTCGGCCTCAACTTCCGCCTCAATTCTATGACGCCGAGCCGATTCAATCTGCTCCCCGAACCGCTTAACCGGGTCGCTGACAATCCACGGTTCTGCCTCTTCCCGGCTGCGATACCCCAAATGAAAATCATCGTTGGGGCCGACATGTTCCATTAGCCGGTACGTGAGACACTCAAAAAAGAACGGGCCGGGATCTCCAGATCGGAGTTGCCCCACCGTTTCACTGACCCGCTCGTAAATCCGCAAAACGTCATTGCCTGGTATCTGCTCAGCAGGCATCCCAAAGACGCGCGCTCGTTCACAGATATTGGCGAGCTTATGCCTGTGCGACTGGTGGGTATGAATAGCATAAAAATTATTTTCGCAAATAAAAATAATGGGAAGAGATTTGAGCGCTGCAAAGTTCAAGCTCTCGTGAAAAACACCCTCATCCACTGCGCCATCGCCAAAGAAACTCACAACGACAGAATCCTTGCGTTGTAATTTGAGCGCATAGGCGAAGCCCACCGCCTGCGAGATCGTTGTGCCGACGACCGCGGATGCTCCCATCACACGTGCCTGAACGTCCACTAAGTGCATTGATCCGCCTTTACCTTTGCCGCATCCGTCAATTTTGCCGTAAAGCTCGGCAATCATCTTTTTGAGATCTCCGCCTTTGGCTAAATACATGGCGTGACTTCTGTAGGTTCCGAATACGACGTCGCCTCGACGCAACGCTTCACAGACACCGACGGAAACGGCTTCCTGACCGATCGACAGATGAACCGGGCTCTTAATTTTGTCCGTCGGATAGACGGAGGCGATTTCCTCTTCCACCCGCCGAATGCGATAGAGATTTCTATATAAGCGCTCGACCATGTCTTTCGCCTCCGGCAACCGAACCTTGTTCAAGGAACCATTCATAGGTAACCCTCAGGGCTTCACGAATCGATGTCTGCGATCTCCAACCCATCTGCTTTAAACAGCTTGAATCCAGGAGCTTCGCCGGCATACCATCCGGTTTGCTTCGATCGAATTTGAGCTCCCCCGCGTATTGCACAACTTCGCGAACAGCGTCCGCGATTTCCCGAATGGACCAATCGCATCCAACACCCAAGTTGATCGGTTCTTCGCCGTCGTAGCGGTCCATGAGAAACATACAGGCATCGGCGAGGTCGTGGGAGAAAATAAATTCGCGCCTTGGTAAACCGCTACCCCAGACTTCAACACACGGCTGCCCGAGTGTTTTGGCCTCGTGCATCTTCCGTATGAGAGCGCCTATTACATGGGAGTCCTCGAGACTAAAATTATCTCCGGGGCCAAAGACATTCGCCGGGATGGCAGTGATAAAATGCGTCTCGAACTGCCGGCGGTAGGCCTGGCACAGGAAAAGTCCGGCAAGCTTGGCAAGCGCGTAAGATTCGTTTGTCGGCTCTAATCTGCCGGTCGTCAAATACTCGACCTTCATGGGTTGATCGGAAAATTTCGGGTAAACGCAGGAGCTGGCGAGATAGAGCAACTTCTCAACGTCATGACGACGAGCGCTCTCGATCACGTGGCAATTTACCAAGAGATTGTCGCGCATGAGATCCGCCGGGTAATTCTGGTTGGCCTTAATGCCGCCGGTTTTTCCTCCGATAAGAAACACGTAACGTGGCCGATGTTGAGTAAAATAATCGTCGACCTCGGCTCCTTCGGTCAGATTTGGTGCGCCTTGCGAGACCGGCAAAACGTGTTCATAGCCTGCTCGTTTAAGCTCGACTTGAATGGCTCGCCCGACAAGGCCATCGGTGTCGGCCACGAAAATCGTGGCATTTTTGTTCATGATTTGGATCGAGCCCTTAGGAAAGGCCGCAGAGACTAACGCTCAAACTCCGGCGCTCCGGTCCCTTTCGATTTTCCGACTTGCAGGATATCCGCAGACTCAATAGTCGAATTCCAGCCCCGAGAAGCGCGCGCCAGCTCTTCAGTAAAGTATTCTTCTTGCGGATCAAAAAAAATGATTTGGCTGCCGGCGAATTCGAAACGGAACGGCACATAGATCAAATTCTTGAGACTCTCCCGTACTCTAGCTTGCTGAGCTGGAGGCACGAAAAGGAGCATGAATCCTCCGCCGCCTGCGCCGAGCAGTTTGCCGCCAAGCGCTCCTTTGGCCAAGGCAAGTTCGTAAATCTCATCCACTTGGGTACTGGAAACCTTAGGGCTCAAGCCGCGCTTGGCCTGCCACGATTCGTGAAGCAGGGCACCGAAAGCGGTAATGTCTCGCCCGCCATTCAAAATCGAGATACTTTCGTCAACCAGATCTTTCATGATTCGCAATTGGCTCTTCTTTCCGTTGAGGTCGCTAATGTAGCTTTCGGCAATATCCGAAGCCGTACGCTCAATTCCCGAATAAAAAAGCATTAGATGCGAATTCAGCTCTTTGAGCCGATCGGGCGAGACCGTTACAGGGCGCACGGAGATCTCGCCATTTGCCGCGAAAACGATGTGATTGAAACCGCCGAAAGCGGCCAGCATCTGGTCCTGTGAGCCAACGGTTTCTTTGATCAATTCCTGTTCGATGCGAATGCTTTCCAGCGCCAATTGTCGCTTGCTTGGCATGTTACCTTGAAGGGCGTACATGGCGTGTAATAGTCCCACCGTAAAAGAAGAACTGGAACCCATGCCGCTCCGCGCCGGCAGATCGCCGTCGTGATGAATTTCCACGCCCCGTCCGATGCCCAAAAATCGCAGCACTTCACGAACCGCCGGATGAACGATCTCATCCACGTTCTGGCAATTTTCAATGCGGGAATAAACCAGGCGAATTCGATGCTCAAAAAAGGGCGGCAGATAGCGACACGAGAGATAACAATATTTGTCGATGGTTGTTCCCAACACCGTGCCGCCGTGATCGCGGTACCAGATGGGATAATCGGTGCCTCCGCCGAAGAACGAAATTCGAAAGGGCGTTCGACTAATGACCATGGATAACCGTCCTTTCCCTCCCTAAGAGGCGACCAATCGATCGAGTCGCGACAGACAGATCATCGACGACAAAGTCGGCCTCCACCGTATTTTCAATTTGGGCGCCATACCCCGTCCGCACCAGGAAAGTCAGGGCGCCGGCCATTCGTCCCATGTCGATGTCGCAAGCCTTATCGCCGATGACGATGCTGTTCTGCGGAATGAAGCCCAGTTCTCCTGCCGCTTTCTCCATTAAGCCCAACCTCGGCTTACGGCATAGGCAATCGTCGTCAGGCTTATGCGGACAGATGTAAACAGCGTCCAAATGAACGCCTTCCGCTTCCAACAGCTGATCAAGACGATCGTGAATGCGTCTGAGTTGTGTCGCATCAAACAGACCGCGTCCGACACCGGACTGGTTTGTAATCACCACTAGACCGAACCCCATCTCCCGAAGCTGGCGCAGGGCAGGGCCGGCTCCTGGAATTAACTTTACTTGTTCCGGCTCCGAAAGATATTCACGTTCCTCGATGATCGTGCCATCCCGGTCGAGAACTATAAATCGGCGCGGGGTTGTTTCGTTCGTGCCCGCCAAAAAATTTTCCGCCGCACCAAAGTCCTCCGGCGTGCCAATGTCTATAAAAGAACCGAGAGTCGAGTAACCATAGAGGCCGCGACCCACCCAGCGGGGGAAGACATCCTGTTCCAATGAACTGCGGGTTCGTTCCGGAATGGACCGAAGCACCTCTTGGTTGATACAATAAACTCCCGCATTGATCCAACCCGGGCCGCCACCCTCTTTCTTTTCAGAAAATGCGACTACCTGGGCATCGGCGTCAAGTTTAACGCGGCCAAATCGCTCGGTGCTCACGACCCGTGTCAGTGCCATGCTTGCCGCGGCGTTTTGACGGCAATGCCACTCCCAATAGGTCTTGAGATCGATGTCACAATAAGAGTCCCCATTCATCACCAGCACGGGATCAGATTCGATGCGAGCCAGCGCTAACCTGAGAGCGCCTCCGGTGCCCATCGGCTCCTGTTCCTGCGAATAGATGAGTCGAAGATGTCTGTAGTTTTCGCCAAACGTACTAAGGATCTGTTCTCCACGATATCCCGTACACAATACGACCGATCGACAGTCGGCGGCGGCGAGTTGATCTAACAAATAGGCAAGGAAAGGTCGTGCCCCAACCGGCGCCAGCACTTTGGGTCGATCCGCGACCTTGGAGCGCAAGCGCGTGCCGAGTCCCCCGGCCAATACAGCTGCCGTGACACTTGAAAGCTCCAATGACCTCCCGACAGTTGCTGATGGCGGATTTATCTCCATAGCATTTACGCGTTCTTGAATTGGCTGCGCCCCATCATTCGGTAACCTTTCAATAACTCCTGAATTCCTTCTTCGAGCGAGCGCTTCGCTTCAAATCCCGCCTCCCGCAGCCGCTGGTTTGAAACGATGTAATTGCGCTTGTCCGGATCTGAACCGACGTCGGCAAAATGGACGTAAAAATTCGGCACGTAATGTTTAATTTGCAGCGCCAATTCTTCTTTGGAGAGGTTGGCAGCGTCAAGCCCGGCGTTGTAAGGCCTACCTTCCATTCGTTTTGAATTTTCAATACAGTACACAAAGCAATCGGCGACGTCACGGATGTGAATGTAGTTGCGTTTGAAATCTTTCTCGAAAATCACGATGTATCCATCAGTTACTGCAGCGTAGACAAAATGGTTGACCAGCAGATCGAGACGCGGCCGCGGCGACATGCCGAAGACGGTGGCGAGCCGCAGGGTGATCACATTGGGACTTTCCAACAGGACCTGCTCTGCTTGAGTTTTCGTTTGGCCATACAGCGAAATCGGTTCTAAAGGCGTTTCCTCGGTGCAGAAGACATCCCCGGTTTTCGTCCCATAGCCGCTGTTGGTCGTAGGATATACCACGAGCTGTCGAGGACTGCGCAGTCGTTTAAGCAGTCGCACGGCTTCCACGTTCACCGACCGGGCAAACGACGGATCGCGATCGCAAGCTGGCGCCCCTACGACCGCGGCCAAGGGTATCAGCACATCGGCCTGAGCGATAAGTTTTTGCATCAGGGGCTCATCCCGCACATCGCCGTGAACAAACTCAAAGCTCGGATTATGACAGAGATAAAACAGGCTATTTTGCTGATATACCAGGCTATCCACGACCGTGACGTGGTATTCCGAATCGAGCAGACGCTCGCTTAACACGGAGCCCAGATAGCCGGCCCCGCCCGTCACAAGTACTCGCGTTGTCATGGATTACGGATTAATTTCAAAATACAAACATGGCATGTATAACATAAATCGAATTGTCGTGCAGCAATTGCGGGGAATTAATCCGTAAAGATCGGAGGAAACCGTATAACAGGAAAGACCTCGATCGGCAGCCAAACTTTTTTTACAGATTGCCGTTGTCGATAACGGCACCCGTCGACATCATTAAACTCTGAGCAAAAAAGTTCCAGGGCAGAATGCCGACCAGAAGAAAGTAGCTAAAGTTGGGTATATCGGTGCGCAGTATGCGAGTAGACCAGGATCAGCGACAACGGATTGGCCAGCGACCAAGGAAGCCGAGAGTTGAGCCGCGGTACTTGAGCTTGAGATCTTTTAAGACCAAGTTGCGAATCAGTTCACGATATCGAAACAAAGAGTGCATAGATTCTCACAATCGGAGCTTATGAAGACCAAATTTTACGTGGAAATACTTAATTCAGGCGGGAATTTGCGGAAAAGACTCGCTGCCCGAAGATTTTTTGACGGATAGTTACCGCGGAAGACTACCATTCATCTAACAAAACTAGTAAACTTTGTCATCCGCAGGCCGTTAACAAACCCACTGCGGTTTGTTTTCCATTTTCGCAAAAGATAGCGGTCATCTAAGCCCCGTTATGAGCATAAGATCGTTCCGACCCACGATCATTATCCCGACGAAAGATCGAGCTCAAATTCTCGCCCAGCTTTTGGACAGCATTAAGCGGCTCGAAGCCATTGAAAGGATTCTGCCGGAAATAATCGTTGCCGATAACGACTCACAGGACAACACTTTTGAATGCGTCGGTTCAATCTCTAGACATTTTCCGACGACGATCCGCGCCCTCAAGGTCGCGCGGCCAGGAAAGTCGGCCGCCATCAATGACGCGGTGGAAGCTGCGACCGGCAATGTTTTGGCATTTCTAGATGATGATGTGATCGTCGACAAAGCGTGGCTCGCGGCGATTGAAGAATTTTTTCACGAAGACAAATACCACGTCGGACAGGGTATCATTCGGCTGCAATCCCCGGCTAAGGATGATCCGGAAATTCAAAAGCTCATTCAGCGTTACCGCACCGTGCCGCGCCTCGAGCACAAGCCGGATCTAACCGAAGTCCACTCTTTGAATGGTTCAAATTTTTTCGTCTTTCGCGAGTTGTTCGATCAGGTTGGCGGTCTCGACGAGCGTCTCGGGCCGGGCGCCTCAGGCACTTCCGAAGACGTCGACTTAGCGCGCCGGCTGGCGCAGTCCGGTATCGGTATCGGTTATGCGCCCAAGGCCGTCGTGTACCATCGTGTCGACCGGAATCGGCTGACCGACGAATATTTCAAGCAGAGCCACTTGCGCCAAGGCAGAAGCCGGTTTTTGATTCGCAACCGGAGCGTGGCCGCGATCTTATTCAATCTTGCTCGCGCATTCGCGCAATACGCTTTTTACACGCTGCTGGGAAAAGAGCGGAATCGCTATCGCAGCAAAGGCCGCATCTACCATTATCTCGGCATGATCGAAGCCAAACAGAATAAGGTTGACCACCGGGAAGAGCGATAGATGACCTCACTGCTTCAGTGAGGTCCTGGTGTTTCCCAAGCCCAGCAGACTGAAATCGAAGCTGAAGCTCGTCTTGGCGGGATTGACGTCATGCTTGACGCCGACTGTCGCCGTCCAGCATTCGCAAAACGACAGGAACTTGGTTATGACCCGAAAGCCGAGGAAACGCGAATCGCGGGCATCGTAGGTACTATTGGCACTGACGAGCAGGTTATCGGTTAAATGATAGAGCATCCGGGCGCCGACGTTGCCGACGGTATTTTTATCGAAACCGGTCCCGGGGCAGCGCGGATCGAGGGGGTGGGTAATGCAATTTACGGGCGCGTCGAGATCGATATTAGCGTCGTCGGCGAGAAAGCTATTAGGACCCCGGCGCAAATAATGATAGCTCATACCAATCGAATTCGGCGTGTTGAAATCGGGATCGAGCGTTCTTCTCAGCATGGGACGAGGGTCGGACATACTAAACGCGATCCGGGCTTGGGTAATTTGCCATGCGCCGGGGTTGACGCCGCCGTCGAAGCTCAAGTCGATGTACGGCACAGGAGTAAATTTCACGTTTAAATCGAGGTCCGTTAAGCTGTCGCCGCCTTTCCGTTCTTTGTCAATATCGTAGCTCAGTGCGAGCCTCACCGAGGCCATCTGACGAACGTCGCCGATCAGGCCGGAACTCAGCAACTCGACGGAACTATCATCGACCGGCGGTGCGAGCCCGCTCTGAGTTTTTCCCCACAGGCGATTGGCCACCGCAAAAGTTAATACGTTGCGGCGATTGACCCGGTCCACATCATCCATGATCGGAATGTGGCTCTGGTCGGTACGGGGCACAAATAGGTAGCTGATCTCGGGCTCGAACACATGTTTGATCTGGCTTAGGCCCAAGCTGTTGAAGCTGAAAACCCGGCTAAGGGCGGTGCCGATATTGCCTCGGATTTCTACGAGCTCGCGCGACAGGTTTCGATCCGAAGATTTGACCGGCGTATAAAGGTGATAGACGGTTTCGCGGGGGGCCACCCCGAGGGAGCCAAAAAAGCGCGACGCGAGCCGAAATGGCAAGACAACTTCCGGCCGAAGATCCAAGCGCAGCCCGTCGCCGCCTTCCCGTCTCGTGTAATTAACGCCCTCACCGCGCCAGCGAAATTCAAGCGGAAAACCCGATAAGTAGCGGTGCCCCCAAAAGCTCACCTGCGGCGTGCGCTGCAGGGTGATGCTATCGGGCTGAATAAAATCTTGATAGAAGTTCCATTCTCCTTTGAAAAAGGTATCTCCCCAACTTTTAAACACGCCGAATTGAGAATCAGCGAAACGGCTTCGGCGGATATTCGCCTCTTGCGAGCCCGGAAGGTCGTAACGGTCGATCAATTCGCGAGTAAACAAGTCGTCGCGGTAGGCGGCAAAATCGCTGTAGGTGAGCCAGTCCGAACCGATGGTATAACGGTGCGATCCTGCGACGCTCCAACGATTTTTCGGAATCGTTGGGTCGGCGATGGTCCGGTCGACGACCGCGTCTTGCGCGTTTTTCCGAAGACCCTCATTGAAATATGCCGCGTCGATCCTAAAATCCGAATTCCGTTCGAAAACAGTGCGAAGCTCGCCCAAAAAGCCGAAGCGGGCGCGAGTCTCGATGTCGAATTTGGCGGTTGCGTCAGTGCTCTTGGAAATGGCCCAGAAGAAGGGCTGCATGAACCTAAACCCTTCTTTGTTTGATTGGCCAAACTGGGGAAAGAGGAAGCCGGTTTGGCGCTCGGTCCTGAGCGGGAAGTAACCGTATGGCAGATAAAAAACCGGAACGTCCATGATGTAAAGATAACCGTGCCGGATCGTCCCCACCCCATCGAGCGCGAGATCCATCTGTTCCGCTGAAACTTTCCACGACGGCGCTCCTGATTCGCACAGACAGGTGGTAAAAAACCCGTCGTCGACATGAAAGGTCTGGCCGCCAAACTTTTCGAATCGACGCCCCGTGAGACTGATGTGCCCGTCTTCCAGGAATAGGTCGCCGTTGTGAATTTCGCCGGTTTCCTTTTCCAAGTTCATCTGTATGGCATCCGCCGATTTGATCTTCCACTCGGGATCATCGAGGGTCACTTTGCCTTTAGCCTCGGTGTCCTGGGTCGCACGATTCATGCGGACTTCATCGGCTTTCAGGGTCATGCCGCCGCGCTTGATCTCGACGTTGCCGGTGGCTTCGATCTGGTTCGAACCATCTCCGGTCGATAGCTTGTCCGCCGTTACATTGATCTCACTGCTGGGTTCTTGAGCCCCGCGACTGATCACCTGAGCTGCTCGTCCGTGACCAGCGACGATGAAAACCGTTCCAACCAGTGTCGATATGAAAAGAGTTATTTTGACTCTCATAGTGACTATCATTGGTTCAAATGGGGGAGCGCGCGCTAGCGGCGGCCCTTGCTGTGGCGATGTCGAGAAGCATGGGGCGAATTTCACCGAGTAGATAAAGAGAACCTGCTACCAGGATAATATCGTCAGAGCGGGCTTCATCGAGCAGAGTGCGCAACGCGACCCGGGAATCGTGAATTGTCCGATGGGGAATGCTTGCGCCGGCGGTTTCTGCCAGTTGGTCGGGATCGGCGCTGCGTTCCATTGCGACCCGGGTGAAAATCACTTCATCCACTGCCTTCGTCAGCGCGCCCAGCATGAGTTGCCATTCTTTGTCCGCCATTGTCGCAAACAGCAGCCTTATTTTTCGGCCTTGGCGAAAGTCGTTCATCTCATCCACCAGGGCTCTCACCCCTTCCGTGTTATGAGCGCCGTCCAAAACGACCGTGGGCTTATTGAACATCACCTCCAATCGCCCCGGCCAGTGAACGGTTTGCAAACCCCGGCGTAGGATTGTCTCGTTCACTGGAAACCGCTCCCCGGACAATTCCAGCGCGGCCAGAGCTATCGCAGCATTGGCTCGTTGGTGCCGGCCCCGAAGCGCCAACTGAATATTAGAATAATGTCGTTTTAGACCTGTATAGTCGAAGAGACCCTCGCTTTTCAAGGAAAATCCGAAATCAGTGCCCAGAAAGTAGGCCGGTGAGCGGTGTTCCCTGGCCATTGCTCTTAGTAGCTCGGCAACCTGCGGCGAGATCTTGCCACAGATTAGCGGCATCGCCGGCTTGATGATGCCGCCCTTCTCGCGTGCGATCGACCGCTCATCGGGGCCTAAATAGGCTTCGTGATCCTTGGAGATCGTTGTGATGACGGAAACCATCGGAGTAACGACATTGGTGGCGTCGAGCCTGCCGCCCAAACCGACTTCGACCACAGCAACCTCAACGTGGCGCCTGGCAAAATGAACAAACGCCATCACCGTAACAAATTCAAAAAACGTCAGTGGCACATTCGCCGCCTCGGTGCGCCGCTGAACCTCCTCCGCCAGTTCAACAACCTGGTCTTGAGTCAGCTCATCGTCGCCGACGCGAATCCGCTCGTTGAATGAAACGAGATGAGGCGACGTGTAAAGCGCTGTCCGATAACCCGCCAGCGATAGGATGCAGTGCAACATCGCAGACGTCGAACCTTTGCCGTTTGTGCCGGCAATGTGAATGGAGAGAAAGTTTTTTTCCGGGTGGTCGAACAGCGCCAGCGCCTGTTCCATGCGGTCCAAGCGCAGGTCGATCATCCCGCCCCGCAAGTGGTAGATTCTTTCAAGCGTTTCGGAATACTTATCCATGCGACGCTTGCCCGCCTACGTATGAAAAACCGACAGGGGGAATCGTTGAATCGTTAGGGTTGGCCGCCGATGCTACGCGGACCGAGCCGCCTGCTTCATCGCCCGTTTCAGCCCGGCCATGAACGCTCCCGCCTGCATCGCCTTTTCGCTGTTCCCCTTGGTTTTCTCAATTTTATCCACCAACGCACTGCCAACGACGGCGGCGTCGGCGAACCCGGCGATCCACGCCGCCTGCCGCGGCGTCGATATGCCAAATCCCACGCCCACGGGAAGCGCGGCGGCCTTGCGCACTTGGGCGACCTGCGCGCGCAAGCTGTCATCAAATGAACGACGCGCGCCGGTCACGCCGGTGACCGAAACGTAATAGATAAAGCCACGGCCCTGCCGGGCAACCAAGCCGACACGGTCCGGCCCGCTGGTCGGCGATAATAAAAAAATCAAATCCAGCCCCACGGCATCCGTCCAGCGCTTCAGTTCGCCGCTCTCTTCCGGCGGCAAATCGACGCACAACACACCATCAGCGCCTGCTTGTGCCGCCTGCCGGGCAAATTTTTCCAGCCCATAACGAAAGAACGGATTGTAGTAACCGAATAGAATGACGGGCAGTGTCGAACCTCGGCGAAACTCGCGGAGCAGGTGAAAGATCGCCGGCAAGGTAATTGACTTTTTCAACGCGCGTTCGGAAGAGCGTTGAATCGTCGGGCCATCGGCCGTCGGATCTGAGAACGGAATGCCCACTTCAATGCAGTCTGCGCCCCCCTCTTCGAGTGCCCGCATGATTCTAAGCGTGGTCTTCAAGTCGGGATCTCCGGCGGTAATAAAGGCGATCAGCGCCGCTTCGCGGCGCTTTTTAAGTTCAGCAAATGTTCTCTCGATACGGCTCATAGTCCAGCTGATCTTTCAAAGGTTCAAAGGTTCAACCGTTCAAAGTGATTCGGCCCGCGCCCTTGAACGCTTGAACCTTTGAACCATTCCTAGAGTTTCACGCCCAAATAATCGCCGACGGTCATCATGTCCTTGTCGCCTCGCCCCGAGAGATTGACGATGATGATCTGGCGTTTGGTTAAGCGCGGGGCTAGGCGCGTCAGCGCAGCAATCGCGTGGGCACTTTCGAGGGCGGGAATAATACCTTCGATCTCGGCAAGGGATTTGATCGCCTCGATGGCTTCACGGTCGGTTGCCGAATCGAATTGTATCCGACCGCAATCGCGCAAGTAACTCAATTCCGGGCCGACCCCCGGATAGTCCAAACCCGCGGCTATCGAATGAGTCTCGGTAATCTGTCCTTGTGAATTTTGCAGTACGTAGCTCTTGCTGCCATGGAGGACGCCGACTGCGCCGCCCTGAATCGACGCCGAATGCTTGCCGGTGCGAAGGCCATGTCCAGCCGCCTCCACGCCGAGCATCTTGACCTTGCGATCTCTCACGAAGGGATAAAAAAGCCCCATCGCATTGCTGCCGCCGCCGACACAAGCAAGCAGATAATCCGGCAATCTGCCTTCCTTCTTTAATATCTGCCGGCGCGCCTCGCGGCCGATCACTGACTGAAAGTCGCGCACCATCATCGGATAGGGATGGGGCCCTGCCACCGAGCCAATAAGGTAGTACGTCGAGCGCACGTGGGACACCCAATCTCGCAGCGCTTCGTTCATCGCGTCTTTGAGAGTTTGGCTGCCCGCCTCGACGACCCGGACCGTGGCGCCAAGAAGCTTCATGCGAAAGACATTGAGCGACTGGCGTCGGACGTCTTCCTTGCCCATGAAAATTTCGCAGGTCAAACCGAAACGCGCCGCCACTGTCGCCGTCGCTACGCCATGTTGACCCGCGCCGGTTTCGGCGATAATGCGCTCTTTGCCCATGCGCCGGGCGAGTAAAATCTGACCGATAGTATTGTTGATCTTATGCGCGCCGGTATGGCACAAGTCTTCGCGCTTGAGATAAATCTTCGCGCCGCCAAGCTCCTCGGTCAATCGCTCGGCAAAATAAAGTGGCGTTTCCCGTCCGGCATATTCGTGCAGATAAAACTGGAAGTCTTTCCGAAAGGACCGGTCACGCCGCGCTTTGTCGTAGGCGTGCTCCAGCTCGCTGAGCGCCGGCATCAGAGTTTCGGCGACGTACCGGCCGCCATAGGGACCGAAATGGCCCTGTCGGTCAGGCACCTTTGGCGGCAAGAATGAATTCTTTGAGTCGAACATGATCCTTTATGCCTGGACGCGCTTCCACGCCGCTACAAACGTCGACGCCAAATGGATGAATCCGGTGGATCGCGTCGGCAACATTGTCCACGCGAAGCCCGCCGGAGAGAATTAGCTTGTTCGTATCGATGCCATCGAGCCAGTCCCACGGAAACTGCTCCCCCGAACCGCCGTAGCCGGTCGACCAGGAGTCCAGTAAATAAAAATCCGCGGGAAAATCTTTCATGCCGGCGAGCGAATTTTTTTCTTTCACGCGAAACGCTTTGATCACTTTCATGCCCCAACCGCGACAAAAGGTCGCGTTCTCTTCGCCGTGAAACTGGAGCCCATTGTAGGCCTGGCGTCCACCAGGCAATTGACCGTGAGCAATAATCTCCTGAACTTTTTCTTTTGCCGCGTTCACGAACAGCGCCACATTGAATGAGCCAGCCGGCAATGCTTGCAGGATCTCGCGCGCTTTCTCCGGCGCAATCGAGCGCGAGCTCGGCGGATAAAAATTGAAGCCGAGCATATCGGCGCCGTACTCGAGCGCCTTTTCCGCGTCGGCTAAATTGGTGATGCCGCAGACTTTGACCTTTACAGTCATGAGTAACGAGTGCTGCGGACCGAGCGCTGACTCATGACTCAGTCCTCACAGCTTAGTCGAGTAAGAGCTCTCTTAGCTTCTTTCCCGGTTCGGGGGCACGCATCAGCGACTCGCCGATCAAGAAAGCGTGAATGCCCCATTCCTCGACGCGGCGAATTTGGTCAACACCATCGATGCCGCTTTCGCACACGGCCGGCGTGCCGACCGGAATGAGCGGCGCCAAGCGCTCCGTGGTCGAGAGACTCACTTCAAAGGTTTTTAGATCCCGGTTGTTAATGCCGATCAGTTGCGCGCCTGCGGCGATGGCCGCTGCCAATTCCTTCTCGGTGTGCACTTCAATCAACGCGTCCAACGAGAGGGCGCTAGCCTGTTCGCGCAATTCGCGCATCAAGCCGGGATCGAGCATTGCTGCAATGAACAAAACGGCATCAGCACCGTAGCTCTTGGCTTCGACGAGCTGATAGGGATCGAGCATAAAATCCTTGCGCAGTAATGGAATCTCTACGGCGTGACGGATCTCTTCGAGGTGCAGCAGGCTGCCCTGAAAAAATCGTTCTTCGGTCAAGACAGAAACCGCGCTGGCGCCATGGGCGGCGCAATCCTTCGCGATCGCCACCGCGTCGAAATCGGCGCGAATGAGCCCCCTGGAGGGCGATGCCTTCTTCACCTCGGCAATAATCCGACGCGCAGTTCCGGTCAGTTGGCGAGCGAAACCGCGAGTCGGAAGATGGAAAAGCGGTCGGTCGCGCAAGGCTGCGAGCGGTGTTTCCCGCTGCCGGCGCTCGACGACCTCGCGCACATGCTGGGCGATGGTGGCCAGAATTTCAGCCATCGGAGGTCACACGGCGTTGGTCATCTCGACCAGCTCTTCGAGTTTTTGTCGCGCTTTTCCCGAATCGATCGATTCAGCCGCAAGTCGGAATCCGTCTTGAATCGTCGTGGCGCTAGCGCCGACATAGAGCGCGGCAGCGCTGTTGAGCAAGACCACATCTCGGGCCGGACCCGGTTTGCCGTCAAGCACGCCCCGCACGATCGCCGCGCTTTGGTCCGCGCTGCCGCCGTGTAACTCTTCCAATCGGCACCGCTTCAAGCCAAACTGCTCCGGTTCGATCGTGTATTCCTTGACTTTGCCATCGCGCAGCTCGGCGACCTTGGTCGGGCCACACAAGGAAATTTCATCCAATCCTTCCAAGCCGTGCACGACCATCGCGCGCACGCTGCCCAGGTTATTGAGCACATGGGCGATCATAGCGACCAGCTCGCCGTTGTAAATGCCGATCAACTGATGGGTCGCCATTGCTGGGTTGGTAAGCGGACCCAAAATGTTGAAGATCGTGCGAATACCGATATCGCGGCGCGGCTGCACGGCATATTTCATCGCCTCATGAAGCAGCGGAGCAAACAAGAATCCGATGCCGATCTTGGCGATACATTGCTCGACGCGCTCCTTCGACGCATCGACTTTGACCCCCAACGCGCCCAACACATCGGCGCTACCGGACTGGCTCGATACCGAACGATTGCCGTGCTTGGCGACATTGACGCCGGCACCCGCCAACACGAACGCCACCGTCGTCGAGATGTTGAACGTGCCTTTCTGATCGCCCCCTGTGCCACAGGTATCGAGAACGGTCTTCGAGCCGATGCTGACGCGGCGCGCTTTTTCGCGCATCACTCGAGCCGCTCCGGTGATCTCTTCTACCGTTTCGCCCTTCATGCGTAGCGCGGTAAGAAACGCGGCGACTTGCAGCGGCGTTGCTTCACCGGTCATGATCTGGTTCATCACCTCGACGGTTTCCGTTTCGGAAAGATTGACTCGATTGACCAGTTTTTCGATCGCGGCGCGAATATTCATTCTCGTTGCCGCCCGCTCACTTCGAAGCGGCGAAAGCCTTGGGAAAGTTTTCCTTGGTCTTTAGGAGTTCCACAGCCTTGTCCGCCTCATCGCGCGAACCGTATTTGCCAACGCTGACCCGGAACCATGTCTTTCCGTTGTTCTGGACCTCAGTGACATAGGCGTTGTAGCCTTTATTTTTGAGCCGATCAACTATTTGTTTCGCCGATCGTTCGTCGGGATAAGCATTGACCTGCGCGCGCCAGATTTTGCTCTGATCTTTCTCTGCTGCAGTTTCTGTGGTTTCCGCTTTCTTCGGCGCAGCTTCCGCCGGCGCACTCTTTTCCGTCTTCTTTTCTACAGCCTTTACCGCCGGCGCCTCTGCTTTAGTTTGGGTTTTGGTTTCTTTGGCCGCTGCCTTGGCGACCTTCTCCGCCGGCGCAACTTCTTTGGTTTTCTCTTCCGCTGCGGCTACTGCGTCGGCTGACTTGGACACCGCGTCATTGAAGGAAATCTCGTCCTTGGCCTGAGCCGCCGGGGCACCGCCAGTTTCCTTGGACGGCTTCACCGGGATCTTCACCAGCGGCTCCTCTTTTTTCGCCAGCTTTCTTTCCTCGATGCCTTTGCCTACGAACATTCCGAGAAAAAAAACCATAATTGAAGTCAGTATAAAGGCGGCGCCGAGCAAAACCATTTGGCCGCGGCTGAAGTAGAAGCGATTTTCTTTACCTCTGCGATTTTCCGCCATGAAACTTTCCCCTTGCCACCTCGGCCGGAAGTTTACGCCTCCGACCGCGCTGCCATCTTTAGAGGCGCACCGACACCCAAGATGTCCAGCCCGCGGCGAATTGTCTTCTGAACGTTTTCGACTAGTAGCAGCCGTGCACGGCTCAAATCGCTGTCTTCCGAGATCACACGGTAACGGTTGTAATAGCGATGAAATTCACCGGCCAAATCCAACAGATAAAAAACCACACGGTGGGGTTCGAGCTCTAGCACGCTTTGTTCCAAGACGTCATTGAACTGTATCATCTTGCGAATCAGCTCAAGCTCTTCGGCCAACTCCAGCCGTTCCACTGAGACGATTGCGCGGCTACCGATCTCCAGACCGTTTTTGCTCGCCTGTTCAAAGATGCTGGCGACGCGAGCGTGCGCGTACTGGACATAGAAAACCGGATTGTCGCTCGACTGCTGCTTGGCGAGATCCAAGTCAAAATCGAGATGACTGTCTGACTTGCGCATCAAGAAAAAGAACCGCGCGGCGTCTCGCCCCACCTCTTCCAAAACTTCTTCGAGCGAAACGAATTCGCCCGTGCGCTTACCCATGCGCACCGGCTCGCCTTTGCGCGTGAGCTGAACCATCTGCACCAGCACGACCTTGAGAACATTCGGATCGTAGCCAAGCCCCTGCACGGCCGCCTTCAAACGCGGCACGTAGCCATGGTGGTCGGCGCCCCAGACATTGATCAGTTTATGAAATTTCCGCTCATATTTGTTGCGATGGTAAGCAATGTCGCTGGCGAAGTAGGTCAGCTCGCCATCGCTCTTGATCACCGCGCGATCCTTATCGTCGCCGAATTGCGTCGACTTATACCACTCGGCGCCTTCCTGAGAATAAAGCAAGCCCCGCGCGCGCAACACGTCTATTGCCTGAGCGACTTCACTGCGCTCGCGCATGGCCCTTTCACTGAAAAAAGCATCGAACTGAATGCCGAACTCGCGCAACTGCGCCCGGATCGTGTCGAGCAACGATGCGCCGCCGTACTCTCGGAAAAAACTGACCGATGCTTGCTCATCGCCGTTTAGATACTTATCGCCTTGCCGCTGCTTTACCGCCGCTGCAATCTCCTTTACATAATCGCCGGGATAACCACCCTCGGGAAACTCGACTTGCTCCCCGAACAGCTCACGGTAACGCGCATAAATGGAGAGCCCCAAGTTCTCCATCTGGTTGCCGGCGTCATTGACATAATATTCGCGCTCGACGTTGAATCCGGTTGCTTCATGCAGACGCGCTAACACGTCGCCGATAACCGCGACGCGTCCGTGACCGACATGCAAGGGACCGGTGGGATTGACACTGGCAAATTCGACTTGAACTCTCTCACCGTGCCCGAAATCAACGCGATCGTAGTTGCCCGCTGCCAGCTCGCGCAATTGGGCGTAGTAAAACTTCGGCGCAAACGTAAAATTCAAAAACCCCGGCCCGGCAATCTCCTTACGTGCGAGAATCCCGTTCGGATCTTCAATATTTTTCAGAATTGTCTCGGCAATCATGCGCGGCGGCTTTTTGGCGCTCTTCGCCCAAAGCATCGCGGCGTTGGTCGCCAGGTCGCCAAACTCCCGCTGTTTCGGCGGCTCGAGAAGCAAAGGGGGGAGCTCTGTCGAATCCAGCTCTCCCCCCTTCGCCGTTTTCTCAATAGCTTTGGTTAAAAGCTCCCTAAGGTGACTTCGCATTGCGTCCTTTGATCATTCGCTTCTGCCCAGCGCGCCATTAACACTACCGGACGAGCAGGTGTATTTGAGAATTTGGGGAATGATCGCTATTAGCGCTGCCAATTTAACGTAATGAGTTCGTCCGTGCAAATCGACTAGCCAATCGGTCATCGCAGCTCCATTAGGGGGCCTTGCTTTTGTCCCGCCCGAACTATGCCGCACTGGGACGTGCAGAAAAAATGTCAGCGAGGAGCAATGTCCGAAATCCGGCTAGCGCAGTGAGAGAAACTTTGCAGGGACATTTTGGGCGAGGAAAAGTGGGCCTGATTGGTAGAAGGCGATTCCTTCATCGTGTGCCGCTTGGGCATCCACGACGATGATGGCTGGATTGGGATCATGCCGCTTAGCGACGGATTCGGCTTCCTCGGCGGAAACACTCAAATGAACATACTGGCGGTCACGCGGTTTGAGGCCGCTTCGGAGCATCGACTGGGCGAGATCGCGCGCCGCGCCGTAGTAAAGCTGCGCCGGCGGTTCGACGGCCTCTCCTTCCAGATCGACGGGAAATGAGTGTCCATAAGTGGCCCGCACCTTGTCGCCAATAAGCTCGAAACGTTTCTTTTCCGACTCATTGACGACGGCGCGGATTTGCTCTTCGGTGACGTCGTAATAGCGCTCTTGCAGCATCTCGACGATATCTTGCCAGTCGACGAAACCTCGCTTATCGAACACCAGCGGATACTCCTTGGGCCGATGGCGCAAGAGATAAGTGAGAAATCTAGAAATGCGTTCCGGAGGCAGTGCGGCCATTTCTTCAAACGCCTCGCTTCTGGCCCGTGATCACGTCGTAAACGTTGCACGCAATCCCCGTGGCTTCGTAGCCGTCCATTCCGGTCGCCTGGGCGATGGAAAACAACTGATATGCCAGCGCGACGAACGGCATCGGCACTTCCATCTCGCGTGCCATGTCGAGACCGAATCCCACGTCCTTGGGCATCCAGGATTTGCGCGGTTTGTATTTGCGACTTACGACGATCTCCATAATGCGGTCGATGGCGACGGAATCCTGCTGCGAATTTTTCAGAATCGTGCGAAAAGTATCCTCCGTCAGCCCGCCTTTTTTGAGCCAAGCGCAAATCTCCGCCAAAGTTAAATGCGTCACCGCGGCGAACATCGCCATGGCGTTTTTCACCAGCTTGGCGTTGCCCAGCTCACCGACGAAAAGTACCTTATTCCCCATGGCTTTGAATACGGGCTGATGCTCGTCGAACAGCGCTTTGGAGCCTGAAAGCCAAAGCGACAATGTTCCGGCTGCCGCGGCTTCTTCGACCCCGCCTGCCGAACCGTCGAGAATCGTCCAACCTTTATTCGACAACTCGGAATTCACGCCGACGATGGTTTTCTTGTCGATGCTGCTGAAATCAACCCAGAGCTTGGCGCCGCCGGTCGCTTCGCGCAAACCGTCTGAGCCGAGGCCGACCGCGCGCACGGCTTCATTGTAAGGAAGCATGGAAAGAACGATTTCACAGGACTCCGCCACCGCTTTAGGCGATTCTTTATAAACCGCTCCCTGACTTTCGAGGCCTTTGCATTGCTCGCGGCGCAAGTCGTTGACGACCAACTTATTACCCGCCTTGATTAGATTCGCGGCCATGCCGCTGCCCATGCCGCCCGTGCCGATAAATCCTAACGTTTTCATTTTTACCTCTCCCATAACTGAATCAGCTGCGTTCAATCCTTGTGGGTCAATTCCCCGCAGCCTGCTGCGTTAAGTAAAATTGCCTATCCGAAGTCGGTCATTCCCGCATGCTTTAAGCGGGAATCCAGGCCGGATTCGGACTGGACCCCCGATAAAAACATTCGGGGGTGACGCCTTTAAGTCAAATCTCATCGCCGAGTTCTGATACCCCACAGCTTGCTGCGGGGTTTATTCAATTACTCAAGTGACGATACGTACTCCCGCCGGCCACAGAACCAAAACCACCGTTTCGCCCACGGCGCGTGGCGTGTGCACAGAGTGTGGATCGAGAAAAACGACGTCGCCCTTTTCGTATTCCCCAGTCTCATCGGCGATTTTACCCTTGAGCACGAGGTAGAATTCACCGCCGACATGCTCATGCTTTACGAACGCATCGGATGACGCATTGGCGGCGATCCGGTAAAGCACCAGCTCGCGCTGTTCCTCACGAGCGAGCCGAGACATTTCAAGCCCGTTGCCAAAATCGCGCCACTGCAGCCGGTCGAGCGCCGCCTCGTCCAACTCAAAGCGCAAAAAATCGTTTAGCGACCGCCGCAAAACAGCCTTCCCGTTATGATCCACGGGGCTTAATTATCACGACTATGTGGCGAACAAAAGCACGCCTTCGCACAAGTGACAGTTCAGGTGTAGGGGCAGGTTTGAAACCTGCCCCTACCGGATGCCCTCTTTCGTGGCATAACGGAAATTAACATAGGGGAACTATGTCTACTTCTCAGACGGCGCTACTTGTAGAATCCCTTGCGTGCCATCCGTGATCGTCGAAGGGTTTATTTTTGACCGACACTCCTCGTATTCCCCCTATCCCAAATACCACGTCTGTGTACCGGAGTACTGACTACCCCCGATTACCTGGCTCCCTTCGACAAATGACAACCGACTTAAGAAAAACTCCCGCTCTAGAAATGAAACAGCCCGCCGACCTAACGTAGACCGGCGGGCTGTCTGGTAAATTACGACTTTGAGCGGAAATTATGCCGCTGCTCCCTGTTTCTCCGCCTGCTGCCGGCGAGCCCTACGCCGTCTTCTCCCCCCGCCCGCGGCGCTTTCTTTGGCATTCTCCGACGCCACGAGCTCGATTACGGACATCTGTGCGGCGTCGCCGCGGCGAATGCCGATCTTGACGATCCGCGTGTAGCCGCCGGGACGGTCCTTGAAGCGCGGCCCGATGGTATCAAAGAGTTTCCGCACCACGGCTTTGTCCTGAACAATGCTTAGAACTTGCCGGCGCGCGTGCAAGGTCCCCTGCTTGCCAAGTGTAATCACGCGATCGACCCAGCGGCGTAGTTCCTTGGCCTTGGGATCCGTGGTTCGAATCTTTTCTTCGCGCAGCAAGGCCGTGATGAGATTGCGCATCAACGCCCAGCGATGGCTGGAGTTACGGCTCAGTTGTCTTCCCGACTTGAGGTGGCGCATGGTTCAGCCCTACTCCTTCTCTTTGTCGCGTTTCCGCGCCTCGATCTCTTCCCGAGAAGGAAAGTGATCGATCTTCATGCCGAGCTCAAGCCCCATTTCCTTGAGAATTTCCTTAATTTCATTCAACGATTTATGGCCGAAATTCTTGGTCCGGAGCATCTCTTGTTCAGACTTTTGCACTAGTTCACCGATATACTTGATATCGGCATTTTGCAGGCAGTTCTGCGATCTGACCGAGAACTCAAGCTCATCGACGCTGCGAAACAAGTTGTCGTTCAACGGAATCGGTGGGCCGTCGTCGCGCTTCTCTGGGCGCGGTTCCTCTTGGAAGTTGACGAACATACTGACCTGATCCTGGAGAATTTTAGCCGCGTAGGCCATCGCGTCATCCGGCTTCACGCTGCCATCCGTATGCACCTCGAAGACCAGACGGTCGTAATCGGTTCGCTGCCCGACCCGAGCGTTAGCGACGGTGAAATTCACTTTCTGCACGGGCGAAAAAACCGCATCGATAAAAATCGTATCGACGGGCGCTCCTTCTTCTTTGTTTCTCTCTGCAGGAACATAACCGCGGCCGAGCTTGACCAGCATCTCCATTTCAAGTTTGGCGTCGCGCGAAAGCGTGGCAATCTTTTGCTCCGGATTCAAGATCTCGACGGCGGGCGGCGCGATAATGTCCTTGGCGAGAACCGTTGCCGGACCCTTGATGTCGATCTTGAGCGATTGTTGTTCGGTTTCATTGAGCCGCAGGCGCACTTCTTTTAAATTCAAAATGATGTCGGCGACATCTTCGGTCACGCCGGGAACGGTGGAAAACTCGTGCAAGATACCTTTGATGCGCACGGCGACAATGGACGCGCCCATGAGCGAAGACAGCAAAATGCGCCGCAGTGAATTACCGACGGTTTGGCCAAAGCCGCGCTCGAAAGGCTCCGCGTAAAACTTGCCGTAAGTCGAGGTTAGAGTTTTTTCTTCCATCTCCAATTGTTTGGGTTTGATCAATTCCGTCCAATGCTGGTACATTGTCGACATAGCGTCTCCCAAGTTCGAACTTACTTCGAATATAATTCCACGATCAATTTCTCGTTGATCGGCATCGTGATATCGTTGCGCGAGGGCAAGACCTTGATGCGCCCGCTGTAGGTTTCCCGGTCGACTTCCGCCCACTCGGGGACACCGCGTCGCTGGGCGCCTTCCATGGCGGATAACACCCGCCCCATTTGACGGCTAGGCTCTTTCACCGAGACGACGTCGCCCGCGCGGATGGTGTAAGAAGGAATATTCACCTTTTTGCCATTGACGTGGATATGGCCATGCCGCACCAACGATCTCGCTTCGGCGCGCGAACTGGCAAAGCCGAGGCGATAGGCAACACTGTCGAGTCGGCGCTCGAGCAGGATTAATAGTGTCTCGCCGGTGATGCCTTTGGTGCGTGCCGCTTCGGCAAACGTGCGGCGAAATTGCTTTTCCAGCAAACCATATATTCGTTTCACCTTTTGCTTCTCGCGCAGCTGAATGCTGTACTCAGAGAACTTTGGCCTGCCTTGGCCGTGTTGTCCCGGCGGATAGTTGCGCCGCTCAATGGCGCATTTGTCGGTATAGCAGCGCTCGCCCTTGAGAAAGAGCTTTAGGTTTTCGCGCCTGCACAGCCGGCACACAGATTCCGTGTATCTAGCCAATGACCCCTCCATGGTTCGACGATGGTAGATGGAGGATGGAGGATCGCAATCCAGCTATCCTCGATCTTCTATACTCTATCCTCAGCGTCATACTCTTCTTCGTTTCGGCGGACGACAGCCATTATGCGGGATCGGCGTAACGTCCTTGATCAAGCTGATATTGATGCCCGCAGATTGTAGAGCTCGCAGCGCCGATTCACGCCCGGCTCCCGGTCCCCGGACAAATATCTGCACGGTTCGTAGTCCATGATCCATAGCTTTTTTCGCCGCGCTGTCGGCCGCTTGCTGGGCGGCGAACGGCGTTCCCTTGCGCGACCCCTTAAATCCCATCGCTCCGGCGCTGGACCAAGAAATAACATTGCCCTGGTAATCGGTGATCGTGACGATCGTGTTGTTGAAAGTCGAGTGAATATGAACCACGCCTTCGGCGATGTTCTTCCGTCCGCGTTTTTTGCGCGCGGCGCGCTCGCCGGCCTTTTGTTCCGCCTGCCCCTCAGCGTTTTGTTTTTCATCCGTGGCGTCTGCCATGATCTTCTCCTGTTAGCCCTTTGAGGGTGCCGGTTTCTTGCCCGCAACGGTTCTGCGTGGTCCCTTGCGGGTGCGCGCGTTGGTATGGGTGCGCTGGCCGCGAACCGGGAGATTCTTGCGGTGACGTAGCCCACGGTACGATCCCATATCGAGATGGCGCTTGATATTTCCCGTCACCTCCCGCCGAAGATCGCCTTCGACCTTAAGGCCCTGGTCGATGACTTGGCGAATTTTAACGACGTCGTCATCCGTCAAGGCGTCGCTCTTAAGATCCAACGAAATGCCGGCTTGCTGTAAAATACTGCGCGAAGAACTGCGCCCGATACCGTAAATATACGTGAGCGCAACTTCCATTCTTTTGCTCCTCGGCAAATCCACACCCGCGATACGTGCCATTTCTCCCCTCCTAAATCCCCTACTGGTTCCCCATTTTCGATTTTAGATTTTAGACTTCGTCGTGAGTTCAGTCGGATGTTCACTAATCCAAAATCGGCAATCCAAAATCGCAAATCGTTTAGCCCTGCCGTTGCTTGTGCTTGGTGTTCTCACACAACACCCGCACCACGCCCTTGCGACGAATCACTTTGCACTTGTTGCAGATCTTCTTGACCGAAGCTCTTACCTTCACGACTGCTCCTGCTTTTAGCGCTCGCGGAAGATGATGCGTCCCCTTGCCAAGTCATAGGGGGACAGCTCGATCTTCACCTTGTCCCCAGGCAATATCTTGATGTAGTGCATGCGCATTTTGCCCGAGATATGGGCGAGCACTTTGTGTCCGTTCTCCAATTTCACGCGAAACATCGCGTTGGGCAGCGTCTCCAGTACCGTACCGGTGACCTCGATAGCGTCTTCTTTTGGCATAGGAAAACTCTGCCGAATAGGCTGTCAAATTTTACAGTTGACTGAGTATATACGGCCCGTTTTTGGTAATCGCCACGGAATGCTCGAAATGGGCCGCCAAGCTACCATCTTTCGTCACCGCCGTCCAACCATCTTCCTTAATTTCAACCTCGTAACTTCCGGCGTTCACCATCGGTTCGATCGCCAGCACCATACCCTCCTTTAAACGCAACCCCCGATCGGGCTCACCGTAGTTCGGCACCGGCGGTTCTTCGTGCAGCTTTTTGCCGATACCATGCCCGACGAAAGCGCGAACCACCGAGAAACCAGCGCTCTCGGCGAGCCGCTGTACTACGGAACCCAGATCGCCCAGCCGTTTGCCGTCGTAGAGCTGCTCGATGCCTTGATACAGCGACTGCTCGGTGACATCCATTAAACGCCGGGCTTCTTCATTCACCCGGCCTACGCCTACGGTAATCGCGGAGTCGCCATAGTAACCTTCGTAGATGACGCCGTAGTCGAGGCCGATGATGTCGCCCTCGCGCAGCGCGCGCTTCGATGGAATGCCATGAACGATCTCATCGTTTATCGAGGCGCATAGACAGCAGGGATAAATCTTCCCGGCTACGTTATAACCCTTAAACGCCGGTATCGCATGCTTCTTTAACGTTAGCTCCTCGGCAAGCGCATCCAATTCCAAAGTCGTGACACCGGGCGCGACACGCTCTCTAAGCTCTTTGAGGACCTCCGCAACGATGACGTTCGCCCGTCTCATGATCTCGATTTCTCGAGCCGACTTGAGCGAAATCACGTCACTACATCTCCTAATGCCTTACTCACTCGGGCGCGAATGTCATTGACCTCGCCGACGCCATCGATTTCCCTCAACAATCCCCGCTCGCGATAATAATTGGCCAGAGGGGCGGTTTGTTTCTCGTAGACCTTGAGGCGATTGGCGATCGTCTCTTCCCGGTCATCGTCGCGCTGGTAAAGTTCTCCACCACAGCGATCACAGACGCCGGCTTTTTTCGGCGGATTGAAAACCAAGTGACAGAGAGCACCGCAGCTTCTACAGGTGCGACGGCCGGCCAGCCTCTGAATAATAATGCTCTCCGGCACTTGAACCGATAACACACAATTTAGGCCAAGCTCCCTGGTTTTGAGAATCGCGTCGAGACTCTCCGCCTGAGGGATCGTCCTCGGGAAACCGTCTAGGATAAATCCCTTTTCACAGTCCGGCTCCCTTAACCGCTCGGCGACCAAATTGACGATCACATCATCGGGCACCAAGGCGCCGCGATTGATATATTCCGCAGCTCGCTTGCCCAGCGGAGTCTGCTGCGCCACGGCTTTACGGAGAATATCGCCGGTCGAAATCTGACAAGCGGCAAATTCATCCTGCAACAGTTTTGCTTGGGTTCCCTTACCGGCACCGGGGGGACCCAGCAACACGACGCGCGCACCGCTGGCCACTACTTAGCCCCTTCTGCCACGCAGCCGCCCCCGCTTCATAAACCCCTCGTAGTTGCGGGTAATCAGATGGGTTTCCATCTGCGCGACGGTATCCAACGCGACGCCGACGACGATCAGGAGCGCCGTGCCGCCGAAATAAAACGGGACGTTTAATTGTCGCACCAAAATCGTCGGCAAAAGCGAAACGATACAAAGATAAATCGCTCCGCTCAAGGTAATGCGAGACAGCACCCGCTCGATAAACTCAGCGGTTTTTTGGCCGGGCCGAATGCCCGGAATGTACCCGCCGGCTTTTTTCATATTCTCCGCGACATCGCTCGGATTAAACACCACCGCGGTATAAAAGAAGGCGAAGAAAATAATTAATATGACGTAAACTAAATCGTGCAACCAACTGCCGGGCGCCAGTGCGCCGGAAACCATTTGCACCCAGGGATGATTGGCAAATTGCGCCAGCGTCGCCGGGAAAATCAAGATCGAAGACGCAAAGATCGGCGGTATCACATTCGCCGTATTGATCTTTAGCGGCAGGTGCGAGCTCATGCCGCCGTACATTTTACGCCCGACCACGCGCTTGGCGTATTGCACGGGAATGCGCCGTTGGCCACGTTCGACGAATATGATCGCGCCGACGACTAAGACGCTCAGGACGAGGATCACCAGAGCAACCAGCGGACCTAACTCGCCTTCGCGCATGAACTGCAACGTCGTGGAAACCGCCGATGGGAGACGCGCCACGATACCGGCGAAGATGATCAAAGAAATCCCGTTGCCAATACCACGCTCGGTAATCTGCTCTCCCAACCACATGATAAAGGCGGTCCCCGACGTCAACGTGATCACGGTCATAAAACGGAATCCCCAGCCGGGAGTCAAAACCAAACTATGCCCGCCGGGCCCCTGGGTACCTTCCAGGCCGACGCTAATCATGATGCCTTGAATGATCGACAGCACTACGGTGCCGTAACGAGTATATTGAGTGATCTTACGCCGACCGATTTCCCCTTCCTTCGACAACCTTTCCAGATAAGGGAACACCACCGTCAAGAGCTGCAGAATAATCGACGCGCTGATATACGGCATGATGCCCAGGGAAAACACCGAGAACTGCTCCAAGGCGCCGCCGGAAAACAGATTCAGGAAGCCAAATAACGTATTCTTTTGCTGTTCGAAAAACGCCGCCATCGCCAAGCGGTCGATGCCCGGCGTTGGCACATGTACGCCGAGGCGGTACACCGCCAACATCGCCAGCGTGAAAAGCAGCCGGCGGCGCAACTCGGGAATGCGCGACGCGTTTTGGAAACCGCTAAGCATGACGCGCGATCAACTCCGCCTTGCCGCCGACGGCTTCAATCTTCTCTTTCGCCTTGGCGGAAAATCCATGGGCCTTGACTGTTAAAGCTTTCGATAACGTCCCATCGCCGAGAATTTTGATTCTGCGGTTTCTACCCGCTACCAATCCGCGCTCGCTCAAGCTTTCGGGCGTTACCTCGCTGCCCGCGGAAAACAATTCGAGCTGGCCGAGATTGACCGCGGACATTTCAACGCGAAACGGATTATGAAAACCCCGCTTGGGCAAGCGCCGCTGTAACGGCATCTGACCGCCTTCGAATCCCGGCTGGACATTACCGCCGGAGCGCGCGCCCTGTCCTTTGTGGCCGCGACAGGAAGTCTTGCCATGACCAGAGCCATCGCCGCGTCCGACGCGTTTGCGCTTCTTGCTCGAACCAGCCGCGGGTTTCAGTTCATCGAGTCTCATGATCAACGAATCTCCGCGAGGGCTTTACCGCGTCGATCGGCGATGTCTTCCGGCGCGCGCAGATCGCTGAGCGCCGCAATCGTCGCTTTGACCATATTATGGGGATTGTTGGAACCGATACATTTGGTCAAAACGTTTTGAATACCGGACGCTTCCACCACCGCGCGCACGCCTCCACCGGCAATGACCCCGGTTCCATCCGACGCCGGTTTGAGAATCACATAACCCGCGCCGAAGTGGCCGATGACTTCGAACGGAATGGTGCCGTCCATGACCGGCACTCGAATCAAGCTTTTTTTGGCCTGCTCTAAGCCTTTACGGATCGCTTCCGGAACTTCCTTGGCTTTGCCCATCCCATAACCGACCAGCGAGCGGTTGTCGCCGACAACCACCAGGGCGCTGAAGCTGAACCGTCGGCCACCTTTGACGACTTTGGCCACCCGGCTGATGTGCACCACTTTTTCCTTCAACTCTAATCCTTGCGGATCAATCCGTTCCAAAGCAACCTCTCGTTCACTGACTTTGTCAGAATTCCAATCCGCCTTCGCGGGCACCGTCCGCCACCGCCTTGACACGGCCGTGGTAGAGAAATCCGTTTCGATCAAAAACGACGCGGGTTATATTTTTTTCTTTGCAAATTTTCGCCAGAGCTAAGCCGACCTGTTTTGCGCCATCGACGCTATTACGCTTCTTCACTCCAGTCACATCGTCGGACAAAGTCGATACGGCGGCCAGAGTCTTTCCCTGATCGTCGGATATCACCTGCGCATACATATGTTTGTTGCTGCGAAATACGCAAACTCGCGGCAGCGCCTCGGTACCGATGATCTTTTTGCGCACGCGCGCCTTCCGGCGCAGCCTGGCTCTGTCTTCCCGTTTATTCGCCATCTGTTATTCCCAACGCTCTACTTGCCGCTCGCCGAGCCGACAGCCTTGCCCGCCTTACGCTTGATGAACTCTTCGCGATACTTGATGCCCTTACCTTTGTAGGGCTCCGGCAGCCGCAACCCACGAATTTTAGCCGCTGTCTCGCCAAGCAATTGACGATCGGCACCGTTGAGAGTGATAATAATCTGCCGCTCAACTGCAGCCGTCACTCCCTGTGGCAGCGGAAAAATCACGGGATGAGAATAGCCCAAGGTCATGTGGATTTCCTGGCCTTTGACTTCGGCGCGATAACCGACGCCATTGATATCCAGCACGCGGGTAAATCCCTGACTAACCCCTTGTGTCATGTTCGCAATCAGCTTACGCGTGAGCCCGTGCAGCGCGCGGCCCTTTCGATCCTCCGTCTGGCGCTCGACGCGCACGACGTTGCCCTCGACGTTCACATTGACACCCGCAGGCACGGTCGTGTGCAGTTTTCCTTTCGGTCCCTCCACGCGAACTCCGTTGGTGTCCACTGCGACCTTGACGCCCGCAGGGATGGTTACCGGGAGCTTTCCGATACGTGACACCTTACACCTCGATTCCGCCTACCAGACCGAGCAGATCAATTCGCCGCCGACCTTCGCTCTTTGGGCCTCGCGGTCGACCAAAATTCCTTTGGGCGTCGACAAGACGTTAATACCGAGGCCTTTGCGTACGGGCGTGACAGCGTCGGCACCGACGTAGACTCTGCGGCCCGGAGTGCTGACACGCTTGAGCCCCGAAATAATCGGCCGGTTCTCCCGGTCGAACTTGAGTTGGATGACGATTTCGTCGCCCCCGCCGACGGCGGCTTTTACTTTCTTTTGTTCTTTCAGATATCCTTCGTCGACTAAAATCTTGACGACATTTTCTTTGAGTCGCGACCAGGGCACAGCGACTTTCTGATGCCGCGCCCGCGAAGCATTGCGAATACGAGTTAGCAGATCGGCGATTGGATCGGTCATTGCCATGATTTTCTCCGTCCGCAGCTTACCAGCTGGCCTTAATCAGTCCGGGAATATGTCCCTTGCGCGCATGATCGCGCAGACAGAGCCGACACATGCGAAAACGTCGATAAAAAGCCCGCGCCCGGCCGCAAAGCGGGCAACGATTGTATTCGCGCACTTTGAACTTATTGGGCCTCTCAGCTTTGATCCGAAGACATGTTTTCGCCAATGCTATTCTCCCCCTACGACTGGCTGTGCGAACGGCATGCCCATCAATCTGAGCAGCGATCGACCTTCCTGATCGGTTTTCGCCGTGGTCGTGATCGTAATCGTCATCCCTCGGGCCTTTTCGACCTTGTCGGCCTGAATCTCAGGAAAAATGACCTGTTCGCGCAGCCCCAGTGAATAGTTTCCCCGGCCATCGAATGAACGGTCGGGAACTCCCTTGAAATCGCGCACGCGCGGCAGCGCCACATGAATTAAGCGATCTAAGAATTCATACATGCGCTCGCGCCGTAAAGTGACCATGCAGCCGATCGGCACACCTTCGCGCAACTTGAAATTGGCAATGGCCTTTTTGGCATGGGTAACCACGGGCTTTTGGCCGGCGATGGCAGTGATCTCGGCCACCGCGCTATCGATGACCTTAATATTCTGCGTGGCCTCGCCCAAACCGACGTTCAATGTGATTTTCTCGAGCCTCGGCACCTGCATCGTGTTCTTGTAACCGAACTCCTTCATCATCGCCGGTACCACATCGCTCTGATACTTCGTTTTCAAACGTGCCATGGTTACTTCACTAATCCAAGGCTTCTTGGCAGCGGCGACAGATGCGAATCTTCTTGCCATCCGCCAGAATCTTTCGGCCAATCCGCACCGGCGCATTACACTTGTCGCACATAATCATGATATTGGAAGCATCCACCGAAGCTTCCTTCTCGACGATCCCGCCGGGCTGCTGCGGGCCGCGCGGCTTGGTATGCCGTTTGACGATATTGATCCTCTCGATAATAACCGCGTCTTCATCCGGCAGCACCCGGAGCACCTTGCCGGTTTTGCCCCGTTCCTTGCCGGCGATCACCATCACGCTGTCGTTTTTACGGATCTCCACGAGCTACTTCTCCTCGATTCCGACTAGAGCACTTCCGGCGCGAGCGAAATAATTTTCATGAACTTCTTCGCTCTGAGCTCGCGCGCCACGGGTCCAAATATGCGAGTTCCGATCGGTTCCTTTTGATTGTCGATCAACACCGCAGAATTATTATCGAAGCGGATGTAGGTGCCGTCGGGACGTCCTAATTCCTTGGCCGTGCGCACGACTACGGCTTTCATCACATCGCCCTTCTTGACCTTGGCATTGGGGATCGCTTCCTTTACCGAGACCACGATGATATCGCCAATCGAGGCGTATTTGCGTTTGCTGCCGCCTAACACTTTGATGCACTGCACCCGGCGCGCTCCGGAATTATCCGCAACATCTAATGTCGTTCGCATTTGGATCATGAAGCAACCTTGTCCGTTCCGAATAAATCCTAAGCGTCGGCTGTTTTGAGTTCTTCCGTCGCTGCCTGTGCGCGCTCGAGGATTTTACTCACACGCCAGCGCTTATCCCGGCTGAGCGGACGGCATTCAACGATGAGCACGCGATCGCCGACATGACATTGGTTCTGCTCATCGTGCGCCTTCAACTTTGTGCGGCGTCGCAGAATTTTTTTGTACTTCGGGTGCATCACCGTCCGTTCAATGGTAACCACGACGGTCTTCTGCATCCGGTCGCTCACCACCACACCACTGCGCTCTTTTGTTAACCCGCGGGTATTCATGCGCGGCCTCTCTGCCCTTGAAGCGATTTCTCCCTTAGAATCGTTTCAATGCGGGCCAAGTCCCGTTTGCTTTCCTTTAACTTCATCGGATTTTCCAATCGGCTCGTGGCGCGTTTGAGTTTTAAGTGACAGATCTCCTCGCGCAACGACGCGCGTCTCTGGACAAGGTCATCGGCGCTCAGGTCGCGCAGTTCTTTAGCTTCCATGGGCTGCCCCCCGACGCTCCACCGTAATCGTTGGAATCGAAAGCTTGTGCGCTGCTAGACGAAAGGCCTCCTTGGCAAGCGGTCCGTCGACGCCTTCCATCTCGAACAAAATCCGTCCCGGCTGAACCACGGCGACCCACATTTCCGGCGCGCCCTTGCCCTTTCCCATGCGGGTTTCAAGCGGCTTTTTAGTCAGCGGCTTGTCGGGGAAAATGCGGATCCAGACCTTGCCGCCGCGTTTTAGATAGCGCGTCAGCGCAACACGCGCCGCCTCGATCTCCCGAGCGCTCATCCAACCCCGGGCCACCGCCTTAAGACCATACTCTCCGAATGCGAGGGTCGAACCTCGGTGCGCCGTGCCACGACGCCGTCCCTTTTGTAGCTTACGATATTTTACCTTTTTTGGTTCTAACATTTGGGCTCAATGATCTTCTTGATCTCGCATGACATTTGCGAAAATTGTCAGCCGCCGAGCATCGCCTTTTGCTGCTCTTCTTCCTCGGTCAAGACTTCGCCCCTAAAAATCCACACCTTGACGCCAATCACGCCGTAGGTGGTGCGAGCTTCGGCGAAACCGTAACTGATATCCGCACGCAGCGTGTGCAAAGGCACCCGCCCTTCGCGATACCATTCCGTGCGCGCAATCTCGGACCCGCCCAACCGTCCGGCGCATTGAATCTTTACGCCCTGGGCGCCCATGCGCATCGCCCGCGAGACGCTTTCTTTCATGGCGCGGCGAAACGCCACGCGCCGCTCGAGCTGCAAGGCAACGTTTTCTGAAGCTAGCTGGCCGTCGAGATCGGGTCTTCTGACTTCGTGAATGTTAATGTAGCTCTCTCGATTGGTTAGCTTGGTGATTTCCTCTTTGAGTTTTTCGATTTCCGCGCCTTTTTTACCGATCACGATTCCGGGCCGCGCGGTGTGAATATTAATCTTGGCTTTATTGGCCGCTCGTTCGATCTCGATTCGCGAAATGCCCGCGTGATAGAGCCGACTCTTGAGAAATTTCGTGACGCGAAAATCTTCGTGAAGAAGCTTGGGGTAATCATGGCGCGCAAACCATTTCGAGTCCCAAGTCTCGATCACGCCAAGACGAAAAACTTTTGGATGTGTTTTCTGACCCATCTGGGGTTAACTCCTCTCACTAGCTTCATCGACAACTATGGTGACGTGACTGAGACGTTTGCGCACGCGGGTGGCCCGCCCTTGAGCGCGGGAAGTGAAGCGCTTCCACATGCCCGCTTCGTCTACCATGGCTCGCTTGATGATCAAACGATCGACATCGACACTCTGCGTGTTTTCGGCATTCGCCACCGCCGTACGCACGGTCTTGGCAACGATTCCCGCGGAGCGCTTGGGAATGAACTTGAGAATGTTCAACGCCTCCTCGATACCCTTGCCGCGAATCTGGTCGACCACGAGGCGAACTTTTCGCGGCGAGACTCGGATAAATTTCGTGATCGCGTGTGTTTCCATAATCAATTGCCCAGTCAATTGAACCTACGCCGGTGCGCTGTCAAAACACCCGTCAATTTAAAATGGCCGGTCTCGCTCACGGCTTTGCGGCCGGCGCCGGCGCGGTGCCTGGCGCTGCTGCTCCCGGCCTCGGCACCGCTGCCGGCGGCGCGCCTATGGTTTCTTTCGCTTCCGCCTTTCGGTCGCCGGAATGCGCGTAGAAAGTCCGCGTCGGAGCAAATTCGCCGAGCTTGTGACCCACCATGTTTTCGCTGACGAAAACGGGAATAAATTTTCTGCCGTTATGCACGCCGATCGTGTAGCCGACCATCTCCGGGGTCACTGTGGAGCGGCGCGACCACGTGCGAATGACTTGCCTTTGCCGCGACTCGCCCATCGCACTAACTTTCTTCAACAGATGGGGATCGACAAAAGGCCCCTTTTTGACCGAACGCGCCATTACTACCTACCCTTTCTCCGCTGCACGATATACTTGTCGGAAGATTGGTGCTTTCTCGTCTTATACCCTTTCGTCGGCTTGCCCCACGGTGTCATCGGGTGATTCCCCTTCGAACGTCCTTCGCCGCCGCCGTGCGGATGATCCACCGGATTTTTCGCAATGCCGCGAGTCGTCGGCCGAAAACCCAACCAGCGCATTCTGCCTGCTTTACCCCAAGAGACATTCTCTTGGTCGGCATTACCGACTTGGCCCACGGTCGCGCGGCACTCGGCAAGCACATAACGCAATTCGCCGGAAGGGAGTTTCAGTAACGCGTAATTGCTTTCCTTCGCCATCAGCTGGGCGCCCAACCCGGCGCCGCGAACCAACTGTCCGCCTTTACCAATTTTAAGCTCGATGTTGTGTACCACGGTACCGACGGGGATAAATTTGAGTGGCAAGGAATTGCCCGGCTGGATATCGACGTTGTTATCTCCAGAGATCACCGAACCACCGACTCGCAAGCGCTCCGGCGCCAAAATGTAACGCCGCTCGCCGTCGGCGTAACAGACGAGCGCGATACGCGCCGAACGATTGGGATCGTATTCGATCGCTTCAACTCTTGCCGGCACATTGTGTTTATCGCGCTTAAAATCGATCAACCGGTATAATCGCTTGTGACCGCCGCCACGATGATCCGCCGTAACGCGACCGGTGTTGTTGCGCCCGCCGCTATGGTTGAGCCGCCGGCGCAAGCCTTTTTCCGGCCTCGTCTTGGTGATTTCGTCGAAGGTCAGCCCGGTGCGAAATCGTATTCCTGCGGAGGTGGGCTGGTAAGTCTTAATAGCCATTTATTTTCTCTTTTTGCCGCTTTAAGCCCCGCCGAAAAAGTCGATCTTATCTCCCTCTTTCAGGGTCACGTAAGCCTTCTTCCAATCCGAACGCCGTCCCGTGTTTCTGCCAATTCGGCGCACCTTGCCGAGATAACGTGCCATGTGGACTTGTACGACCTTCACCTTGAACAGCGTTTCAATCGCCTGCTTCACTTCGATCTTGTTCGCGTCCGGTCGCACCTTGAATAAAACCTGATTGGCGCTCTCGGTTAGCTGGGTTCCTTTCTCCGAGATCAATGGCGCTTGGATGACATCTTGAGGGTTCTTCATGCCGCCAACCTTTCCTCCAGCAATTTAAGCGCCCCCTCAGTTAAAATCAGATGCTCGTAGCGCAACAGATCGTAGACGTTCAAGCCTTCGACGCGCAACACTTTGACCTTGGGGAGATTGCGCGCGGAACGCTCGATTTTGACGTCGGACTTGGGAATCACCAGTAGAGCGCTGTCGACTTTTAGTTCGGCCAATGCTCTGACCATAAGCTTGGTCTTAACTTCGTCGAGCTCAAACTTATCGACGACGATGATCTTGCCATCGCGGTTTTTGACACTGAGCGCCGATAGCAAAGCCTCACGCCGGGCCGTGCGCGGCATGCGATAAGAATAATCCCGCGGCTGGGGACCGAATGTGGTGCCGCCACCGACCCAGATCGGCGAGCGAATGCTGCCAGCGCGCGCCCGTCCCGTGCCCTTTTGGCGCCATGGTTTTTTACCGCCGCCTCTAACGAATCCTTTCGATTTGGTCGCGGCGCTGCCGGCGCGCCGATTGGCCAGCTGCATGACAACCGCTTGATGGAGCAGGTGTGGGCGCGTCTTTGCGCCAAAAATCGCTTCATTGAGAGCAGGCTGAATGACGTGCACTTCCATTGCGCTTACCTTTTCACCGCCGGGCGCAAGATGACCACGCCGCGTTTCGCACCGGGCACCGCCCCGCGCACCAGCATCAGATGCTCTTCGGCGCGAATCTCGACGACTTCGAGATTCTGGGTTGATACCTGTTCGTTGCCCCAGTGCCCCGCCATTTTTTTGCCCTTGCGAACGCGCCCAGGGTAGGAACGGTTACCGATCGATCCGCCATGGCGGAAATATTCATGCGTGCCATGGGATCCGGGAAAGCCAGCGAAAGACCAGCGCTTGATCACGCCGGCGAAGCCATGCCCTTTGGAGATGCCTGAAACATCGACATGGTCACCAACCTTGAAAAGATCGTTGACCTTGATCTCCTGCCCGACTTCGTACTGAGTTACGTCATCGAGGCGAAATTCTTTGAGGACTTGGAAAGCGCCTTTGCCGGCTTTAGCCATATGACCTTGCGTCGCTTTGTTCAGCCGTTGGGCCTTTTTCGCGCCGAAGCCAACCTGGAGCGCGTTGTAGCCGTCTGTAGCCGTCTGTTTCTTTTGCACGACGACGCACGGGCCGGTCTCAACCACGGTTACGGGAATGACGTTTCCATCCGGGTTGTAGAACTGCGTCATTCCAATCTTTCTGCCAATAAGCCCTGTCATATGAAATCCCAAACTGAATAACTTATCGGCTAGCGCTTTTTCTCTCCGTCATTGGAGCTTGATTTCCACGTCCACACCGGCGGCGATATCGAGCTTACCCAACGCATCGATGGTCTGCTGCGTCGGTTCAAGAATATCGAGGAGTCGTTTGTGCGTGCGAATTTCGAATTGATCTCTCGATTTCTTGTCAACATGCGGGGATCGATTAACCGTGAATCTCTCGATTCTCGTGGGTAGAGGAATTGGTCCGGCCACGCGTCCGCCGGTGCGCCTGACGGTTTCGACAATCTCACCCACCGACTGATCCAGTACGCGGTGATCGTAGGCCTTCAGCCGAATCCTAATTTTTTCGTTCATAGGTCATCATCCGACTTGCCATCAAACTTGGCGATAATGCCTTCCGCCACCGCCGCGGGAACCGGCTCATAATGGGAAAACTGCATCGTGTAAGTGGCCCTTCCTTGGGTCATCGAGCGAAGATCGGTGGCGTAACCAAACATTTCAGCAAGCGGTACGCGCGCGTCGATCGCTTGCGCTGCCGGCCGCGTGTCCATGCCCAGGACCTTGCCACGCCGCGAGCTGATATCACCGATCACATCGCCCATAAACTCCTCGGGCACCACCACTTCCACCGACATGATCGGCTCAAGCAGCACCGGATTGGCCTTACGCGCGGCTGCCTTAAAGGCCATTGAGCCGGCGATTTTGAAAGCGATTTCCGAGGAGTCGACATCGTGATAGCTGCCGTCGGTAAGCGTCGCTTTCACATCTACCACCGGATAACCGGCAAGCGGGCCGTTTTCCGTCGCTTCTTTAATGCCTTTTTCGACCGCAGGAATATATTCCCGGGGAATCGAGCCGCCCTTGATCGCATCGACGAATTCAAACCCGGCGCCCGGCTGCTGCGGCTCAAGCGTGATCCAAACGTCGCCGTACTGGCCACGCCCCCCGGTCTGGCGCACAAACCGCCCTTGCTGCTCGACTTTCTTGCGAACCGTTTCCTTGTACGCCACCTGGGGCTTGCCGACGTTGGCGCCGACGTTAAATTCGCGCAGCAAACGATCGACGATGATTTCTAGGTGCAGTTCACCCATGCCAGAGATAATTGTCTGGCCGGTTTCCTCGTCGGTTCGGACCTTAAAAGACGGATCTTCGGTGGCAAGCTTCTGTAGTGAAAGACCGAGCCTTTCTTGGTCCGCTTTGCTTTTCGGTTCGATCGCAATGGAGATGACCGGATCCGGAAAATCGATCGACTCCAAAACGATCGGCTTGTTTTCGTCGCACAACGTATCGCCGGTGGTGGCGGTCTTTAACCCCACGGCCGCGGCGATATCGCCGGCGTAAACTTCCTTGATCTCTTCGCGCTTGTTGGCGTGCATTTTTAGCAGCCGACCGATTCTTTCTCTTTTGCTTCGGGTCGAATTGTAGATACTCGCACCGGAATTAAGCGCTCCTGAATAGACCCGGAAAAAGGTCAATGTACCGACGAAGGGATCGGTCATGATTTTAAATGCCAGCGCGGAAAATGGCGCATCGTCTTTGGCCGGCCGCTCGGCAGGCTTTTCGGTGCCGAGCTCAACACCTTTGACCGGAGGAATGTCCGACGGTGCCGGAAGATAATCGACGACCGCGTCCAACATCGGCTGCACGCCTTTATTGCGGAAGGCAGAGCCACAGAGAAGCGGCACGATTTTCAGAGAAAGAGTTCCGCTTCGAATTGCTTTTCGGAGTTCCGCCTCGCTAATCTCTTTCCCCTCTAAATATTTTTCCATGAGAGCTTCGTCGCAGTCGGCGGCCGCTTCCAGCAATTTCTCGCGATACTGTTGGGCTTGCTCTTTGAGCTCGGCGGGAATCGGTTCCTCATGAAATTTGGCGCCAAGGCTTTCGTCTTCCCAT
>DASYUV010000184.1:0-4976 GCA_036000865.1 Binatia bacterium | reverse complement strand
TGACTCTTGGTATGCTGGGATTGCTCGGATTCCTTGCCTTGGATAGAGGAGGCCAGTCAATGGCAAACGCGAAGTTCCCTGAAGTTAGCAAGGTCGAACGATTTGACTTCGAGCAAAAGGGTATCGAGGGATGGAAAACCGTGGAGGGCAAGTGGACGGCAGAAGAGATGCCCGGGGTGCCCAGCGGTAAGAAAGTGTTGGTCCAGCGCGCCGTGGAGAATCAGTTCAATGTGATCGTGGCGCCTGGAGGTCCATATAGAGACGTTGACGTCTCCGTTCGGTTCAAGCCGATCTCGGGGCGGGAAGATGCATCAGGTGGCATCGTCTTTCGCTTCTCTGAGGGACGATACTATGTTGTCAGGGCCAACGCCCTTGAGAATAATTTCAGGCTTTATTACTACGACAACGGGCGACGCGAACTAGCCACGGCGACAGTCCAAGCGCCTGCACTTGGCCAGTGGCACACGTTACGTGTGGTCGCTGTCGCTGATAACATCCAGGCCTATCTTGACGGCAAGCTTCTGCTTAATCATCGTGACTCTCGCTTCCAGTCGGGCCAGGTAGGTCTATGGACAAAATCCGATAGCGTTACCGCGTTTGATGATGTGGTGGTGAAGTCCAACCCGCAGCAAAAATGATGAAAGGAGTTTTTCCATGAAGACCATTTCCAAGAACATTGCTCATATACGGTTCATAGGAGTCATAGCAGCAGTATTCGTAGCCTTGTTTGTGAACGTTTCGTCTAGTCCGGCAGCAGAAGCAAAACTCGACACCGCCAAAATCGAGCAACTCACGGGTGTAAAAGGAGAACTCAACGAAAAAGAAGGCGTGTTTACGGTCCGAGTTCCGCGTTCGGATCTTCAGGTCACTACAGCGGGCGTGAAGATGAATCCGGCTATGGGTTTGACCTCATATGCAGCCTTTATGAGAGTAGGTTCTAAGACAATGGTCATGGGCGACACGACCCTGCTCGAAGACCAGGTCAATCGTGTCATGAGTGTCGCTTTGGACAACGGCCTGGAAGTTACGGCGCTTCACAACCATTTTTTCTGGGATTCCCCCAAGGTCATGTTCATGCACATCGGCGGGATGGGTGATGAGGAGAAGCTCGCTTCAGGGGTTGGAAAAGTATTCGCCAAGATCAAGGAAACCAGCGGTGGGAAAGGCCAAATACCGAAGGCTGATCTCGATCCTGCCAAGACCTTACTGGATCCCAAAAACATTGAAAGCGTCATGGGCGTGAAGGGGCAAATGGCGAATGGTGTTTACAAAATCACTATCGGCCGTACGACGAAGATGGGCGGACATCAGGTCGGAAACGCGATGGGCATCAACACATGGGCGGCATTTGTGGGAAGCGATCAAGAAGCGGTCGTCGATGGGGATTTTGTGATGTTCGAGAAGGAGCTTCAATCTGTGCTTAAAGCATTGCGTGGCGCCAGTATCAATGTGGTTGCTATTCACAACCACATTGAGACGGAATCCCCACGTATTGTGTTCCTGCACTACTGGGGCGTTGGCTCGACGACCGATCTTGCTAAAGGATTGAAAGCCGCACTGGATACGCAAAAGAAATGAACGTCGAAAATCCGAAGGGCCGGCGCGACAGACAAAAATGAAAAGGCTCTGCAATACTTTTCTGATTGGACTTGCGGCGCTGGCAATTGAAGCTGAAGCCCAGAACGCGACGCCGTTACGTTTGGTGCAAACGATCCCGTTGGCAAATGTGGAGGGACGCATTGACCACATGGCCGTGGATCTTAAAGGCGAACGGCTATTCGTTGCCGCGCTCGGAAACAACTCGGTAGAGGTTTTGGACCTTCGTGCAGGCAAGCGTATCCACAGCATCACCGGATTGCATGAGCCGCAGGGCGTTGGTTTCGTTCCTGAGTTTAACAGGATCTTTATCGCGAACGCGAAGAGTGGCGCCTGCGAAGTCTTTGACGGCTCGTCGTTCAAGCCCATCAAGAGCATCAAATTTTCCGATGACGCCGACAACATTCGATACGATGCTGCCGCCCGGCGTATCTACATCGGTTATGGGAGCGGCGGGCTCGGCATTATCGATGCAGCGACTGGTGATCAGCTCGGTGAGATCAAACTCAAGGGCCACCCTGAATCTTTCCAGCTAGAGAAATCTGGGCCACGGATCTTTGTGAACATTCCTACGTCACAAAAGATAATCGTTGTGGACCGCGAAAAACGCGCCGTTACTACGGCATGGTCGACCTCCGGCGCAACGGCCAATTTTCCGATGGCACTCGATGAAACTCATCATCGGCTGTTTGTCGGCTTTCGAAATCCCGCGAAACTCACCGACTTCGACACCGAATCCGGTAAAATGGTGGCCGACCTGGAAAGCCCCGGGGACGCCGACGACATTTTTTACGACGGTACGAGGCAGCGAATTTACATTTCCGGAGGAGAGGGCTTCATCGGCATTGTTCAACAGCAGGATGCCGATCGCTACAAAACATTAACAAAAATTCCCACTGCCTCGGGCGCCCGCACGTCGTTCTTCGTACCTGAATTAGGTCGTTTTTATCTCGCGGTTCCTCATCGGGGTACCCAAAAAGCAGAGGTGCGAGTGTACGAGGCGCAGCGATGAGGACGCCGCCTGTCTCACTCACATTCAGAACCTTCTCAATAGTTTCGCTACTGCTTTTTTTCCCGCCTGTCGCCTGGGGTTATAGGCCCTTCGTGTCGACCGATGCCGCCGTGGCTGACCTTAAAGAGATGGAGATCGAGCTAGGTTACTTCAATTTGGAACGAGAAAAGGGAAGAAACACCTTCATTGTTCCAAAGATCGTGCTTAATTATGGTCTGATCCAAAATCTCGAGCTCGTGGGGGAATTTGGTGTTGAAGAACCGTCACACGGTTCGGTTCGGCTCACAGATCCTGGTTTATCGCTGAAGGCGGTTCTTAAGGAGGGAGTTCTCCAAGAAAAAAGCGGAGTCAGCTTCGCCGTCGAGGCGGGGCCGCTCTTACCCTCAACGAACAGAGAAGAAAAAAGATTTGGCTTCGAAGCGAGTGGGATACTGAGTGGAAAGTTAGACGCGTTGACTTATCATGTGAACTTTGGCGGAGGTGTAGATAGGGCGCAGACTAATCCTTTTCTGGTCTGGGGAGTGATTGCGGAGGTGCCCATCACCCCCAAGCTGAGGTTGGTGGGGGAAATCAACGGGGAGAGCGTTAGAGGCAACCGTCCCGATAATTCTGCTCTCATTGGCTTTATCTAGAAGTCGCCGTTATCCAACCTCTCCATCGACGCAGGCATCAGGAGGGGCATCAGCAGCGCCGCCGCTGACTGGATGTTTACCACCGGATTAACTTTCAGCTTCTCCCTGGCAACTGCCGCTCATAAGTAAGCTGCCAAATTCGTCGAGGCGCAAGTAATACAGAACGAGGTCCCGGATACGGACCTTAGGAAGAGCGTTTTCTGTTTCCATCAGTTATCTCCCTTCAACACTAAAGTTCCCTTCACTTGTGCCGGCAATCTTCCTTGGCCCGGCGGTTGATTTCACAGCAACTCGGCGTTCCGAGGGGTGCAACATTACAGAGGTCATTTGAGAGGCTCCCTTTGGGTGGTCCTTACAACACAACCAAAAGAGCAACTTGCAGAGCCAGGCCTTGCAATCAAACATTTGTCGCTGATTCTGCTTTGAAAAGCGCGACGATTTCTGGATCGCGCGGAAGTTCTCTGACGAGTTTTTCCATCTCATTGGATGTGACGGATATTCTTTCTGGAACTCCGGATCCTGATTCTCACCCTTTCCAAGGATACGAACTGAATCATCGGCGGATCCGCAGGTGCCGCCGCTCGACTCGCGATGAAGCGCACAACTCTTCAAGCACGGCTAAAAAACTGGGCATCACTCGTCCCCGGCAGAGTCGACATAGCGACACCTGCCGATAGGTCGTCGAGGGATCTTCGTCACGATCCTTACGAAGCGAAGCTGAAACAGCCGAGACTATCCTGACCTTCACATTTTTTAGACCTTCCCGACATTGATCTGTTTCTGGCACATGCGTTGCTCAGATCCCCTGCATCACACGAAATGACCCAGCTAATGCGCTCCGGCAAGCTGGCAGTTCATCGGCTTTCGGGTTCCCAGAGGATGGTCGGCGAACTATGAGCACGATAACCCAATGAAGAGGAGGGCAGCATGAACCGCAGATTCATTCTAATCGCCACGCTCATTGTGCTGGCTGCAGCGCAGGCGCAAAAACACGCGGCGCAGTCAGCGATGTTCACTGAACACCGGATCACTGCGCCAACTGGTGAATTCACCGCTTCGACCGATAAAACATTCGATCAGTTGATGGACGACGCGATGAATGTGATGCACAAGGGCATGCACACCGCGCCCCAGACCGGTGATCCTGACCGCGACTTCGTCACCATGATGATTCCACATCATCAGGGCGCGATCGATATGGCAAAAGTACTCTTGCTGTACGGCACAGACGAGCAATTGAAACGATTGGCGCAGGAGATCATCGCCGACCAGCAGAATGAAGTGCAGTTGATGCAACTCTGGCTGGCCAAACACTCGGCTGGGAGCGTCGTCAATCGCAAAGGCGATTCAGAACTGACGGAGGAGCACCATCAATGAAACCGAAGAAATCATTGCTGCTCATTGTCGGCCTGTCCGTCATGTTACTGGCGGCCACAACCGCGAGAGCGCAATCTTCGAACGGCGACCGTGTCTACACGGGGGATCAAACTTCAAATACGGTGTCGGTCATCGATCCGGCGACGCAAAAATTGCTGGGCGTGATTCGATTGGGCGACCCCGTCCCGGGCGCCCTGAGCCCGCTTTACAAAGGTGCGTTGCTTGTGCACGGGCTCGGCTTTTCACCCGATCATCGAACGCTGGCCGTCATCTCGATCGGCTCGAATTCGGTCACGCTGATCGACACGACGACCAACCGCATCAAAGGCACGGTTTACGTCGGCCGCTCGCCGCACGAA
>DASYUV010000183.1:0-11559 GCA_036000865.1 Binatia bacterium | reverse complement strand
ATGTTCTGCTAACAACTCGGTGCTGGTGTTGGCGAGCGGCAAGAGAATGACGTCCTGACGTGGCAAAACGATTTTTTGCTTTTTGTAGCGAACTTCGATTTCTTTGACGCGCAGACGGATTTTAATCGCCGGACTCTCGGTTTGAATCAGCGTGCGGTGATCCAGCGCATCGCAGATCCGTTTTACCATCGGCTTGAAAGCGATGAAATCGAGCACCACACCGGCACGGTCTAACTCCCCTTCCAGAGCCACGGACACTTGGTAGTTGTGCCCGTGCAGGGGTTCTCTCTGACCGTTGGGGAAGATCAAGAAATGCGCCGAGGCAAAATTAAAATAATCTTTCGCAACTTCAATGCTAAACGATCGCGACATGCACTGGACGTTAGCCAAAAGCCTCCTCCCTTTCAAGCGACAACGTGAGACTCGCAAGAGTGTCGAAAGTTATCCGCGCTACTGTTTTTGCTTGCAACTCACGCGCGAAGGGAGTTAGGTGAAAAGACCATGCATCTTGCAGAAGCCGTCGATCTAAGGCGCGGTGAGATGACTGCGCTGATCGGCGCGGGCGGCAAAACGACGGCGATGTTTCGCTTGGCCAAGGAACAGCGCGAACAGGGTTGCAAAGTTTTGGTCACGACGACGACCAAGATCTTCAAGCCTGCGAAACCCCATGTCGACCGCCTATTCTTAGTTGAGGATATCGATGATTTTGCTCATGCCTCCGCGCAAATCGACTCTCCGGTCGTCGTCGGCGCCGGCTCCGGTGTTAACGAAGAAGGGAAGCTGTTGGGACTGCCGCTGCCGTGGCTCGACCGTCTGAACCAGGCCGGCAAATATGACGCGATCTTGGTTGAAGCGGACGGCGCGGCGTCACGCCTGTTCAAAGTTCCCTCGGAAAACGAACCGGTGATTCCGTCGAGCTGCCGTCTGACGATCTGGCTAATGGCGATCAAAGTATTGGGCAAGCCGCTCAATACGGAATGGGTGCATCGGGCCGAGCGCGCTGTGGATCTGCTCGGCGGCACACGGGGCGCATTGGTGACAGAAGAGCTGATTCTCAAGCTGGTCAAACATCCTGCGGGCTGCTTGAAAGGCATTGCGCCGGCGAGCCGTAAAGTCGCATTGATAAATCAAGCTGACAGCGAGGCAGAAATTGAAGCGGCCCGGAGTCTCGGCAAGAAATTCCTCGGCTGCGGTCTCGACCGAGTCGTCGTCAGCAGTTTCACGAGCGACGATCCTGTCAAAGAACTACTAATTCACTAGATCAACGGGGGGTTGATGAGATGATTTCCGCGGTGGTTTTGGCTGCCGGCCGGGCTCAAAGACTAGGTCAGGAAAAATTGCTTTTACCGTTGCGAGGCAAGCCCCTGCTGCAATGGGTTTTGGAAAGCGCACTTGCTTCTGACCTCGACGAGATCGTCTGCGTCACGCGGGAATTGGCTTCCGCCCGGCGCCAACTGAACCTCAGCGACGAGCGCTTGTTCTGGCTGACGAATTACGCCGCCGATCGAGGCCAGAGCACCTCGGTTATCTCCGGCCTATGGGCGACGAATCCAAAAAGCGAAGGCGTCATGTTTCTGGTCGGCGACCAACCCTTGATTCGTAAAGAGTTGATCAACTCTTTGATCGAAAAATTTAGCACCGGTTCGGCCTGGATCGTTGCGCCGAGCTTTAATAGAGAGCCGCGCAACCCGGTGTTGTTTCGTCGCAACCTATTTCGTGAATTGCTCCAACTTAGCGGCGATCGGGGCGGACGCGTGCTAATCGAGAAGCACAGGAATAAAACCGCCCTGGTTGAATGGAAAGACGAAATCCCCTTCTTGGATATCGACGTTCATGAAGACTATGAGCGGCTGAAGGAAATGGCCTATGCGGACGACTAGGGCTTTGCCGCAACTCCGACTGCTTGTGGGATTTGCTTGAGACCATCGCGCTCGATCAGTCGAAGCAAGCCTTTGTTGATCTGTTTTACCGCCGCGGGCCCTTCATAAATCCAACCGGTATAGATCTGTACCGCGCTAGCACCGGCTTTGATTTTGTCGTAGGCATCTTGCGCGTTGAAAATGCCTCCGACGCCGATGATTGGCAGCCGTCCCCGTGTCACTTGGTAAATGTGAGCAATAAATGCTGTCACCGCCTTGGCAATTGGCCTGCCGCTCAGTCCGCCCGGTTCAGAACCATGAGGCGATTTTAGATTGTCCCGCATGAAAGCGGTCGCGTTTGTCGCGACGATACCGGTCAATTTTACCGACTCGACGACTTCGATAATCTCGTCGACTTGCGCAAAGTTCATGTCCGGGGCGATTTTCACAAAGACCGGTTTGAGATTAATTCCGCCGTCAGCAGCGAGCTCGCGGTTTTTTTCTTGCACCGCAGAGACTAACTCACGCAGGAGACTCTTATCCTGGAGATCGCGCAGGTTGGGTGTGTTCGGCGAGCTGACGTTCAACGTGAAAAAATCACCGTGGTCAAAAAGCGTCTCGAAGCAAGAAAGAAAATCGGTCACGGCGTCCTTCGTCTCGACTGTTTTGGTCCGGCCGATATTAATCCCGAGGGGAATCTGCGGTCTCCCCCGGCGCATGCGCAGGCGGTCGAGCTTGAGCGCCATCGCTTCGGCGCCTTCATTGTTAAAGCCGAGCCGGTTGATCAAGGCGTCATCTTCGGGTAGACGGTAGAGCCGCGGTTTAGGATTGCCGGGCTGCGCCTGTGCCGTGACGGCACCGATTTCCATGAAACCAAAGCCAAAGCTGGCAATGGTCTTCGGTGCCTCGGCGTTCTTGTCGAAACCGGCGGCCAGTCCCACCGGGTTGGCAAATGTCAAAGGCCCGACCCTAACGGCCAAACGCTCGTCTTCAACCTTGTAGAGATTTTCGACAATACCGCTAAGAAATTCTGCCCTAGCCAACAGGGCTAAGATCATCTCATGGCTGGTTTCTGGATCCTTGTAAAACAACAGTGGACGAACGAGCGACTTGTACAACAAGGCCATTGGATCCGTGTAGCGGAAAATGCATTTGACTTCCAGCGCCGAGTCGTGAAGTCTAGTTGTGCGACCATACAAGCGCAGATTCTAGTCGGCAATTAACAATGAACTACCCCGGCGCAAGCCGACGGGGTAGTAGAACAGAGCGATGAGAGCTTTATCCACGGCGTCACCCCCGAATGTTTTAATCGGGGGTCCAGTTCCGATCTCGCCTGGATTCCCGATAGAAGCATTCGGGAATGACGGACTCTAAGTGGTCTGGGAATAGCGCTTTACGCAGCAAGCTGCGGGGAATTAAATCCGCAGATGTTCCTGTCACAGCCTTCGCACAAAAAAAAAGCGCCGGGCTTGCGCCCGGCGCCACTTTTGGACCGGTGAAAAATCTAGATGTGTTAACCGTGGACCAAAATCCTGAGTCGCGTCCATCCCGTTGTAGCGCGACATTTATCGCAAAAGAAATGCCATTGACTAAGCATTTGATTTATCGAGACTCAAAGAGTTATTTTCTTGTGAATTTCGTAAGGAAACTTGACACAAATACCGACTCTAACCACCCATTGCTAAATCATTGGTTAGACTCAAGATTTGGCCAGCGAAAGTGTAAGGTTTCATGTCACTTTTTCATTAAACCATCGAACGTCGCGAACCGCATGGGGTCAGTTCCGATTCTTCACTTCCTTCTCTCTCAATTGCTTCAATAGATCATCGAAGCTGCCCTTCGCGAGAAGGCGGTTGAACTGGGAACGGAAGTTAACGACAATGCTGATGTCTTCGATGACGACGTCGTAGATTTTCCATTCTCCTTGCATGCGATGGAGCCGGTAATTCACTGAAGTAGGTTCGCCTCTGCCGGGAACAATTCTGGTTTTCACCTGAGCCAGATTATTTTCGATACTCTCATTGACGAAAACTATTTTCTCGTCCTTATAAGAACCAATTTTACTGACGTAAGAATTGCCGAGAAAGTCTGCAAAGGCTGCGACAAATTCATTTTCTCGGCCCGACGCGCTGTTCCAGTGTTTGCCGAGAGACTGCTTGGCCATTTCCAACCAGTCAAACCGGGGCATTAAAGTTTCGCGCAGCCGGTCTTTGCGCTCTTCGTCATTTGCCGCCGGGCCGCTCACAACTTTCAAAACTTGTTGAATGGTTTCCTGGATCTGCTCCGTCGGCGAACTCCCGAATACCGGTGCCGGCGCGATCCAGCACGCGAACATTAAGCCGGCGATGAGCGGTTTGAATGCCTTCAGCATAACTGCCTCCCTCGGATACGCCTTGACAGCGCAATCGTAGGGCCAGACCGGAGCTTCACCGATGACGGTCGTAGCGCCTAGGAAGTACCCGGTTTTCCCAGGGAACGGGCCAGGGAAGACATCCGTGACCATGGCAGAACCGCCGAAAATGACGAACATTGAACGGAGAGGCGGCAGTTGAAGATGTACGGCCTCGCGTGCACGGCACATATTCGACTGTAGGGGCACGGCATGCCGTACCCCTACACCGACCTGCGATTGGCGCGGCTTATTTTACGAAGAAACTGAGCGATTGGTTGGTGTAACGGACCAGCGGTGAAAAGTAGATGCCAAAAACGACCGTCAGCACCGTGAGCGGAATCAAGAGCGTAAAACCATCGAGCGCGACGGAAATCGTCTTGTCCTCGGGATTGGGAAAGTCAAGAAACATGGTCTTGACGACCTTCGCATAATAATAGAGCGATATGACGCTATTGATGGCAGCGATTACCGCCAGCGCGGCGAATGCGCCGCCCTGCTTGAGCACGGCAGAAAACAAGAAAAATTTTCCGATAAATCCAGCGAACGGCGGCAAGCCGGTGAGCGAGAAAAGAAACACCGCCAGACAAACTGCCGGCACGATGGCTCCTCTCCAGGCGAGTCCGCGATAGGTTTCAATGTCCTCATCGCCGGTGACGTTGGCGATCATGCCGACGACGAGAAACGCGCCGAGATTCATAATGAGGTAAACCACCACGTAAAAAAGAATCGCCGAGAGCCCGTCATTGTTGAGCACCGCGAGGCCCATGAGCATGTAGCCCGCATGAGCAATGCCCGAATAGGCGAGCATGCGTTTGAGATTTCTCTGGTTCAGAGCGCAAAGATTACCGACGGTCATAGTGATCATGCTGAGGAACAAAAGCACGTGGGGCCACTCCACGCCTGATACGAACGTCCAATCGCCGCCGGTCACCATGCGCGACACGCCAGGAAAGAAAAACCGGATCATGATGGCCATCCCCGCGGCGTTGGAAGCAACTGAGAGAAACGCCGTGAACGGCGTCGGCGCTCCTTGATAAACGTCCGGCGACCACATGTGAAACGGCACGAAAACGATCTTGTAGCCGAAACCCGCCATGATAAAGACGAAAGCCATGAACAGCGTCGCTTTGCTGATCCCGTTCTGTGTCAGTGCGGCTTGAATCGCGCTGTAATCGAGGCTGCCGGTCATGCCAAATATCCAGCTCATGCCGTAGATCATGGTGCCCGAGGCGACACCGCCGTAGATCAAATACTTAAGCGCCGCTTCACTGGAGCGCCGGTTATGAGGCAAAAAGCCGGTAAGAACGTAGGAAGTCAAACTGACCAACTCCAAGGACAAATACGCCATTAAAAGGTTGCTCGACGAGGCCATGAAAAATATGCCGAGCGTGCAAGTGAGTAGCAGCGTGTAGTATTCGCCTTCGTGGACTTGCTTGATTTCGTTGCTGCCGAGCGACATCCAGATGCACAGTATCGTCGCCGCCAGGGCGAAGACTTTGAAAAAGAGACTGAACTTGTCGAGGATCATCATCCGGTGAAATAGCCAACCCGGCTCCGCCCAGTAAAGATCGAAAGTCGCGACCAGCGCCGCTGCGCTTCCGGCCAGCGCGATCATGGCAAGGCCACGTTTGTTGCGCATCAGCAGATCGATAACAATCAGCAGTAATATCGTGCCGGAGAGAATGAGCTCCGGATAGAAGAAGCTGAGGCTGCCGACGTTTTTGAGATCCATGGTCGGGCTTTAGAGATGCGGAATGACGACTTGATTGATTTGATCCAACGAAGCGCGCAACAGATCCAAGACCACGCTCGGATAGACGCCGACGATGATCACGATCACGCCCAACGGCACCAGCGTGAACATTTCGCGGCCATTGATCTCCGTCATTTTTAGATACTTCTCATTGGGAGGCCCGAGGTAAACGCGTTGGATCGTCCAGAGCAGATAGCCCGCAGTGAGAATCACGCCGGCCGCGCCGAGAATCGTCAGCACCGGATACTTCTGCCATGTGCCGAGCAAGACGAGGACTTCAGAAATGAATCCTGAGAGTCCTGGCAATCCCATCGAAGCGAAGAACGCCAAGGCGGTAACACCCGTAAAGATGGGCATGATCGCGGCCATGCCGCCAAAGCCGTCAATCTCGCGGTGATGCGCCCGATCGTAGATGACGCCGACCAAAAGGAACAGCATGCCGGTGATCGTGCCGTGGTTGAACATCTGCAACACCGCGCCGTTAATACCTTGTGTCGTGAAACTCGCCATGCCGAGCATTACGTAGCCCATATGGCTCACGCTGGAGTAGGCGACTAACTTCTTGAGATCCGTTTGGGCCATGGCGCAAAGGGCGCCATAAATAATATTCCACGCGCCGAGCGCGCCCAAACACCAGAAAGCCATATCGGCGGTCGCCGCGGGAAGCATCGGAAAATTGATGCGCAGGATGCCGTAGGTGCCCATCTTCAGCAGCACTCCAGCGAGGATGACGGAAACCGCCGTCGGCGCTTCCACGTGGGCGTCCGGTAGCCAGGTATGAAACGGAAATGCCGGTATCTTGATCGCAAAGCCGATAAACAGCGCCATCCAAATAACGTGTTGAAAGCCCCAGCGCAGCTCATTGAACGGCCACATCGGCAGAACTTGCGTGCTGTACTTGTTGCCTTGCGCCATCAGCACCGTCATGTCGAAAGTGTGAGGCTCAACGGTGAAGTAGAGAGCGAGGATCGCGAGCAGCATCAACACGCTGCCGAAGAGCGTATAGAGAAAAAACTTGATCGCCGCGTACTCACGCCGCGGTCCGCCCCAGATGCCGATGAGAAAATACATCGGCAGGAGCATCACTTCCCAGAAGATGTAAAAGAGAAAAAAATCCAGCGCGCAGAAGACTCCCATCATGCCCGCATCGAGCATGAGAAACAGCGCGAAATAGCCTTTGACGGCTTTTTCGATGCCAAATGAAGCGAAGATGCACAGAAAACACAGGAGCGCGGTTAACAGCACCATGGAGATGCTAAGACCGTCGATTCCCATGTAGTAGCTGATGTTATAGGCCGGAATCCATTGATACTTCTCGGTGAACTGAAAACCGACTTTGTTGCGATCAAAGTTGGCGAAGAGCCAAATGGCCATGAGTAGCGGCGGCACCGTAGCCGCAGCGGAAACCCAGCGAATCAGCTTGGCATTATTCGGTAGCGCCAGCACGAGCGCCGCCCCCGCAACGGGAATAAAGGTCATGTAACTGAGAACGTTATCCATCTTCTACATTCTCCCCAAACATCAGCTCCAGTAGCGAATCTTGACGATGATGGCGATGACCACCGCGATTAAAATACCGTAAAGATAACTGTTGATGTTGCCGGTCTGCACTCTGCGGAACTTATTGCCGATCCAGTAAGTAATATTGGCAATCGCGTTGACGATGCCATCGATGATGTAGTTGTCAAACAGCCCGTTGAGCCAGGCAGCCAGTCGCGTCAGTGACGCGGAGCCGTCAACGATGCCGTCGATAATGTACTGATCGAACAACGCGCCGATGCGCGCGAGCAGCAGCGTGCCATTGACGAAGATCACCTGGTAAACCTCATCGACATACCACTTGCGGTCGAACAAGCGATAAAAAAACCCGCCGGCGAGTTTTGCAAACGTCTCGGGCGCGAGCGCGCCGCGGTAGTACATCAAGTAAGCGACCAAGAAGCCGAAAGCCGCGACAGAAATCGAGACGGCCATCAGACCCAACTCGAGCGCGTGATTTGGCTGCTCTTCGACGTGGGCGCCCACAACCGGTTCGAGCCAGTGGGCGAATTGGCTTCCGCCAAACGCGCCCGGCAGCCCGATATAACCGGCAGTCAGCGCGCCAATGGCCAAGACAACAAGCGGCAGGGTCATGACGCTGGGAGATTCGTGCAGATGCTCTCGAGTGTGGTGATCGGCCCGGCAGTCGCCAAAGAAAACCATGAAGAACTGGCGAAACATATAAAAGGCGGTCATGCCTGCGCCGATAACGGCTAAGAGCCAAATGAATTTGTTGCCGTGCGCGCTCGAGAAGGCCAACCACAGGATTTCGTCTTTGGAGAAAAAGCCCGCGGTCAACGGCGTCCCCGCGATGGCGAGCACCGAGATGAAAAAGGTAATGAACGTCACCGGCATATATTGCTTGAGTCCGCCCATCTTGCGCATGTCTTGCTCATGGTGCATCGCGTGGATCACGCTGCCGGCCCCGAGGAACAGACAGGCTTTGAAGAAGGCGTGGGTCATCAGATGAAATATCGCCGCGGCGTAACCGCCGACGCCGACGCCGATGAACATGTAACCGAGCTGGCTGACCGTCGAATAGGCGAGAACTTTTTTGATGTCGTATTGAGTCAGCGCAATGGTCGCGGCGAGCAGCGCCGTCGCGACGCCGATCACGGCGACGACATTGAGAGTGTCCGGCGCCATGGAAAAGAAAACGTTCATCCGCGCCGTCATGTAGACGCCGGCGGTCACCATGGTGGCCGCGTGGATCAGCGCGCTGACCGGCGTTGGGCCCGCCATGGCGTCCGGCAGCCAAACAAAAAGCGGTATCTGCGCCGACTTTCCGGTGGCGCCGACAAACAGAAAAAGCGTGGCAAGAGTCACGACCGGCATGCCCCAAATCATTTGCTCTTTAATCGTCGGCGCCCATTTCACCATTTCGCGAAACGTCAGCGAGCCATGACCCTGGCCATCGAGCGTCCAGAAAAGTAAAAACATGCCCAAGACAAAACCAAAATCACCGACCCGGTTGACGATGAACGCCTTGTTGCCGGCACGCGCGTTACTGTGATCGGTGTACCAAAAGCCGATGAGAGCGTAAGAGCACAGGCCCACGCCTTCCCAACCGACGAAGAGCAGCAGCAAACTGTCGCCGAGCACCAGCGTGAGCATCGCCGCCATGAACAGATTGAGGTAAGCAAAGAAACGCCAGAAGGCTTGGTCATCGTGCATATAGCCGGTGGCGTAGATATGAATGAGACCGCCGACGCCGGTAACGACGAGGATCATCACCGCCGACAACGGATCCACCATGAAAGCCATGTCGACTTTCAACGAGCCGAGATCGATCCACCGATAAAGGTTGTCGATGAGAAATCGCTTTTCCGGTTCGAGATTTTTGAGGAGGAAGAAAGCGTAGAGTGAGAGGCCGAAGGCAATGACGACCGGCGCGCAGGCGATAAAGCTGATCGCGTCCTTGCCCATGCGCTTTTGGATCTTTGCCCCGACCAAGCCATTAACAATCGCGCCGAGCAAAGGCAAGAAAACGATCCAGCGAATGAAATCGGTTTGTATCGGATGATCCATATTCCTACAGTGAGCAGCGAGTGGTGAGCCGTGAGCAGTGCGTAGTTCCGGTTTCGAGTTGACCTCTAAACTTCTTCACAGCCTCACTCCTCACTTTTCACTCCTTCAGAGTCTCCGCCGCCTCCACATCGATCGTGTGAAAGAGCTGGAAAATCGCCAGCACGATGGCCAAGCCGACTGCGGCTTCGGCGGCGGCCAACATGATGACGAAAATCGCGTAGATCTGGCCGTCGGCATTGCCGCTGCCAAAATGCGAAAACGCCACGTAGTTGACGTTAGCGCTATTGAGAATCAACTCGACGCCCATGAGCACGCTGATCGCGTTGCGCCGCGTCAGAACCGTGAACAATCCGAGAGAAAAAAGAATTGCGCCGATGATGAGATACGAAGAGAGCTCATTGGGCGACATGGCTACTCTTTGATTTCCTTCCGCGACAGCACCACCGCACCGATCAGAGCCGCCAGCAAAACCAACGATGCCAACTCGAACGGGAGCAAATAGGTATCCAAAAAGAGATCGCCGATCTTGGCCGTCGTTGCCGCGTAAACCACTTCCTTGGCTTTAACCCACGGGGTTTCCGTGATGGCCTCGATCAAAAGATAGATGAAGATGCCGACCACGATCAGAGCGGGAATCCTGCCCGAGGCGCGATTGGTGATCTGCACGTCGGTGATGCGATGCGTCAGCATGACGGCGAAGAGAATCAAGACCAGGATACCGCCGACGTAAATCAAGAGCTGGACGGCGGCGACGAAGTCGGCGCCGAGAAAGACGTAAAGCCCGGCGACACCCATAAAGGTCCCGAGCAAAGAAAACGCGGAATAGATGATGTTCCGCGAAAAAGCCACCATTCCGGCGGAAACCACCGTAATGAGAGCGATTAGATAAAAAACCGCCGTCGCAATACTCATACTTTTTCAAACGTTGGGATCGCGGAAAGTTGAAGACGTTTTGGGTCACTTACCGGAAGATCCGATTCGAATCAAGGGGCGCGGTTTACTATTCGCTCGCGGCCTCGCTACGGCTGCTTTCCCTCCTCCGCCGCGGCTCCTCCTCCATCCGGAGTAGCAAACTCATCGAGATACTTCAGTCCGATATCGACCTTCGTCACGAGTTTCGGGTCCGTCTCTCCGCCCTTTTTCGGCTTGTAGAGATTCGACGGTTGCGGCGCGAAGTGGCGCACCAGTCCGGCGGGATTGTAGCTCGCCCCTTCGAATTCCTGGGAATGGCGAATCGCTCCGGTCGGGCAGGCCTCCGAGCAAAGACCGCAATACATGCACTTGCAGACATCGATGTCGAAGTGGGTAAACTGGCGCTGCTTGGTTTCTTTATTCATCTCGATGCCGATCGTGATGCAGGTGATCGGGCAGTCTCTTTCACAGGCCAGGCAGCCGGTGCAAATATCCATATCGACTTCGAGAATGCCGCGATATCGGAGCGGCAAGGTTTCCTGGATCGGCACCGGAATCTTGTCCGGATATTGGATCGTCATCGGCCGCCGCATGAGGTGCGAAAAGGTGATCGACATCCCCTCGAAGGTGGATGCAATCGCCTGGCAGATATCTTTTCCGTAGCTTACGACGTTCATAATGCCTCAATGGTTAAATATGCGGTTTCCAATACAACTCCGGCCTGGCGTGACGAATCTGAAACGCCACCCGCAGAAAGAAAATGATCGCGACGGCCACGGCAAATCCCAAAGTCGCCGCGCTGATGATGCGGCGCACATCATCCGGCACAAACATGAAGCCGATGGTTCCCACCATGCAGAGGAACGCCAGCGGCACCATATATTTCCAACAAAGCGCCATCAGCTGGTCGACACGCACGCGTGGCAGCGTCGCGCGCACCCACATGGCGACGAACACCCAGAGATAAGCTTTCAAGAAAAACGTGATGAACTGCGCGACGCCCAGCAGCACCGGACTGTTCTCGAAGATGGGCAACGGAGGAACTTGCCAGCCGCCGAGGAACAATGTCGTGGCCACCG
>DASYUV010000182.1:0-9886 GCA_036000865.1 Binatia bacterium | reverse complement strand
GCCAAGGCATTGGGTGGTTGCAAGATATACCCCGGTGATACGGAAATTTCTCCCAATGGCTACTGCACCGCGTGGGTTGCTGCCCCGAAAAAATAATCTGCTCTGGAAATAACCCTCAGATGCCGATTAGGTAAAGACGAGCCCGTTGCATTGCTTTGGGCCAATTCGGAATCATCGGCGAAAAATCTAATTCCGACCGACACTAATCGACCTTGGTCGCTCGGCCACGATCAAAAAACAACCCGGCGCACAGGGCAGCCCCGGCAACGTACAGCAACCAGGTCTGCGAGATAGCATAGGGGTAGAGCATCAGCGCGACGCCGACCCACTTGGTCGTCTTGCGCTGAGCTTTCTTGCCGTACCGATAGGCGGCGAAGCCAATTATGCCGAAAACGATAGCGCCAAAAATATTAGACGGACTGGGCAAGGTGAGGCCGAGAGACTGCAAATCCTGCAAGTTGTCCATACGGTTGTGTCAGCAAGGCTCTGCGTGTTGAGGTCGATCACAGCTGATCCAAGTTCGGACCCGGTCAATGCATTGAAATAGCCGCTAAAAGGGACAGCTCTATTTTCGATTTTGGATCAGGTTCTTCGTCTGAAAAACAAATCTGTCGCCTTTAGTTCGCCTTTGCGTTGAGAAGTAGCGAACTCGATGCCCCGCTGATCAAGGAATGCTACGCGAACTTCAAATGCCGGCGCTACGACGGCAGCCAGATCTCAAAGCACGGTCTCTTCATCTGGGAAGTCGTCAAGGCGCATGTCGCGACGTCCCTGAAGTATCCAGCGACAGTCCACTACCGGGGCGAGGCCGTGTTCATGATCTCCGGCCGGAACATCAGCCGGCGGGGGCGGTTCAAGATGCAGAATGCTTGATGTATGTCGATTCTGACCCTGAGGTCTCCAATTTCCCGCCGAGCACTGGATTCACATCCGCACGAGCAACCCAATCGAGTCGACTTTTGCCACCATCAGGCATCGCACCGAGCGCACCAAGGGGTGTCTCACGCGCGACGCAATGCTCTCGATGATCTTCAAGCTGGGCATGAGCGCCCAGAAGAGAAGAGCTGGCGCCGGCTGCGCGGTTTCCAGTGGCTGGCGAAACTGATCGATGGGGTGAAGTTCCGTGACGGGATGTACGTAAAGCCGGCAATCAAGCGCCACGCAGGATCGCCGCCTGATGAGCTCGCGTACACCAAATTTGACAATAGCTCGCGAAGGGATGTTCATGATCTCCGGCCGGAACATCAGCCGGCGCGCACGCTTCAACGCGCAGAACCTCTAGTGCTTATGGGGTGCTTTTCTGGCCTGAAAACGTGTCTCTAAGAGCAGATCTGGGCTCTTTTTCTTGCCCTTAAATCAGAGAATCAGAAACTTGGCGTGGTCCGACCCGGCTTGTGGGACGCTCTGTCGCTCTGTCGCTCTCACTCTTCGCTAACTCTTAAGCCAAGTATTGGGCCTACATCATCCTAAATCACGGACAAAGGGGTCGGATTCCCGAGCTTTGGATTATTTTACGCAATCGCAATAAGTCGCTGCAGAGTTCAGCTTACCTGTTATCTATTCATCAAAGAGCGATGGCTTGGCGAGAATTCCAGTTAGTCCAGAAGCGGAATTATTGGAGTAGGTTGCCCAAGTAGGAGCATAGTCGATTGCCTGATTGCCCCACGCCTTCCATCCTTTTCTTGTGCCACGCGCAAACAATTCTAGAAACGGGCCCCTACTGCACGCCTCTATCACCTGATACAACTCGTCCGGTTTACGCGAATGTTCCCTCTTCATCGTCCGAATGATATTGACCTGCTTACGGCCTGGGTCCAGCGTTCGAGCGTTCTTACCCTTTACACCAAATAGAACTAGCTCTGTGGTATTCCTAAAATAAAACCCTACACCGCGACCATCAGGACCGCCATCTTTTCGAACTTTGTGCCAAACAATGTTTGACTTGTATGAGAATCCCCACGCTCTCATTACTTCGAGCCCCTCCGGTAACAACGCATTGGGAACCCATAGATAAAGATGGGCCACGTCTCCTGCGAACGCACTCACTGGTAGCGAAATGATGTCTTGTAAGGTTAGTGTGCCGTAGCGAGCCAATCGCCTGTGCTCTGGCGCCATTTTTCCTGTTCTATTCTGAAACTGCCAAGGCGGGTCGGCGAGAATTGCACCGAACTTTCCTTCGACGGAGTCGAGCAATTCATGCGCGAGGGAATCGTTGTTATTTTTCTTCATGTGCCGCCACTCTCCTTCGCTGGTCGACTAGCTTGGCGCCGCGTCTTAGTAGGCGGAGTTTGAAACAAAGTATTTTGCGCAGCTTCTGCACTCGCGCGCTCCACAAAATCTCGCATGAAAGAACGAAGGACTTGCGCAGCGGGAACATCTCGAGCCTTGCAAGCACGAACGAACGCGGCTCGCAATGCAGAATCAACGCGGATTCGAAAACCGGAATCCATTTACGTTCTCTCGCTTTGGATGCACAGTGTGTATCCATCTTATGCGAGGAATCGAGCCAAAGTCAACATTCTGGATACACATCGTGCATCCAAAATACACCCTTACTATCAAACGGCTAATTACCTCCCCGCGTGCGCCTACGGCCGGAGAAATAATCTCTATGCCAAGAAATTAAATCCGCGTCCAATTTGTGCTGCTTGAGCACGCTGACCAATACCCCGAAAAAAGGGTGCTTCAGATTTCGCGATTCAACTACGTATTCCGAATCTTTGGGATGCAGGGTGATCATGCCACTATCCAATTCCACATGATGATTTGGACAGAGAATCAGAATATTCGCTGGTGTATCCGGACCATTGTGTGGCTTTCCGACCGGTTTAATATGCGCTCCCTCGGAATAATAACGGTCAGGGGATGTTTCTGTTTGAACTCTTTCCCCACAAATCTGGCATTTGTTGCCATACAGCCTTTTAAGCTTTCTAATATGAGTAGAATTTCTGAGTTGAGTTTCCACCGCCCGAAGTCGACGCCTAACTTCCTCGCCGACAGAATAATTTAACTCGAGGTCTTCGCTGCTCTCTCCGGACAATACTGAATCGACCCGACTACGTTGACTTGCATGGTCGTGGTCATCCGCATTCTTGTGATCGGAAACTAGTCGTCGTATTGGGCTAATTTGTGGAACTATCTTTAAACGCTCGATTCCATTTGTTGCAATGTAGTCATCTACAATTTCATTTGCACACTCCCGCACGTATCCTTCACTTGTGCCAGCCAATTTGTGAACATCCAGCTCAATCAGTCGATCAATGAACTCATTCCTTGAACTGGTTAGTGCGATACTTTTGTCCAAGAGAAACCGATCCCATGTGAGGTAAATCGCCGATACTATCCATTGCTCGCAACCGCTATCTATTGCATCAATTGCCGATACCAAATAACCGCATTGCTGAAGTAAATATCGGTAGTTACTGCGACACTTTATTCGGACCTCACTCTTCGCCCGAAGATTCTCCTTGAAAAATGCGTCCATCTCTTCGATCGAGGTTGCGTCTGGACGCCACGCGTCGGCCCTCCAAAATCGATTAACTACAAATTCCTTAATCCAAATTGCCGGCTGCGCCTCTCCATTCTTCCCCATCCTATCGCCGGCGAGGTTGATGTGAAGGGAAAACAGAGCGAGGCGGTCAAATAACTGCGACTGAATTCGCGAAACAGCGGCGTAGACCAGCTCGTCCACGGAGACCCAGTTTTCCCGTCCATAGAGAGTGTTATGAAGAAAGAAATTAAGGGGAATTAGCTGAATATCGTCCGTAAGCACTGTGCAACGTTCGCGAAAATGCCTTCGGGTAACCGAAATCAGCTCTCCGTCAAACCCATCGCGAATTGCCGTATGGAGTTTGAGCAGACCTGTTCCATGCCACGCAAAGTTCTTCGAAAAGCTTCCAGGAGTGTACTTAGGCAAGAATATTCCCCTCGCGCATGGCAGCTGGAACTATCGAATCGACAGAAAACCCGAACGGATACGACTGGAGTGGGATCCGGTTTGGCACATTGCATAATCTAATCAGCATACCAAGCCTGACCCGCCAACTCCCTATTTCACCCGATCCAACCTCAAGAATGCGATTAAATCGTTATACAGCGTAGTCTCCCCACTTGACCCCGGCACATACTTCTGCGTGTTGAAGTCCGTATCTCCTAACCGGACTTTCGCCAATCGGCCGGCGAATTCGCTAATGCCCACGCTTCTCCCAATCCTTTCAAGACCGCAAATATCGACATAGAGGAGTTTCAACACTCGGACGAATGCTCGGAACCCATTAGTGCGAGCCAAAATATTGCCCTTCGCGCGATCTTCCCACGCGATAGGCCATTTTTGTTTCACCGCCTCAAAATAATTTGAAACAATCTTAGCAATATCTAAGTCTTGCTCGTCAATGAATAAATTTCGGAATGGATAGTCTTGCAGCTTGCGGCCCTCCGCATGTTTCAGTTTTTTCCCTCTCAAGAGCTGATCGCGATCGACCATCGCATTTGGTGAGATCATCTCAAGCAAGCAGGTAACAACCGTAGCTTGCGTGAGCGTTTCGCCAGTCCTACCAATCGTTCTGGTACCCAGTCTCTTTATGCGTTGATAGAACGGCCCCCCTTTCGCCCGATCCAGTGCAACGGCTACATCGTGAGATGTCTTCTGCGGACTTCTTGATTTCGCATAATCAAACAAGTCGTAAACGAGGCTGCGATTCACTTTCGTCTGCGCCAAATTTACCGTTGCAAAAATATTTGCCTGATCTGCAATGTCTGCATCAACGAAAATCGTCACGTTTATGTTAAAGGCAACGTTCTCCCTCAATGCTTTCAGGCCCTCCACTCTATGCTGTCCATCGAGAATTTTGGCGACTCTCCCATACTCGATTTCGTCAGTAGAATGCACGGTCAAGAGATGCTTCGTCTCATTCCATTCGACACACTGCTCTTCGATTGCCAAAATAATTGAGGTCGGAAACGTCGCATCCTTCGTATTAACATACTCACACAGTTCCTTTACTCTGGTAGGACTCAGCTTCCTCTGGATTCCAAGGTAATTGTCTAGGTCGCGCTCAATTTCTCGAATGTCAGCGTAGGCTATATCAAGCAAATCCCTAGCATCTATAACCCCTACGTAAAATTCGCCGATAGGTTGATTGACCGGTAGCGCAGAGATCTTCGTGATTCCGGACTTTTTCATGCGCCCCCCTGCGAGAGCTGCTCCGCCATCCGATCAGCGCGTCCACTACTGTCATCAATGGGGGGTTTTGCCAATCTTCTTTGGAATACGAGGCCCATGTACCAGATTGCCAACGCCATGCTGTACAAAGTCAGCGAGGAATTTTGCACAAAATTCTCGTTCCTTATTGCCGCCAGTCGATCGTGAGCGAAAATGTATGAAGAGGCTGGATATAGGAATAACAGCACTATCAGAAAGTACCAGTATCCCGGCATATGTCGTCTAGCCCGGTTGTACAGATACATTACGTAGCAAAATGGCGCTAACAACGCGGATACAAAAATTAGGATTTCTCCCGCTCTCCAATTCTCTTTAATAACATTGAAACTCTCTGCCCAAGAAAGTTGTATGCCAGGGGTATTGAGGTAGTGCGAAAGAATCAAGAACAGAAAAGGTAGATTTGAAAGCAGGTATACAGTAATAAATTCTATTGCCGCGTCAAAGTAGATATTGTCAGTACACCACGAAACGATCCTTCGTAGGCTTTGCCCAAATCGTCTAATGTTTTTCAAGCCACTCGCTAGTAGAGCGCTCAAGATATTCACTGACGGCCCCCTTATGATAGTTTCTTAATATCTCTAATTGAATGGCAATATCTATTCTTGCGACTTCTCGTTGGTAACGTTCTCGTCCGTCATACTCTAGATCGTTCCTAAAATCCCCACCAGAGCTTCCCGGTTATCACGTTGCGCAGGTGGCCGCAGTGCACTAGCAGTGATTTTCCTGGTATGGGGTCCGGAAAATAATCGTCACTGCGCGCATCAAAGTCCGGACTGTAGTATCTCCCTTCTCCTTGTCTTCGGTTTTTCCTCTGCGTCCTTCGCGTCCTCTGCGCCTCTGCGTTGGGTGTAAGCCTTAGTTAGGTTGGATCAGACAGTCTTAGCAAGCTTGGCATGTTGCATAACTGTGCCCGATTCGCGACGTACACCTAGCGAGCCTCCCCCACGAACCCTTGCTGAATGGTCGAGATGAGCTTCAACGCGTCGGCGGGCAGCGGCCCTTTCGTCGCGCTCTGCGCGGCATGCTCCAGTTGTTCCAGGGTGGAGAGGCCCACCAGCGTCGTGGTGAGAACCGTGTTCGACAGGACGAAGCGTATCGAGGCCTCGACAAGGCTCTGCGCGAACCCCCGCTTGACGACCTCCCCGAACCGGACCGCACGGGCCACATCGCCGGCGTAACTTAAGGCGGAGCCGATCGGGTCTACGCTCTGCATGCCGAGCGGATGCCGGGTTTCGACCCCGCTCAACGCGCCGCCCGCCAATACTCTTATTCCGATGGTCCCGGCACCGCTTGCATGTGCGCGCGCAATGAGATTGCCGTAATCCTGGGCGGGGTAGTTTGCCGGCAGCTTCGCGCCCGCGCTGGGATTGAGCAGGTTGTAGCTCACCTGGGCTGATTCGAAAGCATCCAGAACGCTGTGAATGGCCGGGGTGTCGCCCAAGGCCGTAAACCCGAAATGGCGCGCCTTTCCCTGCTTCCGCAAGCGCGCGAAGGCGGGTAGGACCTGTTCGCGCACCGACTTCGGATCGATGGTTCCTTCGCGTTTCGATTCGGAAATCGGATTGTGCAACTGGTAGAGATCAACGCTGTCGAGGCCCAGGCGTTTCAAGCTCGCTTCCATGGAATCCGCGATGAACTTCCCGATGTCACCGGTCGCTTCAACGAATACTTTGGTGCCGACATAAACCTTCGGCCGTTTCAGCGCCTTCAGCACCCGCCCGAGGTTGCGCTCGGATTCGCCGTTGCCATACATCGGCGCGGTGTCGAAATAGTTGATGCCGAATTCCATCGCCCGCGCGACCGCGCGCTCCTGATCGGCCCCCGCGCCCTTCACCATCAGGCCGCCGACGGCGCCGCAGCCGAAACTCAGCACTGAGAACTTGAGCCCGGTTTTTCCTAGGACGCGCATTTCCATAAGCTTGTCTCAACCCAACCTGACTCAGTCCAACACAGAGGCACAGAGGACACAGAGGTCACGGAGGAAAACGTGATTGATGTTTTCATTGTTCTACGTGTGAATTGGCGACTATCAACATCTGCAAAGTGTGCACCGAAATTGGACATCAACCACTACTCAAATTCATTCCCGTTCTATCTCTGTGTCCTCTGTGTTCTCTGTGTTCTCTGTGCCTCTGTGTTGGGTGTAGGCGTTAAGATCGCAGGTGAGCCGGGATCGGAACGTCGAGCGTGGTCACGCGGCGCAATTCGCGCCGGTACTTCTTGTCGTCGAAGGGCATTCCCCTGTGCATGGTGGCGCGGTTGTCCCAGATCACCAGGTCGCCCACACGCCACGAATGCTGGTAAACGAACTGCGGCCGGGTGGCGTGCTCGGTCAGGTCCCGCAGCAGCAGGCGCGCTTCCGGCACCGGCCAGTCGATGATCGAAGCCGCATGCGAGGCGAGGTAGAGCGACTTGCGCCCGTTGGGCAGGGTACGGACCAGCGGATGCACCGCGCCCTTGAGGGTCTCCGTTTCCTTCTCGGAGAATTCGAAGCCCAGCGTGGAGCGCGAATAGGCAATCGAATGCTGTACACGCAAGCCTTCGAGTTGCGCCTTCATGTAATCGGTCAGGGCATCGTAAGCGGTGCGCATATCGGCGAATTCCGTGTCCGCCGGCACCGGCGGCACGACCACCGAGAACAGCATCGAGTAGCGCCCCGGCGGGTCATGGAAGGACGCATCCGTGTGCCACAGGCGGTTGCCCAGCAAGTACTGGCGCCGCCGGTCGTTCGACTGCAAGATCTCGCCGCCCTCGTCCACATTGGAAATGTCCGTCAGCGCCTCGTTGCCGAAGCGGTTTCTGGTGATCGCCGCCGCGCCGGTCTTGGCGTGGAGTTGGCCGTCGAAGCGTTGCGCGAACTCCACCTGCTCCCTGCCGGAAAAGGCCTGCTCGCGGAAAACCAGTATCGCGTAGCGGTCCATGCCCGCGCGGATCTGCTGCAGGGTGGCGCGGTCGGAGACAGTTCGCAGATCAACCGGGCTGACTTCAGCGACGAAGGTGGGATGCAGCGATTTGAAAGTGAGGTTCATGGCCGGCAACTCGCTGGGCCTTCATGGGGTCTTCATGGGGGCCTTCACGGGGTCTGGCTTGGCAAATTGCATATACGATGCATCGCTAAGCGGCCTTCTGGCGGACATGGGACCCGGCGATGATTTTCGCGAGATCGCTGTTGGAGGCGCCCATGGCCAGGAGCGACCGAACCAGAAGATCGAGCGAAACGGAGGCATCGCCGGCTTCCATTTTTGCGACCCGCGACTGGCTCGAGCTCATCGCCTTTGCGAGATCCTCTTGCGTCAGATTCCGGCTGATTCGTTGACGCTTCAGCGCGTCCGCGAGCTTGAGGCGCAGCTCTATATAGGCCTCTTCCTGATCGTTCAGGTCAAGAAAATCCCGGGTGGAACCGATCTTCCAGCCTTTGGTTTCCAGGCGTTTGCGTTTGCTTTCAATCACTGTCGTAGTCCTTCAATCGTCGCTTGCAGTTTTCGATAACCGGTTTGGGTGTCTGCGTCGTCTTCTTGGAGAAGACCTCCAGGATCACGATCGCATCGGAATCGATCCGATAAACGATCCGCCATGTGGCACTCTCGTCGTTGATGCGCAGTTCATGGCACCGCGGGCCGATCGACGGCATGGGTCTGGAATATGGCATTCCAAGTCTTTCGCCTCGTTGCAGCTTTCGCAGCAGGAGGCCGGTCTCAAGTCTCGCGGCGGAAGACAATGGAGGCGACTTGACCTCGCCGTGAAGCCAGACCAGCGGCTTGTCGATGGCAGCCATTGCAAGTTAGTATATGTCAATATTGACATACTCGCAACGGGGGATGCCCCGGTGGTCCGCGATATGCGACGTTCCCGGCTTGCATCAAATGTCTTGATCAGGACCACATCCTGCCGTGGCAACTCATATAGTCCCTACTGCACCGATCAACATTCGGATTGGCGCCTCTCCACTTTCCTTGTCTTTGCTTTTCCTCTGCGACCTTTGCGTCCTCTGCGCCTCTGCGTTGGGTGTAAGGTTTAGTAGCGAATCAGGATCGCAAAACCTGCCCGGCCACAAAAACTTCCATAGTCATCGCCAGTCCCGGAAACGCCTTGAGTATCGCCTTGTCCGCTGTGACAAGCGGCACGGCGAGCACGGATGCCAAAACGACGAATTCGCAATCGTACGCAGAGAGCCGCGACCTGCCGGCAGCCTCGAGCACTGGAGGACTGGGCACAATGTGTTCGCCGCCCTCGAGCGCGCGCTCGGCGGCATCCATCACGCGCGAAATCTGCGATGCGTCCATGCTCCCGTCCCGGAGATAGCCGGTCAGGATGTTGCGCATTTCCGAGCGCCAGAGTAATGGCGCGTGCCATTCCGGATCTTTCACGCGTACGCTTTGCGCAAGCGCGGTGAGCGGACCGTTTATCCAGCAGTAGGCGATGACGTTGCTGTCAACGACAATCACGCCCGGCCCTGGCGCTTGTAACGGCCTACCCGTGCGTGCTCGACCTTGGGCAGGCGGGCAGTAAAGGTTTTCAGCTCCTTGGCATGAGCCCTGGGATCGATTGTCGGCGCCGCAAGTTCGCGCTCCAGCCGGGCGAGTATCTCGCTATTCAAGCTCCTGCGGTTTCTCTCGGCGCTTTCCTTGAGCATGGCGTGCAAATCTTCCGGAATGTTCTTGAGTG